>JAKLHY010000052.1 GCA_022709905.1 Verrucomicrobiota bacterium | reverse complement strand
CGGCCGGTCGATCGCGATCGATTGGCCCGTCCTCACTTCATATTATTATATTATACAATTTGTTTTTCAGCAGAATCTAATTGTGAGATGTGACCCTTAGCAATCTGGAGCATCAGATGAAGGCCGGAGTTTTTAGGACCGTTTCTACTCCCGTAGACCAGCTCTGCGACAATCCTGCCGCCACGCTGACCGCGCAGGAGATCGTGGAACGCCTCCAGCGGGCGCAACAGGCCCGGCCTGTGACTACCACGGTGCCCAGTGCGCCAACGCCTGGGCTGAAGGCAACTGCACCGCCACGGTACCGGCGGCCTGACCACGGGGTCATGCGCCTTTTTTTGAGAACAACTTCGGATGTAGCGGTGAAGTCGCGAAACGAGGCGGCAAAAAGTCGAATGCCACTTTTTTGTTGGTTAGCGTGGAACCGTTGGGTAAATTCAGCTACCGGATCGATGAAGACAGCGCACATGTTCGACTTTAGGCTTTGCCATCCCCGGCGGAACCTGCCCCTAAAGGTTGCCCGAAAGCGGGGCGAATCGAATTTTGTGTCCGCTTTTGCCAGGGCGTACATTGCCTCCGTCGCCCCGCATGGAATTGGCGGGAGCGAGTTTTCCTTGTCGGGGTATGGGATTGCCGACTTCGTCTGGCTGGCGTGGCGGCGTTCTGCGGCTGACGATGATGGAACGGCGATATCGGCTGAAAGAATAAAGCATGAACTCGGCAGGCGGAAACTTACAGCGTTTGAAATGAAGCTGAGCGACTGGCGCAAGGGAATTTCTCAGACCTACCGCTACAGCTATTTCGCCGACGTTGCGATTCTCGTTCTCCCGCCCGAAACGGCGGCGCTGGCGCTTGCAGAAATAGACATCTTCCGAAGGCTGGGGGTGGGGCTGTGGAGCTTTCACAAAGCGTCCAAGAAAATCAGCAAGCTGTTCACGCCAGGCAACTCACGAGCCCGAAACGTCAAAGCGCGGGAAAAGGCTCTGGACGCCCTGACGCGGTCAGTCCAGCTCAGCAAGTTTTTCAAATAGGCGGATGCCTTCGGCCAATGGTTGGAGATGTTCCGCGTTGGACTTTGAATCCAGGCGGATCGGTTGGTTCTGGATGGTATCGTAAAACGCCTCTGCTTTGACTACAGCCTCCTGGCATTTGTTCAGCGACTGCCTTTGTCCACCCGTGGCAAGCGACTGGTTGAGGGCCTTCACCGCGTCCCAAGATTGAACGACCTCCAAGTTCCGCTGCGGCTCGGAACCGTTGGTCGCGTCATAGAGATTGTCCGTTGGCAGGTTGTTCAATACGCCCGGCAGGAGACCCCGGAGTTGATCGAGTTCAAAATAAGTGATGCGATTCAGAAGGGCCTGCGAAATATACCGTTGGATGGGCAAGCGCCCGCCGCCCGGCGAGGGAGCAAAGCGGTTGAGGGAGAACGCGCGAAGGTTAGACCACCAACCCAGAGCCCCGGCCGCTCCTCCTGCTGCCCCAAGGAATGGCGTGAGGATGTCGCTGTAGCCGTTAAAAACCTCAAACCCGTTGAGAGTCAGGACGTGATTGATGAACATCCAGTTGGCAATCACATCCATGTTATAAATGTCCGAGCGGGCCTCGCTGTTGCGGGCCGAGATGAGGACATAGAATCCCTGGGGTGGATCATCGAGCAGGGTAATTTCGTTTAGAAACTCCACCAAATCCTGTTTGTCGCCTAAAGCGTTTCTCGAAATAGCGAGCGTCACGAAGAGTGGCCGAGTATCACCCAATGCCTGGTGCTGAGAGGCCGCAAGGCGAATGAAGTTTTTCGCAATGACCGCCTCAATTGAGTTAAGGGAGTTGGGAATCAGAATGTTCGGAGCAATCAGACGCGTGACTTTCAGACCGGCTTGGAAGGTCAAGGCGGCGGTCAAATCTTTCTGAATTTGGTTTTCGCGCTCAAGCTGACCACGTCGCCGGGGCTGAAAATAGTCACCATAATCCTCCAGAAGATAACCCAAGCGGGCTTCCTGGGTGGCATTCAGAAAGATGGAATAGTATTGCGGATCAACCAGGCGCTCGACTGTGGCATGGTTTTGTTCGAGGAAATCCAACTTGGCACACAGATTGGCGAGTGACACATCACGGGGGCTGTAGATGACGCCGTCCAACAACCCGCGCGACAGGCCCTCATTGATTTTGTCCCCCTCTTGGGCACCGTGTTGTGCGAACAGTTTCATACGTGGGCCTCCATGCGGCTGATTAGTGACGCGAGGTTGGCGGGCCGCAACGCCGGTTTTTTCTTCAACATTTGGTCAATCAGCTGGGAAAAGTCCGGGGAAAGGTCTGGGCGCAAAGTCGACAGCAGTTTCGGCTGCTGATAGAGGGCACGGGAAATGGTCTTCATGCGGTCATCGCGGTTTTCGGCCAAGGGGTGCTGCTGGGCAGCGTACTCGAAAACCGTCATGGCGGCGGTGTAGAGATCACTGCGGTAGTCAATGTTCTCGCGGAAATTCTGATTCATGAACTCGGGAGCCAGGTACCGGAACGTGGCTACCGGGTCCCGGTAGTTTGGAAAGGCGGTCAGGGCAGTTTCCTGTATGGAATAGGCGATGCCCAGGTCGAGGAGAACAAACTGGCGCTCAGCGGTCTTTAGTTTGATGACGTTCAAGGGCTTGATATCGCGGTGAATGTAGCCGAAACCCCACAACTCCCGAATGGCCTTCAACAAGGTGCCAAAGAGGAGTTTGAGTTCCGCCTCCGATGGCTTTGCCATGCCGGAATTGAGCAGTTTCCAGAGATCAGTGCCGTCAAGGTATTCTTCTGAATAGGCAATGTAATCAGCGCCGGCGATGGACGCCTCGGACAGCGGCAGCGAACCCAGCTTGACGATTTCCAGCCCAAGGCATTTGCCAAGGGCAGCGACTTCACGGCGGACACGGCCGACCACCTCATGCTTGAAGGCTTCGGGGTCAGGAGCGCCGGCAGAGCTGGGAATCTGGATGAGCTTGAACGCCTCCTCTTTGCCTTGGATTTGGGCGCGGTAAACGACCTTGAAGCCGCCTTGGTCGAGCGGGACAAGGGCCTGGATTTGGGGAAATGCCTGAAGAATCAAGGCATCGGCAGGTGGTGTAAAACTCATAAACTAATCTTTTGCATGATCGGCGAGACGGCGTGGATGATGATTTTGGAGGATATTGCTGCAAAGGCAGATTGTATTGAGCGGGGGCTTCAGGGGCTCAACTGGAACGTGCGCGGAGCCTAAGCCTACCGCCAGTGTCTTCGCATACTCCCCAGACATCCTGCTTCCGTAGCTGTGAGTGAATCCGACAGGTAGGTAGGCTTGGAAGGGCATGGCGGGAGTTCCTCAGGGACTAAAGGGAATGCGGGAAGCCCGGAATGCCTGCATCGTGGTTATGGCAGCCTGGACGTCTGGAGTGGTCAAGCCGATGCCGCCGTCGTGAGCAAGGCGGTTTAGCACTTGAGACCGAATGGCTTCGATTCTGGGAACCAGGTTCGGGTCCACAAACGTGTTTCCTTGCGCAACCATTTCTCTCTGCCGCGACAGAATGGCGGTCCAAAGGGCATCGGCGGAAACCTTCTTTGGGTCTTGTTTGAAATCGAGCTTTACGTGTTTGTCTTCGCAAATCGTTCGCAACCTATTCTCAAAAGCTGCCCGGATGTATACCGCCGCCGAACGCAGATCGTTGGCATTGAGGTAACGCTTGGCGACAGTCAGGTCGTCGGTGGTGTCCTTGAGTCTTGGGATCGGCGGGGCTACGGGTCCAGTCACCTCGGCGAACATTTGAGCCGAACGCCAAGTTCCCCAATGCGCCGTGTGCTCTCGGGCGATATTGAACCACAGCTCATCGTACGTCAGCAGGATGGTTTGGTGATGTGGGAACTCGACCCGCAAACATTCGAGCAGCGGCAACCGATTGCTCAGGTCCAGACCAATCAAGACGTCATCAAGCACCAGCAACCGCAGCGGGTCGGAAGCGGCTGGATTGAAATCGGCCAGTTTCAAAGCGGCGAGGAACATGCAAAGGCCGAGCGCTGTCAGGCGTGCCTCGTTTAAAAACTCTTCGTGGCCGTCCACGAGGCAACCGTTGTATTCAATCTCCGGCAGAATTCTCTGACCGGTCAGTTTCTTCGTCGCCTTGGCAAAACTGCAACCGGGGGTAGTCAGCGCCCGAATCACGAGCCTTTGGTTGGGGAAATACGCCGCCAACAAGCGGTTCGCTTCCACCCGAGTGTGATCGAGGAAGCCAGGCAAAGCGCTGTTCAACGGCGCTGCAACGCGATTCGCCTCTCGCATTCGTTTGTCGTGGCGGCTCGCGGGGAAGGTCTTCCTCAAAACATCCCACCGGTCGCGCACCAATTCCGCACCGCCGCGCACGAGTGGGAAGCCGCTCAGTAGGTTTTCCACGAACAAGAGAAATAGCTGCTCGCCCAGATCGCCGTCCCCCGAGCGAAAGCTAGTGCGCAAAAGGACGCGGTAATCATAGAAGCCAGACTGCCGCGCAACGTCCACGAGCGCCTGGCGCTGGGCCGGAGTCGTAGATGCGGGCGTTCGGCCATCATCTGGCTCCAACGGATGCAGCCGGGAAGTTTCCCAGGCAATCGTGTCAGTATTCCGCCCATCCTCAAAAACCAGTTGAATGCGCGGCTGACAATGAGCCGGGTCGGTGAAGGCGTGGGCGTGTGGGGCAATGGGTCGTGGTAGCGGGCGATCCAGGGCAATGAAGTCTCTGAGCGCACCGGCAAGCGAGGACTTTCCGCTGCCGTTCTCGCCGTGGATCAACAGGCTGCAACCGCCCGGTAGTCTCAATTCAAATTCACCAGGAAACGCACGGAAATCGCGGAGATGAATTTGTGTGAGTCTCATGCCTTGCCCTCGATGATGCGCACAAGGTCCAGTGTTTGGAGTGTCTCCAGCGCGACTCGAAGGGCGTGTCCGCCCGCGCTCAACTGCTCGTAGCGGTCGCGGATTTTGGACAGGCGCTCGGTTATTTCACTCCAGGCGGACAACGCCGGCAGGGTGTGCTGCGCGGTGAGGTCGAAGAATTGTAGGCCGGCGGCGTGGAGCTCGGCAGGGAAAAAAAGCTCGTAAACCAAGGCGTTGAGCCAGAGCTCGAAATACGCTGCGATGAGTGGGTCGCGTGGATGCTCCCGTGTGCTCTCGGCCACGCTTGGCTGCGTCTTAAGCCAGACTAGCCAATCAACCAAGTGCACCACCGTATCGTGGTGGAGACGCTCGACCGGTTTGTTCATGTCGAGCTGGTGGAATGGCACAAGTGAAAGATACTGCTTGTTGGCTGAACGAAAACCGCCGCGGAATGGGGCTGCTACATGGGGGAAATACCAACGCAAGACGGATGAGTTCAACAGAGCAAGCAAGTATCCGAGACGGTATTTGCCAGCCGTCTCTTTGAAGGTGACGCCGCCAACGTCCACGTTGTCAAGGTAGTGAGTGCCGTGGAAATCAGGCGCAGCGTGTAAATATTCGACCAAACGGGGAACGCAAACCTTCTGAACATTCTGTCGAGTCATGTTCTTCAGGTAAATATATCCGTGCCATTTTGAAGTACCTTTCAACTTGCCGCTCTCACGTGCTTCAAGTCGTTGCTTGGTTTCCTTCAGGTAATCAGCGGTTCGAGGCCACGAATCAGAAAGTTTCTTGATTGGAATTATCGCGGCTTGGTCGTTTTCAACCTGGTAAGGAAAGAGAACGAATTGGCGTGATGGAAGCGGTGCGTAGGGCGAAACGTCTGTGCCGCTCACGATGGGATGGAGCAGTTCTTTCTCGAACGTCCAATCCCGTCCTAACGCCTTGGATTTAAGCATGATTGTTCGCGCAGTCTCGGACACGTACTTCATGATGAAGACATCGTCCGCACTGGTCTGAAGACCAACGAAAACGTCTGCTACATCCCCCAATTTCACTGGCATTTGTTGAAGCCGCTCAAACAGGCCAGCGTCCTTGCCGACGGTGAAATTCCAATCGGATGCACCAATTTTTTCCGCAGGCACGTCGCCTTCGACTCCCGCGTAAGTGGCGAGCCATGCGGCAAGGTCATCAACTTTGACGAATCGGCATTTGCTTGAGGCGACTTTCGCAAGGAACAAGAGACAGACGTAATTCGTCGCGCCGGGGAATATCTGCTGGTCGCCGAAATGGACGATGTGCCGAATGTGTTTGCCCTTGGCGAGCAGGGCACGAAGTGGTTCACCATACTGCGCGTTGAAGAACTTGTGGGGCTGAATGAAGGCCAACTGGCCGTTTTGGTGGAGCAGCTCCAACCCTCGTTCCACAAAGCAAACGTAGAGGTCGTAGTTACCCTTGGCTGCGGCCTGGTAGCGGTGCTTGTAATAGGCCGCCAGCTCCGGGTTGCTCTTGGTTAACACCTGGATACGAATGAATGGGGGATTGCCGATGACCAAATCGAAGCCGGTCCGAGCTATGAATGTGGTCTTCTTGCCTGGTTCTTTCGGCGGAAGAAGGTCGTCTCCGGCCTTATGCTCTTCGCGGTGGAACACCTCGGCGAAGTCGAGCTGCCAGACGAAGGTGGGCTTGTCGGGGTCGTCGAAGCAGGACCGGATGCGCTCCAGCGCCTGCTCCTGGGCCTGAGCCCGCATCCGACGGGCATCCCGGACCTGGGCGCTAATGAAAGCAATCTCCTTCAGGCCATGGTCAATCTCGGCGACGCGAGCAGACGCCTGGTCGTCCAGCGCGAGACCCAGCCCGGCGGCGTCAAGTCTGGCGCGGGTGAGTTCGATTTTGGCCAGTTCGGTGAGAGCGTCATAGATGTCGAGGCGAAGCTGACGCTTGGAGGCGGCGGTGCGGGCGTTGAAGAACTGGAGCTTGGCGCCACTGAGTTTCGAAAGGGCAAGGCCTGCTCCGGTTTCGTTCGAGAGTTGTCTCAGATCGATCCGTTCGCCGTGAATGTAATCAACGAGCGAGTTGGCCCGGCGGATTTTAAAATCGAGGTTCGGCAACGGTTCGATCTCCTTGATAGCTTTCTGAAAGGACTTGGGTTCACAATTCTCAGGATCGACGCTCATCTCGTAATCCACCATCAGACTGAGCCAGAGGCGGAGCCTGCAGATTTCGACGGCCTGAAGCTGGATGTCCACGCCGTAGATGACGCGCTCAATGATGCGTTTCTTGGTGTTATAGAGCCATGAACGGTCACCCAGCACCGGGTCCTTGCCGGCAGCACGGGTGGCGCAAAGGCGGGTGATGTTGACCAACTCATGCAGCAGGCCCATCGGGAACGCGCCTGAGCCGACAGCGGGGTCACAGGCGCGAAGGTCAGAAATGCGGTCCAGCAGGGCCACCGCCTCCTCGGGGGTAAGAAGCTGGGCTAGGGCGGCGCGGGTCTCCTCGTCAATGCCCTCCGTGGCATCCAGGGCAAGAAGCTGGCGGACGCGCTCGGGGGCGTTGGGCTTCCCGGCGAACGGGGGCTGACCCTCCAGCCAGGCCGCCAGGCTGTCACGGCACAGGTAGTGTACGATCGGCCGCCGCGTGTAGTGGCTGCCAGTGTCGTGACGCTTGGATTTGCCGGCCGTCTCGGTGTCTTCGCTGGTGAGAATCAGCTCCTCGAAAATCTGACCGAGCATTTCCGGGTCGATGGCCACCTCGTAGCTGGTGGGAGAGTCTTCCTGGATGGTGAAATTGTAACGCTCCAGGAGATTCTCGAAGACCTGAGCGAAGACACCGTTGGTGACAACCATCTCGTGGCGGCGGCGCACGGCATCGTCGTGCTGCTCATCGCCGTATTCATCACTGAACAGGCCGCCATTCAGGAATGGCAGATCGTGGCCCGGAATGTCCGCCTGGGGACCCTCGGTGCTGAGTTTGGTGAAGAGGGGACGAAGGAACCGCTCAAGGAAAGTGGCTCTGGCAGGGGCATCATTGGCAAATCCCTTGAATCCCCGGAACAGGTAGTCGCGCTGGCGGTTGAGCCAGCCTTTTCGCTGGACGAAATACAGGAACAGGAGCCGATTGAGGAGGGTCTGCGCCTCCTCCTTGGCGGCCTGGTCTTCCCAATGCTTGCGCTGGCGAATCTCATCCTTGACCATGTCGAAGGCTTTGGAGAAGTCGTCGAAGAACTCCTTGTTCAGTTTTTCGACGGAAAACGCCTCAATGACGTCCGCGATAGTGGCGCCGTGGGCTTTGTCGCCCAGCTTGGAAAAGCGCTCCGCGGCCGTCCGACAGGATTCGTTGGGGCCCAGGACGTAGGTGTAGCGACGCGGGGTGGTCTCACGGCGAACCAGGTTGCCGTCAGCATCGAACTCGGTCATGCGGGCGGCAAAGGTGAACCGGTAGTCCTTTTGCGGGGAAAGGAAGACCGCCAGAACGCCATGGTACTCGGCTTGGTCAATGAACCGGGCGACCAGGTTGCGGAGACCGACGCGGTTGCGAAGCAGGTCAATGCGCTCCGTGACCTTTACCTCAAGAATGGCGAGTTGTTTGCCATCACCGAGGCGGACACGGGCAAGCTGATTTGATGGGGGTGCCCCGGGAATTACGAAAGGGACCGGTTGGGCTGCGGAGAAAACGTCCGTGCCGGGCAGGATTCCACGAAGCAACTGAAGCCACCGCGGCCGGTCGTACTCCTGATGCAGGATTGACTGAATTTGATCGTGGGTCATGGCTGGGGCTGGTCAAAGGACTCGGAAATGATGATCTCCGGGGTGGTGTCCAACGGGCACAACTGGACCTCAGAACCTGGTTTCTCGGCGGATAGGGCGTCGAGGGGATAGGTGCGGAGAATCTGCATAAGCTTGTCTGCCAACGCGCCAGGTCTCATTTTCACAGTCTTGGTGGAACGATAGAGCTGATTGATCTGGCGCTGCAGATTCTGGAACCGCGCGCGGCGGATGGCCGTTTGGGCGGCGCGGATGAGAAGGCGCTCATCTTCATTGATAAAGGGCAGGTTGACAAAGCCATCCAGGTATTGCAGAGCCCGGCGTTCGTTCGGTCCTTGGGCCGTGTCCACGGTCTGGGTCTGAAGTGTGTCGTTGGTGACGGATTCCTTGAACGAATCCAGCGCAGCGTTGACGTGATCATGGTGCGCCGTGTGGAGCGGTATGGCTTTCTCCGCGGGATCCGGGGCGCGAAACTCGCGAGCAGCCTCAAGCAAGGTGATCTCCTCTAATGCCGATTGCGGAGTGGAGAGTGGGGAATTTGGAGTATGAGGCTCCTCACGTCGGCTGCTATTGGATATACGGTAGAAGCCGTCGCGGCGTTGACTGCGGATGAAGGCGACGGTGCTGCCAGCGCGACCGGAATCCACCCGGCCAACCCGGGCGCGCAAGGGAAGGCCCTTGATGCGGCGGAATTGCTCCGGGTGTTGCTGGCGGAACTGGCGAAGCTCCATGAGAAGAGCCAGGCGTTCATCCCGTTCCTTTTCCTCGGGTGAGTGATCAAATAGGCCAAAGGTGTCCACTTCCTCGGTCTCCGAATAAATCTGGCTGTCCTCACCCAAAGCGGTGTGGAAAGCCTGAAGCTTCATGATGGCCTTCTTCCGCAGCTCGATGTCGTCATCCACACAGGTGGTGGGATAAAAATTGTAGATGTAAATGTGCGGGGCGACACAGCCAATGCGGTTGACGCGCCCAATGCGCTGCATCAGGCGGGTGGAGTTCCAGGGCGTGTCATAGTTCACGATGACGTTAGCGCGATGAAGGTTGACACCCTCGGCGAGAACCTCGGTAGAGATGAGGATGTCGTAGTCGTTGGCCTTGTCGTCGGTGTTGGCATCGAAATTGGCGCGGACAACAGGCATGCGCTCAGCGCGATTATCAGAACTGACGGTGAGGACACGCCTGTAACCGGCCTGAGCCAGCCGGCCCAAGAGGTATCCGGTGGTTTCCTTAGACTCTGAGAAAACCACCAGCTTCTTGCCCTCATGGTTGACCTGGCGGTCCTGAAGCTCGGTCTTCAGACAGCGAAGGAACTCGTCCAGCTTGGGGTCTTCCTCGACCTTGTCCCAGTCCCGGCAGAAGTCATCCAGTTTCTGCCAGTCCTGCTCCAAGCCCTCGATAAAGCCAACCTCGAAATCGGCTGGCGTGCAAATCTCGATTGTGGGATCGGTGGGCTGACGCTCTGCGATTTTGGCGATGAGCTCCTCCTCCCTGCCTTCCATGAGGAACTCGGTGACGTTGAGATTAGGAGCGATGTAGACCGTGCCGCGCGCAAACATGTCCCGCATGACACTGGTTGCGTCGCGGAATCGGGCGAGCGACCGCTTGAAGGCGTAGAAGCTGCTGTCCAGGCGCTTGATCAGCAACGTGCGCATGATGAACGCCAACTGGGCGGAAATGCGGTCCGCGTTGGCGTATTTGCGCTTTTTATCCGGCTTCAGGAAGCCAATGGCGCGATAGCGGTTGTAGGTAAGACCGGAGCCGTCCGTCTGGGACAACAGACGGACCGTGCGATCGTATAGATCCTCCAGCGCCGGGGAAAGCTGGTACAGGATTTTCCGCGGGGGTTTGATCTCTGGGAAAATAACGCCCTGCTGCTCGAGGTCGAGGCGATAGTCGTCGTGCTCGACCAGGTCGCTGCGCGTTCGGCGGACAATGACCTCGGAAATGACCTTGGTGCGGATCAGCTCATAGATGGCCTTGACCTGTTTGCGGGCCTGCTCAACATCGGGATGAGTGTGGGCCTGACGGTAATCCTTCTCGCGCTGAGCAAAGAAGCGTTGAAGGTTAGCCACGCTGAGGGTGGAATCCTTCAAATCCTGAAACAGGGAGATGAGGTTACGAATGTCCTCAGGGCGGTTGTTCAGCGGCGTGGCGCTGACCAGGATGACTTTCTTGGAGGCGCGGGTGCCGTCGGGAAGCAGGCGCTGGGTTGGCGATTTGCAGATTCGCTGCAGTTCATCAAACGCCTCCGCCGTATCGTTGCGGAACTTGTGGGCCTCGTCCACGATCACCAAGTCGTATTTTCCCGGGCGCTTGACCTTGTGCAAACTGCCGTTTGTGATGAGGTCGCAGTTGTCGAGTCGGAAGGCTTCGGTGGTTTCGCGCCAGCTATCCTCTAGGGCGGGGGGAACCACAATGAGCGTGTGGGACCGGTGCTCCGGAAAGCCGTTATGGAAAAAGAATTTCTTGGCGATGAGCGTGGCGATGATGGTCTTCCCCAAGCCTACCACGTCGGCCAGGAAAAAGCCGCCGTGCTTCTCCAGCAAACGAAAGCCGCTAGTGACGGCGTCTATCTGGTAGGACAACCGCTTGAATCCTTGCGGCATGTCGGTAATGGCGTTCGGGTCGTATTCAACACTCTGGCCAAAGTACTCCAGGAGCAATTTGAAATAGAGCTCGTAAGGGGAGACTGTGGCCGCCAAGTAGGTGGTGTCGCGGACTTCCTGCAAGTATTTGGGCAGGATTTCGACTGACTCCTTCCAGAGGCGCTCAAACTCATCCGTGGCATAGGCAACATCGTCGAAATCGTGGAGCAGGACGTTGAACTCGTAGTTGCGGCTGTTCTCGTCCACGCCGATGCCAGCGCCGGTCAGATTGGAGGAACCGGTGATGACGGCGCCAGGCTTGTGCTCATTGAATCCTTTGGGCCGAAAGATGTAGAGCTTGGCATGAAGGCGTTTAGTTGGGTGTGCACGCAGCTGGATCTTTCTTGAGACCACATCATCCACGAACTGCAAGACGCCCATTTCCACATCGTGTCTGTATGCCGCGCCTTGAATGTCCTTGCGCAGCGAGTCTCGAAATTCATGGAGGGCTTTCTTTGAGTCCGCCAGGAAGAGCAGGCCGCGCCGGTGGTAGTCGGCCATGATGGCGTCCACATTAATCCCGACCAAGATGCGGATGTGGGGGACTTCTTCGAGGTAAGGGCGAAGGGCGAAATAGCCGGATGACCGTAAATAGCCAACAAGAGCATCGAAGCGTTCGATATCCGGATTGCTTCGGCAGACACCCTGAAATTTCCGGAACAGTGTTTGTTCGCCCAGGTTGGTGAAAAAGCGCGTGCTCATGTCAACGCGCAAAACTCAGAGGGCGTCAAAACGCTCCGCCGCCTGGTCCCATACGGATGAATCTTTCGGGGGAAAAGTCACCAGCTCGCTCGAGGCGCGGATGGCCTGTCGCATCTCGGCCAGCGAACCAATCTCGCCGGCGGCCCGGACCTGGACCATGAGGTTGCCCAGGACGGTGGCTTCGACCGGGCCGGCGACAACCGGGCGTTGGCAGGCGTTGGCGGTCATTTGATTCAAGAGAAGGTTCTTCGATCCACCGCCCACGATATGGATGACCTCGATTCGGTTGCCGGTCAGTTCCTCCAGCCATCCCAAGACCTTGCGATACTTGAGGGCCAGACTGTCTGTGGCGCACCGAACAATCTCGCCTTCGGTGCGCGGCACCGGCTGCCGGGTTTCACGGCAGAACGCCTGGATGGCCTGGGGCATGTTGGTTGGGTTCAGGAATCGGGCGTCATCGGGATTCACAAGCGAGCGCAAGCCGGGAGAGTTGGCCGCCCGGGCCTCGAGTTCGGGATAGGTCAAAGACTGCCCGGCGGCGTCAAAGGCGCGTTTGGACTGTTGAATCAGCCAGAGACCCATGATGTTCTTCAACAGGCGATAGGTGTTGTCCACTCCTCCTTCGTTGGTGAGGTTGTATTCGAGGGTGCGATCCGAGAGGGAGGCCTTGCGGACCTCGACGCCCATGAGCGACCAGGTGCCGGAACTGAGATAAGCCCAATTGGCCGTTCCGGTGTTGGCCGTGGGCACGCCGGCCACCGCGGAGGCGGTGTCATGGGTGGGGGGCGCGACGACCTTCACGGGCCCCAGACCCGATCGTTCCATGATCGACGGCCGCAGTTCGCCCAGTTCGGTGCCCGGGGGAATAATCTTGGGGAAGAGGGAGGTGGGCAGCTCGAATTCCTTTAACAGATCGTTGGCCCAGTTGCGCCGGATGGGGTGCAGACACTGGGAGGTGGACGCGATGGTGAACTCGACGACGCGCGATCCACACAGACACCAGTGCAGGAAATCGGGCATGAACAGGAGCCGGTCCGCGGCCTCGAGCAGGTTGGGATGGTCGCGCTTCATAGCCAGGAGCTGAAACAGGGTGTTCAGCTGCATGAACTGCAGGCCGGTCTGGGCAAAAATTTCGGCCCGGGGAACTTTTTTAAAGGCCTTTTCCATGATGCCGTTGGTGCGGGCATCTCGATAATGGTAAGGCTGGCCCAGGATTTCGTTCTTTTTATCGAGCAGGACGTAATCGACGCCCCACGTGTCGGCGCCCACCGAAACGACTTTTTTCCCGTACTTTTTTCCAGCCAGGGCGAGGCCGTTTTGGATCTCGTTCCACAATCGCAGAACGTCCCAGCGCATGGAATCGCCGATCAGAACAGGGCCGTTGGGAAAACGATGGACTTCCTCCAGGAGGAGGGTTTTTCCGTTCCATAAACCGGCCATGACACGGCCGCTTTCGGCGCCCAGATCAATACCCAGATAACATTGTGTTGCCATAATAACTTCCGGTTAGAGTGCCATGGTTTTCGAGCTTTGCCCAGCGTGATCCATCCCGAGGCTCCCTGGCCGGGCCGATCATTTGCCGGCCGGGCGCTCCATCCAAAGGGAACTCGAGGCAAACCACGCTATGGTCGCTATGACCATCCAAAATTGAACCTGCGGCAACGTGATGCGATCGGCGAAGAACAGCAGGGACGGCAGCAAGGTGCCGGCCAAAGCCAGACCCGAAATCAGTTGGGCCACGTGTTTCATGGTGCCATGGAGTGAACCGCTTTGGGACAAGCCAACGGACGTTGGCAGATTTTGCTCAGGACCACGTAAAGAATAGCGGCGACGAACCAGCCCGGCAGGCTGACAAAGAAGATCTGAGTGTGACCGTCCAAGACCAGGGCGGTGCAAACCCCCAGCGTGACGAACCAAGTCAGACCGGCCGCCCAATTGAACGTGCTTCCGGAGCGTTCCGCGTAGTTGGGCTGGAGTCCCAGACGCTGTAACAGCCAGAAATCCACAAAGACAACCGCCCCCATCGGCATCAGGATCATGCCGTAGAGGGCGACGAAATTGAGCAACTTCATGGCAATAGCCGGGAACATGCCTGCCAAAGTGGCGACCGCTCCGGTGAGGAGGGTCACGCGGAAACGGGAGGACCTCGGAACGATGGCCTGGAAGGCCAGACCCGCCCGGTAGATTGTGGGATTCGCCGTGGTCCAGCCGGCCACGATCACGCACAGCAATCCCGCTAGCCCGCAGGCGCTGTAGGCCATCGGCCCCGGCAGAACATCCACATGGGCGGGATCCTGTCGCAACTGGAGGGCATAGAGGATGGAGGCCGATAGCCAGGCCATGAAGTGGCCGATATACATCCCGGCCGCCGAGGCGATCCCATACCACGCTTTCCGGGCATAACGAAAGACCGACAGATCCGCCATTCCAATGTGCACGGCCATGTTGCAGAACCAGGCGAAAAAGGTCACGTGCCAGAAGGTGAATTTCACCTGGCCCGCCAGTGGCTCGCCCCCCTTCCAAATCACGGTTTCCGCGGTGGCCCAGAAATCTCCAATCGACGTCATCCCCAGCTGGCGTAAACCGATAATCCCAAAAGCCGCGAAGACAACAATCATCCAAGGCGCTGCCAGGTTGGCAAATCGGGCCAGGAAACGATAGCCGTAGGCGGCCACCAGCGAAAACAGGGTTCCCATCGCCAATACCGCCAGCACCCAGCCCATGCTGTTGGGATAAAGATCGTTCAGACCGGGCATGGGAAACTTGAACCACACTCCCAGCGCCGTGGCCGATACTGTGACCATCGCGCCGGCCAGGATGCAGAACATGATACCATTGGCCAGATTGTAGAGCCGAACCAATCGGGAGCCGCAGATTTTTTCCAGCTGAAAATAGAGGGTCAAACGGGCCCGCGTAGCAATAGGCGCGGTGAGAAAAACCCAGCTCAGCACCGCCAGAAAATTGCCCAGCAGAAGGCCCCCGATCAGATCCATCGCGCTCACGCCTGCCGCAATAAATAGCGGGCCGATCATGAGTTCGGTCCCGGCCACGTGCTCGCCCGCGTATTGACCGAGGAAACTCTTCAGCCCCAGCCAGGCATGGGGCGGCACCGGTTCGCGTTCGTATTCGTTGACGGGTTCGTGACGCTCGGCCGTATTCATGGTGGTGGATCGGCTGAGAGCCTAGCGGGAACCGGCCGCGTTGTCGAATCCGTTGTGGTCAAGGTCCGATGGCGGCCTGTCCCTTCAGCCATGTGCCAAAGCCGATGACGACGGTAGACAGGATCAGGGTGGCGATGCCGGCGGCAATCAGGCTGTGAGCTTTCTTGCTCGAGCCTTTCCATTCATGGAAAATCCAGCCCCACATGGTGCTGAAGATGATGATGCTCGCCATGTGCAGGGTCCAGCTCGCGAAGCCGAACTTGCCCATTTGCGTCTCTCCCATGGTATAGAAGAAGAATTGCAGGTACCACGTGATTCCCGCCAGGGCCGAAAACGCGTAATTGGCCGCCATCGGCACCCGAAGATCGGCGGCCGACGCATTCCTCGCGCCTTCTCCGGCCGGGCTGTGCTCGCTCCCGCCGGCGCCGCTATGGTTGGCGTGCTCCGGTTTCACTGTGCGGGCGAAATACTGATATCCAGTTCCATTCCGGATATTCAGAAGAACGCACCAGATGAAATTGGTCGTGAACCCGCCCAGCAGGACCACCACGAGCTTGGGCAAGCCCGACCAGATCTCGGTCGTTCCAGCCTTCAACGAGGCCTCGGCAATGGGCGCGCCCGCTGTCAACCCAAACGAAAAGCAGGCGCTCATGATGCCGGAAAATGTGGCCACGAGAATGCCCTTGCTGAAGCTGAATTCCGCGATCGCCTTGCGTTTCTCGGCCTCCGGCATTTCCCGTTCCTTGGTCAGGCCGGCCATGGCGGCGACCAGGATGCCCAACAGGCAGACCGCCACTCCCCCCAGCGTGATCATTCCGGGAGTCGTCCGGGCAATGTCGCCCAGGCTCATCTCGACGGGGATATCGCGGAACAGGCTTTTGGCAAAGGGCGGCACGAGGGTTCCAAAGGCCGCGCAATACCCGAGGGCGACGCCCATCCCCAAGGACATGCCCAGATACCGCATGGTGAGCCCAAAGGTCAGCCCCCCCAAACCCCACATTGCTCCAAAGAAATAGGTCCACCAGAGAGTGCCCAGGGATTGCTGGCGAAGCACGCCGGGCAAGTCGCAGGTCATGAACGATGCCAGCAACCAGGGCATGATGATCCACGAGAAAAAACCGCCCACCAGCCAGTAGGTTTCCCAGGACCACTTTTTGACGCCCCGATACGGCACGTAAAAACTGCCCGAGGCCAAACCGCCCATCCAGTGAAGGAAGACGCCAAGAAAAGGATTCGGACTCATACGTTTGACGGAAACACCTGGCGCAATCCCTAAGCCCTTTGGCTCAACACCTCTTTTTCATGACGCTTGACTTCGCCCAGCCAGGATTCCCCCGCCGGCACACCCGCCTGATGACAGTAGAAATCCCAGACCGCGCCAAACGGGAGCGTCTTCATCTCTTCCTGCAAGGCCAGGCGGCTCGTGTAATCGCCCTCGATTTCCGCTTGACGAATGGTGGCAGCAGGCGCCGCCAGGGCCATCAACAGGGCTTTGAGCATGTTGCGGGCGCCGATCACCCAGGCCGCCACCCGGTTGATGCTGGCATCGAAGTAATCGAGGCCAATGCGGGTTCGCTCGAGGTAATCGCCCCAGACCAACTCCTGCGCCAACGCCTGCAGCTCATCGGACAAGGTCACGACATGATCGCTGTCCCATCGCACGCCGCGGCTGACATGAAGGGCGATCTCCGGCAGATAGGCAAATACCGCGGAGATTTTGTCGGCCGGCGATTCCGTGGGATGATAATGGCCGGTGTCGATCGTCAATAGTTTCTTTCGGGTAATGGCGTAGCCCAGATAGAATTCGTGCGAGCCCACCACATAACATTCCGAGCCAATCCCAAAGAGCTTGCCTTCGACGGAATCGACGTTGAGCTTGGGATCGATTTTCTTGGCGAACACGGCATCCAGGGACTCGAGCAATCGTCCGCGGTAAGCCTTTCGATCGGCCGGATTATCCTTCATGCCGTCCGGAATCCAGAGGTTCGTCAGACACGATTTCCCGAGAGCCTTGCCAAACGCCGCCCCGATCTCCCGGCAACGAATGCCGTGCTCGATCCAGAATGTTCGGATCGCCCGATCCGGATGCGAAAGCGTCAGGCCTGAGGAGGCCTTGGCGTGGGCAAAGTAAGTCTGGTTGAAGTCCAATCCCAGCCGCCGGCTCTTTGCCCAAGCGATCCAGTTTTTGAAATGCTCCGGCTGAAGCTCATCGCGGTCCACCTTGGGACCAGTCATTTCGGCATAGCAGGCATGCAGATTGAGCCGATGCCGGCCCGGAATCAGCGAAATCGCCTTTTCGAAATCGGCGCGGAGCTCGCCGGGCGTGCGGGCTTTGCCCGGGTAATTGCCGGTGACCGCCAGCCCTCCCCCCAGCTCGCTCCCCAGGTTTTCGAAGCCGCCAACATCGTCGCCCTGCCAGCAATGCAGGGAAACGGAAACACGGGCGAGGCGCTTGAGGACGTTGTCGGTGTTCACGCCCTGGCTGGCAAAGCGTTCTTTGGCCAGTTGATAGGCGCGTTCAATGCTGGTTTTTCCGGTCATATCGATGCTTTCGGTGATGTTACGGCCCGGATCATAGGGAGGCCGTTTTACTGTGTCCTTGACGATGTTGCCATAAAGCTGGATTAAATTGCCAGCAGCCGTTTCTCGCGGGCTACGCAACGCAGGGCGGCTTTTGACGTATGATTCGACTCCTGAAATCGGCGGACTGGTTTCGGCCCGATGGATTTCCCATCGCCGTCGAGCGTCGGGATCCCCAGGAGCCGTTCGGCATTCATACGCACGAGTTTTCCGAGTTGGTGATTATCACGAGCGGCCGGGGATGGCATGTGACCGGCGACGAATCATGGCCCTTGGCCGCCGGAGATGTCTTTGTGATCAGCGGACACCGGCCGCATAGTTACCAGAGTCTGGCGGACCTGCACCTGATCAATATCCTGTTCCAGCCGCGCCAGCTGAAGATGGAGATGGTCGACCTCGGCGCCCTGCCGGGATTCCATGCGCTGTTTACCCTCGAACCCGCCTGGCGGCAGCGTCATCAGTTTAACAGCCGCCTCCATCTGACGCCTCAGGAACTGGCCATGGTGCTCGGACTGGTCGATCAATTGGACAAGGAACTCCAAGGGCGAGCGCCGGGCTTTGGTTTTCTGGCGACCGCCTTGTTCATGCAGATGATCGGTTACCTGGCCCGCTGTTACGGCCGCAGCCGGCACCCCGATTCGCGCGCCCTGCTGCGATTGGCCCAGACCATCAGCCACCTGGAAACCCACCTGGCTGAACCGATCAATCTGGATGAAATGGCCAACCGCGCCGAAATGTCCAAACGCAGTTTCATCCGGGCCTTCCGGGCCGCGACAGACCGCACGCCGGTCGCCTATCTGATTCAGCTCCGCATCAACCGAGCGGCCAGCCTCCTGCGGCACTCCACCGACAGCGTCACCGAAATCGCCTTCAAAGTGGGTTTCGAGGACAGCAACTATTTCACCCGCCAGTTCCGCAAAATCCTGGGGGTATCCCCGCGGCGTTACCGGCGCGAACACGCGCCCGAAGAATAGACTCCGGCTTTAAACAAAAGGAGGACAAGAGGCCATGAGAAAACTATGGGCGGCGGTCTGTTCAAGACAGGTCGTCCCGAATTCTACGCCGCTCTCATGCCCGCGGCGAAGACCTCATCATGAGATTACGAATCAGGTTGCTGCTCGGTTTGTTCTTATTCGTTTGCCGGTGTCCTGGCGCCACCTTTGTTGTGAAGCAACGGCAGTCATGGGATTGAAATCCAGGGGGTCAGTGGTTTTTCTGCCGGACGAGGCAAACCCATCGGAATGTGGCGAGGGGCAGCACTATATCGGCGCACTCCAGAATGTGCAGACCGACGAAAGTGGTTATGCCCATTTTTCTTTTCCCCTGCCTCCGAACTTGGGGCAATCCCCGATCCTCACAGCAACCGTAACTTGCTTGTTGCACGATTGGATCACTTCCGAGTTTACCCCCGTCTTCCAGCCGCGAGAGTTCGGTCCGAAACTGCCGGATCCAAAAGAACCATTATGGCGTCGTTTTACACGAGGCGATGACGACTTGAGCATGAATCAATCGATCAGCGACATGGGGGCGCCCGGCTTGACCTGTTCATTGCGCTTGTATGACATACGCCTAGTCGATCATCGGACTCTGGAATTCTGGCTCCAGGAAATCACGGGGAAACCTCATGTCATTGAGGCCTCCCATGATTTGATCAAATGGTGGGAATTGCTGCTTACCAATGCACCCTCGGAGCCGTTTCGCATCCAGGATCCCGCAGTAGAAATCCAATCCCGCCGCTTCTATCGAGTTTTGGTAGCTCCCGACCCTCGCTAACCCGTCAGAGGACAGGAGACAAATAACCACTTCCCCTTGATCACGACGAATCTCTGCCGCATTGTTGTGAAGCGGAACACGCCAGCATCATTCCCGAACGACTGTTACGATCGCAAGAATCTTCGTATCCCGAACAAGCCCACAATCACTGGACCTAAAATGAGTGTGGCCATCGATTCTGGAACACCCTGAGTTGACCAATTGGCGTCAAAGAAGCCGATCTGGTCAAACTCAGTAGACTCCGCCTTAAACTCCACCGTGTAGGTTCCTCCCGCGCTTGCGGTCCAACTCCAAGCTTGCCAGGAAATGACCTCCTGATCTTGAGCATGATTGTCCAAAAGCAATGGCGTTGCTACTACACTCCCGAGGTTATCCAGTATATTGACTTCAGCCCGGTGCAGCGTGTCCAGACCGAAGAACCATTCTAAAAAGTTTTCTCCATAGGCCCCAGCTGAACCGCCGATCTGATCACCTGGCAGCAAAGTGACATCCTGATGAAGAATTTCCCCTTTTGGCACCACAGCGAAGTATTGGCCATCGACCGGGTTCCAAATAGTATCCCAAGGCCCTACATAACAGGCAACTACTGAAGCGTGGCCACCAACATCCGTCCATCCGGTCAAGTCGCCCGTTTCAAAACTGCCGTTCATTAATCCGCCTTGGCTCGCAGATCTCCCTGCTACGAACAGCGTGAGAGCTATCATGAGTGTTAAAACACGCCTTCCATGAAACATCTGGCTCATAGTAATCCTTTCCGTTGTTTTGGCAGCACAGGCTATACCAATCCGGTTCACCGGTCTGGCGCCATACCCATCCGGCTTCATAATGCATTGTTATACAAGGAAGACTGGATTGCGGTCTCGTTGACGATGATTTTTTGAATTCGGCCAGACCGACAGAAATTTATTGAAAGTGTAAGCCCGTCCGACATAAAAACCAGCTCTCGGGGGACAGGCTATTTCGGAAGTAACTTGCAAATAATGGTATGTGTTCTATTCCTGGAAGTGGAAGAGTGTAAAGTTTCCCGTCAATCCCATGTAAGACTTTGTGTCAGTCCCGGCTGTTCGTCGGTTTTACGCGAGTGGATTCTGGCGCCTTTGCTCAGGACCCCATCGATCAAGGTAAAACGGAGGCCTGTGGGGATTATCCACGCAAATCCCTTTCTTGCGTTTTTATGTTTCGCAGATGCAGCGGACTCGGCGGTGGTGATCTGGTCAATACATCCGGCGCATGAGAAATCGGTGTGAGCCGATTCGCGCTGAGGCGAATCAACCGTCAGCGGCCGCTGGCTCCGGTCGCGGAATTCGGATGCGCTTGAGGCTGTCTTATCTTTGCGATCCCTGTGTTCTCTTGCCGCAATGATTCTGTCTGAGATGGACTATATGGCTGGATAGCTGCTATATGAAGACAGCGATTGATCTACCCGATGATGTCCTTCATTGCGCCAAAATTGTTGTTGCACAACGCCGAACCATTCTCAAAGAAGATGAAACTCCTTCCCATCCTTTTTGTTTTATGCTGTCTGTCGATACCGGGCATGGCAGAAACCAACCCCAACCTGACCTTGGCGGAGAAACTGGGCTATAAGGCCCAGGATCGTTTGTTGATCATCAATGGCGATGATGCCGGCATGTGTCATACTGCCAATGAGGCGACCATCGAGTGCCTGGAAAAGGGGCTCATGACCTCTGCCACCCTGATGGCCCCTTGCCCATGGTTCAACGAAATGGCCAGCTACGCGCGGTCGCATCCCGAAAAGGATTTTGGTGTGCACCTGTGCCACACCTGCGAGTGGAAACCCTATCGCTGGGGTTCCGTGGCGCCCAGCGACAAGGTCTCGGGCCTCCTGGATCCCCAGGGTTATCTCTGGCCATCCGTCCAGGAGGTGTATGAGCATGCCAAGCCGGAACAAGCGTTATGGGAAGCGCGCGCGCAGATAAAGAAAACCTTGGATGCGGGTGTCGATGTGACCCATCTGGATTCCCATATGGGCACCCTGCAATTGAATCCGCAGTTCATGGAGGTGTATGTGGCCTTGGCGCTGGAGTTTCGTCTTCCATTGCGAATGGCTTCACAGGAAACTCTGGCCGGCTTTGGATATCCTGAAATGCGGAGTCAGTTGAGTCGGAAAGGAATCGTTTTTCCGGATCATTTTGTTTATGAGGAACTGAAAGCCGAGAGCGCGGGCGTAAAGCAATTTTGGATGAATATCCTCAGCCAGTTGAAACCGGGAGTGACCGAGCTGTATATCCATGCGGGAAAACCCACGGAAGAACTCAAGGCCATCACCGGCAGTTGGAAAACGCGTTCCGAGGAATTTGAAACCTTCACTCATGATCCGGATATCCGAAAAGTAATCCAGGAAAAGGGAATTATCCGAATCGGGTATCGGCCGTTGAGAGAATTGCAGAGGCAGGGGAAATAGCGGGAAGAGGGGGCGGTTCTCCTAATCGCCATTCACCTGGGCATATAGAATTCCTGGCTTTTCCCAGGTGTTGGCGGCACCCGGGTGATGATGAGGCCGGTGTTATCCTCGAATTGCAGGGAACGGGTTTCGATCCAGGATTGAAGATCATCGGATTGGCCGAAGGCGAACCATTGGCCGGGCGGGCCGGAGAAAAGGAAATTATGAGCGTCTTCGCCGGGATCGAAGTCCAGGAGTTGGACGGGAGCGGTTTGAGAGCGCAGCACGATCCCTTCGATGCCAACGGCAATCATCTGCCAATGAAACGGCGCCAAGGCGTAGAGCGACTTCGCGGTTGGCAGTTCTTCTGTCGTCCAAACGAGGGCATCTTCCGAGCTAAGCAGAGTGCCGCGGCTGCCTGCGGCGTAGAAACGCCCGCCAAACCAGGCCACATCGTTGAGCCATCGGACAGTCGGTGTAAGGGCTTTATTCCAGGAAATCCCGTTTGTGCTGACGAGGATGGCGCCGTTTTCTCCGACAGCGATCAGGCGATCCCGCAGGAATCGCACCCGGTAAAGCCAGTGAGTGGCGCCTGAAGCCGCCGGCAGCCATGATAAACCATTCGGGCTGGTCAGGATGGTTCCCTGGTCACCCACAATGACCCAGCCTCCAGGCCATGCGGTCACACTCGAGAGAAAAACCGACACGGGAGATTCCTGGGGTGTCCAATCGAAGCCATTCGGGCTGCTGAGAAGTGTCCCGGCCCCGCCTGCGACAATCCATCGCCCGTTGGCGAGGCAAACCCCCTGAAGATCGTTGGTGGAGGGCGAGGCAACCGCGTCCCAGACAATTCCCAAGGTCGATACCGCTTGGGTCACCACGTTTCCGACGCTGTTGGTGAACACAATATTGGTCAACGACGCCGGGCTCACGGCTATGCTGCCACGGCTGCCCACGGCCACTAGCATCTCCTGATCTCCCGCAACCCCAAGGAAGACGGTGTTGGTGAGAGAAACAGGAACCGATTCGAAGTCCCAGTGGGCGCCATCCTGGCTCGTCGCAATAGCGCCTCGGTCTCCCACAGTCACGAGCAGGTCGTCGAGAGCCACCAGGTCCCAAAGCCATGCATAGATCGAATCGCTCAGTTGGCTCCAGGACAGGCCGTCTGTTGCAGGCTCGCCTTGGACGATCATGCCCGTCTGGCCAGTCAAGAGATAGCGGGTGCCGTCAAAGATCGAGGCGTAATACAGCCACGAGGGGGGGGCGTTCGATCCGGCGAGTTGGTTGGACCAGGAGTAGTTGTTCGATTGCTGGGAGTTTTTCCTGCCCAGGTGGAGTTCCTGGTCTCCCGCAACGATGCGAACCAAGCCATCGCCGCTGACCGCATAGAGGTCATTGGTGGCGCCGCTTTTGATGGGGGACCACGAGGCGCCATCCTCGCTGTTGAGGACGGTGCCGGCGTCACCGACCGCCCAGAATCGGTCTACCACCCAGGCCACGCGGTTGAGGTTTTGGGCGGTGCCGCTCGAACGTTTGGTCCAGTTTATCCCGTTGGGACTGGTGGCAATCAACCCGGATTCCCCGACCGCGACATATCGGTTGTTGGCCCAGGCCACACTCCGCAGCCAATGGGTAAATCCCGGAGATTGCCGAGTCCAGTTCACGCCATTCGTGCTGGTGTAAATCGCCGCATTGTCGCCCACCGCCATGATTTGGCTGCCGGATGAAGCCACGCCTTCGAGCCAATCCAGCGTGCCCAAGTCGATGAGATCGAAGTCGCCGAGGCCGTTCGTCGAGGCCGCCGCGCGCAGGATGTGTCCTTGCTCGGTGGTGATGATCACGCGGTCGCCGAAAAAGGCGGCCGATCTCAGCGCAAGGGGGGTCCCGCTGGCATGCGGAGTCCAGAGGCGCAGATCCATGCTGGAACTGAGCTGGCCACGGCCGCCAAGCCCCACGTAAAAACCGTTGGTTTGGATGAGATCAACCCAGTTATTTCCATTCGGTTGCGGGCTGGCCCACAACCACGTCAAGGGAGAAGCGTGAACACGCGGGGACGACAGGCAGGCTGCCATCATCGAGAGAAAAAGGCCGAGGAGAGAAAGGCTCGGTGATGTTTTCATAAGAGCAAGGTCGTGACGGGGGCCGGACACGGCTGGACCGAAGCCGATCCCCTGGGGACATGAAGCATAAAAACGCAACCATCGGCGCCGCTATGGCGCAAGCTTAATTCGCCCGGCAGTTGCAAGGCGAGTTGGTGGCTGATGGCCAGCCCGAGACCGCTCCCGCCAGAGCGGGTGGATTTCACCGGCTGGAAGAGCGATTTCGCAATCTCCGAAGGCAAACCCGGGCCTTCGTCGCGCACGACAAACGCCACCCCGTTTCCCTCGTGACGCACCGAGAGGATGACCTCGCCCTCCGGGGGACTGGCTTGAATGGCGTTTTGAATGAGGTTCTCCAGGATCAGGAGAACCAGATTGGCGTTGCGATTGTCGAACTGACCGCGGGCGGTAACCTGGGTGCGGAAGGTCACCTTGGCCTGGGCGGCCAATGCCGTCATCCGAGGCCGAAGGATTTCAGCCAGCTCGTTGAACGTGACTTCGTATTGGCTGACGGTTTGCTCTTCCTGCATGACCCGCACAACATCCTGGATCATGGTTTGCATGCGATGGGCCGCCGCCGCCGCGTCCCGCACTTCCGTGGGATCCAGCCCTGCAGGTTCCTGTCTCGCCGCATGGACAAAGTTCTGCAGGCCGCTCAGGGGATTCTTGAGCCCATGAATCAGATGAGCGGCCACGTTGCCCAGCGCGGAGGTTTTGGCCGCCAACACCCGTTCATGATTGGCCTGCAACAAGCGAACCGTTCGTTCCTTTAACAGGCGCTGGGTTTTCTCCAAACGGCCGAACGCCCAACCGAGGACGAGCACGAGTAAAGTGGCGCATGCCAGGAACACCAGACCGCCATGCCGGATCAGGTCCCGATCCAAGGTGGCGTATTCCTGACGCAACCGCCGGCCGTCCAGGATCACTTGCGCCACACCCAGCAGAGAGTGTGGGTCGCGACCTCGAATGGGGATGAGAACCTCAGCCAGGGGCATACGGTCGACCGGGAATGTCAAGTCGTTCGTGGACAAGCTTAAGAAGTGATCGGCCAAAGCCGTGTCTCCCAGGTAACGACTGACGGGTTCGCCGGATTGAACCTGTCCAAGATCCGAGGAAGAGAGTTGGATTTCAGTAGCGCCCAAGGGGACAGCGGTGATGAACCGACCCTCGGCATCGAAAAGCCGGACCAGCAACGTATCGCGGCGCTCGGAAGCCTCGATGACACCCGCCAAGTGATCAAGTGGATCCTCGATGTCCTCACTTTGTTCCAAACCCGATTCGTCCACGACCCCTTTGAGTGCGGCGATGGCATTGATGACTTCCGCGTCTCGCGCGAGAATCTGGGCTTGAAGACGGGTTCGAAGTTGGATGCCCACCAGGAACAACGCCACAGCGAGGACGAGCAACGTTAATGCAACAGCCGCCGGGGGCAGCCACGGGGATTGCCGTTCAATGTGGGGATGGCCGATTCGTGTCGTCATACTCTTGGGGACAGTTCACATAATCTGCCTCAGGTTGCGGGCGGTGGCCAGAGGGAATGCCGGCTCTCAGAACTCGAGGGACATCCCGGCGCTGATCACGTTGACTCCATACTCGTCCAAGGTTGTGTTGGAAATGGATGATTCGTATTCGTAATCCAGAAAACTGCCGAGCCATTTTGTCCATTGCCGTTCAATCCGGGCATGAACGGAGGAGGTAAACTTGTGGCGCCGGCTGTCATCGTCGGAACTGGCCGTCTGCTGGTCATAATCATAATAGTTCAGCCGGAATTGGAGGCTGGCTTCCCAAGCTCGATGGCGGAAACGCATTCCATGCGAGAATTGATAGCGATGGTAGTTAAAATAGCCCGCCGCATTGTCCAGGTTCCGCTCGTAGCGGATTTTGGAGAGGGTTCGCCACTTGCGTTGATCATCCCAGTATCGACGCCAGGCGAGACTGGCCGCGTGTTCGTGGAACGTCAACCCGTCTTCGCCGGTTGAAAATCCGTCGGCATCAGTTTTTTCTCGGGCATCGTAGGGGCGTCCCAGGTATTCGTAGGCCAGGGCGAGATCCGTTGCCGCGGATATGGCGCAGCCATAAGTCAATTGGGCGCCGCCCTCCCAGTAATCGTCGAGGGGATCCTCGAGCAGCTGCCGTGCGCCCACCGGCTGCAGTTCCAACCGGTGTCGAGGCCCGAGGGATCGCGTCAGAGATGGACGCATCTCGATCAGATGCCCCAAGGCGCGCACGGCGCTGAGATTGGTTTCCGTCGCTGAACTGTCGAACATTTGATCCTGGTAAACGTAGGTTCCGTTCCACGCCCATTTCCAATCGTCGCCATGATGCAGGTATTGCAGGGTGGCAAACAGGGTCTGTTCCTTGTCGACGGTCTCGCCGGAGGGATAGCGAATGTCCTCGCCATCGATCATGGCGAGGAAGGTGTGGCCCGAATTGCTGAACCGCGAGAGCGATGCCTCGAGGCCTGTGCTGAAAAAGGAGCTGTGCTCGCGCGCTTCGGGATCGTAAAGCAGATTGTCCTTGTAGCCGAAGCCTTCCCGCAGTTGCACCTCGGTGTCCCAAACCGCCACCGTCTGATTGGCGCTTCCATGCGCCGCAGTGAGAACCCTCAACAAAAAGAAGCTGCAGGTGGCTGTCGATAACCACCTGCGGCTCTGGGTCCCCAAACCTTTGGCGCGATCAGCACCCATTCAGTGCCGGTCGGGCGTGCTAGTCGCTGCCCTTGCGGTTGCCTTTGCGCTCTTTGGCCTGCTCTTTGGCCTCCTCCAGCACCTTATCGCGGTTGTTCGCAAATTCTTTCCGCATCTCAGCCAGACGATCCCGGATATCCTCGCGCAACGCGCGCTGGGTCTCTTTGAAGGTCTCGCGGTTTTCCTTCATCTTGTCGCGCAAGACCTCACGCTGTTCCGCCGAGGCGTCTTTCATTTGTTTGGCGAGTTCCTTCTGCGTGTCTGTAAAAGTCTTCCGTTGGGTTTCAAGATCGGTGAATAACTTCTTCACGTCTTCCGGAAGGGCCGGACGCGCAAACTCCGGCGGACGCCCCTTGTTCTCGCTGTTCACCTCGCCCTGTCCTCCCGCATTTTCGTTTGCCCCAGGGGCTTCTCCCGACTGCCCCTGGTCCCCACCGTTCTGCGCGCCTTGATCCCCAGCGTTGCCGGCACCCGCACCGGGGCTCCCCTCTGACTGTCCTTGTTTTCCGCCACTGGATGCGCCTTGCTGGGCTGCTAAACAGGTGGCGCTGGCTAGGCCCAGCGCCACCACCGCTACGGTTAGGAGGTTATTGATTGCTTTCATGCTCTCTTTAAATGTTATGGTTTAATCTTTGTTCCATCGACCCACAGTTACTCGCTGTCAGGTTTTTCGCTCTCTTCTGGAATCCCATCTATTGCAGACAACGTGCCACTCTCTCATTTATAGTCGTAATATATTGTTGGATAGCTACATACATTTTAATGTCGCTTCGGAAAGCCCGTCGGGCCCTTAGTAAGATGGGTGAATGCACCCATCTTCGGTAGTTCAGATGGGGTATTATGGCCCAAAGCTGTCGTTTTCACCCCGGCTCTGGTCCTCGGCATTGCCGAGCCGGTATCGGAGGTAGTCTCTCGTTACGCCCAGGATTCGGGCGGCAGCGGACACATTCTGGTTGGTCTGCTGAAAGGCGTGATCGATGAGGCGGTTAATGGCGTTTTCGAGCCGGAATCCTTCGGCCGGGAAGCGAAAACGCGGGTTGAACCAGTCTTCGTTGTTGGTGGGACTGGTTTCGGACGGAGCCATATCCAAATGCACGAAGTCGATGTCGGACCCGTCGGAGAAGACGACCGCGCGTTCGAGTTCGTGGGCCAGTTCGCGAACGTTACCGGGCCAGTGATAAGCCAGGAGCCGTTTGCGGCCAAGAGGAGTGATCCGTTTAAGAGGGAGACGATGACGCTGACAAAGGCGTCGGAGCAGCAATTCTGCCAGGGATATAATATCCTGTCCCCGATCGCGCAGGGGAGGAATCTGGATTCGAAACAGGTCGAGCCGATGATAGAGGTCTTGCCGAAAACGGCCCTCATTGACCTGGCGGATCAAATCGCAATTCGTGGCCGCCACAATTCGAACATCGATTGCGATGGACCTGTTTCCGCCCACGCGCCGGATTTTGTGATCCTCGATGGCGGTCAACACCTTCGTCTGCAAAGCGGGTGAGAGGCTGGGCAACTCATCCAGGAAAAGCGTGCCACCGCTGGCGGCCTCGAAAAGGCCCATACGGGTCGAGCGGGCGTCAGTGAACGCGCCGCGTTCGTGGCCAAACAACTCGGATTCAGCCAGTGTATCGGGCAACGCCGAGCAATTCACTTCGATCAGGGCTTGTCGGGTGCGCGGGCCTCGATGGTGAAGCCAGCGGGCAATGGTGGTCTTGCCGGTCCCGGTCTCACCCAAAATGAGCACGGGAGGCAAAGGCGCTTGCACACGGCGATCGGCTGCCAGGATCTTGTCCAGTTGCGTTTCCAGACCCGCCAGCGCCGAGCCAAAGAAAAAGGGCTCGCCGGAAGGCAATTCATCCTCGCGCCGGTGCTCCTGAATCCGGGCGGATTGACGGGTGCGCATGACCCGGCCGATGACCAAGAGCAACTCGGCGGGTTCCAGAGGTTTGGCCAGGTAGTCCACCGCCCCGAGTTTCATGGCTTCAACCGCGCCGGAAATTCCCCCATGCGCCGTCATCACAATCACACCGGTGCTCTCGAGGAAGACCTTGTCTCGCAACAGGTCGGTCCCCAGGCCATCGGGCAGGTGAACATCCAGCAGAACCAGGTCGAAGTTCAACTCCCCGGCCAACTGCCGGGCTGCTGCAATCGTATCGGTCGCCGTCACATCGGCGCCCAGTTTTTCCAGAGCTGCCGCGATGGGTTTGCGCACCAACACCTCATCATCCAGGATCAGGATGCTCATCCCGGCCAGATCACTTGTGTGCATGATAAAGTCTTTCATGTCCCCAGGCCCTCGAAGGCTGCTGATGCCGTTGCGTGCCCTGGACCGTTGGCATGATCTTCTCACATCCCGTTTGGGAGCTCAAGGACGCTTGACCCTCGGCCCAAAACGCGGGGGAAAGGGCAAACATTCCCGGCCCTCCTTTTCACCACGTTTCCGATTGCATTTGGCATCCGATCCGGTTAGACATGACTTCTACTTGACCCCTGGGCTTGGGCTTTGTCATGGTGCGATTCAAACCGTTGCCAATCGGGCAAAGCAGGGGAGACAGTCGCCTGGCGCCGGCAATCCTGGCGGACAGGGATAAGCGAACCGAAAAGGCAGCCCCAGGGGCATTGATGTAAACCTAACGCTAACGAAAAGGAACGATTATGGGTCAGACTTGTTTCCATCCCAGCATTGAGGGCGCGCAACACGGCGCGAAGTCGCTCGCGCAGTTTCTGAAATACGCCAAGACCTCGGGGGCCGCCGGCGCGCAGCCATCCAATTTCATGCTTCAATCCGGCAGCGGTTTGATGAAAGCCACGGAAATCGCCGACGCTTTTACCCAGGCCGAGCTCAAGCTGGACGGCATTTCCTGTCACTGTCCGTTCTGGGTGCATACCACGGCCTGGACCGGCAGTCCGTCGATTCGTCCCTTTATTCCGGGGGATGTGGCCAAGAAATCGCCCGCCGACATCGAGCAATGGGCCGAGGATTACATCCTGCGTCTGTTTGATCTGGCCGCGGAGTTGAAAATCAAGATCCTGCCGATGTTTTGGGGCGTCGCGTTCGGGTGGGAACTGGCCTCGGGATATCCATGGGGTTTCTGGTCGGGCGGCGATTTCGATCTGCTCAAAGAAGGTCAGGAGCGGTTTGTCAAAAAGACCGAGAAGATCCGCAAGCGAGCCAACGAACTGGGCCTTTACCTGGCCCATGAGATCCACCCGGGCACCGGCGCCATGTGCGCCGATGACTTCCTGATGCTGGTCAATATCTGCGGCGGCGACAAATGCCTGACTGTAAACGCCGATCCGTCGCACTGCTGGGAAGGGGAGGATTTCGAAACCCGGTTCCTCAAGGTCGCCGATCGAGTCTATGGATGCCACGTCAAGAACCACGTGGTCCGCCCCCAGATGCCTTTGCGCGCCATGCAACCGCTCTGGCCCAAACGCGCCATGCAATTCGTGGACATCGGCACGGGCGATCTCAACATGATGCGCTACGCCGAATTGATGATCCACGTCGGTTACGCCGAACGTTACTGCAAAATCATGGGCACTCCCTCCGCCCCGCTGGTCGTCGAAGCCGAAAGCGCCTATCGCGATGTCGATGCCTGCAGCACCAACGGCATCCAATATGTCCGCGATAACCTCTGCTGGCCGGTCGCTTCGGGCTCGTTCGAAGACGGCATGGGCGCGTAAGACTCGCGCTTTCGTTCATTGTTTCAAATACCTGACAGAAAAGGCACGGGCAACCGTGCCTTTATTCATCATCGTCCCCCCTGTCGTTGGGGTCAGCCCTTAAAATAAAAGATAATGATTGAACGTCGGCGGTGCATCCCGGCGGGGTGCAATTCTTTCTGGCAGCCGGTCTAGAAGTCGGTGAAGCCATTGCCATCGCCGCCGGCCGACGCCGCCTGCCGTCTGTGAACTGTGGGCAGAGGCAATTCCTGGGCATGCCCATTTCCCTTGCCGTTCCCGTTGGAGGGTTGGGCCGGTTTTCTGGGGGAGAGCGGGGGGCGATGTGCTGGGGGAATCGTCGTGGGGGACGGCGGAACCACGGCGGGGCGTGATGCAGCCGGTTCGGTTGGGATTCCGTGATGTTCTCCCACCATAACCTGGAGTTCCCCCACCGCCTGCTGAAGAGCGGCCGATTGGGCGCGCATTTCCTCGGCCGCGCTCGCGCTTTCTTCGGCGCGAGCGGCTGTGGCTTGAGTGATTTGGTCCATTTCGCCCACGGCCTTATTGATTTGTCCAATCCCTTGGCTTTGCTCGGCCGAGGCGGCCGCGATTTCGGCCACAAGCGAGTCCACCTGTTGCACCTTCTGAACAATCCCACCGAGTTTGGTTTGGACGTCCCGAGCCCGAGTGACCACCTGTTTCAGTTGTTCGTTGACCTTTTCGCTGACTCGGACGCCCTGTTCGCTGCGCTGCACAGCGGCCTCGATTTTCTCGGCGGTTTCACGCGCCGCCTGCGCGCTTTTCTGTGCGAGGCTGCGCACTTCATCCGCCACCACGGCAAATCCCATGCCGGCTTCGCCGGCCCGCGCCGCCTCGACGGCCGCGTTCAAAGCCAGGATATTGGTCTGGAACGCGATTTCATCGATGGTCTTGATGATTTTCGACACCTCGTCATTCGAGGTCTTGACGGCGTCCATGGCGGCCCGCATTTCGTCGCTCGACGACTGGATCGAATTCATCGCGTCGTTCATGGCGGCCGTGCTCTGGGATCCCTCTTGCGCGGCGGTTTTAGCCTGACCAGCCAAATCCTTGGCGCCGCGGGCGCCTTCGGCGTTTCTTTGGGTCATGCTCGCCATCTCCTCCAAAGAGGAACTGGTTTCCTCGAGGGAGGCAGCCTGCTGGCTAGCGCCCTCAGCCAAGGCCTGACTTGCCGCGGAGACATGGCCTGATGAACCGTTGACCTGGTCTGAGGACGTCAGTAGTTTGCCAATAATACTCCGAACCGGTCTGACCATGCTGCGGTTGATGAAAAATCCAATAAAAACCACCATTGCCAGGATCGTTCCGGCAATGGTTGCCGCCGTCCATATCGCCTCCTGCCGGGCTTGGAGCATCAGTCCTTTCAGCGGAATGTAGGCGTTCACAGATCCCATCACAATCCGACCGGTCACGCTCAAACCATGACATTCCGCGCAACCCGGATGCATGTTGTTGAGGAGGGGCAGGGCCACTCGATAAAATCCGCCTTCAATCTCCTCCACCATTTCATTTCCGGCCATCATTTCCTTCAAGGCTTTCTCTTCAAAAGGGGTCACAATTTTGACGGCGTCGGTTCCCATGGGTTTGATGCCGGTAATGCGCTCGTCGCCGATCAACCGGACGCGGGGTTTGTCCGCACCGAAATCGTGGATGACAGCGGTATCCACAGCGAGGATCGTTCGGTTCCAATCCTCGTGAATAGCCTTTTTCTTGTTCGCATCGGCCTCGGCGTTATAGGCATCATGGAATTTTGCGGTGGACACCATGAACATTTGTGCCGAACGCTGAATCATCTCTTGTCCCTTGAGTTTCGCTTCGGACAAGGCCCGTTTGGATCCGGCCTCGTAGATAAAAACGGCAAATCCCAGCGATACCACCATGCCCAAGCCGGACAAAATAATGACCAGCTTCCGGTTGACGTTCAGATTCTTGAACATAAACAATGCGTGCCTCCAGATTCAGTCTCTAGTTCTTAGGTTAATCGGCAGGACTAGGCTGGGACTTGAGTCTTTAAGAAAACGGGACGGCAAGTGATCCCATTGAAAGGAGTCACGCGCCATCGAACCAGAAGTCATCCAGCCTTAAGGGAATCGTAGGTTTTTGTGTCGGCGGGAGAGATACGATCCGCGTCCCATACGGGTGGAGGCATCTGGACAGTTGCTTCGGAATGGATTATGAGGAGGTATGGCGCAGGCCGATCTTTTTACCGGTGCATCCGAAACAGCGGGCCAACCGCCGAATACACCGGCGGTTCCGTCCCAGGGCTATCAACCTCTGGCTGCCCGTCTGCGCCCTCGTCGTCTGGAGGAAATCGTCGGTCAGACTCACATTTTGGGGCCTGGCCAGCTCCTGCGCCGGTCCATCGAAGCGGATCGGATTCAATCTGTGATCTTCTACGGTCCGCCAGGAACTGGAAAAACCACTCTGGCCCAGGTTATTGCAAGTCAGACGCGTTCCAAATTCGAGCGCCTGAGCGGTGTGGAATCCAACGTGGCCGATATGCGCCGGGTGCTGGCTTCGGCGGCCAACCGCCTGGCGAACACGGGGCAGTATACCATTGTGTTTATCGATGAAATCCATCGCTTTAACAAGGCGCAGCAGGACGTGTTGTTGCCTGATGTTGAAGCCGGTGTCATCCGATTAATTGGCGCGACAACGCACAATCCTTTCTTCTTTGTGAACGCGCCTCTGGTTTCGCGCTCGCAAATATTTGAGCTGAAGCCATTGACGGAGGAGGAGTTGATATTGCTGATGCGACGGGCGCTGGCCGACGGGGTCTGCGGCCTGGGTCATCTTAAAACGCAGGTGGAGGAGTCGGCTTTAGGGCATTTGGCGCGGGTCGCGGATGGTGATGCCCGAAAGGCGCTTAACTCACTCGAAGTGGCTGCGCTCACCACCGCGCCGGATCCCCAGGGCGTCATCCGAGTCGGCCTGGAGGTGGCCGAACAGAGCATTCAACGCAAGGCGGTGGTCTACGATGGCGACGGAGATGCTCATTACGACACGATTTCGGCTTACATTAAATCAATGCGAGGGGGCGATCCCGATGCCGCTCTCTATTGGTTGGCCAAAATGATTCATGCAGGCGAGGACCCTCGGTTCATCGCGCGCCGAATGGTCATCTGTGCGGCTGAGGATGTGGGTTTGGCGGATCCCATGGCATTAATCCTGGCGCAAGCGGCGAATCAGGCGTCGGAGTTCATCGGCTGGCCGGAAGCCCGAATCCCACTGGCTGAGGCCACGATCTACATTGCCACCGCGCATAAAAGCAACAGCGCTATCACGGCCATTGACGCCGCGTTGGAAGCCATTCGATCGGGGCGCACCCTGGCGGTTCCAGATCATCTCAAGGATGCGCATTACCGGGGCGCTGAACGTTTGGGGCACGGTCAGAACTACCAATACGCCCATAGTTTTCCCGATCACTTTGTTGCCCAGGATTATTTGGGCGCCATAAAACATTTCTACGAACCCACCGAACAAGGAGTTGAAAAAAAGATCAAAGATCGACTCGATCGATGGCGGGCGATGCTCGATCAAACCAAGGAGAAAAAGCCGTCGTGAATCCTCAGGAATCACCCATCCGCCGTATGAAGGCCGATTTGCGCGCCAAGCTATGCGCGGCCGTCAAGGCAATGCCGGTTGCTCAACAAGAGGCCGATTCTCGGAGGGTTTGCGGCACACTGCGCTCCTGGACCGCCTATCAGAACGCGCGCTCGATCCTTTTTTTTGCTCCCATGCCTGGCGAGGTGGACCTTTGGCCGCTTTTGATTCAGGCATTGGGCGAAGGCAAACAGGTCGGCCTGCCTCATTACGATCGAAATCGGCGGGTATACGAGGCCCGAGAGGTGAAAAACGCGGAACAAGATCTCAAAGCCGGGTTGATGGGAATTCGAGAACCAGCCAGTCATTGCGCGCCGATGGCGTTAAAGTCGCTGGACTTAGCCCTGGTACCTGGTGTAGGCTTTGCCCCAAGCGGCCGGCGGTTGGGCCGTGGAAAGGGTTATTATGACCGGTTATTATCGGAAGCCGGTGGAATCCATTGCGGCATTGGATGGGACGAACAGATATGTTCGGAGATTCCCTTGGAACCGCATGATATTGTATTGAATTGCATCCTGACCCCTTCTCAGTGGCACTTTGCTAGTCCTGGGAAGGTCTGAAAATGAGTTTATTAGCAAATAGTTACTTCGAAGGCTTGGCCTTTTTGGGGGTAGGAGTGGCTTTGGGATATTTGCTGCTTAAATGGAAGGAATCCCACTTTAAGTCCAAGCAAAAGCAGGAGGCTGAAGCCTTTTTGGAAAAAGCCCGGCAAGACGCCGAGGCCATAGTTCGCGAGAGCCATCTTAAGGCCAACGAAGAACTTCTTGCGCAACGACTTGATGCCGAGAAGAGTTTTTCTCAACGCCGCCAGGAACTCGCGGAACTCGAGCACCGCCTCAATCAGCGTGACGAATTGATCAACCGCCAACTGGAAGGCTTGGTCCAGCAGGAACACTCTCTCCGCAACCAGGAAAACCTCCTCAAACAGAAGGAAACCTCCCTCGAGAACCAAAGCAAAGAACTCGCCCAACAGATCCAATTGCGCAGGGAGCAACTCCTCAAAGCCGCTCATGTTACCGCGGATGAAGCCCGAGCCCTGATCTTGAAAGAAATTGAGGAGGAAAGCCTCCGAGATGCCTCTGATTTGTCCCGCCATATCCTTGAAGACGCCCGGCTGCGGTCCGAACAGGAAGCCCGGCGGATTATCAGCAACGCCATTCAGCGCTACGCCGGCGATCATTCGTTCGAAACCAATACCGCAACCATCGCCCTCCCAAACGAAGAAATTAAAGGCCGCATTATCGGCAGAGAAGGCCGCAACATCCGGGCCTTCGAAGCAGCCACAGGCGTCACCGTCCTCATCGATGACACCCCCAATGCCGTTGTCCTGTCGGCCTTCGATCCGGTTCGACGCGAAATCGCCCGGCTCGCAATGCACCGTCTCATCCAGGATGGCCGGATCCACCCCTCCCGAATCGAGGAAGTTACCGCTAAAGTCACCGAAGAAATCGATGAAGCCATTCTACGGGCTGGAGAAGAAGCCATCTACGGGACCGGCCTTCCGCCGATGCAGGAACCCATCGCTAAGCTTCTGGGACGACTAAAGTTCCGTCATAGCTTTTCCCAAAATGTTCTCGCACACAGCATTGAGGTCGCCCACTTGGCCGGGATGATGGCGGCGGAACTCAACCTGAATATCGCAACGGCTAAACGGGCGGGTTTATTGCACGATATCGGTAAAGCTGTTAATCACGAGGTCGAAGGTGCCCATGCCCAAATCGGCGCTGACCTCGTCAAACGTTACGGTGAATCTGACGAGGTGGTTAACGCGGTGGCGGCACACCACAACGAAGTGGCGGCCATCTCCGCGATTGGCGCGCTGGTGAGTGCCGCCGATGCCATCAGCGCCTCGCGTCCTGGCGCCCGGTCAGAGAGCATGGACACCTACTTGAAGCGGCTGGAGAACCTGGAAAAGATCGGGCTCTCATTTCCAGGCGTTGAAAAGTGTTATGCGGTTCAAGCCGGTCGTGAATTGCGAGTGATGGTGCAACCGGACCAAATCAGCGACGAGCAGGCCTTCGCGGTTGCGCGCACGATGGCGCACAAAATCGAGGAAGGCCTTCAATACCCGGGTCAGATCCGGGTGACTGTGATTCGGGAAACCCGCTGTATTGAGTTTGCCAAGTAATCAGGCTTCCTCGACCACTTTCCACCCGAGGGCATCCGCCAAGGCGTAAACTGGAGATTTCAGGTCACCGTAGAAGGTCACCCGGTGCCAGCCCCATTGGTCCCACATGGTGAACAACTTCTCAAGGTCACCCACCGGTTCGGCTGCCAGTTTTGTCCGGCAGGCGCGGTCATCGGGGGAATTGTCCACCGCAACGGCCTGGTGCATGAGGATTTCCTTGCGTTCCTGGGTTACTTCCAGGGTGGTTGTCAGGTATCCGACCGGCAAAATGGATCGCACGGAGGCACCCTGACGATCCTCGGAATGGGTCAGAATCTGGAATGGATTAGCCGGTCCCTGAGGTCCGAATGCCCTGTTGGAGGCGACACAGTGGGCATAGATAATCTGGCGCTTGGATGTGTCAATGACCGGATCCGAGATGTAACCGGGACGGCCCTGGGTGAGTGCGGTCATAGCCACCATGGTAGCGGTGGATCGGACGTCGCACTCGCAGGCGCCCACAAGGCCTTCATTGAGCAACTGATGGAATCCAAGGCAGGGATAGGCATGGATATGTCCGCCGTAGAATCCTCCCAGGCAGTTTACGGTAATGGCATTGGCGCCGTGTTTCTTCAGCACCGATTTCATCCCCAAATACATGGCGGCGGATTGTTCCAGGGTTTCGCGACTGACATCCTTTATCACCGAGGCATTCTTCTGCCAGGCATCCGCCAGGGCGCAGCTTTGGTCTTTGTCCGCCGCTTTCCAGGCATCGTTGACTTCCTGGAATGGCACATGAACAACAGGAATCCCCAACACTTCACCTGCGGGGCCTGATTCCTGGCTTCGCACAGCCAGGATTTTGGATTCCTTGAGTTTTTTAACACAATCACCCGTGGACAACAGATTCAGGGAATCCGATTTCCGGCTCTGCTTGCCGGCTCGAGCCGTGGCCTTCGATCGGGCCTGGGTAGTGAGGGCGGCAAATTCCATGGAATTGCCCGAGGTCTTGACTTGGCGGAAACACTTCACGGCCGCGACAAGATCATCCAGGTCCGAGGATGCGACGAAACCGACATTCTGCGCCTTATTGCGAAGGAACGCGGCCGTGTATACCAGAAACCCTCCACTGCCCCCGTACTGAAAATCGGCATACAACACCGGTTTGCCGGAAGTCGCAATCGTCTGAGCAACCTGGTTCCAGCAGTTCATCTGGTAGACGATATAACCATCAATGCCACCCAATTTGTCCGCCTCGAGGATCTTTTTAGCGTCTTCCGGCCCCGTTGCCAGGGCGTTGACGAACTCGAAGCCACGGCATCGTTTGGCCAGCGTCGTATTGATCCGCTCCATGACCGGCACGAAATCGAAGCCTTTGTTTGGCCAATCCGGGCCGGGTTGACGGGGAGCGTGCAAGGCGTAAACGACACGAACCCGCACTTTGTCGGCATCCGGCTTTGCCTCCAGCCAAGTAGGAGTCGACAACAGGGCAAGGGCGCCGGCACATGCGGAGCCGCTGCGCGAAAGGAATTGGCGTCGGTTCAGTGAGCAACAAGCGCACCCAGGGGAAAACTCGAAGTCTTTCATGGTATCCGGGCCATCAGAATGTTTTGTTTGTCTCAGGGATTGGGGTTGAGTCTACCGAACCGGCCTCATAAAGCAATCCTCAACCCCTGGTTCTTTAGGCTTTTCGATCCGGACAAGGACCCCTATGGTGCCTCCTCATGAATGTTGTTGTTACAGGGGGAGCCGGCTACATCGGCTCCGTATGTGTGGAAGAGCTGTTACAGGCTGGCCACACCGTGACCGTATTGGATAGTTTAAGCGAGGGACACCGATCGGCGGTGGATCCCCGAGCGCGTTTTGTTCAAGTATGCCTGAGCGATCGCGAAGGCCTCCGATCCGCCATCGCGGACGCTCGGCCCGAGGTGATCATCCATTTCGCGGCCCTCGCGCTCGTGAGCGAATCCATGGCTCAACCCGGCAAATACTTTGCCAACAACGTCGCTTATGGATTGAACCTCATCGAGGCCGCCCGCGAAATGGGCGTGCGCAAACTGATCTTCAGTTCCACCTGCGCCACCTACGGCGTCCCCGAACGCGTGCCGATGAACGAAGATTTGCCTCAACAACCGATCAATCCCTATGGCGAATCCAAGTTGATGTTTGAAAGAATCCTGAAGTGGTATCACCAAATCCATGGGCTCGAATTCGTGGCCTTTCGGTACTTCAATGCCGCCGGGGCCAGCGAACGCTGCGGTGAACATCATCGCGTCGAGACTCACCTGATTCCCAATGTGCTCAAGGTGGTCCTCGGCCAGGCGTCCGAATGCTCGATCTTCGGCACCGATTACCCCACACCCGACGGCACCTGCATCCGGGATTACATTCACGTGACCGACCTTGCGCAGGCTCATATCCTTGCCATGAAACCGGGGATCGCCGGGTTCTTCAACCTGGGCAATGGCGACGGATACTCCGTCCGGCAGGTCATCCAGGCCTGCGAAAAAATCACAGGGCATTCCATCGCCACCGTGAATCAATCCCGGCGTCCGGGAGATCCCCCGCGGCTGGTCGCCGCCGCTGACAGGGCGGTCCGCGAACTGGGCTGGAAACCGCGTTATCCGCGCCTCGACGACATCGTGGCCTCCGCCTGGCAATGGCACCGCCGGCATCCTCAGGGCTATCCGGACTGACGAAGCACTGCCTCAAACCGACCCGCATACGAAGCGCTTTCCCAGGGTTGCGCTCAGTTCGGACTGGCCAACCGCATTGTCTTATCAGTAAATTGATGACGTATGTTTGAAGTGATCAGAGCCCAATTGGACGCCGCCGGAGAAAAACTGGTTCACCTGCGGAGGTTTCTTTGACGTGCCGGCCATCCAACGCCGTCTGGCTGAATTGGACGGTCTGATGGCGGCCGAGTCCTTCTGGAACAACCGCGACCAGGCCCAAAAACTGATCGATGAAGCCAACACGCTGCGAAAAAAATCGGAGCCGTTGTTGCAGGCCGAGAAGCAGTGGGAGGACCTCAAGGTGATGATCGAGCTGGGCGAGGCCGAACCCGCCGCCGCCCAGGCCGCCCTGGAAGTTGAACTCAGCCGCGAAACCCAGGCCCTCACCCGCGGTCTCGAAGACCTGGAATTGAAGGTCCTTTTGAACGGTCCCCACGATCGCAGCAATTGCATCCTCAGCATTAACGCCGGCGCGGGAGGAACCGAGTCCTGTGACTGGGCCAATATGCTGCTCCGAATGTATCAGCGATGGTGCGAGGGCCGCGGCTGGAAATTCGAGGTCATGGACGCCCTCCCTGGCGAAGTCGCCGGGATCAAGAGCGCCACTGCCATGATTACCGGCGAAAACGCCTACGGCTTTTGCAAGGCCGAACGGGGGGTTCACCGCTTGGTCCGGATTTCGCCGTTCGACGCCAACAAACGCCGGCACACAAGCTTTGCCAGCGTGGATGTCATTGCCGAAATCGAAGACAACACGGAACTCGTGATTCCACCGGCCGAGTTGGAGATGGACACCTACCGGTCCGGCGGCAAGGGAGGCCAGAACGTCAACAAGGTCGAAACCGCCGTCCGGATTAAGCACATCCCCACCGGCCTCGTCGCTGCCTGCCAGAGCGAACGATCCCAGCACCAGAATCGGGCTTATGCCATGAAGATCCTCCTGGCAAAGATCTTTGCCCTCAAGCAGGACGAAAAACGACAGGAGCTTGAGAAGTTTTACGGGGAAAAAGGCAGTATTTCGTGGGGCAGCCAGATCCGCAGTTATGTCCTGCAACCCTATCGCATGGTGAAAGACCTGCGCACCGCATCGGAAACCAGCAATGTCCAGGCCGTCTTGGATGGGGATCTTGATACCTTTGTCAACGCCTGGCTGCGGGCCGGTTGCCCGACCAAACGCATGGCCGGAGTGCGCGACGAAGAAACCGACGAGTGATCCTTCCTCCCCAGCCGCATGAATATTCTCGATACGATTGTGGAACATAAGAAGGGTGAGATCTCGCGGCTTCCGGCTCATCTTCCCGATGCCCAGGAGCTGACCAAGTCCATCCAGGTTCGCGGCGGAGTCCGGCCTTTTGTCTCCGCGCTGAAGAATCCCCGACGCGGCGCCATCGCCCTCATCGCCGAGGTTAAAAAAGCTTCTCCCTCAGCGGGTGTTATCCGGCCGGACTTTGACCCGGTGCGCATCGCCCGGGAATACGAGGCGGCGGGCGCGGATTGCCTCTCTGTCCTCACCGACCAGCACTTCTTCCAAGGATCCCTCGAATACCTCAAAGCCATCCGATCCGCGGTGAGCCTGCCTCTTTTGCGCAAGGACTTCATCATCGACGAACGGCAGATTGCCGAAGCCATCGCCTGGGGCGCCGATGCCATCCTGCTGATCGCCGCCATCCTGAACGATCGCCAATTGTCCAGGTTTCATGACCTCGCACGCGCCTCGGGGCTGGCGGTGTTAGTCGAAGTCCACGACGAGGCCGAACTGGAGCGAGCGCTGGCCATTGATGCCGAATTGATTGGGGTGAACAACCGGAATCTCAAGTCTTTCCAGGTCGACCTGGCCACCACCGAACGCCTGGCTGCCCGAATCGCCCCGGACCTCGCCCAGGGACGCCGCTTATTGGTCGCCGAGAGCGGCATTCATAACACCAAAGATGTCCAGCGCCTGGCCAAAATCGGCGCTCGCGCCATCCTCGTCGGCGAATCGCTCATGCGCCAATCGGACCTCGGATCGAAAGTGCGCGAGCTGATGGGTGATTTCGAGCATGGATGTCCGGAATAAAACAGATGCATCAATCCGCAGCCCACAAAGCCCCGAATCCTTAGGGTCCGTGCAAAAATAACTTCCGATTTATTTTTGCACGGACCCTTAGCAGTCTCCGTTGGCATTCCGCTGAGTGTTTCTCAGAAAAAGGAGATCGTCAGCGGATACTTCCACAGCTCTCCGTTGTTGGCTTTGATCCCTCCAACGATCGGAAAGATGATCGCAACCAGACCCAGGGCAAAAAGCATCGGAATGCCGATGAACACAAAAGACAACAGCAGGCAGACCACGAAATAAATCAGTGCCGACAGGATCCAGTTGAGGACTAGTTTGCCGTGCGCGTTGACGTCCGGATCACTTTTCTTCATCTGCCAAAGAATGATCGGCACGATCAAACCCGCAAACGGGATGACGTAACCGGCAAACTGCGAGAAATGAATAAACATGCACCACTGCCGTGTCTGCTCGAATTTCTGTGATTCCTCGGGATTGTTCATGGTTTAGCTTGTCATGCTTAGGGTTGCCACTCTGCAATGCCCTGTGATCATCCACCTTTCGCAGGGCTTTGATCAGAATGCATTTATACCAAAACAAGCTTCCCAGGCAATCAAATTGGAGCGCTACCTCTGCAACATCCTGGGGAAAGGGAATTTCCAGAAGGCCACCATCCTGAGCTTGACTCATGGATTATTCAATGATATCATAACCGACAAGGATTTGATCATTCAAACCCTCAACTAAACATTCATTTTAGGAGATACATTATGGCCACAAAACCAGAGACGGGCCTGGTCACCGTTGCCGCCGTTCGCAGGAGTGAAGGCCAACCCAACGAGTACCTGTTTCACCAACGTCAACCCATTTACACTCTGCCTCGAGACCAAGGTCCCGAAAGCGAAATTGCGGGCCGTTTCGCCAAGGCTCTCGAGACCAGGCAGCCGCTGAAAGTCACGCTCAACAACAAACGAGGCTTGATCCAACGCGTGACAGATCCCAGTTCGTCGGATGTGGAGGAATTCAAACGGATTCATCCCCCCCTCGAAAAACCGGACAAGATCATTCCGATCGAGGTGCTTAAAATCGATCCGAGCGTCTTCAACTTTGTTGATCTCCATCTCAAGTGGGGGTGTTTTAAGCTGTGCACGAAGATCGTACCCAGCTACGCGAAAGCCAAAGAGATCTTCGATTTTTGCGCCGGACTCTCCTGTCATCTGCCCGGTCCCTATGCCGTGACCCCCTGCATTCCGTTCCAATATGTGATCGACGGCTGTTATGCGCGCGCCCATCAAATGCGGCGCATCATCACCACGCGCTACAAGTTCTGCTGTGAAAAAGTCTTTAGCTTCGCCACAGCCAACAGCGACCGGCTGGCCGTGAGAGCGGACAAGTGGGGCGGTTGCTGCGTGACCTGGTGGTATCACGTGGCCCCACTCCTCCGAGTGCGCCTCCAGCTCAAGGGACTTCCTAAGGGATTCTCCCTGGTGCTCGCCATGGTGATTGATCCCGGCATGTTCGACAAACCCGTCTTGCTCAGCACTTGGCTTGCGGCCCAGGAAAATGCGTCGTGCAGCGCCCACGCCCACGTCACCGAATACTCGATCCAACCGGGCTCGGCCTACACGCCTGGCCCCGGCGGCACTTTCACCACAGACCCCACCTACGCCTCCACGGAAGCCACGTTGCTGGCTTACAGCGGTCTGGTCACTTGTTGATCCCGGCCATCAGATCCGCACCAAGAGGGCAAGCTTGGCATCAACCATCGAGAGCTCAGGAGATGCCGGACAGCGGGAACGTCAGTTGACGGTCGCGCGAGTCCGCACAACCACCGATCACGCCGAGGTGATGTTCTTCGAATCCGCGCGCATTTATCGGCTGCCTTATGCCGATCCAGCTTATGGCGACGCGCTACGGCAATTGCGCGCCGCTGCCGCAACGGGAAAACCCGTTTGCGTCCGTTTCTTGCAGGCGCACGGTGACGTGATCGAGTCAATTCGGACTGGCGGTTAGACCGGTTGCCAAGAGAAATCTCCAGAGTTTATTTTGGCAACCGGTCGGGCCACGGTCTTGCCGAAGCCAAAAACACCCCCTCTTCTCCGCAAGGCGAAATCCACTGGGCGTCCACTGACAATCCATGGGGTGCGAGCAAGTCTTTCACCAACGCCGGGGTGTGACGGTACGAGAAGAAAAGGCGCAGAACGTCCGACGGCTGAAAGTCAAAGTTCACCGAGTCGATTCGCACCTGTTTGCCTCGGAGAAACTCAAAATAAGCCGCGATCCGCAGCAATCCCGAACCGGCGGGATGCTCTTCGATGGAAAAGCGCATCGTTCCGTCGTCCGCCTCAACGCCCAGGTCGGAAAGAAAGGTCATCAACCAATCTCGCGTCAGCGCGTTGTCATACAGAGGCCGCACCCGCTCGACGCCCTGCCGGTAATCGTCGCCCGGCGCCAGATTGGCGCTGCAGAGCAGACAGTCGTCAGGTTTCACCAAGGCCGCCAATCGAGGGAGGATGATCGCCGGTTCGAAATTGGGCAGCATGCCAAAAAACGTGAGGATGCGAATGCTTCCGCTCGGGGAGTGTTCCTCGATTTCGGCAGGCAAATCCTCGGCCGTCGCCAGATCGCACACGAGAGGCAGGCAGCGGTCGGGCGGCATCCACTCGCCGGCGGCCTGGCAGGCCTTGAGGACCAGAGCGGTGCTGACATCCACCGCCCTGTAGTGAACGGTTCTGCCTTCGAGACACCGGATCAGGGCGCAATCCTTCGCGCCGCCACCGCACCCCAAGCCAATCACTTGCACGGGTCCTTGTCCGAGCCTTTTTACGGTTTGCCGGAACGCCTGATGGTAGGTGTTGGCGACTTCCGGACGCGTGCGTGCGGGTGAATAAGTCTCGTGCAGACAGAGCCATTTCTGGGCTTGCCTGATGGTGTCGTAATGGAACTTGTGATTGACCGCTCGCCGGCGCATAGACTCCAAGAGATCCTTGCGCACCGCGTCGGGGAATTGGCTCGAATGAATAAAGACGTTGATCGTGGAAGACATAGTTCACCGGTGCCTCGTGATCATCAGCAGGCCTCGGATGACGCGCATTGCCGAGGCCCGATCACTAGACCCTATGTCCGCCATCCATCCCAATCAAGCCGGCATTCGGGATCCCCATCCACTTTTTCTGTTTCCCAACCTCCCGGCGCTTGGCATATTCATTCCCATGAACCCCATTGCGCATCCTTCGCGACGGCATTTTCTGAAGCAATTGGCCGCCACCGGCGCCGCCTGCGCCGCCTGGCCCCTTTCCCCCAGGCTGCCCGCAGCCCAACCGACACCCCGTTTTGCGTGCGTCGCCTTCTCGAAGCCGTTTCAAAAACTGGGCCCCGACGAAACCGCCGACCTCGTTGCCGAAGTCGGCTGGGATGGCATCGAATGCCCGGTGCGCAAAGGAGGACAGATCGAGCCCGATCGCGTCGAGGAAGATCTGCCTCGGCTCGTGGAAGCCCTGGCCAGACGCGGAAAACGCATCGAAATCATGACCACAGACATCACCGATGCCAACGATCCCAAAACCCAACGCGTGCTCCGCGCCGGCGCCAAACTGGGCATCCGCCACTACCGCCTGGCCCACTTGCGTTACGACCCCCAACGGCCCATCCCCGAACAGCTCTCGGCCTTCCGGCTCCGCATGAAGGAACTCGAAACCCTCAATCGCGAGCTGGGCGTTTGCGGCGGCTACCAGAATCACTCCGGATCCGGCTACGTCGGAGGTCCGGTCTGGGACATCCACGAGATGATCCGCGACTGCGATCCCCGCCACCTTGGGACCCATTTTGATATCGGACACGCGACCGTGGAAGGGGGATACGCCTGGCGCACTCATGCCCGGCTGATGACGCCCTTTTTCAGCGCGGTTTATGTCAAGGATTTCTACTGGAAAAAGGCCGGCTCGAACTGGCAGGCCGAGTGGCGCCCGCTCGGCGAAGGCATGATCAGCCGCGAGTTCTTCAATCTTCTCAAGCAATCCAACTTTGCCGGCCCCATTTCCCAACACCACGAATATCCCCTCGGAGACAAATCCGCCATGATCCAGTCCTTCAAAAAGGACCTCATCGTTCTGCGCCAATGGCTGGCCTAGCGATGGGTGCTGCAGCCCTCTTTTTTTGGCTTCAATGGGATTCAATCCCATGTCACCTTTCCTGCGGAATCGTCTCTTAGCTGTGATGAGTCCCGAGGCGCCCATAGTTCTTCGGTCAGCGATGGATCCGGTTGATCTCTATGAGATTCTTGTTCGCGAGCACGAGGCCATGCTGCTGGCCTACGTGCTGGCGCTCGTCCGCGATCCGGTTCTCGCGGAGGATATTACCCAGGAAGCGTTTGTGATTGGCTTTCGCAAGCTGGACACCCTGCGAAAGAAGGAGGCCTTTGCCTCCTGGTTAAGAACGATCGCGCGAAACCTCGCCTATGCCGAGTTGCGACGTCGCCAACGCGAAGTCTCCTGGGATGATACCCTCGCCGCCGGGATGGAGGATGTTTTCCGCCCGTTCGATCAATCGCCGGCCGGGGACACCTGGGCAGATCGCGTCCGGATTTTGGAGGAATGTTTCAAGCGGTTGCCGGATACCCTTCGAGAGGTCTGCCGGCTGCATTACTTCGAAGATCAGGCGATTCGACAGATTACCGAGTTGCTGGCTGTCGGGCTTGACGCGGTCAAAAAACGGCTCGAACGTGGTCGGGATGCCATTCGAAAATGCATCGAGAACCGTCTCGACCTGACTTGAACCCTAAGCTGTCAATTTATTCATTCCCATGAACGGCCCACCACAACCCGAGGATCAACGCCGCAAAGGCCGCCTGATGGCTTGCGAAGGTTTGATGGCCTCCCGCTTTGGGCGTCGCCCCTCTTCGGCCGGACAAAAGGCTCTCGAACAGCTGAGAGCTGAACGTGATGCCGGCGCCCGCGCACCCTCGGCCCCGGTCATTGCCTTCCCGGGAAATGAAGACCCGCGGATCGAGCCGGGCGGATTCAGAGCCCGCGAACGCGCTTATCGGATAAGACCGTCGAGATGGCTGGCCATGGCCGCCGCCGTTCTGGGGATTTTGACCGCGGGTTTCCTGCTCCTGCGTTGGGGAACGGAACCGGACGTCTGCCTGTGGGCCGAGGGACCAGGCCTGATGATCGAACGCGACGGCCAACGCCTGGCTATCGCAAACCGGATTGTCCTGAAGCCCGATGATATCATTCAAACCCCGCCGGGCTCCCAGGCCCGAATCGTTTTTCGCGGCAACACCAACAGTCTGATCCTGGCGGGTAACAGCCGGTTGTCATGGGCAGGCCATAAACAATCTCTCAAAGCGTCGCTGTGGGCAGGCCAAATCGAACTGATCGACGCCTCCATGGAATGGCCAGTCGCCTGTGAAATCCGAACTCCGCATGGGACTGTCAAATCCGAAGGGGCCAAATTTCTTCTGATTGCCAGGCCATCCTCGACGTGGGTTCATGTCCTCGAGGGAAAAGTCCTCATGTCGCAGTCTGACGAGCGCACCGCAATGGAGGTGTCGTCCGGGTTTTACTCCGTTGCCGCCCCCGGGATCAAACCCACCGCGCAACAGGAAGGCGAACGCTGGCAGAGCCCGTATTACGCTTCCGTTCCCGGAGGAGGAACTTCATGAAAGCGATCCGAGCCTTCAGCATTCTCCTGGGAATCCTGATGCTGGATTCAGCACTACAGACGGTTGATCTCAGGGGCGCTTCCCAGGATGCATCCGCTGCCCCGGCCAAAACCACTTCTGCGGAATCTGTCAGTCCAACCCAATCGTTGGATCCCTCTCCACATCTCGATTCCCCCAGAACGAACAGTCTCGGCGTCGTTTTGATCCGGATTCCCGGGCATTCCGTCTGGATTGCTGCCCACGAGACGCGAGTTCAGGAGTTCACGGCCTTCACCTTGAGCACAGGATACCAGACGGAACCCGTGCGCTGGAAAATGCGCTATGGGGGATGGGAGCAGCGCGACTGGCGACAGCCAGGATTTCCCCAGACACCGTCGCATCCCGTCATTTTTGTGAGTTACATCGATGCGGAGCAATTCTGTCAGTGGCTGACCCGCGTGGAGCGCACGAACGGCTTGATTACGGCACGGGAATCCTATCGTCTGCCCAAGGATGAAGAATGGAGTCTGGCGGTCGGCAGCAGCCGTTATCCCTGGGGAGCCCGCCAAAGCATCGCAAACTCCACCCCTGCCATGGCCAGCCCGGGAGGGCATCTCGCCTCCGACCGGCTTGTGGATCTTAAAGCCTTTCCACCTCCTCTTAATGCCGGTAACTATGCCGGATCCGAGTTTCAAGATCCCAACTCGAGCCGTCAACGCACCCTGCGGGATTATCGCGATCCTTTCCCCCAGACCGCGCCTGTGGGTTCCTTTCCTCCCAATGCCCTCGGCATCTTCGACCTGGGCGGGAATGTGGCGGAATGGTGCCTGGATTGGTACCATCGAGACCTGCTCAGCCCGGAGCTTGAAGACAAAGTGCCGTTCTACAATAATGATGGCGGCGGACGGCAGTATCGAGTCGTCCGGGGCGCATCCTGGATCGACAGTCATCCGGCCTTGCTTCGAGCCGATTGCCGTTTTTTCGAGTTCCCCGAACAACGCAGCGATCACATCGGTTTCCGCATCGTCCTGACAGGCCAGCCGTAATCCGCGACCAACGCTCGGAGAGAGATTGCGTGAAACGTGAAACGTGATGAGTGCTCTTCCGGCTCAGGACAGGAGTTCCTGGACATCCTCGAAGGAAAGGATCTCGGAGAGGGATTCGTCGCCGGCGAGGCTTTGACGGGTGAGTTCGCGTTTGCGTTGCTGGAGGTTCAGGATTTTTTCTTCCACTGTTCCTCGGGTGATGAGCTTATAGCTGGTCACCACACGGGATTGTCCCAGGCGATGGGCGCGATCGGTGGCTTGATCTTCGACCGCGGGATTCCACCAGGGATCAAAATGGATCACGGTATCGGCGGCCGTCAGGTTTAATCCCACGCCGCCAGCTTTGAGGCTGATCAGGAAGACCGGGATGCTGGGATTTTGCTGGAACCGGGCGACTTCAGCGGCGCGATCGCGGGTCGAGCCATCGAGGTAACAAAAGGCGATCTCCTGTTGATCCAGCGATTGTTTGAGTAGCTGCAGCAGTTCGACGAACTGGCTGAACACGAGGACGCGGTGGTTCCCGTCGATGGCTTCGTCGAGCAACTCGTTGAAGAGATCGATCTTGGCGGAAGCGCTCGAGGGGGCGAGAGAATCGGCCTGTTCCAGTTTGAGAAGGCGCAGGTCGCAGCAGGTCTGTCGAAGACGCAAGAGGGCGGTGAGGATGACCATTCGGCTTTTGGCCAGGCCTTGACTGCTGACGGTCTCGAAAACCTCGCGTCGGCTGGCCTGAAGGATTTGCTGGTAGACGGAGGCCTGGGCCTCGGTGAGTTCACAGTAATTGATCTGCTCGATTTTGTTCGGCAATTCGGGAGCCACTTCTTGCTTCAGACGTCGGAGCACGAAGGGTCGAATCCGTCGGGCCAGGCGGTTCTGGATTTGGGGATCGCGATCCCGCGTAATGGGCAGTTCGTAGCGTTCCCGGAAATCCCGGTCGGAGCCCAGATAACCGGGCATGAGAAAATCAAAAATTGACCACAGGTCGAGCACGGAATTCTCGAGGGGAGTCCCTGTCAGGACAAGCCGCCGATGGGCGCGAATCGACTTAACGGCTTGGGCGTTTTGCGACTGGCGGTTTTTGATGTGTTGGGCTTCGTCGAGGATGACGGTGTCAAATTGGGTGGATTGATACCGATCGGCATCCCGGCGCATCAGGGCGTAGCTGGTGATAACGAGATTGGATTCGGAGATCCGGGGCCAAAGGGTATCGCGCTGGGGACCGTGAAGGACCAACACTTTCAGATCGGGAGTGAATCGCCGGGCTTCGGCGTCCCAGTTATAAACAAGGCTCGTGGGGCAGACCACCAGGGAAGGCAGAGCATTCGACGAAGGATCCGTTGAGAACGGTTCTTTGGTCTGAAGAAACGCGAGGGCCTGGAGAGTCTTGCCCAAACCCATTTCATCGGCCAGCAGTCCGCCGAACTGATGGCGCCGCAAGAAATGCAGCCAACTCACGCCGGTTTTCTGATAGGGTCGCAGGACCGAATCCAGCGCACCCAAGGGGGGACAGGCGGCGGTGGAGCCGGCTTCTGGAGCGTTCAGGCGTTCGCGCCAGGAATCGGGCGGTTTCCAGGACCAACTGGGCTGGGCATTCACCGTGGCATCGAGGAAACCCGCATGGCTCTGGTGAATCCGATACCCTTGCGAGTTCTGTTGAGGATTGCAGTCGCGCAGGACTTCCTGGAGTTCCTCGACCGCCCCCGTATCCAGCAGGGCTACCCGCCCATTGGAAAGGCGATGATAGCCTTGGCCCGACAATAATAACCGTTGGATTTCGGCTGACGTCAGGGATTCTCCCGAGGCGGTGCCAAAGGTAACGGAGAGGTCAAACCATTGTTCGCCGGAGCTCAAAACCTTGAGTTGCGGAGTGACCGGCTCGAGATTCTGCCGGGCACTGCGCTCGAGTCGTTCTTCCAGGGTGACTTCCCACTCGCGGCATAAACGCGAGTATTCGCGGGCAAAAAACCTGAAGACACCTTCTTGGCCCTTGAGCTCGAGTCGTCCCAGGGGGTTGGGCCCGCGAAAACCGGATCGCCACAGGAGCGCCAGGGCCGATTGTTCGGCCTGGAGATCTCGCGTTGAATAGCGGATCGGATGATCGGGATCAGGCAGCCATACGGTGTCCGAGTCAGCCGTGACGCCTGGGGTTACCATTCGCGTTCCGTATCGACACTGGAGGACCGCTTGAAGCTGGGCAAGACCGCCATGCAAAGACAGCACGAAACGCGGCGTCATGGGGGTCAGGGAGAAATCCTCCAATCGAAAATCAGCCTGCAGTTCGCACCCGGCCTGGAGTTTGGGCCAATCGGGCCCCAGCAGTTGGGGAACGCGAGGGCGGGGGACGCACAGGGGACCTTGGAGGAGCGCAGTGTAATCGGGAGGCAGGCCCGAGGGTTGGAGTCCATCATCGGTCAGCACCCAGTTGACCTTCCCCGTGAGGACCAGAGGTTGCAGATTGGACGGCATCTTCAGGCGCAGCTGGATATCGCCGGACGGGGCAAGCGAGGCAAGAACCTGGGGGCGCCAGGGGGTGGATCGCACGTTGAGAGGTGTGCCGCGTCCAAGGCTGACTCGGGGATGGTTGACCAAAAGAGGAAGGAGATCGAGCAATAGAGCCGTGGACAACATCGCCATCCCCGGGGCGGCTGTTCCCGCCAGTTCCTCCCAACGCTCAAGGGCCCGATCGTCTTCGGGGCCCAGACGGTAAATGAGTTGGCGAGGCAAGGCATTCAGGGGTTGCTGTTTGTTGCGCCACCGGGCCTCACAACAAATCATGACTCGATTTTTCTCGATGGCTGTTGCGAGGTTCGGAGGCAGGATCCAGGACAGTTCGGCGGGTTCACCGTTATCGCGGTTCCGGAGAAAAATTGCCGCGGGCTTCGCGGGGGCGAGGGCTGGCCGATTAGGCTGCGAAGGAGGACTGGACTCGGGCGTGTCCGAGGGAGGAGCAGCCGCAGGGGCCTTCGTTTGCAGGTAATGCAGTCCAACGGCCACCGAGTGGGCGCAGATTGTGCCCCACTGGGTCGAAGCCCGGCAGGTGCAGAGGTTTTCCACGTCGAACGAGCTTTTGATCACTAGACCCGCGCGATACGAGGTGGTGCCTTCCTGGACGACTCCACGCAGGACAGGGGGCGCCCAGCAGGAACTCAGCACGCGATCGAGCGAAAGCCATGCCCGCGCCTGTTTGACGGCTTCCCATCCGGCGGTCTTGGTCAGGAACGATTCGGTTAATTCGGGCGTCTGCATGCCACAACCCGTGAAAGTCCGCACCCAAACCGATCGAGTCAAGCCAATCTATAGATGAAACCAGGACTTCATTCTGTTGCCCAGAAGGAGTAAGCTGGGTGGCGTTCTTAAGATGACAAAACAAACCACGGATACAAAGGGCCAGGCCCCGAACGCCAGAAGCCTTCCGGCCTATCTGCGCCAACAGACCGATCACGTGTTGCTGTCCCTCAAGGTCCAGCCGCGAGCCAGTCGGAGCGAGATCGGTGAAGTTGTGGGCTCGGAGCTTAAAGTGAAAGTCACGGCTCCCCCCGTCGATGCGGCCGCCAACGAAGCCGTGCTGCGCCTGTTCTCCGAGCGATTAGGCTGTCCTCGGGGCCGGCTTCAACTGGTGCGAGGGAACACTTCCCGGCACAAAACCATCGCCATATTTGGGCTCTCAATCGAGGCGATCCAACAACGTTTGTCTTAGCGAACAGGAGGCTTGAGATTGAAGCCGTTCAAATCTAATCTCAAGCATCGGCAACGCCTGATGTTATGAATCCGCCATCTTTAGTCCCTGTGCCGGAAGCGATCCCGGCGCCCTACTGGTTGTTCATCCTCCTGGAGAACGCGCTTTTTCTTGTCCACATCGTGCTGGTAAACCTCGTGGTCGGCGGCAGTTTACTGGCCTTGTTTTCACGGGGAGCGAACTCCCAATCGCCGGTTCGGCCGCTGGCCGGGCTGGTGGGCGGCCGCATCCCGCTTTTTCTGCCGATTGCCATTAATGTCGGCATTGCGCCGCTTTTGTTTCTTCAGGTGGTTTTCGGGCATTTCTTTTATACGAGTTCGGTCCTGATGGCGGTGTATTGGATTCTGGTGATCCCACTGCTGATTCTGGCCTATTACGGGGCCTATTACTATGCCAGGCGCCAGGAAAAGACCCCCCGGCTGGCCCGGTGGATCCTGGGGGTGACGACTTTGATTTTCCTCTATATCGGGTTCATGCTGGTCAACAACCTGACCTTGATGATGGAGCCGGAGCGGTGGATCGCTTATTTTGAGAATCGCGGCGGCACCTTCTTAAACCTCGATGACCCCATGGTGGCGCCGCGTTATTTGCATTTCGTGCTGGCTTCCGTCGCCATCGCCGGGCTGTATGCGGCATGGATCGCGGATCGCCGGATCAAGCAGGGGCAGACCGATCATGGGCCGTTGAAGCGGCGGGGGCTTCGGATTTTCGGCTGGGCCAGCCTCGCTCAGTTGGCTGTGGGCAGTTGGTTTCTGCTGGCGCTGCCCTCGCCGATTGTGCGGAGCTTCATGGGACGCGACATGGGAAAATCGTTGATCCTATTGCTGGGAGTCCTGGTGGGAATAGGCGCGGCGGTGAGCGCTTTTCGAGGCAAGCTGCGTCCGACGATCATCCAGCTCGCGGTCACGATGATCGCCATGATTATCACGCGCGATCAACTTCGGGCGCTTTACCTGAAGCCGCATTTTGAACCATCGAGTCTATCGCTGAACCCGCAGTATGGTGTTTTGGTCCTGTTCCTGGTGGTGTTGGTGGCGGGTCTGGCAACGGTTGCCTATATGTTGCGGTTGGCATTTGCCCGTTCGATCCACGGAGGTGCGCAATGAATTATCCGATTTGGGAATCGACGTATTTTGGGGGCGGCTCATGGATCGCCTTGATTGCCATTCTGCATGTCTACATCTCGCATCTTGCGGTGGGGGGCGGCTTCTTCATCTGGCTGACTGATCGCAAGGCCTGGCGGGAATCCAGCCAGCCCCTCCATGATTATCTCCGGAAGCACACCTGGTTTTTCCTGTATTTGACCATGGTGTTTGGCGGGGTGAGCGGCGTCGGCATCTGGTTCATCATCGCTTTGGTCAATCCGGCGGGGACCGATTTTCTCATTCATCAGTTCGTGTTTGGATGGGCGATTGAATGGGTGTTTTTCGTCGGAGAAATTGCGGCGTTGTTGCTTTACGCCTATCGTTTTCCGCACTTGGACCGGCGGGCGCGTCAGACGCTCTCGTTTCTGTATGCCCTTTTTGCGTGGCTCAGCCTGTTTATCATTAACGGCATTCTCTCGTTCATGCTGACCCCGGGAAAATGGCTGCAAACCCACGCGTTCTGGGATGGTTTCTTCAATCCCACCTTTCTGCCGTCGCTCGTGTTTCGAACAGCGATGTCGATCATGATCGCCGGGCTTTTTGGATACGTGAGCGCCGTGTTGATTCGAGACCGGGAATTTCGGTTGCGATTGATGCGGTACAGTTCGCTCTGGTTGATCGTGCCGGTGCCGGTGGGATTGGCGTCGGCCTATTGGTATGTGGCCTCGTTGCCGAATTCCGTTTGGCTGACCGCCTTTGTTCAGAACCGGCAGACGGGGCCGTTTGTGGCGCTGTTTGTCGGGGCGAGCGTGGTCTTGTTCGGGTTGGGGATCGTCTTGGCCACGCGCTGCGGTCTGGGGATCCAGCGTCTGGCCACCGGCGTCGCCGTCCTGATGGGTCTGGGCTGGATTGGCGGCTTCGAATACATCCGGGAGATCGCGCGGAAACCGTTCCTGGTGTCCCAGCATCTTTATTCGAACTCAATCCTGGCCTCGAACGAGGAGAAGCTCAACCAGAATGGAGTATTGACCGAAGCCCGATGGATCGCCACCCGGACCATCACCCCCGAAAACCGGCGTGCGGCAGGCCGGGAGCTGTTTAACCTGCAGTGTCTGAATTGCCATACGATTGGCGGAATTCGGAATGACATTCTCAAACACATCTCCTCGCTGACCTACCAGGGGATTCTCTCGCATTTGACCGGCCAGGGCCGTCTCCTGCGTTACATGCCGCCGGTTTTGGGCACGAGCGAGGAAAAAGAGGCCCTTGCCGTGTTTCTGGCCGGGCTCGGCGGCAAATCAATCGAGCCCGAGCCCGAGCCGCGTCCCCTCGAGTCCATCGCCACGACCGTTTCGGCCCAAACCAACGGGGTCGACACTGCGAAGCAACCGTTCCTGTTGCTGGCCTGGAACGACGTGGGTTTCCATGGGCTCTCCGACAGCGATCGTTGGCTCACGTGGGCGCCCCCCGGCAACCATCTTGAAGCTCAATTGGTCAAGTGCGGCACCCCTCCTGAAATCGCCGGAGAGGGGATCGAGCTCACCTACCGGGTTGAGGCTGGATTCGATAATCCGGCGGCCCAGCTTCCGTTCTGGGACCACGCCAAATCGAACTACGATAAGTCACCCGAGAAAAACCGCGGGCTCTCCGGAAACGGCTTGTCCGGCAAGTTCCAATTTGACGCCGAGAACCGCAGTTACCGGGCCGAGGGCATCCCGGTGGCGCCCTATCCGGACAAAGGCGGTTTTCAGCCCTATCCGCTGTTCATTGTCGAAGCCCGCGATACCAATAGCGGACGTTTGCTGGCCTCGACGCGGGTCGTGGCGCCGGTTTCCACCGAACTCGGCTGCCGCAATTGCCACGGAGGCGGCTGGCGAAAAGACGGCGTTGCCGGCGTGTCCCAAGAGACCGCCGAAAACATTCTGCGCGCCCATGATCGCATTAACGGGACCGATCTCTATCGGCAGGCCCAAGCGGGAAAACCGCGCGCGTGCCAGAGCTGTCATTCCAGTCCGCTCACCGGCGCTCCTGGCCAGGCCGGCGTGTTGAATTTCTCAGCGGCCATGCACGGGTGGCACGCGAATTATATGCAGGTCGAAGGCGCCCAGGCCTGTGCCCTGTGCCATCCCACGGGCAAAACCGGGGCCTCGAGGTGTTTCCGCGGTTTCCATTCGGTCATGGGACTGACCTGCGTCAAATGCCACGGCGCCCTGGAAGATCATGCTTTGAGCCTGCTTCGGAACCAGGAAGAATTGCCGGCGGCGCAATCCTTGATGCTCCATCTGAAGCCCTCAGCCGCCGATTCCAAAGAATCGATCCGCCCCCGAATCCCTTGGACTCAGGAACCCGACTGCCTGAACTGCCACCAGGAATTCCAGCGCCCCAAATCGGGCTACACAGGTTTCAATCAGTGGACGACTAACGCCGCGTCCTTGTTCCGGCATCGCACCGATGACGTCGGCTTGCGATGCGCCGCCTGCCACGGATCGACGCACGCCCTATACCCCGCCTTGAATCCCTACCACCCCGTGCGCGATAATCTCCAACCCCTGCAATACTCCGGCGCCCCGCTCCCGATCGGATCGAATCAGTCCTGCGAGGTCTGTCACTTGGAGAAAAAAGAAAACTCGATGCACCACGATAACATGGATCGTGCTTTCCGGAACAAGTCGATCTGGGAAAGGGCCGTCAACAAAGCTGCCTCAGCGCTGGAAAAACCTTGATGCCGCGCCGGATCAGGCCCCTCGCTCTGGCCCAAATTCGCACGGAAGATACTCGCGAAAAGTGCATAGAATAAGTGGCTCCACAAATTGACACGTCCCACGACGTGATCTAACTTGGAGCGGTTTCCAATGAGTATCGAGCCGTATACAGATTCAGGGGTGACCCTCACCGAGCACGCCGCCAACCAAGCCAAGCGGCTGATGAAGAACGACCCCGAGGCGGCGGGCAAGAATCTGCGGGTTTATGCCGAAGGCGGCTGTTGTTCAGGCATCCAATATGGCTTGGTTTTTGACGACCGTCACCCGGAGGATATGGTCGCCGATTTTCACGGAGTCACCCTCCTGATCGATCCCGACAGCGCCCGGTGCCTGCGCGGCGCGGTGATCGATTACTGTGACGATCCGGGTGACAGCGGTTTTCGCATATCCAATCTCAGCCGGCCGGGCGCATGCGATTGTGGAAAACCTTTTGAGGCCTGACAGGATTTGCGTCCTGCTCGGCCCCAATGAACACCGTCCCGTGTGATGCGGGACGGTTTCTTTGTACCTGGCGAGCATGAGCCTTGAAGTCCTATGGCCATTTCTGCGAAAACAGCGCCCCTCGGAATTTTCAAACAGGCTCTAACGCTGGCCCGTTGTTTTCCAGCCTCCCTTGAAACCGCCGGTCTGAGGCTTTTCCTCGCTCCGAATGGCAATTCCCCGTGCGCCAGAAGTAACTGTTACCCGAGATTGGGATTCGTTGTGCCAAAAGGAGTGTTACCCGATGGCTTTTAT
>JAKLHY010000051.1 GCA_022709905.1 Verrucomicrobiota bacterium | reverse complement strand
CGCAGCGCTCGAGGTCGAAACCGCCCTCATGCCCTCGATGGGGTAGTGTTTTTGACGTGGATATGAAGATTCACAACCATTTAATTATGTTTAACTTGATCCGTTAGATATCCACGTCTGGAGCACTACCGGCGTCGCGCTTCCGCCCTTTCCCCACTTCGGTTGAAGGCAGGCGAGCGCGGTCGATGCATTCAGGTCTTCCAGCGTTGCTACAGTAACCCTGCTTGAGCTGTGAAAGCAGTGATGGAATTGAAATCCCTCCAACGATACGAGAGGGTTGGTGGTCCCGAGATGACTTTGAAAAATGACCTTGTTGGAGCCAACCCGATGCTTCTGACCTCTCGCCAGCGGTCCCAACTGTTCTCGCAACTGGCGACGCTGGAACACGCCGGCATTGCTCCAGCGCAGGCGTTCGCCGTGGTCGGGCGTGACCTGCCCAGCGCCGCGCGGCAAGCCCTGGCGCAAACCGCCGCTGATCTCGCGAAAGGCGCGGATCTGGCGAAGGCGGGGTGGAACAGCAGCGTGCTGCGGGCGGTGGGATCGAGTCCGACCCACCACAACCTCTATCCGCTCCAGGCCCGGCTGATCAAAGGTGCGCCGCTGCGGGTGGTGGCGGAGCGGGTGGCGATGGCGGGACACCGCTTGCGCTGGCTGGTCAGCCGCATCGATCAGAGCCGGCCCTACTATCTGCTAGGGGAGGTGGAGATTCCCGATGGCCGGGGGCCAGCAATGACGGGGCGACTCGACAGCGTGGAGACCTACAACCCGGCCTCGTATCGGGGCGGGATTCTCCGGCTGCACTACGCCCGCGCTGCGGAGTTGGGACCGTGGCTCGACCTCGTCGCCGTTCGGGGCGAGGTGGTGGTGCAGTTCTGGCTCAAGCCGGGGGAGACGGCGGTGACCCTGGGGCCGGGGGAGGAGCGGGAGGTGGAACGGATACCGAAGCAGTTGAGGAGGTTTTTGTGACTTCAGCAAGTCAAAAGCCAAAAATTGGCTTTTGGCACCGGCCGAAGCCCCGATTTCTGTTGCAGCTAATGTCGGTTCAAACCCGATGATTGCAGGTTTGGCGCGTTCGATTGCCGGTTCAGTTGCAGATAATTCCGGTTTGTACGCGTTTCAGTTGCAGATAATCCCGGTCGAAAAGTGGCGATGATTGCAGGTTGAAGCGTTTTCGATTGCAGGTCGCTACAGCTAACCCGCCCTACGTGCTACAAGGCTGCCTTTTTACAGGTCGCACAGCAACAATCGCCGCGGAAGGTGCGCGGTGCGCACCCTACAGAGCTTATTTCTGTCTTTTATCTATTTCTATCAACTCGGTTTCCAACTGTTTAATTCTCTCGTCTATTTTGGAGAAGGGTTCATAAGCCCTCTTAAAATTTTCTTCATTTTCCGCATCAACTTTCGACTGCATATATCCGATAACAAGAAACGCGATTAAAATTAACGCAATGGTAAAATCACCAAAAAATAATGCAATAACCGCCAAAACACCCATCAAGATACCAAAAGGAAAAACAGAAATGGGAAATACGAATATATATCCAACGGTGGATAATTGTTCTCTTAAGGGTCGTTGTCCTAATTGAGAAAGCCTCCTTTTCTCGATATCGATAGCCTCTTTGATTTCTATAATTCGCTTTTCATACTCAAGCTGCCTTCTTACTTTTTTTTAGTCTTTTTTCATCTCTATTTGCGGCAACTTTTTTATCCTCTTCTTGTCTTCGATTAATAATCTCCTCTTCTAAAACACGAATGCCATGGGAAGCGCTAAGTTTGTGGATCTTGTAGTATCCTACTTTTGATAGAACTGCTTCCACGGCTTGAGCTACAGAAATCTGGAAAAATTCCCGGTTGTTTGCCACTCTATGACTTTGAAGTGACAAATGAACGGCTCTTTCGCTTGCAGTACAGTCATCTACTTCTACGCTTAACTCAAGAACAAAAGGCGTTGGTACTCCTGTTGTATGAAGTTCCAAAGCTCGCTGATCGGGCGAGGCGGTAGTTTTTCCTATTTTAACAATACCCGGCATAGATGGATTGCTAAAAATATAGATATACTGATTCATATATCAGGTCTTTCACATTCGAAGTTCATTGGCAATGGAGTGCAACCGTTCCAGTGTACTCTCCTTATTTATGAGATTCAACAACTCTGTGCCAACCCGAATTTGCACTTATATGCCAAATTTTACTAAATTGATCAACTCGCTCACCGGATAATTTGGGCGAATTTCTCCATCTGCCATTCTTCGCCGGTAGTGTTCTACGCCACCGTGCGTAAGGTCATGGAAGGCAGGGAGATTTTTGGCGTTTGTGGTAATCCAAGCGCCCCCGGTTTCAGGTTCGTCGCCGATCGCATTTAGAAGTTGTGTTAATTTTGGGCATTTCCCTTCGATGAATTTGTCTATTTCGCGCTCTGACGCATACCTTAACAACCAAAGCCCCCTAACATAAGACTCAAAAAGCGGGCGGGCGAGAGCCCAGGCAGGACCAGGCATGTTGGAATACAAGAGTATTATTATTCCATCGTTTACATCGAGTGATTGTTGAAAAATAGAAAGAGCGAGCGCTTCCCGTCGGAAGACTTTGATTTCAGCCTCGTTTGTTTCGGAGTGTAGCCATTCTCCGAAAGCCTTCGCTTTGTTGAGTTGTAATTGGATATCGTCCATTTTCTTGGTACCCCTAACGTAAGGCTAACCCGGCGCATACTGCGCCTTGCCAGTACCTTTAATAAAATGCCTTAGCTTGACGGCGCAGTATACGCTCGGGTTTAGCCTTTTGTTAGCCGGTTTTTTTGCGCTTCGGTTGCCGCCGCTACTGGCAAATAACCAGACCTAATCTCAATGACCGCTCGAGTCGCTTTGTGAGTTGAACTATTTTTCCTTGCCTTCTTCAGCATTGTTACTTCCGAAAACTAACCAGTTAGCGAATTTGTAACCAAGCCATACGGATAGGCCACCCATAACCAGACCGCCAGAAAAGCCTGATACAGTACTAACATCAACGGTGCCAAAGACGGACAATAAAAGCGATGCTGTGCCGAAGATTCCTATTAAAAGCCCGATAAACCAAGCACCTCCTCGCGCAAGCTCATCCGCCCCATCTCCGCTAGCGCTCCGTGACGGCTTCACAGCCCCCGACAAGCGCAGGACTATCCAGATAACACCCGGACCCCATATAATAACTGCTACAAAATATTCCACTCTTTCTCTCCGAGTACTCGGTATGGTGGTAGGCTAGAGGCATTCGTTTTCCAGCAATTTTGCTATTATTGCTAAAAAACTTATTGTGCATGCGCTTATTCCCCGTAATAATGGGATACCAAAGAAGAATCAAGCTCCTTGATTGTGCTCCGACAAACCGAAAATGCTTCTTCCGCAAATTCTGAGCCTAGAACAATGACGTTCCCATCACGGTGCAAATTAATATGCGAATCAACAAATGAAAGAAGATCAGTTCGATCTTGCTCTTTGTCTAACTCGCGAATAATTCCATTTCCGTGAACAATCGCGTTCCGCAGAAGATATATGCCCTGCAGGTAATCCCAATTCGCTTGGAAAATTCCGATGCCGATATCTGCGTAAAGAAATTGTAGCTGTTCAGTTAAATTTATTTTATTCCGGTAATTATGCTTTTTAAATTCATTGCCAGGATTATGCTTGTCGTGCGCCCAGCGCAAAAAATCCAAGTATTTCTTTTCAAAAACAGACCACACTATCGGCAGAAAAGAACACCATGCTTTGTCGGAAATATGGCGTTCTTCAATCTTCTTTTGAGAGTCATATTCGTAGCGTAATACCGCTAAATCCTCCCGAGGATCTAAGCCTTGCTCGCGACTTATTCTAATAACATCATCGCATTCTTTTTTATACTCTTGTTCCGCTTTATCTCGGAATAATAGTTCCGCTTCGTGTAGCTGTTTTGTTAAGAAGTCAAGATATGCTTCAAGAGCAAGCCATTCAAGGCCGTTTCTCCATCCGGGATAACTCGTTTCTATCCGAAGAAACATCTCTATGGATTTTGGCATGATTGGTTCTCAGCGGTGCGTTCAGAACCTCAACGCAAAAAAAACCTTCTGCCAAGGTTTCTTGCGGTACTTGGCTAACGGGGCGGCGGATAAGCCGCGAAGGGCGGCAAAGCCGCAGGCTTGTCCGGCCGGAATCGGCTTCATCCGCTGGTAGGCACTGCCGCTCGCCCACCAGGGCATCACAACCTCCCCACCACTTTCTCCATCCGCTCCTGGCCGACGTTGGTGTAAATCTGGGTGGTCGCAATGCTCTCGTGGCCGAGCAGCGCCTTGATGTCCACCAGCTCGGCCCCGGCGTTGAGCCGGTGGGTGGCGTCAGTATGGCACAACCGAAGGTCGCCGGAGCGGGCGGTCGATGCCCCTCTCGTTTCCTGCTCTCTTTTACCCCCGCTAATGGGTTCTTACTTGCTTTCATGCCGAAAGCCGCGAAAGTGCCCTTAGTGCCCGCTCGCGCGGGTAAAAAAAGCCCGCCGCTTCCCATCGCCGTGCCAATCGGCCACCCCTTTAGCTCGGTTCAGCATTTCGGCGGCTTGCTGTCAATCCACAGGCTTTCGGCGCCACCAGCCGGGCGAGGGTCGGGGCCAGGAATGCCCCTAGAACCTCGCACCGCTCGCGAAATTCGCGAGATCACGGATGCTTCTCGAATATCCTTCGATAGCCATCTTGGCCTCCAAGCATTGCGAGTAACATCAAATCCCGAATGATTGCGTGGAGAATGTAACGATCGCACTAGTGCGGTGCGAACACCTCCCGAAAAGGCCCCAGATACCGCCGCTCGGCTGACCAATCCGCAATCGCAAAGACAACCTGGGCAAATACTCCACTATGCCCTTCGAGCGCGGATCGGAAGTCGCGGGCGGTCCGCGCTGGATCGTGATGGAAGGCGCCACAGCCCCAAGCCCCGAGGACCAGCGCGGAATAGTCGTAAGCTCGGGCGATCGCTAGCACGCGCTGAATGCGCCGAGCCAGGAGATCGCCGGCGCGCGGCTGCCCGATCGTTGGCGCATAGGGCGCCGCGCAAGTCAGGATGCCGAGCGCCCAAGGCACGTCGAGTGCCGTCCCCGAGTCATCGCGAAACACCGGGACATCGGGTGAGAGGATCGCCCAGTCCGTGGAATCGGACTCTACCCGCGCGGCGTGAGCGGCATACATCGGATCGCCTTCCAGCGTGGCGTAGAGCGCACTCGAGCGGCACAAGACCTCCTCTTGAGCGCGGGCGCCCGTGAGGAATCCACCGCCGGGCCGGACGCCATTGGCGAAGTTCAGCGCCAGAACCCGCTCGCCCGACTTCACCAGCCGCCGCGCGGCGGCCAGCGTGGTTTCGTTGGCGACCTGAACCTGAGTCTGCTGGACTGCGCGGCGCGGCGGCGATGGCAGCGACTCCTCGGGCGGAATGCTGCGCTGGGCGGCACAGGCTCGAGCCACCGCCGCCCGCCAGTCGACCGTTTGGCCACTGGCCGAGGGATAGACGCCCGTCTTGGCCGCGGTCACGGCGCTGCGGTCCAGCTCAGCCGCCCGCTCGCGCGAGATCGCCAACACGGCCTGACAGTGGGCCGCGCGTTCCGGTGAATCGAGACAGGGCAGAAAGATGAGCGTATCCATGATGGTCTCCTCGTTTCAGGTGTTGGCTGACAATATTCAGGCGTCCGCCTTGAACTCGGCGGCGAAGGGGGCCAGGAAGCGTCGCTCTGGCGACCAGTCGGTGACGGCAAAGACCACTTCCTCGAAGGCGCCGGCCTGCTCCCGAAGCGCGGCGTGGAAGATGGCCGCGATGCGCGCGGGGTCATTGCCGTAGGTTCCGCAGCCCCAGGCGCCGAGCACGAGCGTCGTGTAACCCTTGGCGCGGGCGATCGCGAGGATTCGCCGGATGCGCGACTGCAGGAGCTCGGCGGACCGCTCTTGGCCGATCGTCGGCGCATAGGGTGCGGCGCAGGTCAGAATGCTCAGCCGCCAGGGCCGGTCCCACGGCCGTCCGGCATCGTCGCGGAAGACCGGCACATCGGGTGAGAGGATCGCCCAGTCCGTGGAATCGGGCTCTGGCCGCGCGGCGTGGGCGGCGTACATGGGGTCGCCGTCCAGCGTCGCGAACAGGGCACTGGAGCGGCAGAGCACGCTCTCCTGGGCGCGATTCCCTTGCAGGAAGCCGCCGCCGGGCTGGATGCCATTGGCGAAGTTGAGCGCCAAGACCCGTGCGCCGGTCATGGTCAGGCGCCAGGCGGCGTCGAGGGTCATGGCGTTGATCACCCGCACCCGCGTCGTCGCGAAGGCCGGGGGCGGCGCGGTCGGCAGCGCGGCATCGGGCGGCAGACTCCGCTTCGCGGCCTTGGCCGCCGCGACGGCGGCACTCCAATCCACCGGTTGACCCGCCGCGTTGGCATAGTGACCGGCCTTGATGGCCGCCAGCGCCGATTCGCCCAGCTTCTTCGTGGCGGAGCGCGGCATGTTGCGCAACGCCTCGCCCTGCGCGGCCCGCTCGGCACTGTCGAGGACCGGCAGGTACTGCAGGCGCGGTTTCTGATTGCTCCGCAGACGCGCGCCATCCCGTCCCCGGCCACGCAGCAGCGATTCCGAGCGACTGATCTGCTCCTTGATCTCCCGGGGTGACAGCGCCGTGCGGTAGCGCTCGGTCTCAGCCTCGAGCGCCGCGGCCAGGGCCAGCGTCCGCGGATGGTCGCCCGCTTCAGCGCGAATCCGCTGGGCGGCTTTGAGCAGGTGCTCGCGCGCCTGATCGAGCTGGCCATCGCGGTTCAGGAGCACGGCCTCGCGGCGGGCCTGATGGGCCAGATGCTCGGCGAAGCGATGCTCGACCTCCGTGTGACGCGGTTGTGCCTGACGGGTCGCACTGTCGACCCAGGTCCAGTGGATCCGCGCCTCGGCCAGGCGGCGATCCCCATCGTTGACGACGACCTTTAGGGGGCAGTCGGTGTTCTTGGCCCCCGCCGGGAAGCCCACGCGCAGGAGCAGATCCAGTGTTTGCGTCTTGGTCAGGTCGCCCAGATCCAGGCTCAGGGCGTGCTGCGAGGCAGTTCCCGGCCAGGGACCTAGCGCCTCGACCTTCAGATCGGCTTCCCAGGTGAGAGTCAGGCGCGTCCGGGTGCTGACGACGGCGCAAAGCTCGGCGACATGGCGACCAATGACCGAGGGGATCGTCTCGGCGTCCGCGATATCCTGGAAACATCCACCGCCGGCATCGGCCAACTGGGTGAGCAACGACTCAGGGTAGGTATCGCCCACCCCGAAGGTGCTAGTCACCACACCGAGCTCACGCAGTGCGCGCGCGTGCATCGCCAGCGTCGCCTGTGCCGTGATGCCCGTGTCGGGTTGACCCGCACTCAGGACCAGGCCGTGCCGCCGCTGCGTCGCATCGCCCTCGGCGCCCACCAATCCACAGCCGGTGAGCCAGCCTTCACCGAGATTCGTGCCGCCGCCTGGAGCGCGATCCTGCAAGACGGACGCGACCGCTTGACGCATCTCCCCGCCAATCGGGGTCAACGGCAGCCGGGTTTCGGCGGCCGCATTGAACGCCACCAGCGCCACACGGTCGCCAGGCCCCAGGTGCTCCAGCGCGACCCACACGGCGCGCTCTGCCTGGGTCCACTGGGCGGCCCTCATGGCTTCGGAGGCGTCGAGCACCAGGGCGAGATCCAACGGGGTGGGCGTCTTGGCGGCGCCGGGCGCTTGAAGACGGACATGCAAGAGCCGCTGACTGTGTCCTTGTCGGCGGATCAGCGCGCGATCGGTCGCCAGCGCCACGCCGAAGGATTTCGGCTCGGCGGGGTCCGGGGCCTCGCCGCTGTCCTCAGCTCCACCAATCCGGAATGCGCAGAGATGGATCAGGCGCCCATCCTTCACCAAGGCACCACCCGTCAGATGCTTGCCGTCGAAGCGCCAGTCCTCGCCTTCTCCAACGGCGGGAAACCGCTCGAAGGCGGTGGCCGCGATGGTGCCGAGCCAGGCGCTAGCGTCAGCCTCGGTCAGCGTCGGTGTCTCGGGGCTCGCATCGAGCGCGTCCAGCGCATAGCTCTCCACCAAGGTGCCCAGGACCGCGGCCAGGGTGGCCGGGCTGTCGAACAGATCGAGCCCGAGGATGCGCCCGTGGAGGGCGAACAGCGCGCCGCATTGATGCGGCTGTGCCACGAACGCCGCTCGGAAGGCATCGAGCGGCTGGCGATGGGTCTCATAGAGTGCGGCGGCGGCGCTGGTTCCGGAGCTCACGCCCATGCGTTTCGCGCGCCTCTCGATGTCGCGCCAGACCGCGCCTTGATCGCTCTCACGGGAACCGCGCCGGCGCAGCGATACGTTGACATCGGCGGCCTTACGCGCCCGACCGGCGGCGAAATGGGCGCGCCTGGCCCCGGAAAACTCGGCACTGGAGGCGTGCCAGCGTCCGGCTTCGACGCAGGAGACCGGGATGATGATCGTCTGCTGCGCAGGTGCCAGAACCGTGAGGTTGAGGATCCGGTTTTGCTTGGCGCCCACCAGTTCCTCGCCATCGAGGAGCAGCACCGGTCGCAACCCCTCATTGATGAACTTCAACTCCGGGACGTGGCCCGACTCGGACACCTCGGTGACACGGGCGCTGTGGTCGCTCAGGGCCGCGTCGAGGAGCCGATACGTTGGCTCGTCAGGCCCATCGGCCAAGAGCGGATAAAGGGTCAAGTTCCGATACGCGGTCGGTTTCCCAACGACTACTTCAGACAAACGCTTGGCGATGGCGGACATGGGCAACTCCTGCTCCTGGGGGTTGATGGGCTCGCTCTGTTGGGACAGTCGGTCGCGGATCAGCGCTCGGCGCCGAAGATCCGCTTTGCCTGCTCCAGCAATTCGTCGAGTCGGCGCTGATCGGCATGGGCCAGCGGCCGGCGCACATGCAGCTCGAGATCCGGATGCAGCGCGATGCGCTCCCAGGTACTGCGCGCGGGGAAGCGCGGACTGGCAGGCACGGGCTGCAAGACGGGACTTGGCGGCACGGCCACGGGCTCCGAGGCACTCGCCAAGACCTGTCGCACATACTCCGAGGCCGTCGCCGGGGCGCGGCCCTCTGTGCGCGACGGCGCGGTCAGCACGGCGGCGACCCCCGCGTCATCGAGCGCCTCCAATTGGGTGCGGATCGCCGCCAAGGGCAGATGGGCCTCCTGCAGGCGACGGATCAGGCGTAACCGGTCGCGGTGACCTGGGTCGTAGGTCGCCGCCGGGCCGCGCCCCGAGGGAGGCGGCAGCAATCCTTCCGCCAAGTAGTAGCGGATCGTGCGCACGTTGATGCCGGTGTCGCGGCTGAGGGTGTTGATGTCGAGTGCGTCGTTCATGGCTCAATAATACACTATACAGTGTCACTGTCAACTTAGCTGCGAACGCTGTCTAGCTTGACCCCAGAACGGTGTCTTCAGACGTCAGGGATACAACGGATCACCACGCTTGGGGCAAGAGACTCAGAGTGCGTGCCGGTAAGCGTGGTGGATGACGCCGTCGGCAGCGATGGGTGGAGTTAGCGGTTCGACTCGCAGGAAGCTGATTGCACCCTGCCACTGCGCCTTTGGGAGGAGCGGAAATGTCCGCTAAGAGATTCATTCCGGCTGCTGAGTTTGGAACCGGCAACATAGGGATTGGGTTGGCTCAAGGCGGTCGGCCTAATAGAGTCAACTGACCGCTCCTGGGATGGGGCTGACAGTCGGCCAGTCAGTAGCGAGTGACTGCTACGCCGCGTTCGCCGGCGTTACCCTGCCGGAAAACATCTGTTTTCCAATGATATCCTCATCATGTACCGACTGAATCGAAGTTTCTGCTCCGCTGCTACTCAGACCCCCTCATTCAAAGTTTGGGCCGCACCATGGCTCAAAGTCCTATGAGACTTTTGTGTCGTTTGTTTAAATTCACCCAACTCGCCACACTTTACTTGGGTCGACGGGTTCAACCATCGGCGGCTCTTAGCCCCGATCGGCAACATCCCGCCGGCCGAGGCTGAAGAAGTTGATTATCGCCAACTTAACGAGTTCGCCAGAGCAGCGTGACTCCCACCCAACAGCCTCCGAGATTCCCGGAGCGGTTCACACCGGTGAGCGTTTTTATCCGTTTGTGCAAACGGACCCTACATTCAAGAAGCGATTGAACGGGAGCGGAATGTCGGCAAGGTGATTGAGGGACGGGGCGCTTCGCCCCGTGATTGATCCAATGAGTCCGACGAAAATTTCACCATCTCGGAACGGCAGTCGCCAGGCAATCCACCGTCAGCCCGTGATTCGGATAGAGAATTCTTAACTGGTCGGCATAAACCTCTCGGGGCAGCTCACCGTAGTAGGTCTGATAACTCAGGCTCTCAAACTGCGTGCGCTGCTCCGGCGTATTCAACGGGAGTGCGCCGTAACTGTTCCCACAACGGGTTTCCTCCTGGGACAGCCAACTCTGAAATGGCCGGTCGGTCGCGTCATTTAGCGCGCAAGCGCCGAGGACCATGGCTGGCGCCACGAATAACCCTGCCCATCGATGTTGCATCCTGTTCCCCCTTGTCGTTGCCGACGCTTGAATCATCCACGTCATAAAATCGGATCGAACAGCCGCGCGGCCCGCACCGCCCATCGGAACGGCCCACTTCGGTTTCGCAAATCAGCCGCGGAGGTTCGCCGGGCCTGTTGGAAATCTTGCTCCAGCATGGCGGCCACCTGACCGGCGAATATTCGGTCCACCCCCACCGCCATGACTTCGAAATTGAGCCGCAGCGAGCGGTTGTCCAGATTGGCGGTGCCGACCGCCGCGACCTCATCGTCTACCAACACCACCTTCTGGTGCAGAAAGCCATTCTGGTAGCGATAAAGCTGGATGCCGGTTCGATCCGCCGTGTCCAGAAAGGAAAACGAGGCAAGATAGACCAGCTTGTGGTCCGGCTGGGCCGGAAGCAGGATGCGGACATCGACCCCGCGCAAGGCCGCCAGTTGCAGCGCCTCGAACACCGGCGGGTCGGGCACGAAATAGGGGCTGGCGATCCACAACCGTCGCCGGGCGCTGACAATGGCCTGATGGAAAAACATCGAGCAGGTTTCCAGCGCATCGGCCGGGCCGGTGGGGAAAATCAGCGCGATCTGGTCGCCGGTCGCCGTCGGCCGCCATTCCAGGTCGAGCACTTGCCGGGTGGCCCAGTACCAGTCCGCGAGGAACACCCGTTGCAGCGCTTGCACCACCGGTCCCCTCACTCGCAGATGCGTGTCGCGCCAGTGGCCGAGCGGGCCGCGCCCCAGGTATTCGTCCCCCACGTTCAGGCCGCCGACGAACGCCACCCGGCCATCCAACACCACGATCTTGCGGTGATTGCGGAAATTCAGTTGGAAACGGTTGCGCCGACCGCGCGTGGTGTGGAACGCCGACACGGCGATACCGGCGGCGCGCAGGGTTTCGATATAGGTTTTCGGCAGCGCGTGGCTACCGATCTCATCGTACAAGACCCGGATCGATACGCCGACCGCTGCCTTACGCAGCAACCGGGCGTGCAGTTCGCGGCCCAGGTCGTCGTCCTTGATGATAAAAAACTGGATCAGGATGTAACGCTCGGCCGCTTCGAGCGCGGTGAAAATAGCGTCGAACGTGGCTTCGCCATCGACCAGCAGTTCCAGGACATTGCCTTGGGTATAGGGGACGCGGCTCAACGGGGCGAGGACCTGGAGATCGCCGGCCCGCTCGGGTGACAGATCGACCTGATGGTCGCGCAGTCGCTCCAGGATCATGGCAATTCCGCCACGATCGGCCTGTTCCAGCGCGCCGCGCTGCAAGGCCTCGACGTAGCCGTGGAAGTGGTTACGGCCTAAAATCCAGTACAGGGGCAGGGCGATGTAGGGAAACGTCAGCAACGAAATCGCCCAGGCGATGGCGCCCTGCGGGGTTCGGACGCGGGCCACGGCATGGATCGCCGACAACACCCCCAAGGTGTGAATCAACGCCACCACGGCCGATATCAAAATAACGAGATCTGACTTCAGCATCGAAGTGGTCTCCTGGCGGGCCGGTGAAGAGAGTCGGATTATGCACAACCTGAAGCAGTGGCTGGCAAGTTTGTTATTGGGGGGGATGCTGGTGGCGGGCTGGGCATTCGCGCAAACGGTTCCGGCGGAACCTTCGGTGTCCAGCGCGAAGCCGACCGAATCGTTTCCCCACCGCCTGCTGGGCGATCTCCAGCATGAAATCGCGGCCGTTGAACCGTGGCTGGACCGCTATGGTTACGGCGCAGTGTTCGCGGCGGTGGGAGTGGAAGGGTTCGGCATCCCGGCGCCCGGCCAAACTTTGCTGATCGCCGGCGCGGTGACCGCCGCCACCCAAACTGATTTCCACATTGGCCTGTTACTGTTGACCGCCTTCCTGGCGGCGATTCTGGGCAGCAGCCTGGGCTATCTGATCGGCCGCCGGGGCGGACGGGTGTTACTGCACCGTTTCCAGGTGGACGAGCGTCACTGGCAACGGGTCGAACAGGGTTTCAGCCGCTATGGCGGCGGGCTGATCGTCGTCGGTCGGTTTTTTGACGGGTTACGCCAATTGAACGGGATCGCCGCCGGGATCCTGGAAATGCCCTGGTGGACCTTTACGGCGTACAACGCCCTCGGTGCGGCGTTGTGGGTCGGCTGCTGGGGTCTGGGCATCTATTATCTGGACGAAAACTTGTACGCGATTCTCGGTTTCATCCGGAAGCTCAACCCGTGGGTGGCGACGGCCACGCTGATAGGGATCACCCTCTTGCTCGCCTATGGCGGGTATCGCTGGCAGCGCCAACACCGGGCAGGATCCTAAGAACCGTCTTTTTTTGGGTACATTTAAACAAACGACACAAAAGCCCCGATTTCCGGGGTTTGGGTTTAGAACCCCTTTGAGCCACGTTGCCGATAAGCTTTTTGCTGGCAGGCGCGGGAGCAATAGGTTTTAGTGCGGCGCTGGGCGGTGAGCGGTTGACCACAGACAACGCAAGGGGCTGGGCGTGGCGAGGTCTCGGCGGCGCGGCGTCCCTGGCGTTCCTGGCGGATGCGCGCCTGGCAATTGGGACAGGTCTTCATCCGACTGTCGTGGGCGATGAAGGCGTGCCCACAGGTGCAACTCTGGATCCGATACTTCATGACCCTCTGGGTCTGCCGAGTCCGGCCCCAGGCGTCGACTGACGTGCGCGGGGCGTACAGCCGGCCCCCGCAGCCGACGATCAGGGTCTGCCCGTGGACGTTTACACGGCTGCCGACGACGTTCTTCATTTTCTCTCCTCTAGGTCTGGCGGCTCGGGAGACTGAGCCTGCGTGATGTTAATTTATCATTAAAAGCCCATTTTATCACGATTATTGGCGTGGCCTGGAGCTCTTTGGCAGCCTGTATATCCTTCTCGCTGGCTTGGTTCAGCAGCTTCTCGGCACGCTCGAAGTCCCCGACATCCAAAGCTTCCTTGGCTTGACGCTTGAGGGTTTCAACCTCTGGATCATCAGAACTGAAACTGTCGAGCTTGGTTTGAAGATCCTTGTAGCGCTTGGCGATCTCCCGCAGCGTGCTGTCGAGATCCTTTGGGGCAACCTGCGCTTGTTCGAGAATCTCGAAAAACTTTTCGAGGGCGCTCTGCGTAACGCCCAGCTCCCCCGCCAGCCGCTGAAATTTTTCTTCGCTGATTCCATGGATGTTGGTGACGTGAACGGTGCCGGGACCCATTTGGATAACGCCGCCCGTGGTTGCCGTTATGTGCTCGGCAGCCGGCGGTTTGCTCGACTCAGCGCCGAAAAAATGCGGATAAATCTGCCAGAAAGCACCCGCGATAATGGCAAGACCGCTACCGACGAAAGCAAGCGTCTTCTGGTTTTTGGAGCTTCCCAGCCAGCCCCAACACTTCTGTAACCAGCTCATGGGAATACTCCTATCTCAGATACACCCCATCCTCTCCAATCCTGCCCGGCCCATTCAGCACATAAATGCCAGCGGAATTGCCTCGGACATGAAAGGAAATGCTGCCGCTGGACACATTGATTCTATTGCCGGTCACGGCATCCGCGTAAGCGCCGTTTCTGACATTGCCCACCGTAATATCCTGATCGCCGCCCATGGCAAGACCCACAACAGCGTAACTTTCGCCATTGTTGTAATCCCGAATAAAGCTCATGGCTCCGCCCCATTCATTAACCTGGCTCATGGGCGCTTTTTGCAGGGCGGGTATACTTCCACGAATGAGATTGAGCCGCCGGATATGTTGATACAGTGGATGAGCTTGAGTAGCGGCGATGTTTTCATCCGACAGATGATCACCGAAATAAGCGCGCCCGGTGGTATCCAGGGTATCGTCGTTGCCGATAATGTCTTGCGGCGCGCCCTTCATGAACTCGATTTCCTCGCCGTAATACAGGCAGGGAATGCCGCGTATCGTCCACAGCAGGTTATACGCGGCGGCGGCCATCCACTGATCGCCCCGAAAGCGGAATCTGAAATCATTGTCAGGGCCGACGTCGTGATTCTGTAAAAAGGTGACCAGCCGAGTCGCATCCCCATACACCCAATCCATTCCCACAATACCACCGATACCGCCAAAACTTCCTCTGCTCAAATTATCCCGGAAGGTGGAAAACAGGGAAAAATCCAGCACAGCGAATCCTGAGTCGCCGCCTGAATTCGGATTGCGGCGATCATCACCCAGCCGGGTGTACCACCAGGGCCGGAGATCACTGGGGGCGTTATCGCCGCCTAAATCGCCCCAGCCGGTTCCCTTGACCAGATTCTCGCCGAACACGAACAAACCTGGCTTGTGCGCCTTCCAGGCATTGACATATTCCAGCAGGTTATCGCGTGAAAGATGCTTGACGGTATCGATGCGCAGCGCGTCCACCCCCATATCCAGATATCGATTGATGGCATTGATGATGTAGTCCTTGACGTTCTGTTGCTCCGTCGCCAGGTCGATGCAATCCCCAGCCATATGCTTGGTCTGAATCGCCAGGCTTTCCCAATCGCCGCCGGCCATGAATCCCTGCAGGTGATACCATTCGGGATCGAGGGTATTGGCGTCCACGCCGAAGAACCGGTTGGGATCGTAACCCGGACTCGGCACGGTCGCGCCAGTGCGTGGATCGACCAACGGAACGCTCCCCGCCGGGTCTGAGGTTTGTCGCTCCCGGAACCAGGCGGGGGCTAATGGGTTATCGTTATCTTCTCGATTGGGGCTGCGATAATCGCCGAGGTTGCCCTGATAAGGACCGTTATTGACCCGCCCCTGTTGCGAGCCTCGGGGCACGTAATACTTGATCGGCAAATGGTCAATCCAGGCCTGGCCGCGAATGCCGTATTGCGAGGAGTGGTTGACGACTACATCCTGGATCATCTTGATGCCGCGCGCATGAGCTGCATTGATGAGGTCCTGATAAGTAGCGCCCGGCGATTCCAATCGAGGATCGATCCGCGTCCAGTCGTAACCGTGATAACCGTGGTAATCGAGACCACTGCGGTTTTCAATCGGCGGCGTGATCCAAATGGCGGTGAAGCCGAGATCGCGAATGTAATCGAGTTTCTCGATCAGCCCTCGGAAATCCCCGCGCCAGTGCGGGTCTTCGGCCTGCCCGGTTACGGAATTGAACCTGATCCGGTCGCGACAAAAGTAATTATTGTCGGGATCGCCATCGTAAAACCGGGTAGTGATCAGGAAATAAATCGTTTCTTCCCGGAAATCTGTCGGTGCGCTGACGGGACCAATGTTGTAGTAGAAGCTTTGGCGGGTTTCGTTACCCGCGCCATCGACGGCGAGAAAACGAAGGGTCGTACTGGACGTAACCGCTATCGGGTTTCCCGTCAATCCCGCTGTTGCATCATCCCGCGCGTAGACCGGCGAGGCGGGCGTCGGCGTCGAACCGTCCGTGGTGTAATACGCCACGACCGGCGCTGGCCGATTGTCACGAAGGGTAAAAACGACTGAGATGGGATTTTCATAGGTTCCATCGGTAATGCTGGCGGTTATGGTGGGCCGCTCCAGATCGGCGTTGGGATCAATGGTGTAGCGAAAAGTGCTGATAACCCCCATATCACCTGCCGAATTCACCCCAAAGGCCATCAGGGTAGTCGATTGGGCGACCTCGATGGGTGCGGCATACACCGGAGATGAAAGGGTTGGCGTCGTACCGTCGGTGGTGTAATAAATCACGTCGTCCCGATTGGTTCCCTCCAAATCAACCTGCTGCGGAGTCAGATAAGTCCGTGCGGCTGGGGAGGCCGTAATCACCGGGATTCGCGGCCGCTCCGGGCTTTCGTCGTACCACTGGTTGTTGGTGTAGAACCAGCCCAGCCGCTCGCGCCGAAGATTCCCCGTCTGTCGTCCCGCGCTATCGTTGAAGATGAGGCTGGCGGCTTCGGCGGTCTCGAACGTATAGATAAACCAGTCGTTTCCTTCGGCGGTCATGGCCACGCCCGGCCACGTCGTTTGGGGAATGACCGGAGTGGTGTCCCAATAATGGATGTTGACGGTATTGCGCCAATCACTGGGTTTTTTGAAATGGACGATGAGCGGCATGGCTATAACCTCGCTGCAATTAATATTTAACCGGGAGGACGGCGATGATGGTCAATCAATGGCAAGGTGTTGCCATAAAGGACCTGCTGGACACCTTCCTGACTCAGGAAGTCGTGCGGGAAACCGAGTTCGATGGCGCTGGCCACATCCAGCCGCTGTATCTGCTCGTCGGTCAACGTGAAATCCAGGCACACCAGATTGTCCTGAAGCTGGGAGAGCTTGCGCGCGCCGAGAATGGGAATGATGACGCTCCGCTTTTGCTGTCGCACCCAGTTAATCGCTACTTGCGAGGGCGTGCGGCCCAGTTTCCCGGCCAGTTTGACCACTACGGCGGCGATGCCGAGATTACGGTCGTGCATCATTTCCTGACCCCAGGGACTGACGGAATAGCGGGCATCCGCGGCAGCGTTTTTATCGGCTTCGGGATTGTATTTGCCGGTGAGCAGACCGCCGCCTAGCGGTCCCCAGGCGGTCACGGCGATATCCAAGGCTCGCGCCATGGGCAACAAATCACGCTCAGGGGTGCGCTCGATCAGGCTGTACTGGATTTGCAAGCCCACGAACGAACTCCAGCCGCGCAGTTCCGCCAGCGTATTGGCGCGGGACACGATCCAGGCGGGCGCGTCTGAAATGCCGATGTACAGCACCTTGCCAGCGCGGACCAGATCGTCGAAGGCCCGCATGACCTCCTCGACGGGCGTCATGAAATCCCAGGCGTGCAGCCAATAAAGGTCGATATAGTCGGTGCCGAGCCGTTTCAGACTGGCGTTGAGCGCCTGCACCATGCTCTTGCGGTGATTGCCGCCGCCGTTGGGATCGTCAGGGCGCCCATTCAGGGAGTACTTGGTGGCGAGTACGAAGCGTTCCCGCTCGGCGGCGATGAATTCACCCACGTATTTTTCACTGGTGCCGCTGGTGTAATGGTTGGCGGTATCGATGAAATTACCGCCTGCCTGTACGAAGGCGTCGAAAAGCTGGCGGCTTTCCTCCTTGGAAGCGCCCCAGCCCCATTCCTCACCGAAGGTCATGGCGCCAAGACATAACTCTGAAACGCGCAGACCGCTATTACCGAAGAGTTTGTAACGCATGTCGCAGGACTCCTTTAACCTCAAAGGAACGGTTACCCCAAGACTTATTTACGCAACAATTTGAAGGCGTGATCGACGGAATTGATGCGGAAAAAGTGACGAATCCAGACCATCGCTAGCGGTTCGAGATACCGGGCGCATTCAATGTCGCCAATGTCGATGACCGACCAGCCAAACGCCTTGAGCAGGTCAGTCACCGTTGCTTTGGCTTGATCGTCGTTGCCGCAAATGAACATGTCCGGTGGACCTCCGGGGAATTCCGGTTTGAACATGTGCGGACTGCCCACGATATTGAAGGCCTTGACCACATGGGAATCCGGCAACCAACGCTGGATGTGTTCGCCGGCGGAGTCCGTATGTCCGACAGCGAGCTTGGGCGGTATACCCTCGGAAAAATCCAGCGGATTAGTGGTATCTATCACCACTTTACCGGCCAGATTGCGCGGATTGGCCAGCCGGATGGCGTTTTCCGCACCGGTCCAAATCGTGTACAGCACAGCACCGCAAGCTCGCCGTAAGCGGCCGCTTCCGCGAACGTACCGGCTGATGCTTTTGATCCCGCTTTATTGACCCGGTCCTTGACTTTTTCCTGATTGGGATCTCGCGAACCCATTTTCACGTCGTGGCCGAGATTGGCAAAGCCAATTCCGAGAGCCTGGCCTACGTCGCCTGTGCCGAGAATGCCGATTTTCATCATTTCTCTCCTCGTGATAAATTTTTCAAGAACTTACTTTACCAAGGAATTTGCTATGAGAAACATTAGTGCCGTTACAGGCAGGCAAAATAGGATAAATAATAAACCTGCCGCAAATGACTGAAGCCTCGATAGTTGATTTAATTCCCTATAAGCACCCCACCCAACAAATATCCAAGCCAACATCGCACTAAATCCTACGAACTGAACCATTATCGAAAGTCGATAGCCTGTGTTTTGAAGCAATTGTTGTTTATTATTTATTAAAAATGTTGCAATACCTCCACTATAAGCAGAATCGAAAATGTCTTTATATAAAGCAGGGTCACTGATTCTTATTGCTCCCATCGTGCCTAGAAATACAAATGACATCATAAGTTTTAAGATACCAGAGTAATAAAAATTTATTGTCAAGACTTTTTTAAACTCAGATCTACCTCCTACAATACGCCAAGCAGAATAAAGAACACCTCCATATGCCGATACGTAAATAAGAACGAAAATGGCATCAGACCCAAGTTCAAGAAAGGGGTCACCTCGAATCAAAGAAATGTTCAATATCCATGATATAAAAAATGAGACGGCCAGAAAGACCAAAGCTTTTTCCATTACTGGTTCATTACCAGCAATACGCTCGGCGATGAAACGTTTTGGACCTGATAACAGACTGAAAAGATCATCAAGATAAGTGGGAATTAATCCTATAAGCTTTTCAAACAGGTCTTTCATGCTTCACACTCAAACTTTTAAAAGATTGGTCCTGTAAATTTTCCTGTAATGGCGAGGGTTGGCAGCGCGGGGCTAGGGCGTCAGCCGCATCCAACCCCTTGATCCTGCTAAGCGATTTTCACTTCACCTGCCCACCCCATCGTTCGGATCACAGGAAAATTTACAGAAGGAAAATTGGCTATTCAGAAGCGTGCTTCTACCGCACTCCTCTAACCCGCATCTTCAGGCTGTAAATACTTTTGCTTGCTGTAACGAAAAGCAGATCACAGTCCTTACCGCCGAAAGTGACGTTGGCAGTCCATCCTTCAGGTATGTCAATATGCTCAATCTGTTGGCCAGCTTGATTAAAAACCATCACGCCGTTGCCGGTGAGATAAACGCTACCTTCGCTATTGAGCGTCATTCCATCGGAGCCGAGCGTGCAGAAAAGTCGCTTATTTGTTAGCAAACCGTCCGGTTGGATGTCGTAAGCATAGGTTTTACCCACACCGATATCGGCAATATAAAGCGTCTTACCATCGGGAGCACCAATAATACCGTTAGGCTTTTCCAGATCGGTGGTCACACGGGTAACAATTTTGCGATCTGGCGTAAGGTAGTAAACGTGTTGGCCGTCCTGCTCCATTGTACCGCGCGTCCAGTAATCGCGTTGGTAATAGGGGTCGGTGAAGTAAATGCCGCCATCTGGCCGCACCCAAAGATCGTTTGGGCCATTGAGCAGCTTTCCCTGATAATCCTTGACCAATACTGTTATCTGGCCATCTGGACTAATAGACCAAAGTTCATTTTTCTCATCAGCGCAGGCGATGAGATTACCTTGGTGATCAAAGCAAAGACCATTGGCGCGGCCAGAAGGTTGGAGAAATAAAGACAACTGACCGACTATGCTCCACTTCAGAATGCGATTATTAGGTTGATCGGTGAAAAAGATGTTGCCTTCAGCATCGGCAGTTGGTCCTTCGGTGAACTCGAAATCATCTGCCAGCTTCTCAAGTTTGGCACCTGGAACAATCGGACTATCTGTTCGCATATCCCATCCTCCTCTCAAGCAATTCACGAAAGTTGCTCAGGATGTCCCGCCGCAAGCGGCGGGGTTTTTTACTTCAACGCATCTCAAAAACTGCTATGCGAAATGTATCTGCAGCAGCTTGTTTCTTAGTCATCGTATTAGCGCGTCAAAATCCGTTACAACTATTCCATACCGCGTGTTGTAACTCATAATCACGGCAGTTTTGAGGCGGGCGAGATCGACGGTATCTGTTCTGCTTGGCGATGCAGAATCTGCAGCCTGCTCATAGTGATATACAATGACATCCAAGTAGACCGGGCGTGTAAGTCGTTTTCCTCTTAGCAATTTCAGCAGCTCAATACTGATGACCGGATACAATGTGTCGCTGTTGTTGAGCCATTCTTTCAGAGTTATTTCTCCAACACTAAAATCAACGCCAACCATTTTCAGCGCCTGTAACGTCTCACCGTCGCCGATCTGATCACGGTCAGCGATAGGGGGTGGTTGTGCATCACCAGAAGCTTCTTTGTTGGAGACTGGTGAGGCCCAGAACATAGCAAAGCCAATCACGCCAAAGAAGAGCAACGCAAAAATGCCAACTTTCACCTTCTCTGGCGAAGTGGAAAAGAAGAAATAAGCCAGAATTGAAAGTACAATTGATAATTACGTTGAGCTTTCTCATAGCCTAATTCTCCGTTTAACAAAAGATTGATAAAGAGGACGTTGCCAATACCGCCTAACTACCGTTAAGTCGCAGATCCCTTAAATGCCCGTTAGCTTCCAAATCAGCCCGTTAGCCGTTTGTCGTTCAGCTACTGGCGCACAGTCCCTTCGGAGTCCAGCCACTGGCGGGAACCTTCCAGGATTGTGACGAGTCGTGTGCACGGTCACTGCTCCGCCAGCGGATACAGCCAACCGGCGATGCGGCCACCTTCGGGGTTTCGGTTAGCGGTTGGTGGCACGTCCAGCAGCGTGTAGCGCCCGCCCACCTCGAACAGTCGGATCTGGCGCGCGAACGCCTGCGGATTTTGCCAGGGCTGGTTGTCGTAGTTCTCTTCCGCCAACGCGACGCTGCCTTGGTCCCGATCCACCGCCACCACCACGGCGACATGGCCGTGGCGCCATTCGGGATCGGCCCGGTCGGGGTAATAAATCACTAAATCCCCGCGCCGAGGCGGTCGCCGGGCGGTGCCGTTGATAGAGCGGGCCAGGGGAAACGCTTGCTGAGTTTCAAGATTTTTCCCTTCGGTCAGGTACAGAATCTCGTGGGCGCTGTCGATGCTGCCGAAGGTAATGCCTTGATTTTTCATCCACCATTTGCGGGCGTATTCCACGCACTGATAGGTCACGCCGATGTACTGGAGGTTCTCCTGCTTGGGATCGTCCGCGTGTACCGAGACAGCACCCGAGGCCCGGTCGAGAAAGGAATACTCTGGCCGAATGCAGGTTGTGACGCAGTTGGAACGGCCTTCGGCTCCATCAGCGACGCCCAGCACCGCGCCGAAGGGCGTGACGCAGGGACCGTCGCAGGCTTGCTTGCCTTCGGCGAAGAGCCGATCACTTTCCTCCTTGGTAAAGGCGGGCGGTTTGGGTTGGAGTCCAAAACCATCGGTGTGTGGCAAATCGACGCCAAGTGCGGCGGAGAAATCCGGGGTGGTTTTGGCGGAGGTGGCGACATCCGCCATCACCCCGGCGGGAGCTAGGCCGACCGAGAGAGCTAACCCGAGGCTGAGGATCAGAGCCACGCCCGATGGGCGGGTACGGCGCCGAGCGCCGATTCGTTCGAGCCACGACATTTTCGTTTTCCCCTGAGTTTTTTCCTGAATAGCCGACGAACCACCCGCCCGGAAGCATCGGGGCGAAGGGAAGCGAAGTGGTGAATGTTGGCGAACCGACATGATTTGCCCCTCTATTCTCAGGCTGCCCGTGGCGCGATGTTCTTGTTCGTCCGGAACAGGTTCCCCGGGTCCCACCGAGTCCTGATCTCCACGAGTCGGTCGTAGTGTTTCCCATAGACGGCGTGGATACGCTCGTCGCCTTCCTCTTCGGTCAGGAAATTGACATAGGTGCCGCCGGCCGAGAAGCGGCGCAGGTCCCGCCACGCCGCGCGCGCCCACTCGATGTTCGCCGCGTCGTCCTGGGCTTGTTCCCACGAGGCCGCGATGTTAATCACCAAGGTGGCGTCCCGGTTGCCCACCGGGGAGTGATCTTCCGGGAGCCGGTTGAGCGCGCCATCGAGCGGGAAGAGGATGATCGCCGAATGCGGGGAGACGATGCGCCCGGCGTGCTCGATGACCTGCGCGAGCAGGTCCGGTTCGAGCTTGGGCAGGTACTCGGATTTCCAGTAATAGCGCCGACCCTTCGGTTGGGCCGCGTCGAGGATGCCCTGCTGCGACACATAGGGTCGCCGCTGGATCACGTCGCCGACCGGGGTGCCGAAGCTCTTGATCGGAGCAACCAACTTCTCGCCCTCCTCGATGGATCCCGAATGACAGATGAAGAGGGCGACGATGGGTTGGCCATGAATATCCCTGGGCAGCCAGGGTGCCGGCGGGGCCCGGCGCAACACCGCGACGCAGGGTGAGTTCCGGTGGCGCTTGTTCGGCGAGATTGCGGTACATCTCGAGTACGTCGCGCGCGTCTTCGGCACGCCAGGCAATCGCGCCGGCCATCACCTCCGGCCCGACCGGATAAAGTTGGTACTCGAAGCTGGTCACCACCCCGAAGTTACCGCCACCCCCGCGTAGCGCCCAGAACAGATCACTGTTCTCCCGTTTGCTGGCGCGCACCACGCGCCCCTCCGCCGTCACGACCTCCATCGCGCGGACGGTGTCGCAGCTCCAGCCAAATTGGCGGGTGAGGTAACCGAACCCACCACCCAGCGTGAGGCCGGCGATGCCCGTGTTCGAGACAAAGCCCTGCACTGCGGCCAAGCCGTGGACCTGAGTCTCGCGGTCCAGGTCGCCCAGCAGGCAACCGGCCTGGGCGCGGGTGGTGCGGGCGGCTGGGTCCACCCACACTCCCCGCATGAGCGACAGGTTGAGCATCAGTCCGTCGTCACACGCGGCCAGGCCGGCAATGTTGTGACCACCGCCCTTGATGGACAGCGGGAGGCCCTGCTCGCGGGCGAAGTTGACGCCCGTCACGATATCGGCCACGCCAAGGCAGCGTGCGATCAGGGCGGGTCGCTTGTCGATCATCGCGTTCCACAGGGAGCGCGCGTCATCGTAGCCGGGTTCGCCAGGAAGCAGGAGCGGACCCCGCAAGCGGGTTCGGAGCGCGTCGAGAGTGTTACGGTCTAGCATGATTTCGCTGTCTTGCGTCGGTCTGGTAGTCATGGTCGTCAAGTCCTCTTCAAGCGGCGGGCGCAATGTTCTGATTCAGACGGAACAGGTTCATCGGGTCGAACTTCGCCTTGAGCGCGGCGAGGCGTGGGTAGTTGGCGCCGTAGGCGTCGCGCACGGCCTGTACGCCCTCATCGTTGCCCAGGGCATTCATGTACGCCGCCCCGTTCGACCAGGGGCGGACCGCCTCCCAGCCGTCGCGCGCCCAGCCGATATGTATCGAGTCCTCGGCGGCATCGCGCCACTGCGCCAAAATGAGGCAGTTGAAGGTCGCCGCGCGGTGGGAGAAGGCGGTGGCGTCGGCGGCGATGCGGCTCGCCGCGCCTCCGTAGTACTCCAGCACCACGGACGACAGGGGTGATTTGGCTTGATCGGCCTGCTCGACCACGGCCGCCACGGCTGCGTCGGGCAGCGCGCGCAGAAAGCTCGACTTCCAGTAGTTCCGGTTACCCCAGGGGAACGCCGGGTCGAACATGCCCTGCATGGCGGTATAGGGGATCGGCTTGATGTCGTCGATCAGGGGGGAGCCGAACTCGCGCAGCGGGCGCAGCACCCGCTCCCCGAGATCGCCACAGTAGCAGAGCGCCAGGGCGACCACCGGCTGCCCGTCGGGCGCGGTGCGCAACCCAACGCGCGACGTGAGTTCCTCGGGCGCCGAGGCGACGAAGTCGCGGTGGAAGCAAATGACGTCGCGGGCCGCGCTGCGGGGATGGACGACGAGACCGGCGAGGACGGTGGACACCGAATGAAGCCGGTAGTGGAACGCCGTCACCACCCCGAAGTTACCGCCACCCCCGCGCAGCGCCCAGAACAGCTCGCCATTCTCCTCGGGAGTAGCGTGCCGGAGTTGGCCGTCCGCTGTCACGATGTCGGCGGCCAAGAGGTTGTCGCAGGTCAGCCCGTACTTGCGCACCAGCCAGCCCACGCCCCCGCCAAGCGTGAGCCCGGCGATGCCGGTCTCGCCCACGACGCCGCCGGTGGTCGCCAGCCCGAAGGCCTGGGTTTCGTGGTCGAACTCCTGCCACAGCAGTCCGGGCTGCGCCCAGGCCGTGCGCGCCACCGAGTCGACGCGAATACCCTTCATCAGTGACAGATCGATCATCAGCCCACCGTCACACACGGCAGTTCCCGCGACGTTGTGGCCGCCGCCCCGCACCGATGTCAGCACCTCGTGCGTCGCGGCGAAGCGGACCGCTTCCAGCACGTCGGCGGTGCCCGCGCAGCGCACGATCAGGGCGGGCCGCTTGTCGATCATCGCGTTCCAGATTTGCCGGGCCGCGTCGTACCCAGCGTCGGCGGCTGTCAGGACCGGGCCGCGCACGTGCGAGCGCAGGTCAGCAACGGTCGTCGCGTCGAGCGTGCGTTGGGTTCCGCTCAGGGTCATGATCTCGACGTTCATGGCTATCATTTCCTCTTGCACCTTGGGAATGCTTCCCGATGGGTCAGACACCTTCACGATATCAACAGTCCTTGGCTTCGTCAGCAGTCTGCTGGCGGGCTTGCGGATCACCTGCATACCTGACAAGATGAAATTTTTGAAGGGCTTGTCAGGTTGATCCACCGGTTGTGAGGCGCTTCACGCCGAATAACAAACGGCGGATTGCAACCCGCAAAAGATCAAGATATGAGTCCTCTACATCCCCATCTGCTCAAGTCACTCTGGGAAATGGCGTAGGCAAATTGAAGCAGTCGAACAGATCGTTTACGGCCTTCATCCACTTAACAGCTTCATTAGTTGCTCGAATCACCGCCTGACCACCATCGTTGTCATTAGCCGGTAAGCGATCAAGTAATCCGAAAATCGATAACGCTAGATCTCGGACTTTTTTATAAAGATCATCGCAATCGTTTTTATTTTGCTTTCTTAAATCCTCGATCCCCTTCATTATTTCGACAACCTTTTTTCGGAAATTTGAAAAATCAATGCTGATTATAGTTGCTTCTGCAATGAGAATTCCCAATCTAATTAATTCGTCAAAAAATGGTTTCGGGATATTGGGTGATACCGGAAGAGGTCGAGGTACAACGGATATCGCTGAATTGCTCTCATCACGAAGTGAGGTGAGTGATTGATCCAACGAGAAGCGGGCTCTCTGAGCTGATGAGACAATCATTGGTATGGCCACTAAAGCTGCGGCCGCAAGGGCAGCAGCAGCGACTAAAGCTCCAAAAGGGTTTGTTCCAGCTCCAGGCATTGTTTGGGTGGTAGCGAACGCCAATGGCGGGCCGGATCTGCGGCGCTGTTGCTTCATCAGTTCGCCCCTATAGACAGCCAAATCTGACCAAACTTTATTGGCAGCGGCCTTCAAGCTAGCCCGCTCTGGTGCTGGAAGTTTCGCCGCGAGAACTGGATCGTTAAGCAGCTTGATTGCTGCCTGATATGCAGCGTCCGCGAGGATAGCTTTGTCGTCATCGTTAACCGTCGTTGCTTTCGATGCCCCATATGTAGACATTTTTATCTCCTCAAAGAGGGAGTAAACCTCCCATCAAATACAAGAACTTCAATGGGTTTGTGGCCAGCACCAATTTAAGAGTCAGACCTTTCGCGTTAATCGGGGTCAGGTCTTGTCTTTTGCATCTCTGACGGCATCAGCCTGACCCCCAGACCCTGTTGATACCTGTCAGTTAATTACCGTCTCTCTACAGGCCGGGCGGCATATCGTCTTCGCTTGACAAAGGTGATCGCGATGACCGCCAGACAAGCCAACGCATTGCCGAGAAATATTAAAGCCATAACTAAATCACCAAGATATATAATAGCATAGGCAATCGTGGTCAGATGCGACATCAAAAAGAGAGTCCAAGTAGTATAAGAGATACCGGATGCTCCGTTTACGTCCTTGGCTGCTGTCAGCATTTGCGGTACGTATGCTAAAATACGAAGAGAATTTACAAACGTAAATGCCCCGAAGACAGTGGTACGAAACCAATCGTGGTTAGCGCTAAAATAGATCTTGGCGCTTATGCCGTAGTCTTTTAACATCAGTAACAAGTCCGAAAGATCGATCATGGATGAGAGTTCTCCACAAGGTTTTTCAGATCATATCCTGTCTTTTTAATTTCCTAATTCATCAGCCTGAATCAAGAGGAGGTTGCTGCTAATAGGGACAGGGTGACAAAAAAAGACCTGACCCCTGCCCTACTTGCTTTCGACATGACATGGCCTCCTGAAACTTGAAATATCATTTTTCTACCGACATGCTTTCCGGGCATTGGCTTGGCTATTGTCTTGAGCCGCCTGAGACCGTGTTTCCGGCGCCACACAGACGACATCACCCGCGAACGCTTCGCGCCAGACATATCCCTGAAGGCAGGTGTTTGGCCCATATGGCCCACCATTCGGATTGCGGCGCGCTACAGCCTGAGAGTTATCAATCCGTGCTTGCTCGCGAACCGGCGGCCTAACGCAAACACGATCACTTGGAGCAGCCTCTCGCCAGACAAGGCCACGAATACAGGTATCAGGACCATAGGTACAATCTCTTGGAGGATTTGCTATTAGGGGTCCTCCTGTGGTGGTTCCGGTTTCTTCGGCAGTTGATAAATATATAGCTGATCCAAAGCCTAGTATGCTTGCAATCAATAAGGTAAATAACCGTTTCATTGCTAATTCTCCTCCTTACTGGCTTGATAATACCTTGACTTGAAGCGACCTAATTCCCACCCAACCGTATTTCTGGAATTACGTCGAGATCGCTTAATTGCCCTATTACATTCATATTCGCCTACCGCTCGATGATCCGTAACGCCCTGCCGCTGCCCTTTTTCGAGCGTCAGGGTTCTTATCACGTATGTCCTCCAGCACGTCTTCCACGATGTCAAGGCTGCGTAGTGGACGGTTTACAGGCTGTCTAAAGTCTGGGTCCATGTTCCCTGAGGAGGTCCCGGAACCCATCGTCTGCCAGCAAGTCTCCAAGTTCCTTCTCGACTGCTTCCAGCGCAGCATTCCCAGATGCCATAAGGTGGACCCTCATTGTCTAAAGGTTGTTTCAAAATCTTCGATTTCAGAGGCCGAACGGGGCGGCGGATAACCTACGAGCCCGGACAAAATGCAATTTTGGACGGGCGAAGTCAGGTTGATCCGCTGGTTGTGCGGCGCTTCGCGCCGTGCAAGCAGCGGATGGAATCCGCAGCCCCGTTGTCGCGGGCGCGAAGCGTCCGCGACAACAAGAAATTATCCGCCCTGACCTCGAACCCGTGGAATCCGGCCAAGCTGCCGCAACACCCCACCTCGTCCTTGATCACCCACTTCGGGATCACGCCTCGAACAACCGCCGGGTAGCGGCGACGCTCGCCGTGGGGTCCGGGACTTCCGTCACTGCTCGACCCATACCGACACCGAACCGCCGTTACAGCGGAAATCTCCCCACCCATCATTGCCGGTAATGATCACGCCGCCAATATTGCCGGTAGCGTCCGCGAAATTCCGGTTCGGACGATTGACGTTCATCCGTTTCGCTCCGCCCGGCCCGTCGCTGAGCGCGACCGCGATAGCGCGCGGGTGGTCGGCGTCGCCCAGCCGGGTCCAGCCGACGACATCGGGATGATCGAAGTAATCGTTTTGCTGGCCGTAAGCGTGGTCCCGGCGCACCTGCAACAAGCGGTCGAGTATCTGCCGATGCGAAGTACGTCCCGGCGCGCCGTAATAATCGGGATAGAACACGCAGGGCTGGCCGCCTTCCCGCAGCAGAATCAGCGCGTAGGCCAGCGGTTTGAACCAGTCCGCGACGGCGTCCTCGCGGTAGGAATCGTGATTATCGACGAACGTGACCGCGAGTGCCGGGTCTTGCCGCACCTGTGTCCCATCAAAAATGCGCGTCATGTCGAACGAACCGCCCCCGTGCGAGGCATCGCGCAAGTTGAAATGCAAGCGGAAATCGAACACCGACATGCGCCGTCCGGTCTGCTCGATGAACCAGCCCAGCGTGCCGGCATCCGGCGTCCAGTATTCACCGACAGCAAACAGATCGCGCCCGGCGGTCGCGCGCACGTGATCCAGCCACTCGTTGAAGAAGAAGAAACGGATGTGCTTGGCGGCGTCGAAACGAAACCCGTCGATGCCCAGGGTTTGCACGATCCAGTCGCCCCAGCGGTTCAGTTCCGCCCGAACCTCGTCGCTGCCCATGTCCAGATCGGCGAATAGCAGATAATCGAAATTGCCCCGCTCCGGGTCCACCGGCGTATCGAATTGCTTGTCCCGCAATTTGTAGATGGTGCCCACCGAGCCAGTGCGCTGATCGTAATCGACCGCGTCGAAGTGTTGCCAATTCCACACGAAGTCGGAATATGTCCCGGCGCGGCCTGGAAAATTGAAATAAGTCCAGACTTCGATTTCGCGCGGCGGACCGATTTCGATGTTACGATTGTCGTGGGACACCGGCGTACCCATGACCACTTCAGTGCGATCCGCGCCGGCCTTGTGGTTAACCACCACGTCGAGATACACCTGCAATCCGGCGGTGTGCGCGGCCTGGACGGCGGCTTCGAGTTCCTGACGGGTGCCGTATTTGGTGCGAACCGCGCCCTTTTGATCGAATTCGCCGAGATCGAACAGATCGTAGATGCCGTAGCCGACATCCTGAATCCCGCGTTCGGCCTTGCAGGGCGGCGGCAGCCAGAGTGCGGTGATGCCGGCGGCGGCCAGATCGCCAGCGTTGTGGGCCAACTCGTTCCAAAGCATCCCGTCGGCAGGATAATCCCAATAAAAATATTGCATTAAGGTTGCGTTGTTCGCCATCGCTTCAACTCCTTTTCTATAGGGGATGGGGACATCACTGCCGTTGAAAGATCAGCACACTATTGGCCGGCAGGCGGGCGGATAACAAGCCGCCAGTTGACGCGATCACACCGGGGTTACTAATTAACCCATCACCGCCATAATCCTGAGCATCGCTGTTGAAAATCTCTCGCCATTGCCCATCTGTAATACGCGAATTCTGAATCCGATAACCCCCAGCGAATGCGCTATTGTTAAGGCTGGCGATCACCAACAACTCTTCGTCTGCCTCCCAACGCCGGAAGGCGAGAACGCGGTTGGCATCGTGGGTGTGGAGCACATCGATGTTGCGCGAGCGCAGGGCGGGGTGCGCCAGTCGCAACCGGATCAATTCCTGGTAGAAACGAAACAGATTCGCGCCGGTACCCTGTCGCAGAGCCGGAAAGTTTTCCCGATGGTCGATGAAATCGTTGTAACGATACGGCTCGGACGCGCCGACTTCCTCGCCCATGAAGAACATCGGAATGCCCGGTCCCAGCAGGGTCATGCCGGCGGCGACATGGACGCGGGCCTCGGCATAGCGTCGGGTGGCGGCGTTGCCCAGCGACGCACCGTTCACCGCGACCACGAGGGTCCGCGCCGAATAGACTCGCTGCCCGCCTTCCTCGTAATAGGAATTGCCCGCCTCGTCGTGCGATTCGTGATAGACGACCTTGGCGGTCGCACTTTCCGTCAGGGCGCCGGCGAACCAGGACATGCGCAGTTCCCGGTTGTCGCCGTAGCCGGCGAATTTGAGCAAGCGGGCGCGGCTGGAATCGTTTTGGGCATCACCGATCAAGTGGTGATAGAGATCCGCATACCAAGTGGCGTCGAAACCGAGACCGCCTTGCTCACTGGGTTGCGTAACCGCCGCCCAGCCGGAATGGTCCTCGGCGATCAGAAAGACATTGGGCCGGAGCAGGCGCAGCGTGCGGGTCCATTCGCGCAGGAATTTCGCGCCGAAAATCCGTGCGTTGTTGGCGGGCGCGCCGTTGGCGTGAAGCACCGCGTAGGAATGAATGGAAGTGGTCTGATCGACCCGGAAGCCGTCGAGATGGAATTCGCTCATCAGCATCGCCGCGCTGCTGATAAACAGCTTGCGCACGGTCTCGTCCCAAAAGCGCGGCGCGTAGCCGGTCGACATGTTGTCGATATAGCCGCCGTGGCCAGACGGGACATGCGTGGGATCGTTACGCGCTGCCTGTTCGTAGGCGGGATAGTCCGAAGGTAAGCCCTCGTACCAGTAATAAATGTTGTGTTCCGGCGTGGTGGAATCGTAAGCCCACTGCGCCCGCTCGCCGTCGTGGGTGTAGTGGTTGTACACCACGTCCAGCAACACGGCGATGCCGCGCCGGTGGCATTCGTGGATGAAGTGTTTGAACTGGTCGCGCCCGCCACCCGCGTATTCGATGGCCAGATAGTGCGAGGTGCCATAGCCCCAACTGGTCCAGCCCTCGAATTCTGAGGTGGGCATCAACTCGACGCAGTTCACCCCCAGATCGGCCAGATAATCGAGCAGGCCGATGGCGTCGGCCAGCGTGCCCCGCCGGTCCTGACCAGCCCCCAAGCCGTCGATGTGGAGTTCGTAAATGACCAAGTCGTCAATGCGAGTCGGCAACGGGCGGTTGGGATCGAACTCGTCTCGCCAGAATTCGCTCTCGCTGACCCAATCCGTTTCTGGCCAGACCGGATTGCCGTTGGCGTCCACCTGACGGAACGGTCGCACAACCTGTTCAGGGTCGATCACCACCGAACAGCTCTTCGCGCCGTCCAAATCCTGGCGAGTCCCGTCCCAGAGTGGTGGTGGCGGTTGCGTGTTGTTTGGGTTTGGGTTAGCCGGATCCTTGCCGCCGCTGCCGATCTGGCACCGGGAATAAAGGTCGGTGCGATAAGCAATCGAGCCGTCTTCCCGGGTGACGCGGAACATGTAGGGGGTATGGTCGAAGCCGGCGAAACTCGCCAGCGCGGGCGCGTCGGCTACCGTGGTCGCCCAGATGCCGTTCTCGACCTGATGCATCGGGAGGGTCGCCGTCACGCCGCGCCCATCATTCCCATCATTCCAGATGTAGCCGCCAACCGGCTCGCCGCGCACCACTTCTACGTTCTGGGCGTTTGGCGCCCAGACCGAAAAGCGAATCGCCGGTTCGGTCTGGCCCGCGATGAACTGCTTGTTCGCGCCCAGCCGACGGCAATGAGTCAGGTAATAACGCTCGGTCTGATTGGCGGCGCGCAGCGTGAAACTGCGGTAACGTTCGGTGATGGCAGCATCGCTGACTTCGGTGGGAATACCCCACACGTTGGGCCGTTGCGGGGTGTCGACATTCACGCCCCAGCGGAAGGTCTGGCCGATCTGGCTATCGTCGAGATTGACCGTGACGCGGAAGGCGGGGCAGCCATCTTCCGCCGTGAACGCTTCCATTGAAAGCGGGATCGAACTCCATTGCTCGGAGCGCAAGCCCTGCGCGTTCCAGGTTCCCGTCACGCGGGCGTTGATGAGAAACGGCTGGCGTAAGCCCGTTAGATACTCGAAATGGACTGGTATGAGCGCCATGACCGATGCCTCCTTTTTTTGACAAATGCCCCACCAAAACCATCCGAATCAGCCGTCGAGGTCAGGCGGGTGCTAAGGGCGGCGGATCCTCCTGATCGACGTACCCCCGGGTAATCTGCACCAGATTCCCATCGGGATCCCTGAGCCAAGCTGAGCGCCAGCCTGCGATAAAGTCGTCACCTGCTCGAGGGCTGAAAGTGTGCACCTTGAGCAATCACTTGCAACAGGAATGGCCCGTTCGAATCGAGCATTACAGCAATCGCGGGGCCAACTTGCTCCGGTAGCTCGATGTACGCCGAGTCAAACACCGGCTCTTGGGTGGTCCGGCGCACGAAACCGCGCACCTGGAATGCCCTGTTTTGATGGACTGGTTGTTGGGTATGAAGCGGCAGAACACGCCCCGCCTCATATTGTTCCTGTTCGTCCTCACCACGCAGCCTTGCGTCGCGTGCGAAGTTCAAGCTGACCAACTCGTATCCACCGTTGTCGATCATGAGATGCTTGACGGGCATGTTGTCCCTTGCTGCCACGATGAATGCTCCCTCGTTGAAATCGGCTCCCCCATCGCCAAACAGCGAGATCACCAGCCCATTCGGGTTTGCTGCCTGAAACCCTAAAGACGCCCCATGTGCTCCTAAGGTCGGCCCAGGGGTGCCATAGTAGAAGAGGTCATGCACGCCAAGGTGTTCCACGTAGTCCAGGAACGGTCCTGAGCTTGTCAGCGCTTCGTCAAAGATTGCGACGTTATCGAGGCTCAGTTTCCCGTTCTCCGCCCTCGTTTTCAGTGCCAGCACCAACTCCTTTGCTATGCGGGCGGGATGGACCGGGGTTTCGTCCATATGCTTTTCGTACTCTGCGATACGAGATTGGAGGGCAGCCCGATTCTCTCCCTCAATCTGCTTCAAGCGTTCGTCCGCAGCCTGTTGCTGCGTCGGCGTGCGGCGCTTCTCGAGCTGCTGGCCCAGTCCAATAAGTGCGATCCCGACGTTGGCCCCAACGAAGACATCGGCGATCATGTTGCACCTGGTCTGGTCGGCTTGTTCCGGGCTGATGACGATGGTGGGAATTCCTTCCGGTACCCCCGGACGCCCATTGGGCCAGACGTTGTTGGGGAATGGGCCACCGACCACCACGACCACATCCGGGGCATAGCCGGCGATCTGCTTCTCAACGTCATCCGCTTCTCCGAAGCTCAGGTTGCCGCACCAGGATGGATGCCCGCGGTCGAAAAGGGTGCCCGGTGCATAGCAGGCAACGACATACGCCCCAGTTAGGATTGCCAGCTTTTCGGCTGCTTTTCTGGCGCCAGGCGAGCGCCCAACCTCCTGATTGAGCACGAGGACGGGCCGCTGCTTGTTCGCCAGCAGCTCTGCTGCCTGAACGATCGCCGCCTCCGTCTCTGCTGTCGGGCTTTCGGAGCTCGACGTGCCTTTTACGGGAGGTGTCGCTACCTGAACAGGAGCGATATCCGCAATGGTGTTCAGAATATCCTCGTCGAGAACCACCGCGACGAGGCCGTAAGGCTCGCTCATCACCGCCGTCATGGCTGTCTGCAGTGCCGACAAAAGCCCATTGGGGCCTTCTCCTTCGACGGGAAAATGGACACTCTTGACACCCAGCTCCTTGAGCAACCCCAGATAATTGGGGACAGAGTTGTGCCCACCATACTGCCGAGCCAGTTTTCCGGCATCACCGACGAGTAGAAGGCATGGTTGGCGCTGACGAGCCAGGAAGTCGAATCCGGCAGCACCATACTTGACACCGACCTGTGCGTGTAACTGCAGAACCGGAATCCTCTTCACTCCCTCACCGGTGGCATTGGCCAGGGCCTCGAACCCCGAGGCCATGCATGTGGCAGTGAACTCATTGGTACCGTGAACCAGGCCTTTCAATCCCGTAATGTCCTGTATGGCCTGCCAGATCGGTCCCTCGTTGCTGCCGGCATTGCCACTCAAGAAATGGAAGCCGACGCCATCTCCGAATGAGGGGTGCTGGATGAGTGTTCGAATAACGGCTTCGGCAGCAGTCCCCCGCTTGCCAGTGGTGAGGGCTTCCGGATTCGCATCGGGGTTTCGGCCCGGCGTGTTGGTGATGAGTGATTCCGTAGGTTTGCTGAGAACGAGTCCGCTGCTCATGGTGCTTTATACCCCCTATCTATGCCGTGAAGCTGATAAGACTTTGATACGGTCGGCCTTCCAAGGCGCCGTGGGCACCGACCAAAAGTTCAATATCCAGGTTGAGCGCCTCGACCTTGCGCCGAAAATCTCGGGAATAGGTCAACCAATGGGGAGGAGGGACGACCCCGGGCGGAACGAGACCTGGGTTGAATAGATCCGCGTTGAACAGCAGTTTTACGCTTGCGACATACACGAGCAGATTTTCCGCCGAGTGGGGCGATGAAATCCGGTGGATTTCAATCGCGCCACCGCCCAAGCTGAGGCTATTGTCGCCGACGGTTCGTATCGTCGGTCGAGTCCCCGCCGCGACCAGCGTGTCGGGGTTAATCGTATGCGGCCGGGCGAGGCACTGAGTTACGAAATTGCGATCGCCCTCCGCCACGATGAGCTCGGCGCCGATGGCGGCGTAGGCCCGAATTCCGCCGCTGTGGTCGTGGTGGTGGTGGCTTAGGATTAAGTGCGTGATCGGCTTGTCCGGCCACCTTGAGGTGACGGCCTCGATGACCGCCCGCGAGCGGTCTTCATTTTGTGGAGGATCGACCACGACCACCCCCGAGTCGAGGGCGATGGCCAATGAATGGTGGATACCCCCGCCAATTGACACGACATCCGGAGAAATGCGCACGAGGACCAGCTCGCCGGCATCGAGAGAAATCGGCGCCCCCATGGCTGTGGCGCGGTGAATCCACTGCTCGTTGATCAAGCCGCGCTTGGCCACCGCGGGATCGAACGGATGAGTCTCAGGCAGGACAAAGGTGTCTGGGTCGAGCTGCGGATTTAGCTCGACTCGCTGGCGAGTCTCGCGGTGTATGACTTCTCCCTCCCAGCTCAGCTCAACCTGGTATGGGAAGGCAAGTCCGCTGTGGCGGCGCCAATCCGAGAACGCCACGACGATTTCGACATCGCCACAGGGAAAATCGTTTTCCTGAGTGACGAGGCGGGATACTCGATTGGAGTCGAGAGCCACGTAGAGGCGGATCGGTCGGGGTAATGCGATGATTTCAATGACCCGATGAGGTGCGCCGTCGAGCTCTTGGCGGCCGACATATCGAATGACTTGCTGCCCGGTGTCGTGCTGCCGCCGGAGAGCATCGCCCACGAGCAGTTGGGGATTGAGCAAGTATTGCTGGCGACGAACAGCGGCCAAGCGATCGGATTTCATGGCTCGAGCCGGCTGCGGATGGAGGGCTACGTCAGCGCCGGTGATATAGCCTTCGTTTCCAACCACAATTTCGTCGTACACGACGTTGTCGGTCAGCGGCTCTATGATGCTCCGCTGCCAAGATAGACGCATGCGGTCGAGGGCCGGGTCGTGGACGGCCACGATGTCAAAGTCTGAGGGGCGAAGCGGGGGACCTTCAGGCCGCAGAGCCTGAAGGGGCTCCCATCGGGTTCCCTGCGCGTTTATCCGAAAGCTAAACGACTGGGCGTCCAGCGAGCCCAGGACTTCGGCGATTGCGCCGTCGATATCGTCGTCCTGGGCGGACACCCCCAGTGAGAATGGCATGGCTCCTTCTCCGCTCTCTGATGAAGTTACTAGGACTCTGTCCGATTTGGCCTCGCGACGTGCTCCTATGCGAAATCTGAGGTAGCTTCTGGGTTGCAATACCGTCCGTATTCACGTAAGAACATCAAAATTGGCCAAATTCCGTACGATCACAGACCCGAAGTCGTTAACTCGGGCTGTCTCTTAGGTACGAATGATCATCTATTCGGAGCGTGCCTCGAGTGCCTCGTGGAATTCCGTGACCAAGTCTCTGCTCAGGTCGATACCGGCCAGTACGGCACCGTCTTCAGGCAGGATCACATGGTGGTTGCTGCAAATGGCGATAGCGAAGGAGCCCCGGTTCATAACAAACTCCCGTATATGGCCGCCCCGCGTCTTGTCGTCCGACAGGAAATGCACATGGTATCCCACATCGTTAATACCTCTGACGTATGGCGGACACCGAAATCCGACAATCGTCCCAGACACATCCTTCATTTCAAATTGCGGGCAGGCTCTCACCACTTCCGCCGTCGGCGGATACGGCTTGCTTTGTACCGGCAAAGCGTGCGTCTTCATGTAAGAAAAAAAGCCTTCTGCGCGAATGGCGCAAAACACGTTTCGGTTCGACGCTTTTTCGTCGACCATTTTCTCCATGGCATCCATATCGCTTGGCTCACTGAGCGCCCACGTTTGCTTTGGACGGAAACGACAGATCGTGGCAAACGGTGTGCGGTTGTCAGGGTCAGGCGTATAGACCTTGCCATCGGCCTTGACCTGGTACATGCAGCCGTCCACAACAATCATTTCCCCATCCATCCGGTCGAAGGTGCCAATACCGTGGTCGCCGTACTTCAACAGTTCCCCGCACGGCAGGCATCCGTCAAACCGGCTCGCAAGCAAGGCGTCGAGGATGGACACCTGGGTTATGGTGTCCGTCATCCAATCGTTCTTCATGTCGTTGGTCCCTACTTTGGATGCCATAAAACATACCCCCCTTAGGTTGGATGCGTGGAAGAACACAAACTGGTGTCAAGATATACAGGTACATAAACCTGCTTCTCGCAAAGAAAACTACTTCTCCCAGAATTCGGGTTCTACGCCGACGTGCCATAACTCGATGCGGTAGGCGTGGACGACGACAACGCCGTAATTCGGGTCGTCCGGACCCTGGAAGACGGCGCTAAGCTTGTCGCTCCAGAAGGCGTGCCGGGCTTCGGAGTCTGTTCTGAACTCCGCGCGTCCCTGGATCTGGAGATACGGCCCCATGTCCGTCGGGAGGCTGATGCCACACGTCAGGTGTACCTCGGGGTTGCTCTCGATCTGAGCGACCTTGCGCGCGTTGACAAGCGAGGAACATCGGAACGTCAGGTCGCCCGAAGCCTCCACCATCACATAGCGGACCCACGGCTTGCCGTCCTTCGTGGTCGTGGCAAAACCTGCCAGGAACGGGGCCTTGACGACGTCCAGAATGCGATCCTTAAGGTTGGGCATGGTTGGATCTCCTTCTTGAATAGAATGTCGCCTGCTCGACGTCAAAGGCAAACGATAACCTTATGGTCGTCTATGAGTGCGAACCGCAGGCAAACTGACACTTGAAGTTTGCATTGGCTAATTCCTTGTTCATTGTGGCAATTGGATGTTTCCGCGGCTTGAGGAGTGGTGCATTTTTCTGTACCGGATTAGTACCGATCGCCCACTACACCCTGATTGATAAGGGACTCAAGAGGGTCCAAATGTTCCGTTCGTAGAGTTATATCTTGTGACGCCCAGTTTTCCTCCAGGCGTTCAATTCTCCGCGTCCCTGGTATCGCGGTGACATCGCGCGACAGAACCCATGCCAATGCGACTTGAGCTGGTGTGACTTTAATCTCTTCCGCAACTTCAGCGACAAAATCGGCCAACCGGCTGTTCCTAGCGATTGCTTCCTCAGTAAATCGCGGATTCTCCAACCTCCAGTCTCCGGACTCTAAATCGCTTCGTGACCGGATTGCCCCGGATAAGAATCCTCGGCCAAGTGGACTGTAAGCCACAAATCCGATGTCAAGTCGTCGAATTGTTGGCAGAATGTCGGCCTCTACGTCCCGCGACCACAAGGAATACTCGGTCTGGAGTGCACTGACGGGATGAACCTCGTGGGCATGGGCGATGGTTTCCGGGTCTGCCTCAGACAGGCCGATGTAGCGTACTTTCCCCGCCTTCACGAGCTCAGCCATAGCACCGACCGTTTCCTCGATCGGTGTTTCGGGGTCTACACGATGTTGGTAGTAGAGATCAATGTAATCTGTTCCGAGGCGCTTGAGTGAGGCATCGCAAGAAGCCTTTACATAATCCGCACTTCCTTTAATACCTTGCCAGCTACCGTCTTCGCCGCGAGAAACGCCAAATTTTGTTGCCAAGGTGATTTGGTCGCGACGCCCCTTGAGTGCCTTTGACAACAAGATTTCATTCGTAAACGGACCATACATGTCTGATGTATCCCAGAACGTACACCCAATGTCTGCTGCGCGATGGAGAACGGAAAGGTTTTGCGCTTCTGAAGAGGAGCCGTAAAAATCCGACATTCCCATGCAGCCCAAACCGATTGCAGGCACACGAAGGCCTTCTGATCCCAATTTGACCATTTTCATAACTCTGATCCCCTTCTTTACTTAGAGCAGACGATGACCTACCGGCCAGTTTGGGTCGCAATCAATGTACCCAGCCAACCACAGTGGAGCATCTCATCCCGGGTCTCTGGCTCCAGCCCGTCCGCAATCATCTGGCCTTGGAATCACGGTCGGCACCTAGCCGCCGCGGATCAGATCCGCAGCCTTTTCGGCGATCATCATGACGGCAGCGTTGATATTGGCGTTGGGAATTTTGGGCATGACCGAAGCATCGACGACGCGAAGTCCTTCCACTCCGCGGACCCTCAGCTGGTCATCGACCACGGCCTCCGGGTCCCTTCCCATTTTGCAGGTGCCCACCGGGTGCCACACGGTTGAGCAATACTTACGAGCGTACTCGCGGAGCTCCTTGGAGCTGGTGACCGCTGCTCCGGGAGCGATCTCCCGTCCGCGCAGCTTGTCGAATGCGTGGGTGTGGGCAAGCTCTCGCGTGTACCGAAGCGCAAATTCCAGCACCGCGACATCCTCGTCACGGGCCAGGTACTGCGGATCGACGCGAGCGAGGGCCGCTGGATCGCGGGATGCCAGTGTCACCGTCCCCCGGCTTACCGGCTGGTTGAGAACGGGCGTAAAAGTGAAACCCCGGTTGGGGGCCACCTCCGGTGCGAACACCTGGAGGGAAGGCTGAAGGGCGGGCCCGAAGAAGTACTGCAGGTTGGGCGACTCCTGACGGTTCCCGGCTGGGGTCCACATCAAAAGCCCGGCTTCGGCCGCCAGCTCGGGCGGAGTCAGATCACTCAGACTCTCGAAGGCGCTGCTGAGGAGCAGGTGATCATGCAAGTTAGCGCCCACACCCGACAGATCTTGCACCACAGGAATGTCATGCGCTGCCAACTGTTCGGACGGTCCAAGGCCCGACAGCATCAGCAGCTTTGGCGTCGCGAACGAGCCGCAGCACACGAGCACTTCGCGCTCCGCCCGAATCGTCTGCCGACCGTCAGGGCCGTTATACTCGAACCCTACCGCGCGCCCCTTCTCGATCAGCAGGCGCGTTGCCCGCACCTGCGTCAGCAACCGCAGATTCTTGCGCCCTAAGACCGGCTTGAGGAAGGCGGACGCCGCGGTAACGCGGACGCCCTCGAGGGTCCGGGTAGTCTGATAGAAGCCTGCGCCCCCTTCCTGCGTGGGTCCGTTGAAATCGGTGTACTTCTCCTTGGCGCCCAATTCCGCGTGAGCCTCGACGAGTGCGTGCAACACCGGCTGGGGGTCTCGGCAGTCGATGACCGAGAGCGGCCCGTTGTCCCCATGGTACGGCGACATGGGTCCGTGGTAGGTCTCCGATTTCTTGAAATAGGGGAGGACCTCTTCATAGCTCCATCCCTGGTTGCCGAGCTCGGCCCAGTAGTCGAAATCGCGGCGGTGCCCACGAATGTGCATCATTGCGTTGATAGCGCTGCCGCCTCCGAGGACTTTACCTTGGGCAATGTCAATGGCACGGCCGTTGAGTCCTGGCTGCGGCACGGTCGTGTAGCCCCAGTTCTCCTCAGCCTGGGGGTCCCAGAGGCTGTACATGGCTTCGATGGCTCTGTCGTAGATGGCCGGATTGGTGTCCATGCCACCGAACTCCAGCAGCGCGACGCGGATGTGTGGATCTACGCTCAATCGGTTGGCCAAGACGCAGCCGGCTGTACCGGCTCCAATCACTACATAGTCAACGGAATCAAACATACACGCCTCCTTAGGTAAGACGGGCCAATATCGGTGCATTCGGTCCTAGGACCTCTGCCGCAACGTCAGCAGGGTGCTTGCCGTCGAACGCGATGACATTCTTGTTCGCACCGGCCTCGATGAGGATTTCGGCACATTCTGGAAAACCGTGTCTTAGCGCTTCGTGCAGAGGAGTTTCGCCAGTCGTTGGCCGCTGGACATTGACAAACGCGCCGGCTTCCAGAAGTGCTTTGATCGAACGCGGTTTACCGGTTCGGCATGCATTGTGAAGCGCGGTGTTCCCTGACTTGCGGCTAATCAGGTTTGGTTCCGCTCCGTACGAAAGGAGCATCTTCACCATCTCAACGTGGTCTTCTTCTGCGGCAATCATCAAAGCGGACTCCGCACTGACGGGATCAGCCTGGTTCGGATTCGCCCCAAACGGCAGGACGAGATCGGCTTCGTCGGTGTTGCCCTGCTTTGCTGCGGCCAACAACCGTGCTGGCATGTCTCCCCGGAATGCCCTGACGGCCTGGGACGTGTCCCAGTATGCCCTCAGCATGACGATTAAATCACCGGCAACCTGAATGCGCTGAACGAACTCGATGTCGTAGACCAAGCCAGTTGCTCTGATGCGAGCAGCCTCGTGGACGAGCACCAAGGCTTGATCGTCTCTGAACATCATATTCAGGCGTTCATATTGGACGGTCTCCTGCCTCTCACCCCACGGGCCGAATGTCGCGATGACCTCGGCCTTGGTCGAGAAGTCCCCAAGCCACGGAATAATCGCGCTCAGGCCGGGTATGCCGCCGGGCTTTCCTTCCTCAGCGGGGCTGTTGATCCAGCGGACGTTGTCGTCCAGACACGCCATCGCAGCATCCACGTCACCGGCATCCAGTGCGCCAAACCACCGCGACACAACCGCTCGGGTTGCTTCTTCACTCATGTTTCGGTCCTCTCCAGCAGGCTCGCCACTTCATCGGGCGGAGTTGACGTTCTGCAAGGATTCGAGTGGATTGGTGCCCACAATGCCCGCATTGAGCGCGCCACCGTCCATGCCGACGGGCGCCAGTACCATGCCGAGACCATGGTCCAAGGCTTCTTCGAGCGTGTTCAATACCCCAGCCAGCGGAACTCCCGCGGCCTTGGCCGTACTTTCGATCTTCCGGACGGTCGACTCGTACCTTTCCGTTCCCCACGCCGCCCCTAGAGAAGCCGACAGGTCCAGTGGGCCGAGGTGACAGACACCGCGGTGTTCCTTGAGCATGGCGACGATCTTGTCGGTGTCGTTGGCCGCCCCTTCGGTCTCCATCATGACTACTGGAACCGCCCAGTTCCTTTTGTTGCTCTCTCCGTAAGTTTCGATGTTCGCCTTCTCGACCGCGCTGAGAAAGTGTCGTGCTTCGTCAGCACCGAGCACTGCTGTGGCTATAAGTGCCGCGACATTCGAGCGGACGAAGGTTCCCACGTCTGAATCAAGGGCACTGCCTAGGCGCACGAGTACATTGGTATGCTCCCGCAGCGCTTTGATGTGTCTGATCGTTTCGTCGGTGGACCAGGTACCGTGTTCGCGTTCAATAGCGACGGCGTTCAGGATTCCGCTGTTCGCCAGTTGGATCGCATTGTTCAAGTCCGGTGTGGTCAAAGCGCCGAACACCACGAGCTCACCGTCCTCCAACGCACGTCGCACGTCGTTGAAGTCTTGGCTGGGTCGACGAATCGGCATCTCGCGAGGAAGCGGCTCTCGTCCTTCGATCCGGCTGCCTTTCGGCAGCCAGCTGCGCCATGCGATCTCATGGGCGGCTCTTTCCGTGATGGTGGTGATGTGCCGATACCCCTTTTCGAACGCACACAGGATTTGCTCGTCGGTGCTGAAACGTCCTGACAGTACGATCTCGGCATCTCGAGCGGCGTTCTCGATGGCGGAGATCGCCGCTTCCACCTGGCGGTCGAGCTCCTCCTCCGCACAGAATTTCGCGAGCTCGGTCCGAATGCCAGCGTGGTCGACTTCGACCATTTTAACGCCGATCTGCTTGAGCGCAGGGAGTCGCTGCAAAACGTCCGGCAGAGCGGGCCTACTGAACGAGACACCACCAATGAACATGTCATTGAGGGTGTCCATCATCTTGGGATATTCCGCAAAGGTACGCTGGGCCAGGTTGTCCGCCCCCACAGCGCGTTTGCCAAGCGGATGCTGTGCCGTGGAAGGCCTGGGGGTAACGTCGGCACTGGGCCGCTGTGGGAAGTAGACATCACGAAGCAGCGCGCGTACTGCCTCGGGGCTTTCCGGGTTCACGAGCAGCGCACCGAACAAGCCGGCCCCAAGGAGCTGCTTGATGTAAGGATCTGATTTCTCAAACCGCATCACCGGCAGAAACGGTGTACCGCGAGTCTGCACCGCGAACGCCTGCACCTCCTTCGCGGAAACCAGACGTCCATCCGGCCAACAGCGGTTCATTATCGTCGTACCGAACGAATGGTTCTGCACAACCTCCGCGGACATCGCGTTGGGGCCGTCAAGCTCGATGCTCTTCACGATCACGTCCGAAGAGCCTGCCAATGTGCGCCACACCGTGCCCTTGTCCGCCACGCGATCTGGGATCGTAAGGAAAGTCAGATTCTCGTATGAGAACAACTTATACGGTGGCGAATCCAATTGCAGTGCTTCCCAAACCGCCGCCGCATTTTCCTTCTGACCTTCGGTTACGAATGCTGCAGCGGCAAAGTCCCGTTGGGTTCGGCCGGTGTGATCTGGGATGTCGGCCACCGCCCCAAGACTACGCGCCCAGCGGATCTGCTCGAGATAGCTGGCTGATCCGGTGGCTGCACGCAGCACGGAGTCGTGAAGTGCAGTCAGGCCGTTGACTGCGGGCTTGTGGTTGAGTGCCTGCTTCATCGCCTCTGGCGTCATGACCGCCTCAAACCTCTTCAGGATATCGAAGTGGTTGAACACCGCAGCGCGAATGATCGCGTCCACCGCCATCGGGTACATCTCTTCCTTGTCTGGGTCCGCCCCCTTCTGCAGAAGGATGTCCACGACTTCGCGCCGAAGTCGGGCGACCCCCTCGTTTGCGTCGTTACCGGTCACCGCTGCGATGACTGGCGTTTGGAGCAGTTCGCCCGCCAAGCGGTTCGGATCGAAACTCGGATTTTGGGTGGCTTCCTTCAATTGGCTGGTCACCCGTGTCACCGCTGCGGAGCGCTCTGGCTCCTCGAGCGTCGCGACCTCAGCCAAACCGGACGTGATCGCATTGAACACTGCTTCACTGGCCTGCTGTTCGGGGGTGTTGGCCTCCGGATTTCGCGAGCCACCCGGGATGGCCTCGAGCAGCGATCGGGTATCGGCCTGTTTGGCTTCTGTCGTTGCTTTGTCGAACGGCTCGATGGCATCAATCATCGCCTGGTTGTGGAACTGACGCCCAAACTGCGTGGCGTTGATTCCTCGGACCGTGGTCTCGGTAAAGAGGCGCAGCATCTCCTCTGCAATGTCGGCCCCCTGGGGCAAAATGGACCCAAGGTTTTCGAGAATCGACTTGGCCAGTTCCACGTGCCCGTAGAATGCAGCCTGCAGCAGAGGGGTATGCCCGTTGACTTCCATGCGTGCATGGAGCTGCTCGGGACTCTTGGATAGGAGGGCCAAAGTACTCACAACGTCCCCCTTCTGGGTCGAGAGGTGGACCGCCAAGATATTGGTGTCGTAGTCCGGACGTTGAGGGTCTTTGAGCGGAAGATTGGGATCCACCTCGTGGGCGCCAACTCCCTCCGTGAGCAGCATTCTCAGGACCTCCGCGTTGCCGGTTGCGGCTGCCGTCAAGAAAAGGTTGAACCGGTCCGCAGCATAATCGTTCGGATTGCCGCCGTGTCGCAGCCAGTCGCGCACCACTTCGTTGTCGCCACGTCGAGCGGCCGCGAGCACGCCATGGACGTCCAGAGGGTCCACGCGCGTGCTCAGATCGAACAAGACGAACGGCCGCTGACTCACAAGCTGAGGCTTGCCGTTTGCGTCCGGACGAAGCGTCCAGATGCGCTCCACGGAAAAGTCAACCGACTTGTCTTGGTTCGGTTCCGGATTCCTTCGATCCGCTGTGAAGTGAATCTTGAGGTGGGCATCAATGGTTCCGTCTGCATTCTGCAAGGGAACCAAGCCTTGGATCCGGTGCTTGGAGTTGATGAATGCTTCGTCAATCATCCTGAACCATTGAGGAAAGTCTTCAACAATCAGGCCCCCGTTGAGCGCGATGTTCAATTCGCTTTGTGGCGCCAGAACCTCGAGCATGCCATCGAGGTTTCGTCTGTCGAGATTGTCGAGGTAGCTTACGGCGAATTGGCGTGTCCGTTCCTTGGAAAACTCGGGGGTGGGATCGGGAGCTTCACTCTGGCCGGAAATGAACCACCGGCCGTCCTCCATGCGGGTAAGTTCCCAGACGATGTCCAATGTGACATTGGCGCGAGGATTCTCGTCTTGTGCAGGGTTACGCCGATCGACCTCGGAGTGAATCGATAGTCTCGCCTGTGCCGAGTTCGCGGTGACCAGCTTCGGGTCGAGAGCCACCACCGTGTGGTGCAGACGGCTGAATGCCGAAACGATGCGACGGTACCATTCGCGATACTCGTTTTCGCTCGTCAAAGTGGCGTCAGGCGACAAGACATGGATATTGAAGCCGTTCGGGTCGAGATGGCCGACCATCGATTCGATGTCGCCCTCATCGATCGCCCCAAAGTAGGCCTTGGCCAAGGCGCCGACCTCGCGCGTGAAGACGCCAGCATCCGGCGGAAGACGTACTGAATTTGCCTCCAAGTCGGCTCGATTCACCCGGTTGATCTGGCACCTTTCTGGTTCCATCGTTGTTCCCCCAGTTCTTCATAGAATCCGTTTGGGTCTCGCTCTAATCCGCTCGTCTCTGGCTACCAGCCCCAGCGGCGCAGCGGCGGGTCCCCGTCCAGGACCTCGATCATCTTCTGCCCCGTCAGAATGCTGTCCGGCGTCGAGCGCCCGGTGATGAACGGATAATCCACGATCACCGAGGTTTCCCTGCCGACGTTGCCGATATAGCCGCCGTCCGGCCCGGTGGCGTCGCGCAGGATGTACTCCAACGGATACGGCGGCGGTCCCATGTTGAAATTAAGAAACTGGTTGTAGCTCTGCATGAAGCCGGTGCCGTCCAGGTAGTCGTACTCCTTGCAATGGCCAGTGACCCGCTTGCCCCAGATGATGCTCTTGCGGTCGTTGAGGTCGCGGGCGAAGGCCAGACAGGTTACGGCATAGCACTCCGCCGCCACCGGCTTGTCCTGGCGTAGAAAGCCGAAAATCAGCTCGTGAATCCGGTGATTGTTGGCCATATCCACCAGCGGCCCGCTGCCGCCCACCATCAACAGGGCGTCGTATTGCCGGATTTGCTCCTGAGCGCGCGCCACATCCCGGTAATAGGCTTCCCACTGGCGCAGCACTTCAGGCGCGCTCCAGTAGGGCTGCATCGGGAACCAAGCGGACAGGTTGACCGGTTTGTTCAAACGCGGATTGGCGGGATCGTCAATCGCCTGCACCTTGACCGCCATCTCCGGCGTGGTGACCGATCTACCCAGCGGCGGATCGACAAAGCTGGCGTCCTTGCTGACCGCGATCGCTACCGGCCGCTTGCCGGTCGGTGTCGCGAATACGGATTCGTAGCCGGCGGCGTCAAACACGTCCAGGGGACCGATCAACTCCTCGCCCCAGAAACCCCACTCGGACAATACAATCAGAATCTTGCGACTCATGAGTTCAAACCTCCGCGTCTAACGCCAAAATCTGTTGGGCAATTGCCTGAACAAAGGGCTGGACCACATGCCAGTCGTGCCCGGTGACCAAATCGCCATCCACCACCACTCCGCCGTTTTGCGCGTCGCGCGGCACGTAAACCGCACCACAGTTCATGATGTCCGCCAGCACTACCTCGTGGCAAATTACCTTGCGCCCCTTCAGCAACTCCGGGTACGGCGTCAGAATCCACAGGCCATGACACAGCGGCCCCTTGACGATGCCCGGGTTCTGCATGGCGCGGGCGAAGAATTGTGCTGCCGGCGCAGAGCGCGTCATCTCTGGCGAGATTGGTTGACCCTTCGGCGGCTCGAAATAACGCAGCCGGACACTGGTGTAGTTGGCCGCCATGATCACCGCTGCGTAGTCCTCCAGCGTGACGTTCTGAAAGTCAATGCTGACCTCCAGGGTCTGCGGTGTGTAGCCGGCCTGTTCCACCTCACTGACGAATATCTGCTTCGGCTGACCCCAAAGTCTCGACATGAAGTGCACTTCCGCACCCAGCGCTCCGAAGCCGTAGCGATAGGCTTCGATTTCGCCGGGGATGTACTGGCTTTCCACCAGCACCGCGATTTTCTTGCCTTCCAAGAGTCCGTCTTTCATGGTGCTTTGCTCTTGGCACGGAATTCAACGACGACATGCGCACCGCACTCGTCGTCAGCCAACTCCACCTGGAAGTTGTCCGGCGTGAAGCTCGTGCGGGGGACGCCGTTTACCGTGATGCCAGCGATTTCTATGGTGCCGGGGGCGAAAAAGTCGGGCAGCACATTGATCGTGGTGCGGCGAGATTCCGCATCCAGACAGAAATTCAGGCAGAAGTTGTCGTTTCCGGGTCCCGTTTCCACGAACGAGCGCATATAGATGTGCGCCAAATAGTTCAGTTCAAAGCTGTGGTAACCCGCGACCGCGTGACTTCCTTTTTGGCCATAAACGCCCTCTACAACCGGTCTGCCGATATCAGTGACCCGGAAGAACAGACCCCGGTTATCGTGGTCCAGGAAAAATATATTCCAGAACGCCGCCATCTCCCGGGCCAGCGCCAGGTATCTGCCTTCGCCGGTGGTGCCGTGCAGGATCAGGTAGGCAAGGATACCCTGCTCCTGCTGCCAGAAGTCCTTAGTGTTCCCCCAAGCGAACTCAACCGGCCTGTCCTTCAATTGCGGTTGACGCTCGACCGCGTCGAAGCAGCCACCGCGTATTTGGTCGAGACCGTAGACCGCCATCGCATCCCCCAGCTTTTTCGCCAGCTCCAGGAATTCATTGGCGCGCTGTTCGCGCTGCTGGGCGTTACTGTTTTCGCCCTGGCGGCGATCTTCGGCGGCAAGGCTGCGGTAGTAGCTGGCGACACGGGTCAGGTTCCAGGCAATCTTCAGGTTGTGCCCCACGACGGCGCGGTTCTGCTGCCATTTCCAGTGATGATCCGGGGTCCAGTCCGCAAAGAAACGCTCGTTCACATAAGGCGACTCGGAATCGGGAAATTTCTCCAGGATCAACCGCGAGGTGGTGTCCAGGATCTTGCGACAGGTGCGCAGGAGTTGCTCCATCTCATTCCGGCCGGACCCACCGCTCGGTGGCGGGTCCAGAGCGAGGATGAGGTTGACTAGGTAAGCGGGAATATGATCGCCGATGGAGTTCCAGTTTTTACGCAGCCGATTGTCGCCCAGAGCCTCGGTGTCGGGTCGCAGCGTGGCATAATCGATATGGGAAAAGTAACCGCCCATGCCCCCCCAGCCTTTTTCAGGCACATCCAGATAGAACCGCTGGAACGCATTGACGGTGCGCCGAATGTCTTGTAGCACTTGCCAGTCTTGGGTAATCCGGTAGTATTGGGCAAGCCCGGCAAGGGCATAAATCTGCTCGTAAAGAGGAATCGTATCGCGGTCGTCGGGGTTCTCCGATGCCACTATCAGCTTTGCCCCGGTCTCTTGCTGGCGTTTGCCAAAATGCCAGAAGCACGTTTCGCCATCGTGGCTCAGGGCCCGGAAGGTGTCGCGCTGGTACTTCACCCCCGCCTTGGCAGCCAGCAGATAACGCTCGTCACCTCTCAGAAGATAGGCGGAGGAAAGCCCGTAGATCAGGCGCGACAGGGTAGCGCATTCCTGGGTTTGATCATCACCGACGGGTAGGCCAAGGATATTCAGATTGGTGCGATACATCGCTGCGAAATCGTCCCATTGATAGCTACGCCTGTCGCCGAACAGGTCGTCCAGCCACTCTTCGCCCAGACGACCGATCTGGGTAATCCACCAGTGAGTGTCCTCGAATAGATATCTTCCCTGTTTGGAATGCATCAGGGTGACAGAGCGCGCGTCAAAGTGTCTCAGGTCGTCGTGCTCCATATAGATTCCCTGAACGACGATGAGGGCGTCAGTATGAATGTACTTGCGCACCGTTTCGGCTGGGACCGCACCCGGATTAAAATCCGGGGGAGAGGTGACTCGGTCGCGGTTCAGATTATCCAGATTTTGAATGACGCCGAATGTCGTCGACAAACTGGCATGGACCTGAAAACTGTCCCCGCTGCGACAACGAAGAGTGAAGGAAGCGTCTGCCGGGTCGACATTCGTCACCGTTCCCATCAAGGTCATGCTTTGCGAGAAATATTTCATAAGCGCTCCTGGACGGCTTGCCAGCCAATGACCGTTCAATTCATCATGGAAGCAACTATAAACGGGGAAACCTCCCTTTAAAATAGGTCAGAAGTCTTATGACAAAAGGCATATCCAAGGATGATTCACTTCAGCAGCTATGACTAAAGTTATAAGGCCAAAGCCATATTGTTAAATGGGTCAACTCGATGTGAATATAAAAATGCTTTAGGGATACTGACGAGAATTGACTGCCAAACTCTCCTGGAGCAGATCAGGACGAGTCAGGTCGAAATCACTCCTCCTGCCCCCCGCAAGAGTTGAGAGCAAAGCGGAGGGCTGGAGCGGGGCAACCAGACAACCTTGTTAAATAAGCGTGGAGGAACTCATGGAGATCAGCGACTCGGAAACTATCCTGGTGATCGGTTCAGTCGGTGGCGCTACTGAAGAAAAGCGGCAGGAGCGGGGTATTGGTGGAAAACTGATCAGTAATGTCGTACAAGGCGTCAGTGTCCCCGTACTCAAGAAGAACATGGAGTCTTTTTTTAATCAAATTAAGGAAATTCTGGATAGTGGAACCGATCAGATCGGGGCGTTCCAAATTTCAGAAATCCAGGTTTATGCGCAAATCACCGGTGATGGCCAAGTGGCCCTGATGGGCAGTGGCGTCAAAATCGAAGCGTTGGGAGGCATTAAATTTACCCTTTGTCGCATACCGCGATAGCATCCATCTTTTATGAGATACAGCAACTTCGATCTTTGGATTGACGCCAAGGTTGGGGACCAGTATCCCGTGCGGGCGGCGTCGCCGCTGGGGGAAGTTCGAGGAGACCTATTACTCGACCCTCATCAGCAGCAAATCCAGAAATCCCAAGATCAACTGGCCAAGCGCGAGGTTGATCAGGCCGGTCTCATTGATCTTGGCCGCCAACTTTACAAGCTGGTATTCACGGGTGATATCGAGTTGCTCTTCGAAAAATCGGTGGGACAATCCCTGTCCAAAGCGGACCAAGGGATTCGAATTCGCCTGCGCATTGAAGCGCCTGAACTTATCGTTTTACCTTGGGAATTCCTCTATTGGCCAAGCAAGGATCGCTTTCTGGGAACTTCAGTACAGTGCCCCGTAGTCAGATACTTGGAGATTTTTGAACCGATAGCTGACTTGGAAGTGGCATTACCCCTCAAGATGCTGGTCGCGATCCCGAATAATCCTGAACTGGATGCGGCAAAGGAAAAGGCCAATTTGCTCCAGACTCTCGCCGGTTTGGATGATTGCGTCAAGCCAACCTTTCTTGAAGGAACGGTCACCTCTACCAGAATCAGCGATGCGTTGCTGGAAGAACGTTTTCACCTGTTTCACTTCATCGGCCACGGCGAGTTTGAAAACGATCAGGCGTTTCTGCAATTGAATTCCGAAGATGGCGATCTTAGCTACATTGATGACAGCCAATTCGCCAGTCTCTTCCTGAATCACTCCACCCTGAAGTTGGTATTCCTGAATTCCTGCAAGGGCGCTGAAACCTCTTACACTGCACCCATGGCTGGCATGGCCTATCGACTGATCAAGCAAGGCGTTCCGGCGGTGGTCGCGATGCAGTATGCAATCTACGATGAAACTGCCATTCTGTTCAGCCGGGAATTCTATCGTTCCCTGTTCAAGAGTCATGCCCGTGGCAGAGTAGAATACGCAGTAAGTCACGCCAGAAACCGGCTGCTGGGTGAATTTCCCGGAGAGCGCGACATTGGCGCCCCCGTTCTATTCATGCGTGCCAGCGAAGGACTTCTATTCAATATAGTCACCGGTAAGCTGCTATCAGACTTAAATATTTCCAGTAACGATTTTCACCGATCCGAAGCGGCCAAACAAACGTACCGGAAAAATATCGAAGATCTGGAGCGGAAATACCAGGAATCTCCTGATCAGCAAATACAAGAAGCTCTTGATCGAAATACCACTGAACTGGCCCGACTCGAACAAAAACTCAGGTTACGTCGAATCGCCTTCTCTGTCGCAACCGGCACTTCACTGTTTGTTTTTATTCTATCCTGGATTCAACTTTTCGATTTTTTGCCGCCTGCAATAAAAATCGAGAGCTATGCCATCTGGCTGGCGGGAATGTTCTCCACAAGACAGCCAAGCGATCAGATCGTTATCGTCACGATCAACGCCCGAACCGAACAGGAACTCGGCAAGCCGTTCGGCAGAGATTGGCGGCGTGAACATGCCATCCTGATTGACCGACTTTCGCAGGCAGGTGCAACAGTCGTTGCGTTCGATATGTATTTCGAGGAACCGACAACATATGATGATGAATTCACCAACGCTATTGAAAGAGCAAGTCATCGTCATACCAAGGTAGTCGTTGGCTTTCGCAACCTCGTCGAAGGACAACCTAAATTAATCCAGTCATTCAAGGACGCCGGTGTTAAGTTGGGTCTTCTATGTATTGGCAAAAAGTGGGGAACGTCGCAGGCAGCGCCGGTGGTCGTTATAAAGGAGGGTCAACAACCAGCATTATATTCCTTGGCCCTGGAAATCACTGCTGCTTTTCAGGAACGCGAGATTGTGGTCGATCAGAATATTCAGGAAATTGATTTCCTCAATCCTGCTACTCGACAAATCATAACTAAATTAGCTGTTTCCGAAGTCAATCAAGTCAAGTGGGAACAACCCGCCTGCCCTGCCATCGGCAAGCACGATACCTCAGCCAGCATCATCATTGATTCTTCATTTCTTAATGACCCAAAAGATCCGCAATCGAAATATCCCTATGAATCTATAATTAAAAATCAGGGTAACGATCTTTCAAACCGCTTCAAGAATAAAATTGTATTGGTCGGTGTCGAGCGAAAAGTTGATTTATTTCCGATTCAGCATGGCTTGACCACCGAAGAACGTTATGGTGTTGAATTACATTCTGCGGTCATTCATTCGCTCTTGGATGGCAAGGTAATACAGCCGCTCGGTAGTTGGCAGCAATTCCTCATCATGATGGTCTTGGGGTTACTGGGTGGTTTAATCAGACTCAAAATTCTAGTACTATCCCCAACTTTTAGAGCAGGCATATTGACGATAGTTTTTCTGCTCTATTTTGGAATCGCAAGTTATATTTTTCAGGCTTATCTTATTATTTTAAATACGGTCTATCATATATTGGCTTTTGGAGTTTCCTATTGGACTGTCGGAACAGTGAAAAGGAGATGGTTTCAATGAACACCCTTAATAGTTTTGTATTATTCAAAACTAGAATCACTTGCTTCCAAACCGCACTACTCTGTGTTCTGACGCTGTTGTTTATGGGGCAAATCGGCTGTGTAGCTCCTGCCAACGGACAAGGTTACCAAAGACTTCCGATTCTTAATGGTATCCTAACGGAAGATCGGTCCAGCGGTGTCTTCGAATACCGAATAGCCACTGCTTCCGAATGGCGGCAGATACGGGTTATTCGCGCAGGTGTACGTCTGGATGTCACGCCAAATATGACTTTGGAAACAGGCGATACCGTCAGGATCGGTCCGGATGTGGCTGCGGCAATCCGTTTTCCCAACGGATCACAACTGTATGTAAGATCCAACAGCCACATCAGAATCGGCTCGATTTTCGCGTTTGTCGGCGAATTGTTCGTCAGGGCCAAGGGAGCCTTTCAAGTGGACACGGAATTTGTCACCGCTGGAGTAGAAGGAACCGAGTGGGTAATGAGAGTTTCGCCCAATGGAGACACGCGATGCATCGTTATGGAAGGGCGCGTCAGGATGGCTTCTAATGAGCAACGCTGGAGGCCAATGTCTGTAGAGGCAAATAATCAAATGATCACCTATGGCGTGGAATACCAACAAGTGGCTGCCGCACCACTAGAGGAGATCAGGCAAATCAAACGATGGGTCGGCCAAATAGATCGGATTATTCAAGAATCTCAGCCTCAACCTATTGAAGAAAATCGTTTTTTTCCATTCACTATTCATTTCAATTCCTATCGAGGACATGACCGAGGCATGAGAGGTGACAGGCCGGATCGAACGGATACCGATCGTCAGCCTTATCCCAAACCACGTGAAGATATTTCTCGATAACGGAAATGCCGCATTTTTTGTGATTTCCAACAGGATTTTATTTTTGAGCTTTTTTTATTATTTAGTATGACGTTGCCACACCATGAATCCAAGATACCCTGTTAATCATACCGAAATTCAGGCCGAGCTTATCGATACACTATTTCGCTCGGTGCCCATCGCTATTATTGTCCATATTGTTTTCAGCACCGTATTTGTTTTTCTGCTCTGGAACATAGCTCCTCATCATGGCCTGCTGGCATGGCTGGTTATTCTCTATGGGTTAACGTTGATTCGCTGGTTGCTGACACGCGCCTATCAGCAACGTCATCCAACCTCATCGATGAAGGTCTGGGGAATGATGGCGGCAACTTTATCCTGGGTTTTTGGCCTCGCTTGGGGAGTCGTTCCGATCCTGTTTCTGGATCCGGGACAGCCGGTTACCCTGATCATTATCACCGTTGTTCTGGTCGGATTAAATGCGCAGGCACTGATGGCTGTAGTGTCCTATCCGCCGGCTTATTTTGCCTCCGTACTGGTATTGTTATCTCTGATCACCGTATTGCTACTGCGGGGTGGCATAATCGGTGCGGAGGTCGCCTTGCTGGTGAGCCTGAATCTGGTGGCGAGCTTGTTCTATGCCAGAAATGTTTACAAAGCCCTCAATCATTCCCTGCAGCTTCGCTTTGAAAACACCACACTGCGACGGGAGACGGAAGAAAAATCAGCCCTGCTGGAAACGACCTTGCAGCACATCCAACAGGGCATCAGCCTGATCGATCCAGAGAACCGATTGCGGATGTGGAATCAGCGCTTCCTGGATTTACTCGGCCTGGGTAGCTGCAGGATCGAACACGGCCAACCTATCGATACGATCCTGCACGCTGCTAATCCGCCGCTGGATCATCTGAGGGAAAGACAAATTGAGTACTGTCGCACGGATGGCGCCATCATCGAAATCCTGCAAAACGCCACACCGGATGGTAGCCGGGTACTGACCTGCACCGATATCAGCGAACTCAAACACCGGGAGGACGCGCTGGATGCGGCCCGCCAAGAAGCGGAGCAAGCCAACGCCGCAAAAACCCGGTTCCTGGCAACGGCCAGTCATGATTTACGTCAACCCATCCATGCCCTGGGCTTGTTTTTCGCCAATCTGGTCGATCGGGTACGCGATACTGAAACCGATCCGCTGATCAAGCAGATTGAGGACTCCATCCGGGCCATCGACAGTATGTTGAGCGCCTTGCTGGATATCTCCAAGCTGGATGCTGGCGTGGTCTACCCCAACATAGGCCCTGTCGTCGTGGTCGAACTGTTCAAGCGGCTGGAAACCGAATATCGATCTCACGGGATCAATCCGTTCGGCACCATGCTGGAACGAAGGCGATTCAAGCGGCTGGAACCCGAGCATCAATCCCTCGCCCGGATGAGTAATGCCCTGCGAATGCGCCTCAGTCGGGCCATCGTGCAAAGCGATCCCACCATGCTCGAACGTATATTAAGAAATTTGATTTCCAATGCTCTGCGTTACACTTCAAATGGCCGCGTACTAGTAGGCACCCGTTGCCGGGGTGATAAACTGCGCATCGAGGTACACGACACAGGCTCTGGTATTCCCGAAGATCAACTGGACAATATCTTTTTAGAATTTCATCAGTTGGGCAATCCGGAACGGGATCGGCACCAAGGGCTGGGGTTGGGGCTGGCCATTGTCAAGCGGTTGGCCACCTTGCTGGGGCATGAAATTATGGTCCGTTCCCGCTTGGGGCACGGTTCCTGTTTTGCGATTACCGTACCCCTCTTCCGGGATTCGTCATGCCATTCCCCATCCTTAGCGACTCCGACTCCGACTAAGGCGCTGCGAGGTCACCGGGTGCTGGTACTAGATGACGATGAGACCGTATTGGCCGCCATGGAGGGCCTGCTGGAACAGTGGGGCTGCGCCGTCATCAAGGCTGGTTCGCTGGAAGAAGCGCAGCAACAGCTTAAAGCGCACATCCCGCCTCCTGAACTGTTGATTGTGGATTATCGTCTCCAGGGCCAGTTCTCCGGCCTGGAGGCGGTAGTGATTCTGCAAGAAGTGCTGCACCGTTATGTGCCTGCCTTAGTGATTACCGGCGATACCGCTCCCGACCGCCTACGCGAAGCCGAAGCCAGCGGTTACCCGTTGTTGCACAAACCCGTGCAGCCGGCCAAATTGCGCAGCGCCTTACATCATCTGCTCCATCTGCGCGAGCGTGAGCTGCTGGGCTAGCTCCCTTTATCCAACACGGGTATCAGGCCCCGTCGCGTCGCCTCAATCACCGTCTGGGTGCGGTTGCAGGTATTCAACGCCCGCATAACGGCGGTGACGTGCAGTTTTACCGTACCTTCCACTACATTCAGACGCTTGCAGATCCCCTTGTTGGACAAACCTTGCGCCATCAGGCGCAGCACTTCCAACTGTCGGGGAGTCAACCCCTCAACACTCTCCTCCACGGCTGCCACGGTAACTGGCACCGAACCTGCCTCCAAGCTTTCCAAGGCCGCCAGCATGGCCGACGAAACGTACACTTCGCCCGCCAACACCAGGCGTAAAGCCGTGATCATCTCGTGGCTGCTGGACGACTTGGGAATGTATCCCATCACGCCCGCATTCAATGCCTGCCGGACATCAACCGAATCCTCTGAAGCGGACAAGATGACCAAAGGCACCGTCGGTCTGAGTTCATGCAGTTCGGGCAAAGCGGACAGGCCGTTTAAGCCGGGCAAGGTCAAATCCAGCAGGATCAGATCCAGATCGTGATAATGAGCAGCTAGGCGGATGGCTTCCTTGGCGGTCGCTGCTTCAATCACCATGGCCGTATTATCGAACTCCCTGAGTACATGCAGAAGAGCCTCGCGGAACAAGGTGTGGTCATCAATGAGGAGGATACGCATGACTCTTCCTTAATAGCATGTGAGTTCTGGATAAGGTTGGAGGTAACTCTTGGGGAGGAACCTGCTAAGGTTCCTGGGAAGCCAATTTCTTCCCAAGAGTGAGCTTAGAGACTAATGGGATGGTCTGCCCCGCTCCTCCAACGAGTCCCAAGCGGGCACAATGAGCGATATCGTCAAACATCGTCAACCGAGATCGCGGAGCGGACCCATGAAAGAGCATACCAGCAACGAGCGTGTCGTGAAGGTCGTTGGGATCGACTTGGCCAAGCGGAGTTTTTATGTGTACGGCGTGGACGAGCGCGGACAGCGCGTGATCAGCAAGACCTTCACCCGGACACGCCTGAAGGAGTTCATGGCCAATCTGCCGCACGGTGGCGATGGAAGCGTGCGGCAGTGCCCACTACTGGGCGCGGTTGTTTCGCACCTATGGGCATGAGGTGCGCCTGATCGCGCCGCAGTTTGTCAAACCCTTCGTGAAATCCAACAAGAACGACGCGGTCGATGCTGAGGCAATCTGCGAGGCGGCACAGCGTCCCACCCTACGGTTCGTGGCGGTCAAGACGGTCGAGCAACAGGACATCCAGGCGATCCACCGGATGCGCAGTTTGGTCGTGGAACGGCGCACGGCGCAGATCAACCAGATTCGCGGTTTGCTGCTGGAATACGGTATCGAGATGCCCCAAGGCCGCGCGGACGTCGGCCGGTGTCTCGCAGAGATTCTCGAAGACACCGCCAACGGGTTGAGCGACCGCTTCCGGGCGGAATTGCGGGAACTGGCTGAGGAACTACGCCATCTTGACCGCTGTGTCGACCATTACGATCGCCAGATCGAGACGCTTGCAGAAAGCCATCCGCAGGCACAAGCGCTGATGACGATCCCCGGTCTGGGCGCCAAGGGCGCAACGGCCCTCATCGCGGCCGTGGGTGAAGATCCGCGCCTTTTTAAGAACGGG
>JAKLHY010000050.1 GCA_022709905.1 Verrucomicrobiota bacterium | reverse complement strand
CGATTCCTCCAAGAACTAAGGTCGAACCAAAACTTGACTCTTTTGTTAAGACTTCTAGCCTGCAGAGCAGGCTAGTTGCGCAGGAGGAAGTGCGTGTAGCGCACTAGCCGGAACGGACCGCAGGATCGTGGCAGTTCGCCGCCTGGACACACGACAGCCACCGAACGCAAGTCCTTGATCGCGGCGATCAAGTTTCCAACACCTCCGCCACGGTTACTTCGCGCCTCTCGACGAGCGATCGTTTGCCAGCCTCGAGGACTGCGATGACCTCGACTTCTTCCTCGATCGGCACGGTTTCCTTTTTCGTGCGGACCAGTTCGAGAAACTTCTCGAGCAAGTACCAGTAGAGTTCGTCAAGGTTGGGTGTGAGGGATTTCCAACCGTTGGCCCCATAAAGGTTGATCTGGTAGCCGCCACGCATCCATTGCGGCTCTGCGACCATCAGCATCAGATCGCGTCCGTCCGCGAACCGAACGCGGACGATATTACGGCCGGGCTGGCCAATATTCAGGCAGGAGACGGCGCCACGACCGAGAACCGCGTAGACCATCTCGAGCGCATGGATGCCGTAATAGACCAGTTCATTGCCGCAGACGGCCGTGGCCAGATGGATGGCACCCAAGGATGGCGCTTCCCGGACCAGTGCGAGCACGTCTGGCAGGAACCGAAGCGCGCTGGCAGACATGAACGGTGTGCCGGCCTGGCGCGCGACCTCGGCGACTTCCTTTGCCTTTCTGGCCGTCATGGCCAGAGGCTTGTCGCAGAACGTCGGAACGCCCTTGCGCAATGGTGTGAGCGCAAATTTCCACTGCTCGCCGGTGCCATCGTCCGGGATAGCCACCGCATCCACGTCCTCAGAACACTCCTCGGCGGTGTCGCAGACTGTCGGAATACTACACACGTCCGCCAGCCGCTCCGCCGCCGACTTCACGGGATCCCAGATCTTGACCACCTGCGCGCCTTCGACGCGTTTCCTGGCCGCGACGAAGGTTCCCTGAAACTGCTTGCGTTTGGCCTCGTCATAGCCGTTGCAACAGGTCGAGAAGGCCGTGCCGTGATTCGACCCTTGAATGCGCGGCGCACCCATGTAGCCGTAGGTTGCCGCCGAGATAAGACCCAGCCGGATTTTTGGGCCGGACCCGGCCGCTCCAAGGACGGACGGCAAGCCCATGGGCGACGCCAACGTGCCGGCGATGACCGCGCTCGACGTGCGCGCAAGAAATTGCCGGCGGGAGACAGAATAATCGCATTCCCTGATCATTGGATTCCCCTCACTTCGGTTTGATGAATAACACCTCGGCACGATCGATCCAGCCCGATCTCAGGTCCACACGGAACCAGCCGTCGCTGTTCTTCGCGTGGAAGCGAGTGGGCGAGCGCTTGCCAAGCTCCTTGAGGTCCCATTGTGCCCAAGTCTTGCCCAGATCTGTGGAAACGATGAAGCCGGTGTTCATAGGCGAGGCCGGGCAGCAGTGCGATGCCAGGATGAAGCCGTCCTGGATGATCATGTTGCCCGACTCGACCTTGGGATTATACAGCAGGGTGTGTTTTTCGGGATGCGGGATATCGGCGGAGTCGCAACAGAAGATCCCACGGTCGTAGTCGCCTTCGTTCCACGGCCTGAACGCGTTCGCGTCGCTGATCCAGTAGCATTTGCCGCCCACGAACTGGATGCCGCCCGACTTGTAACGCGAGTTCGAGTCCGCTGACACGAGGACCTTCCACTGCCACTGGTCCTTCTTTGGGTCGTAGGTGCCTCTGAGCCAGTGGCACTCGAGCCCGGCCCCACGGTTAATGTCGCCCGTGCAAGCGTAGAAGGCGCCTTCGACAGGGTTGTAGGCGACCGTATGAACATGGCGAGCGAGCACTGGGTTGTTGGGGTTGCCCAGCAGCTTGCCGCCCTTGCCTCCGCCGGCCGATCCGTCATCGCCAAAGAATGGATTCTGGCCGAAGGCATACGCGATCTTCACGGTTCGCCCGCTGTCGGTCGAGTAGTAGATGTTGACCGGCGTGGCGCCGCCCGAGACGTTACAGTAATTTCCCCACACCATCATTTCCCGGCCGTTCACCTCCCAGGAGACCTCGCCGGGCAGCGTGTGGAAATACCAGCCGGGATTCTCTGGATTGCGGGGCGTATGCGGGAGGTAATCCGATCCATCCGGGGCCTTGACGGTGATCTCCCGGTAACTCTTGAGATTGTCGGCGCTAAGGTAAAGCTTGGAGCTCGTGGCGAAGACGATGTTTCCGTTATTGAGGATGTGGCTGAACGTAATCCGCTGGGCGTCAGGAAACGCCAGGCTGCGCGGCCAAGTGCGACCATTGTCTTTCGAGAGGAAGATCCTCCCGTCCGCGTAAGCGAACGCCTTCTTCCCGCGCTGCGAATCGATGTAGCGGCCTGCCGGCTGGAGCCGATACCAGAAGGGGTCAGTGGAAGGCCATTCGCCTGGCGAAGCTTTCGAGCTAGCCCCGCGCCCGATGTGGCACGGCAGCAAGGTTGCGCCGGTGGTGGCTGCCGTAAGCGTGCCAAGAAACCGGCGACGGGTAAGAACGGGGTTTGATGTCATCATACGCATAGTTGAGTTTAGGGTGAGACTCCCAGATCACGCAGCACCCGCCATTACGGCTGGCTGGATCGGCAAAGCCAGCGCGACTAGAGCGGTCCACGGGAGTCGGAGGCAACGCCGCCGGATCTCCCGGCACAGACTTGCCGAGGTCCCAGCAACCGCTGACGCATTGGCGTCGATTGGGGGCTTCGATTCTATGGGGATGCTAGGATGAATGATCATGGTTCAACGGGTCCTAAGTCGGATTCTTTCTCCCGTGCCGTTAGGCCGGCGTGCACGGCATGGACGATCTCCCGTTCCATGGGGCTGAACCCGTCATGCTCCTCGCCGGGGCGCGAGCCGTTGGTGAGGAGGATGACGCCGTGCGGTCCGTCTTCCTGGAAGAACAACAGGCTGTAAAGGCCGTAAGCGCTCCCGGTGTGGCCAATCCAGGTTTCGCCCTTCACGAGATTCGTATGGCGTTGGAAGGCGAGCGTCGCTTGGGATGTGCCGCCTTGTTCGTCCCGGCCGAGCATCAGCGCGATGGTGGCAGATTTCAGAACCCCGTCACTCTCGTTCTGTCCGCGACGGGCGAAGACCTCGGCGAACCGCGCCAGGTCACCGACGTTGGCGCGCAGTCCGCCTTGAGGCGCGCAGGGGAGCGCGTTGCGGCCGATCCCGTAGCTGACGCCAAGGCGGTTGGTCGGGACTTTGCCCTGATAATTGTCGAATTGCGGGATCCACTTGTTGTCGGTGAACCGGTAGAGCGTCGCGATTTCAATGGGAGCGGGAAGGGTGGCGGGGTTGAAGCTGGCGTTCATTCCCAGCGGCTTGAATAGGTGGCTGGCGCAATACAGATCAAACCGATCGCCGCTGATCTTCTCGACCAGCGTTCCGGCCAGGGCAAATCCGAGGTTCGAGTAGCAGTAATTCCCACCCGGGGCATGGGCGGCGTAAACGGCGCCGTCCCGGTAGAATCGCCCGCCGGGACACAGGAGTTCCCGCAGGCTGATCTCATTGGAGGCTTGCGCCAGGAAATCGTCGTACGCTTGCCCGTCCGCGAAGCCCGCTGTGTGTGTGAGCAGATGCCGGAAGGTGATCGCCTTGTCCGGGTGATGCGGATTGGCGATCGGAAAACCCAGATAATCACTGATGGAATCATCCAACTGAAATCTGCCTGCTTCCCACAACTGCATTAACGCAACGGCGGTAATCAACTTGGAGACCGAAGCGATTCGGAACTTGGTGCGGTCGGTCACGGGCTCCTGACGCTCCAAATTGGCGAAGCCCAAGTTGGTCTGCCAGACCAGCCGTCCCCGGTGGAGTCCGGCCACGCTTAGGCCCACGATATTGTACTTCTGGCGAAGCTCTACAAGGGTCTGACCAAGCCTGGTGCCGGTGTTGGTCGTGGATAAAGCGGCAGACTCTGCCAGCATACTTATCGACAAAAGAATGGGGGCGATGCGTTTCATAACACGCAGGTATTGCTATGGGGAGTCGCGGTAGGTGAGCAGGACCGCGCCAGGCTGCTTTGCGATTTGAACCGTGAAACCCCGTTCCATCTCCGATTTCGCCTCCGCCCAGCATCGGGCCGCGACCTGCTCCGAGAACGAGGCGGACGGAGCGGTATACGCGGCTGCCCGGTAGGTTGTGGGCAAGGTCTCGGCGACCGCGAAAGTGAGCATCGCAAGGAGTTGGTGGATGAGCGGGTGTCCCCTATTGGTCATGGCTGATTGTTTCTATGGCCAGATCGTATCCAGCAGGCCGGGCCGGTTGGTCGATATGAGACGGACCCTCGCTGGAATCCGTGCCCCATGGATCCCCTTGCCGGCAGATCCAGTTCGAATGCTACGATGTTAGATCTGCTGGGCTCCTGTCAAGGATTCTCCGCCATCCTCCACGAGGTCCGGGTAGCTCATGCGGATGTACGGATCATCGTCACCAAGCAAAACGGTGTCTTTCCGGGGAGTTCGCATCACACGCCGACCTTCGGTTTCGATTGCTTTCCGGTCATCGAGGCGATGGCGATCTTCCACACCCGCACCTTCGCTACTGACGCGCTTTCGAATGGCCAGGTCTTGCCGGAATACTGGCGCATGATCTCGTTGAGCGCGTGTTCCTTTTGTGCCAGTTCGGCCAGTTCGCTGATCGTGCCGTAGCCGATCACGCTCTCGAAGTTGAAGCTCCACTTGCAGGCGATCTGCGGGTTGCGACGCAACTCCACGTTGCGCTCGAACTCGAAACAAACCTGCGGGTTGGCCTCAAAACACTCCACCTTCTTTCCGCCCGGCGCGGTGTGCAAGTAGATGGCCGCGCCGTCGTAGCCGAAGGACATCGGCACCACGTACGGGGCGTTGTCCTTCGCCATGGCCACCCGGCATACCAAACTGTCGCGGATGATCTCGTCAATCTGCCGCGGGTCGGTGATTTCCTTGTCAGTTCGTCTCATAGGATTGAGCGCTATTCGGGACCGGCCGCGGGGGCAGCGGCTGCGGGATGCTCGAACACCACGCGGTGGCGGGACTTCCCCTTCATAAAGAACCGCGCGCTTTGCCCTGCCAGCGAATCAGTGCCCCGCATTCCTGCGTCACCGATCACCTGGCAGTACCAAGCACCTCCATTGCATAACTTCCGCGGGGGGGTGAAGGTCTCCGGCCGTGAAAGGTCTGCGGCGAAGAACACGTACACTCCCTCCTGGGTCCAACTGGCGTCCGAGGCCCGATTCACCAACACCACGTGCTGACCAAGATAGGTGTTCCAGTGCACGGAAGGACCCCAGAATGCATCGGCCTTTGGATCCGACCACGCCACTCGCGCCGGCACTGCCGGCTTGCCTTTCCCACCCAAGCCCGGCGCGTCCCATCCCCCCCCAGTCCACCGCCATACATTCCCGATCGGCGCCTCCAGATCGCCCAGCGCGAGCCGCGCCACCTGCACGCCCTGGTTCGACAACGGATCGGTATACGAGGAGAAGAAGATGTAGGCATGGCCGCCGACCCGGTCGATCGCCCAGCTGGGATCCCCCACACCCCCGGCAAAGAACTTGTTCGGGGTGTCGCATGAGCGCGATATCCCATAGTCTTGCAGCACGATCCCCAGATCCGTCCAGGTGCGTCCTAAATCCCGCGAACGCGCCAACCCGATGTCCGGCACCGTAAAGTACTCCCGGTCCGGACACTCCCCGAGATACTCCTCCCGGTGATACAGCCCGAAAAGAATCCCGTCATCGCGCAGGTGCACCGCCTCGATCCATCGCAGCTTCCGGGCGCCGTCGTCGAAAACGCTCGGTACCGGGGCCCCGAGCCGCTCCAGATTCGATCCCACGCTTCGTGACGGCTTCTGGTTCGAGGTGAACAGATGCAACTGCCCCTCGTGCCAGAAGCATGGAGAGTTGCAGTCCGGGTCGGCCGGGAACTCCAGCAGCGGTGCCGGTTCGATCCGGGCGCGCGGCTCCGATGAGACGCGCTTTTCCGCCAAGGACGCGTGTGGCGCAGGAGAGAGCAGGGGCCGGGCGCCCTTGGCGGGGGGGGAGAGGTTTGGGATGGGGCGCGATGGGTCCTCGACCCACAGGGTGCGGTCGAAGTTGAAAAGGGCAGGCGCCGCTGCGAGGGACGCCGTGGCCAGTGTTGCCACTACCATCAGGGCCAGCATGCTTGCCCTCCTGATAGTTGGGATTGTCGATCTCATGCTCTGAGTCCTTTGACGAGCCGGGTTCACTCTCGTGCTACCGCACAAACCGATAGGCGCAGAGAGCGGCGCCCTGGATCTTGAAGGGGCGCTTGACGGTCTCGCAGCGCAATTCCGGCAGGTCGGGCTTCCATTTCCATCGGACGCAAGTGTAGATCCGTGGTGCCTCGTCGTCCACCCAACAATCGTCGCAGCCGCGGGCTGGCCGCATCGTTCGCTTTTTATCTGGTCGCGGGTCTTGGCGGCCGATCCCTCCTGCGATCAAGAGTCTCGATCCACGCAAGGCTCCACAACGGTCAGCTCAAAGGCGCTACCGCATCACCGCCCGCCAGCGCCAGCGTTTGCCTGATGGCCGCAATGCGGAAGGCAGCTTCCAGCACCCCCATGCACCGTATCTGTAAGCATTCATAATCGAGGCTTGATCCTTTTTGTGGCTTTCCGGGCCAGCGATTGCGTGCCGATCGCCGGCGGTTGGCTTGGGCAGCGTCGCGCCCCGGCGAGCCCGCCGGCAAAACTAATCCGCCCCAAAGGGACACGGTGGCGGCGGGCGGCTTCCAACATCAGTCGGCGCACCAGGTTATGGACCAGGAAATGCATGCGCAGTTCCCGTTCCACGTTGGCCGACGTTTTGCAGCTCAAGTGCTCCATCTGCAGCGTAGTCTTGAGGTGGCGCAGGCTTAATTCGACTTCCCACCGGCGATAGTAGAGTTCGGCCAAGGCCGCCCCGGGATAGCGGATCGGATCCAGCAAGGTCGTGACCCAGGTCGCTTGGCGGGTGCGATAGCCTTTTCGCTTCAACGGGCAACGGACCCCCCGCAACGTCAGGACCGGGGGCAGCGCCGCCCATTGGGCTGGGGTTAAGTAGTTGGGGCGCAGGATGGGTTACGGCCAGGAGACCAACCGTTCGTGCCGACTGAGCCGTTGGCCCTGGCGGAAATCGAGTTTGCGCCGGGACCGGAACACGCCGTGAATACCCCGCTCCAGGCACTGGGCCAACACGGCCCAGACGCCGAACCCCCGGTCGCCCAGTAAGACCTCGCCCGGGCGCAACTCTTCCCAAAGGGTTTGCCACAATCCCAACTCGTGTTGGCGCCAATGCCCGGTGGCCCAGGCCGTCAACATCCCCGTGGCCTACCTGAATAAGGCCACCACCCGCATCAGGGGAAAGCCGCAGCCCGGCTTCTGGGCTTTCTGCTGGGGATAGGCGGCCTGGTTTTCCGGGGTAGCAGGCAAAGTCACCGTGCTCCCATCCACGACGTGGACTTGATGATCGCACTACAAGTCTTTGGTGAGGATCCCCTCCTCGGCCTCGCGCACCAACCCCGTGAAGATCGCCTTCACGTTCTTTCTTTCAGAAGAAAATCACCAATAGCTGGGACTGACCCGCTCTCTTGACCCTCTCTCATGTCTGCTTCGGGCAATGGTCATCTGATTCGGGCTCAATTCATGCGTACACGGTAGAACCGTTGCGCGCCCGCAGGCGCCGGATCTTGCAGCTCCATCATTGCGCCATTGCCCGGCAGTTCGGGCAAGCTATTCCATCGCGCGGGAGGCAACGTGTCCGTGTATTCGAGAGCGTAATTCCTGCCTTTGATGGTTTGGAGTGAGACGCCAAACCGGTCATTCGTGATCTGCGGAAGGACCAGCGCCAGTGATGGCAATGCCACAACGAAAACTTCAACATCATCCAGTGCCCAGTGATCCATGTCATTGCCACTGGTAGCCAACTGCCGCCAACGGAGCATGGTATTGGTTGTTTTTGCCGGCTCCGGGATAGTCAGCTGAACGCGACTCCACTGCGCCAAGGCAACGTTGACGTAGGTCGCCGCGATTATCCAGTTCGATCCATTGTTGGTTGAATATTCCAAAACGACCGCTTCCTGCGGCAACTCGGGAGCATCCCAGGGCCAGCTTGATTTGTTCGCGAGCCGGAGCTGAAAACGAATCAGACCGCCTTCAACCAGATTCAACGGAATCGACCGGGCATAGCGCGAGCCGCTGCCATTGAACCACAGCGCGTTAGTGCCAGAGACACTACCGCCATAGTTGTTGGCCAGAGGCGTGGCGCCAAAACCACTCCATTGAGCGCCATCCACGCCGCCTTCGAAATCATCGAACATCACCCGACTCGGGTCGGTCACTATCGTCAATTCCGCAGGCTTGCTGCTGGCGATACCCAGGCTGTTGCTGACCATCACCCCGTAATTGCCAGCCTGGATTGGCGTCACGCTGGCCAATGTCAGCCGGGAATTCGTCGCCCCGGAAATATCCACCCCGTTGAATTGCCACTGATAGGCCAACGGCGCGAAACCCGACGCCGCCACCGTGAACGCCGCATCCATCCCCGCAACCACCACCAGGTTCCTCGGAGGCGCGGAGATGTTGGGCGGTTGACCCTGGAACAATACCTCGTCCAGCCAGCCCGCGTCGGTGCCTGCGTAATTGCTGGCATCCCGCGCGTAGACCCAGCGCAATACATTGGTCCCAGCCGGTATCGTAAAGGACATCAGCTGCCATTCGACTTCACCCGATATCTTCGACTGTTCAACTCCGTTGAGACTAAATATGAGAAAATGACGGTTGGTAGCAGAGGAAACGCGCCACCAGAACGAAAGCGTGCCTGGCCCGATCACCTTGGTTTCCAGCCAGGACTCCTGCCCTGAGCCAATCCCACCACTGCGAGCCGCCGCCACACCGTCATGCGTGATGCGAACCTGGCTATACCAAGGCAGCGAGGAGCTACTCGTCCAAGTCCATTGCGGCGCATTCAACGCGTCGCGAAGCACCGGAATCACCGCGAGGTGAATCCCGTCGTTCGTCACGGCGCCGTTGGCATTGGAAACCACAACCCGGTAAACACCGGCTTGAGACATTTGCACATTGGTCAAGACCAGTCGATTCTCATCCTTGCCCGTCGGCTGGTTGGTTTGGAACCACCATTGATAATGCAGCGGCGGCGTTCCGCCGGCTTCGATCCGAAAGGTCACATTGCCTCCCGGCGCCGTGGTGGCGCCCTCAGCCAGTCGCGTAAGGTAAGGGTCTTGCACGCTCACTGTCGCTACCAAACTTGTCACCACACCCGCCGGATTACCCAGCGCCAAGGTGTAGTGTCCCGCATCTCGACCCTGCAGCAATCCCCGATAGTAGAACGCGTTCGTCGCATCGATGAGATTCGTCCCGTTGAGCTGCCACTGGTAACTGGGAGGCGCGTAGCTCGAAACGTGAGCCACAAATTCGAGCGATTGACCCGCGTTCAAACGCAGAACCTCCGGCTCGTTTAGCAGCTCAGGAACGCCCGGCATGGCCGCACCGCCATGCAACCGTGCCAATGAACTAATCTCGATTCCGTTGATCGCAGTAAAATTGCCTTCCACGATGACCTTGCCGTCCTCCTGCACGGCCAATCCCCCGACGAGTCCGCCGCCCCACCCTCTCAGCAGCGCGCAAAACCCGCTATCCAGGCTGCCATCCGCGTTTAGCCGGACAAGCCCCGTCCGCGGAACTTCATTGACCGCGATAAACGGACCGCACACAAGAATCCGTCCAGCGCTGTCGACTACCATGGACATCTTTAATCCGGGCCACCAATCACGCGTCTGAATAAACAGGTTCGGATCGAACGCAGGATCGAACGTGCCATCGCGGTTGATACGCCTAATGCGAACACCCTCGCCAGGAAACTCCTCGCTCGCCTTGCCACATACCAGCAGTTTTCCGTCTCTTTGCAGGGCTAAGGCGTAGACGGAACTCATGCCCTGCGTGGGACGAAACGCCGTGTCCAAAGTGCCGTTCGTATTCAGCCGGGCGACCGCAGCACGAGCGATTCCATTCACCTCATCGAACTCGCCGCCAATCACGATCTTGCCATCACTTTGCACCACAATCGCGTTCACGGCGTCGTTGGGGCCTGAACCGATCCGGAAACTGAGGTCCGGCTGACCATTCGTATTCAGCCGGATCAGATTCGTCACGTTGCCGGGGGGCGGAAACCCAAGGGCCGATCCCTCGCATCGAGTCACATTTTCGATTCTGGCAAACGCTTGTGCCTGGATGTTCCGTTGGGTTCTCTGCTCAGCAGTAGCCGGCCGCCACCAGTCCGAGAAACGGTCCTTGCCGCCAATCAGAATTTTACCGTCCCGCTGCAAAGCCAGTATGCGAGCACCATCTTGGAAAGGCGGTAATGGCCGCCAGCCAAGTGACGTGTCCAAAGTGCCATTGGTATTGAGGCGTGCGATCCGTTCGCTCAACTCGATAGCCGCACCATCCGCCTCTCGTTGTTCCACAAAAATTACCTTGCCGTCCGCCTGCAGGGCCATCAGTGTGACACGGCTACCCGGGAGCCGGTCCATCTGGTAACTGGCGTCCACGCTGCCATCCTCATTTAAGCGCATGATCTTGCTTTCTCTGGACATGGCATTCGGGCTTTCGAATGGTCCCGAAACCAACAACCGCCCGTCCTTCTGCAACAGAATGGCTTCGATTGGATCGCCCATCGCCGCCACGCCCTGAGTGAAGTGGGTGTTAAAGGTGATATCCAACGAACCCGGTCGCGCAGGGATCACGCTGAACTCGGCCGCCTCACTGGTCACCGAGCCCAGTCCGTTCATGACCTTAACCGAATAACGTCCCACCTGATTGATGCGAACGTCCAGCAGGGGCAGATAGGCGTTCGTCGCGCCAGGAATATTGGCCCCATTGAACTGCCATTGGTAAACCGGCGGCGGATAACCCGTCGCCGACACGGTCAGATAAACATTGGTGCCAATCGTGCTCACACGACTGACCGGTTGCGCGGCAATCGCCGGCGGTCGCAATGCGTTGCCGCCGCCATGGACCCGGATAATGCCAAACTCACCGCCAATCAGGATCTTTCCATCCGCTTGTTCCGCCAGGCTCTTGGCGCCGACATAGTCGTCGGCTTGGTTGAGTGCGAAACCGGCATCCAAAGTCCCGTCCGCGTTGAAGCGCCGAACGCCCCCCGATGTCGCAACCAGCAGCTTGCCATCCCTTTGCACCAACATTGTTTCATCCCACAAAAAGTTCGACAGGCTATGATCAAAGGCTGTTTCAAAGCTTCCGTTTGGGAACAACCGCACTACCTGCGTATCTGTCAGGGCATAAATCCTCCCATCTCCATTCAGAGCAAAGGCAGTGAAACCATAAAAATCCGGTGAATTAATGAGTTCGTATCCCAAACCCGCCATGAAGTTGGCATCTTCGAGCCCATCCGCATAATAACGCCCCAGACCAGATGCGCCGACATCGGCCACAATGCGCCCGTCCGGCTGCACCACGATGGTCTCCACGCCAACCGGATCCGAACGGATGTCGAAGTCAGGTTCAACCTCCCCGCTGGCCGAGAACCGCCGAATTGCCCAGCCCGCGCCAGCCAAAATCCGGCCGTCGGTCTGCAAAGCAATCGAATGCACGGGTTCCGTTGGCCTCAGCGCGTCTACTCCTATTTGGAACCTTGTGTCCAGGCTGCCGTCAGGATGTAATCGGGCGAGTGAACGGCGTTCAAAACCATTCACACGGTAGTAATCACCGCCCACGAGGATCTTGCCATCGGGTTGCACGGCCAGCGCATAAATCCAGCCGGCAGTACCGGGTCCCGAATCGATCTGCGGCATGAAACTGGTGTCCAGACTCCCGTCCGCATTCAGCCGAGCGATGTTCGTGCGCGGGATCCCGTCGAATCCTGCAAGAAATCCGCCCAGCAGGATCTTCCCGTCGGCCTGGATCGCCATCGTCACAATGGTGTTGCTCTGCCACAGGTCTTGCCTGAAGGCCGCATCCAAGGCGCCGCCAGCTTCCTTAGAAACCAGCACCTGTGCGCTGGCCGAGTGCTGGCCGTCTTTGCGGAACATTGGCCAGGGCGAACCGGCCAGAGCTTGCCTCTGTTTGACTGCATTCAGCCGCCCATCCGCCGATCCAAAATAAAGCGAACCATCCGGTCCCATCCCCGGGGATGAACTAATCCGGCCGCCCACAGTGTGCGTCCACTTAACGGTCCCCTCGGGAAACAACGCCACAAACCGGTTGCTGGCCCCGATATAGATCGTCCCTTGTCCCTCTCCACCCCCAGTCACCAACGCCGATACCTGCACCGGGCCGCTCGCCGCATACTCCCAACGTTTGCGTCCATCGGATTGAATGGCGTAAAGCTTCTTGTCATCAGCCCCCACAAAAACCGTGCCATCGGGACCAACGCAGGGCGAGGACCTGATCAATCCACCTGAACTAAAGGACCAGGCGAGCGTCCCATCCGTCCGGATGGCGTAGAGTTTTTTGTCATCGCTCCCGAAATAAATTGTGCCGTCCGCACCAATGGCCGGCGCCGACCGCGTACTCCCACCCGCGCTGAATACCCACTTGACGGATCCGTCCGAATAAAATGCGTAGATCTTCTGGTCCGAGGACCCGATATAGACCGTGCCGTCTACGCCCACAATCGGGGACGCATAAATCCGGTTGCCCGTGTCCGCCTGCCATTTCTTTGTGCCGTCAGGATTCAGCGCATACAGCCTGAAGTCTTCCGATCCGATGTAGATCGTCCCATCAGCGCCAATGGCCGGCGAACCACTCACCCCACCGCCCGTGACAAATTCCCACTTGCGGGTGCCGTCCGGTCGGAGCGCATAAACCGCCGCGTCCATCGACCCAAAGTAAATCGTCCCGTCCGGACCGATGGCCGGCGAGGACTCAACCTTGCCGCCCGTGACAAATTCCCAGCGTTTGTTGCCTTGCGGATCAATCGCGTAAATCCTGTTCGAGCTGCCGAAGTAAATAATCCCGAACCGATCCACAGCGGGTGAGGACGTAATCTCTGCCCCCGCCTCAAATTGCCAAAGTCGACCCCCTTCTGGCACTACCGCCGTCAGTGTGACGATTCTGCTCAAGGCCGAGCCATTCGCGTCGGTCACCATCACCGCATACTCGCCGGCATTGGTCCTTTGCAGATTCCGCAAGGTCAGCACCGCACCCGTGGCGCCCGTGATATTCGCTCCGTTGAACTGCCACTGGTACTTCAGCGTCCCCTTGCCGGTAGCGACGACTTGAAGGGTCACGTTGCTTCCCAGGTTTGCCGCCTGCGAAAGCGGTTGCGTCACTATGATCGGCGCGTTACCCAGAATGATCCGTGCCAGTCCACTCCGCGGTTCGCCATTCACCCGATCAAACTGCCCGCCCACCAGGGCTGTCCCATCCCCAGGCAGCGTAATGCGGGAGACTTCCGGGAATTCATGACTGCGAGTCGAGCCGATCTCCGGAATGAACGTCCTGTCCACTGTCCCGTCCGAGTTCAAACGCGCAAATCCAACGCGATTGACCTCGTTCACTTGGGTGAACGCCCCGCCAACCAGGACCTTGCCATCGGCCTGCAAAGCCAGCGCAAACACACTGGCAGGCCTAAATGCGCCAGCGATCCCCGAGCCAACACTGAACGTTGTGTCCCGGCTGCCATCGCTGTTCAGCCGGACAATGCCGGGGGCCATAATATCGTTCAGGTTCGTGAACGATCCGCCTGTGAGGATCTTCCCGTTGCTTTGGATCACGATCGCGTTGATCCAGCCTTCCGGGTCGAATTCCGGTGCAAAGCCCGAGTCCAATTGGCCGTCGGACTTCAAACGAGCGAGATTGAAACGCGGCTGACCGTTGACTTCATGGAAATAGCCGCCTAACAGGATCTGGCCGTCTGTTTGAATGGCCAAGGCTGCCACAACCATATCGTCAGACAGAACTGGCCTGAAAGTCGCGTCCACGCTCCCGTCAACATTCAGCCGCGCCAATCCGTTTTGCGGCACGCCGTTCATCGCACTGAAAAAACCGCCGACAAGTATCTTGCCGTCGCGTTGCAGCGCCAGACACTGCACATCGGGCCGCATTTTTATGCCGGCCGGATCAACATTCGCCCCCGACCCAGGATCAAATCCAGAGTCCAACCGGCCGTCACGCTCCAGGCGCGCAATGCAGCTCCTCGCAGTGCCTTCTACGTGGGTGAAGGTGCCCCCAACTAAAATCTTGCCATCGGATTCCTCCACAATGGCATACACTTCCGGCCTGTTTCCCGTTAGGGAACCAAATCCCAGCGAACCGATAAAGTCAGTGTCCAATGTCCCATCTGGATGCAAACGCGCCAAGGCCTGTCTCGCTATACCATTCAACTCGTCAAAGTGACCGCCCACCAGGATTTTCCCATCACGCTGCACCGCCAGCGCAGCTGTCCAGGGGGGCATATTAAATTCCTCTCCCAGGCTCGGATTAAATGCCGTATCCAACAACCCAGGCTGCAAACTGGTTGTGACACCGGCATCCGATATATCCGGCACCCCATCGCTGTCCGCATCGTTTTCATCAACAATCTCACAAACCCATTGCGTGTAGTCTGGCCAGGACGTCCCCGGCCCGCCGTCATCGATCGTCACCGTCGCCCGATACTTCATGCCTGTCCGGTTCCATACCGTCGCCGGCACCCGATAGGTCTCGCCGACCGGCCCCTTTATCTCCAGTGCCGCAGCTTGAATCTGACTGGCGTTTACCACCTTGAAACTGGTCGAACCCACATAGACCTTGACATCGCCCTCTGGTTCAAACGAACTGAAACTGACCGTGATCAAATTCTGCGTGCCCCGTGAGTATCTGATAGTACCTGATACGCTTGGAATCCTGAACTCGCCCCCCAGATTCGGCGTTGCATCTGGCAAGCTGAACGTCATAAGCCATGTGCCCATGTCCGCACTCGCCTCTCGATTCAAATGCCCGCTAATTTGAAATGACCTTTTCTCCGGCCAGTCCTGCTGGCCGGTCCCGGTAAATCCTAAGTCACTCGCCCTATCGAGCTGCGCAAAATCGGGAAAACCGTTTCCGTCCTGATCGGCCTTGGGCAAGTTGATCACGATTGAACCGTAGACAAAGAATCCTAAAGGCGGACTACCTGCGAAGAAATCCGTTTCAAACGCCCCAGGTAATCCCGCCCGCGGCCGAAACTCCCCGCTTGTAACAAAACCGTTAGGTATCAGCTCTGTCAATGGCTCGTGCGTCATCCCATCAAAGGTCGTAAAGAAAACCCCTCCATCCCCAACAAAATCATGAAAGAAAACCAGCGACCGACTCAAACACTGGATCGACGCCGTTTGCTGGCCAAATACCGACACTCCAACCACCAAGCAAACAATACAAGCTATGCTTCTCATACATTCCTTTTGGAGTAGAACTGTGGCGTGAACCAATCTTGCCGTCGTGGATTCAATGACGCGATTTTGCCGAACCTCATCCACAAAGCAATCCCTCATTACCAACAGTCTGCAGTTGCCGACTTAGGCAAATCGCACAGCGCGTTGCCCCGCCTCCACTCAGGCGCCGCTGCGAGAAACGCTGTGGCCAGTGCTGCCACCACCATCAGGGCCAGTATACTTGCCCTCCTGATAGTTGGGATTGTCGATCTCATGTTCTGAATCCTTTGACGAGCCGGGTTCACTCTCGGGCTGCCGCACAAACCGATAGGCGCAGAAAGCGGCGCCCTGGATCTTGAAGGGGCGCTTGACGGTCTTGCTGCGCAATTTCGGCAGGTCGGGCTTCGATTTCCATTAGACGCAAGTGCAGATCCGTGGCGCCTCGTCCACCCAACAATCGTCGCAGCCGTAGCCTGGCCGCAATGCGGCAGGCACCTTCCAGCACCCCCATGCGCTGAATCTGTAAGCATTCATAATCGAGGCTTAATCCCTTTTGTGGCTTTCCGGGCCAGCGATTGCGTGCCGATCGCCGGCGGGCGGCTTGGGCAGGGTGAGGAGCCGCAATATAAGCCAGCAACCGGCCAAATAGAGGTGGGAACTCAAGCTCAATTCATCCCGGCGCAATCGGGCAATCTGGGCTGCCCGAAAACCAAAACATACTGCTCACTTTTATTTTAAGGGCAGATTCCAAGGCTGTGACCGTTGCTGGATTCTATTTGCTATCCCGTGGCAGCCTTGGGCCAACTCTACTATTGCCGGTGGGAAGTCGAATTAAGCCTGCGCAACCTCAAGACCAGTGCCAAGGCGCCAATTCTCCTTCGTATCATGGCTGGATCAGATCCGCGCAGGACTGTTACTCCCTCATCAATTGATAAACTCTCTCCAGCATTTTAGCCTCGCCCGCGGCGCCTTGCCAGTTCAACTCCCCATACCACCAGTAACGAACATAACCTTGCTTATCAATCAAGTAAACGCTCGGCCAGACACTGTTACCCCAGGCGCTCCAGTTTTCCTTCTGGTTATCGACCGCTATCGGATAGTCGAGGGACTTTTCCTTCGCCGCACGCTTGATCTTTGTCACGTCAAACTCGGCCTCCGTTTCCGGGGTATGGAAAGCAACCATCGCCGCTCGATCACGAGGTAACTGGGCATGCCACTTCCTGTAGTGCGGCAGATTTCGGATGCAGTTGATGCAGCCGTAAGTCCAGAAATTGACAATGACCACTTTGCCCCGAAGCTCGCTCAGTTTCAAGGGAGGGCTATTGATCCACTCCTCGTGTCGGGGATGTTTCCGCGATCAGGAGGATGCTCGACACAAACAGCATCCATAGCCCGAAGAACATCGAGAGTATAGTGCGCCGTTTCCGCGGGGGAGTGGTTCCCATTATTGCGCTTTCTATCATGTCCAGAGAACAGTTTTCGGATACAGCGATCCCGGGAAATCTCCGCCATGAATCTCAACCCGCGGTCCGGCCGTTCCGGCACACTATCGCATAAGATGCGGAAGTTGGCCAATAGCGGCTTCGCTGGTTGCGGATCTGTTCAGAAAACCTTCGGGCCATCCTCCTGGAGTCGCAATGCCACGAATTAGAGTGTATCGACTAAAACTATAGCCACAGCGCACAAACCAATTCATTGCGCACCAGCAAGGAGTTGCCGGCGAGCGTGGGATAGTTGCAGGTCTCGCCGTTCAAGGCGGGCAAGGTCTTTGCGATGGATTCTTCGATCTAGTCAAGATCCACACCCATGCGCTCGAACTCCGAGGCCGCATTCAGGAAATGCGCGGTGATCCAGAAGACGGTCCAGCTTTCGCTGTAGCCACCGCGAAGGCGGAACACATTTGACATGTCGCCGTGCTGCGCGAAGTTGGTTTGCTGAATCTGTTCCCCGCTGCTGCCGTAGGGGTCCATCATCTGTCCGCAGGAGCGATACATCACGGCGGCCAGACGCTTCAGGTCGTCGCGTCCAAGGTAATCGCCCATGCGCCAGATTTCCGGTGTGAACAGGACGCCGAAGACATCGAGGTGTTGGTTCTGCGCCGAAACGATTGTCCAGCCGCGCGTCTTGAGCCCTTGATCGCGCAAGCGTCCGGCGGGCAGGTCAATGTCCCAGAGCACGGTGTAAGTGAGCGTCACGTCCATCGCGTGCGCGGCCCAGTCAAGATAACGCTGTTCGCGTGTCATCTCATACAGCGCCAGGAATGCTTGGAACGCCGCCCACGCGCCTTCCTTGTCTTCGCAATTCGCATCGAGGGTGCCCCCCCAATACGGCTCAGTCATGTCGAGATGCCGCTGCGCGAAATAGTCGCCCGCCTTGACGGCGGCGCCCTTGAACTTCTCGTCGCCGAACAACGCGAAACCTTTGCAGAGAGGCGAAACGAAGAAGGCATCCGCGGTATTTCGCGGCTTCCAGTCCGGCTGGAGAATACGCTTCGCCTGCACCGTGCAGGCCTTCTTCAAGAACTCCTCCCAGCGCTCCGTCTTCACGCCGGGCCTTTTTCGCCCGACGATGATGGCCCGGGCGAAGGACTCCATGGCCTGACCTTGCGACACGGGGTCCTGGTCCTCCCACTGGCCGGTGTCGCCGTCGTAGTTGAGCAGAAAGCCGTGATCGTTAAACGGCGATCGCGTCAGCCAGTCGAGCGAGCGCTGGCCGCGGTCAAGCATCGCGGGGTCGCCGAGGCGGTTCGCCAATGCGAGCATCGCGTAGCCCGCAGCGTCGGCCTGACCACACCAGCCCATGACGAACTGCGTGCCCTTGACGTAGTCGGGATACATTTCGAATCCTGCATCCGGGTCGCGATCGCGCCAGCGCGATAGGGCAAAGCGATACTTCTCGCGGATGGTTTCATCGTAGCCCGGCAAGCCCTCTGTGCTGCCGATCGGATGCAGCCGCATTGCCGAGCGGAGCGGTTGGCGGAAGCCGCTGCCCGCAACCGTCTGCGGCACGACCTCGAGCCAGAAGGCCTTCTCGACCACCGTGCCGGGACGCAGATTCAGCCACGTGTCAGGGTAATCGAGGAACTTGCCTTGCAGCGCCTTCGTCACGCTGTTACGACCGTTGGCCGCCGTCGGGCCGGAAAAAGAAGCGAGTTCCGTCGCGCTCTCGCCCGAGATCAGCCCGAGTGTCCACCACTGGTCGTTTTGATTCGCGCCGTAGGCCGGCGACGGCAGCGTGTGCATCGCAACGGCGCGGAAGGCCTCCCCGTCCTTCCACTCCACGCTCGTCCAGGGTGCGGCGAAGCGATGCTCCTCAAAGAACGTCTTGTCGCCGGGCTTGCCGGCGTGGACCGTGACTGCGTGATTGCCGGTCTTCTCACCGGCGGGATTCCCGTAAACAACCACGCCGGGCATCATGGGTTTCGCGTTCACCGCACCCGGCGCGATCCAGCGCACCGACAGTGTTACGCGAGGCAGCATCTACTTGCCGGTCCAGGTCCAGCGGCGCACGCCGCGCACAAGGTCGTGATCGAGGCGATAGGCATCGCGCACCTCCATCCAGCCGCCATGCAGCGCCAGCTTGCCGGAGACGATGGTCCAATCGCCCGACTGCTCGACTTTCTCCGGGCGGGTGTGAACCCATCCGGAGGGCCAGCCGTCGGTCCAGTTCGTCGCCACCGACCATAGCCCTTCTGCCGGTGAGGTCAGGAATGTGCGCCCTCCCGAGACGACCTCCGCGCGCCCTGGAGCGGTTTCCGAGATCCGTAGGGAGATCGGTTCGGCGCGGGACGGGCTGGCCAGCCAGAGCATCGTGAAGCCTGCCAGAAAGGTGACTGGTTTGGGCAAGGACCGCAGGATTGGATCGGTGAAGGATGGGATTATCATTGTCGTGGACCAATAGGGCTTTACTTTTTGGACATGGCCGAACTGTGCCCGCGCAGGAGGCGCCATTCAAGGCGAATTCGGGTGGAATTGTCCCCTATGTCCAGCCTCGCAGCCCTCCGGGGCGGGGTGGTTCCGGGTCATCAGCGTTGTTGCGTGGAGGGTCGAGTATCGCCGAGGATACACTCCCGCCCAGGAGCCTCGCATCTGACCCGGCGGCGCTCCCGCCAAAATCGGAAGTTATTTTTGCACGGACCCTTAAGGGAAGGTGGCTACGCAAAAAAATCAGTTCATTGGGCGACAGTCGGCTGTCGACATGAGGCTAACAGGGAATCCGTGTTAGGTGGTTCATGGGTTAAAAGCTCCCAGCTTTGCACCCGGCACTTCGCCGCGCGGATAACAACCCGCCTTCAGGGCTGGGCTGTTCGCCGGAAGCCGGAAGTCGCGGGTCTGGACATTCGCGAACGAGAGCGACTCGACCAAGCGGCCTGTTTCGAGCTTCAGGTCTGCCCGCACAGCGTCGAGCGTCCACGTGAAGATCCGCGGCGCGCAGCGCGGCCAGTGGCCCGAGCAGCAGGGAGGTGAGGAGGGTGAGTGCGCGTGTCATCATTGCTTTTTTCGCGCCATTTCCTGCAAAACGGCCAAGTCCGTTGGATTGCGGCCCGGGTCGAAGCCGATGGCGTTCTCGGCGGCAATCAGTGCCTGGCGCCGCGCCTCGATGCGATCCCGCTCGCCAGGGGCTTTTGCCGCGACGTAAACCGCCACGCGGCTGACGCGGTCGCGGATTTCCACGATGCCGCCGTTCACCTTGTGGTCAACCTGGGCGAGCCCGTCGGCATCCACATGGAAGACCTCGGTGATGGGGCTTACATAGGCCGGCACGCGGAAGCGAAACGTGGTGTCGCGCGGCGGGCCGAACTGGAAGGCTCGTTCCTCGCGATCCGCGGTGTAAGCGAGGTCCAGCGCGAACAGCAAGGCGCCCCGTGGGCCCGCCACCACGTCCAGGTCCCAATCCAGTTTGCCGTCCCGGAGGACGCGCTCGTGATTCACCGCGTCGCCTTCGAGATAATAATCTTCCAACATCCGGATCTCGCGCCCGACGCGGGTCATGGGCTCGATCAGGTCCGGGAACGTCACGAGCGAGCGGAGGCTGAGATTGAACCAGTAGAGTGACGGGGAAAGTCAATGGGGTCAAAACCATATTATTGACAGATAGGTCAACCAGGGGCATGCTCGGTGAATGGCAAGACCCTTAAGAATCCTGATGGCCGGCGGGTGGTATCATGTCACGAGCCGGGGAAATCGGCGGGAGGTGATCTACCGAACCGACGCGGACCGGCGGCGGTTTCTGGGGTTGGTGGCGGAGTTGTCCGAGCGTTTCGGCCTAGAGGTGCATGCCTTTGTGCTGATGGACAACCATTATCACTTGGTAGTGCGGACACCGGAGCCCAACCTGAGCGAGGCCATGCGATGGTTGCACGTCAGTTACAGCAGTCGCTTCAACTGGGCGAATCGATTGTGCGGGCATGTCTTTCAGGGGCGGTATAAGGCGATGGTGATTGAGGATGTGCGCGGGGTGGTGGAGGTGGCGCGTTATGTGCATCTGAATCCGGTGCGCGTGGGGCGGTTGGGATTGGATAAAGAGCGGCAGCGGCAGTCCCGGGGGATGGGCGGGGTGGAGCCCGGAGGGGAACTGGTGCGGAAGCGTTTGCAGGAGTTGAAGGATTATCGGTGGAGTTCGTGGCGGGTGTATCAGGGGGCGGAGGGGGCGCCGGGGTGGCTGCAGACGGGGATAGTTGGGGCCGGTTGTGGCGGACGGAGCCGGGAGGAACAGCGGCAGGCGCTGCGGCAATACACCGAAGCCCCGGTTCGACAGGGGTGGATCGATAGCCCGTGGACGGGATTGATCGGCGGGCTGGTATTGGGCAGCCAGGAGTATGCCCAAGGATTGTTGAAGGGATTGAAGTCCAAGAGGGTGGATGGAACGGTGATGACGTCGGTGCGGCAGATTCAACGGACCAGCCGTCTAGGGTGGCCGGAGATTGTCGCGGCGGCGGAGGCGTTACGGGGGAAGCGATGGGCACAGATGGTCGAGAGTTGGGGGGATTGGGATCGGGACGGAACGATCTACGTGGCGGTGCGGTATGGGCAGCAACGGTTGGCGGACGTTGTGCGATTGGCCGGAGGGATGAAATATGGAGCGGCGGCGCAGGCGGTGCGGCGGTTTGCCGCCGGGCTTGAGAAGGACGCGGACAAGGTGCGGTTTGTGGAAAAGATGCGTCGAAGGCTTAGCCAGGAGCGGGGAGAAAAGCGCCCCTGAAAACGGATGTGCCGGTGAATAATATGTAAACAATATGGATTTGACCCCATTGTTTTCGTTATTTCTATATTTGTCCATTACATCAATAGCCTACTGACGTAGTTTGGCCTCTCCAATCGTGCTATCGAGTTTGCCTTTTGCCTGGTCCAGAATTTGTCTCGTTTCACATCCAAGACATAGAGTAATTAAAAGTAATGCAATAGAAACAAATAGCTTCATTAAAAAAGTGGATATAAAGGGATTATATGGAAGTGCAAGCAATAAAATGCAGTGCTGATCTGAGCGTGAGCGCAGAATTAAAAGCGGTCGGATCAAGAATCGATCGCAAGGGTTATGCGAAGCGAATCGAACCAACAAACGGCTGTGCAGTCGTTAATTATGCCGGAGGTCGGACTCGGGCCTTTTTATGCTCAAATCGGGGCTTTTTTAACTGATTCCAAGTGACTACTCCAGCACAATTTGCGCGTACACCGTCAAAATTCGACGTAACTCGGTTAAGCACACTTTTAGACACAGTTAGGCACAGTTTTAGGCACACCCTTAAGGGGCCATGGGAGGCGTAATTTCCCGATTGTTCACATGGCACGCCGGCGAATTGATAAGGATCGAGAAGAGCGCATCGAAATGGAAATCATCGAAGACGCCTACGATGAATCCGAACGAGCAATGCGCTGGCATTGCTATCTGGAGAGCGTTCTCAAATTTCCATTGAAAGCCAGATGCATCAGCAAAAAGGCCAGCTCGCCCTTGCGCGTCGGGCAGGAAATCGAGGTTCTGGGCCTTGCGGACTCGGAGGACTGTCATCCATGAAGTCAAGGTAACTTACAGGCAAAGAAGAAAGGTCAGATGAAGGTAGAGGAAAGTCGAAAGATTCATTCAATCGTAGAACGGCCAGTTCTTCCGATTGGGCCTCCCCAGCGATTCCTGCTCAAAGTTGCCCTTGTTTCCAGCTTCTAACACTTGACTGAGGGTTGGGCGTTCTGCTGCCATTGACTCAGAATCCATAAGCGTGTGCAGGAGTCGTCTCTCAGCTGGCTTAAGAGGCTCGCCGGCGGCACAGGAACGCCATTTCATGTGCAATGCACGGAACGACCGGCCGGAGCGCTCGCGCAGGTCGCGAAGTATATCAAAGCCCTCGGGATCGGTGTCCCCGAAGTGCCAAAACTCCAGTGTGCTCGTGAGTTTCTGAAGAAAAGCAACGGTCGCGGACCCCGGATAACTGGTGCAGACCAGGAGTTCGCCCGATCCCAGTTTCGCCAGTTCGTGAAAGCTGGTTTCGTTTTCCACCGTCACGCATCGAAGCGCACCGGTCTCGATCCGGGAGGCGTGTTTTATGTCTGTATCCGACAAACGTACGGGACCCCGAAGCTTGCCAAGGTCTAGCCACTCATCCTGGAGAAGCAGGCGCAAGGGGCCGTGAACAAGAACGAACCTTGGCGATTGTGAAATGCCGACATCTTCAATGCACCGGAGCTTTCCGCCCGTCACACGATCCAGGATCGCACCGAGTTTTCCAGAATGTCGGCCGTCGGCGCCCTCGGCGGCCAGTTCTCCCAGGCGCTTCGAATTGCCTGTAAGAACACAACTCGCAAATCGCAATAGCGATTCCTCGCCTTCCTGCTCCCACTTCAGCAAACGTGGAACCACGGCCAATAATTCAGCATTACCCTGTAAATCATCACGGGAGAAGGGAGCGATGGCATTTCCCCGCAACGCTGCTTCTGCCAAATCACCACAAAAGTTTCGCCAAAACTCGCGCCAGCGTTCGGGAACTTCAAACCGGGACGCCGCAGAGAATTGCTTCGCCAGAAGTTCCCGCCGGCGGGTGGGAGACGGGCTTTCCAATAAGGAAAAGAGTTGCGCCTCATTGGCTGGCGGGAACCGCACCTGGTGGATTATATCCGAATCGCGACGCGGACCTTCCAGGAAAAGGAGGGAACCATCTAAGTCCTTGAGTTGGCGGATAGCCATTGAACGGTCATCGCCATCCTGGCAGCCGGCATCGGCCAGCAATTCCTTGAAATCGACGAGGAAATCACGCTGGCCAGCGCCCGTCCGCCCTGCTTTCGATTCGGCATAGAGCCGCGCCAGACTCTGGAGAACTGGGGAGGGATGTTTCAAGGCTCAGGCGTGCTCATTCATCCACTCACGTCCTTCCTCCGAGTCCCGGAGTATATTCACGGGAACATTCCGGATATGAGGCCGGTTGCCGCGGCGTTCCTCGTGGCGGGAGACAACAATCAGTTGGTCACACAAGCTGAATGCGGCCGGGACGTTGCCGGTGCTCATCGAGAAGGACCCTTGAAGGTCCAGGGCCTTGATGGCCTCGATACAATCCTTGATCCGTCCCGTATCCATTTTGGAAAAGGCTTCATCGATGGGCACCAGCGCAAGCGAGGGGTCATTCCATCGACGTTCGTGACGTTTGTAGGCGCGCAGGTAACTTGCCAGGATAGCCACGAAGTAGGGCGACTGGTTTTCGCCACCGCTCATCTTTCCGCTCTGCTTGTCCACGCTCACCGGCGTTGACTGGGCATCACGCGAGTCCCAAACGAGGAGGTCGTAATCGAAATATTGCCGGTAGTCCAAAAGGTGCGCGGCTTCGGCGCTGTCCTGTTCGCTCGTCAAGACACTCAAAAAGTGATCCAACGCGTCTTGCAGTTGCCCCTGCACAGCCTGGTAGAACAGTCCGTCGTCCTGAAATTGCGAGTTCAGATCGATGAGTTGGCGATACAGCCGAAAGTCAGGGTTCTGCCGGCGCTCGATCTGATAACGGTCATTGCCAATGGGTTGCTTTAGGTGGTCGTTGAGCAACACAATTGTGTCATTCACCCGTCGCAGGGCCTGGTCCATCCGCTGGAGAACGTTGCTGCGGAAGAGTTGTTCCCAACGTTTGCGTTCGGCTTCCGCTTTGGTCTTATAATCGGGAATGTTCGCCTCGGCAATTTGGCTCAGCAACTTGGTCCACGGCTCGTTGGAAGGATATTCGGGAGTGAGATCTTCGAACTTTCGGTAAGCCAAAGCCAACTCGTGTCGCGCGGCCTTCAGTTTCTCCCACCCCACCTCGGCCTGCTTGTCTGCCTCACGTTCCAGCCGGCCAAACTCGCTGGCGGCGGCATCGAGGCTTGGAAACGTGGACGTGATTTCGGCGCGCCATTCGTTCAAGCGGGTGGCATGAACGGATATATCTTCGATGTCCTGTTTAAGCCGTTCAAAGGCACGCAAGGTCGATGTTTCCCGCTCTCTCGCCGCATGCAACTCGTTTTCGAGCCGTTTGATATCGCCTCGTTTTTGACTTTGAAGCAGCCTGCGCTGCTCCGTTTCCCAAGTCGTCAATTCCGAGTTGAGAGCAGCCAGTTGCTTTTCCTTTTCTTCAAAGCTACCCCGGTCGATAGAATTCAGGCGGGCAAGCACTTGTTTCAGCTGAGCCTCTACGTCGGGAAGCCGTTGCGCCTCCCGCAAGTCGCCAACCAGCGAGGCATGAGCGGGTATGAACTCGATCGCATGGTCGATGATGCCCTGAATCGCGTTGACCACGGGAGCCAGTTGGCGTTCCTGGGACTCAACATCGGCCAGCAGACCACGCTTGAGAGCCAGTTGTTTTTCCAATCCGCGCAGACCAACGAACGGCATCCCGTCGTAATACCGCCGCCGCTCGACAAATGCGCCGCGAGTCATGAAGCCGTCTTTGTGAATGGCAAAATCTTGGTTCGACAAATCGTCAACATGCTGGACGCACATCAATTCCCCGAAGAGGTTGCTGACGATGGCTCGGGCAACAGGATGCTCGGCCCGCAATTTCTCCGCCAGCGAACCGGGCTTTACTGGGCGTGCCAAACGCAGCGCCTTGCCCGGATGAATCAGCGATTCCCGCGGTGACTCGGCTTGAAGCCCTTGATAGATTTTGACCGCTGCCGGGTAGTCGGCGTCGCTTACGACAATGGCGAATTTTCGATTGAACGCGACCTCGATGGCAGCGCGCCACTCCTCGTCGGCCACCTCGCACAGTTTGCAGAGCGGCTGGGCAGGCGGAGTACGGCCTCCGGCTGGCAGGTTCTGATTCAGGATGTTGAGGACCGTCGTGGGAAAGGGCAATTGCCCGTTCGCCAGCAAGGTCACTTCATCACGTAACAATCCTTTCTGATCGCGAATGTCCCGGAGTTTGCGCTCCGTCGGGCCAATCGCGCGGCTCAGCGCAGCTTTCAGGTCGCCGGCCCCACTGCCAATGCCTGCCAGAGACGGCTCAGTTTGCTCCTTGGCGCAACCTTCGAGTTTCTTGATGGCGGCCTCCATGGGGGCCGTGTCCATGGGTTCGGATAAGGGCGCGGTTTGTACCTCCTTCAGCCACTGGCGAGCCTTTTGGACGCGGTTTCTAAGGGCCGAATCAACCGTGTTTCCTACATCCCTTAGCCGGCTACTCTCTGCGACCAGCCGTTTCTTTTGTTCCTGCAATTCAAGATAAAGGTCGCCACCGGGCAAGGCTTTCAAAGCAGCCTCTTCGCTTTTGATGCGGCTTTTACGTTCACCAATGAGCCTGTCCAATTCGCCGATACGGGCCTCTTCCTCCGCAAATGCCGTTCGTTCGTTTTGCAGGTGTTCCTCGTGTTCACGAACCCGATTGGCGGCATGTTGGTGGGCAAGTTCGGAGGAGAGCCAGCGCGCCACCACACGGTCACGCGCGGCAGCCGTGTGCTCCCGATGCAGATCCCTGATGTTTTCCAAACGGCTTTGTTGATCGAACAAGGCGCGCAGGTCGTTTTCGTAGGCCTTGAAATTGCGGTAACTGGCAACTACGTCGGCCACGTTCAATTTGTCGTCCGGCAAGATGAAACGGCGGCAGAATTCGTCGAAGCTCTTCAAGTTGGTGAAAGACATCGCCTGGGGCAAAAGCGAGCTAAGCACTGCCCGATTGAAATTCAGGTGCTGGTCAATCGCCATGTCTCTCAGGTATTGATCTTGCGTTTCGAACAATCTTCCGTCGCGACTCTTCTCCACCAGATGCTTGAACTCGACCGCCTCCAGCGGTCGGCGTTCGGCATCCAAAAAATCTGCCTTTTCCAGCGGGCCATACACAACAAACGGCTTGATGTGGCCTTGATTTTCCGCCGTGTTTCGAAATTCAATGCGCAGCCCCCACGTCTCGATCCGCTCTTCATCCGTCGCCTTGTGCGGCCAGGAGAATTCCAGGGCGATATAGGTGATCGCCGATGAACGGAGGTATTGCTCGACGCCGTTTTCTTCCCGTTTGGTGTCGAGCAAACAGTAGCTCTTGACCGTGCGGTCTGACTGACCGCCCGTAGCGGAGCGGTTGAAATGACGATGGGCCGTATCCGTCCCGACCAGCACCGTCATGATCAGGTCCATCAACACGGATTTTCCCGAGCCGGTGACACCGGCAAGGAGGAGATTACCCTCGATTGGCAGTGAATCGTTGTAGCCATACCAATTGATGGCGTGGATGCGAGTCAGCTTGATGGCGCGGCTCATGGCTCGACGTCCTCCACTTCACCCCCGTTTTCGCCGACGGCTGATAGGGCTGCTGACGGGTTTTTGTGCAAATCCGCTGTTCGCGTCCACTCGGCGATCTCATTGAATTGAATCACCCGCGGCAGGGTCTTTAGAACTTCAATCCGTGATTGCTGAAAAGGTTGGGTTGGTTCAAACCTGATTAGATTGAAGCGCTGGGCCTGCCGCAGAATCTCCAGCATCCGACCGGCGCTGGGCTGACTTTTGAGGTCGGGGAGCAATTTTTCTTTGAGCAGTTGATTGAGTTGTTCCACTGTCATAGTCACCTGCGCTGCACCGTGATCACGAACCTGGGTGTCGTATTCATACCACAAGGCGAGCAGCACGATGGTGACGTCCTGTCGCAAGTTAAGGGTCAAGGCGGGACGCTCAGGCACTGCTTGGATGAGCCGACTCTCGTGTTCCATCGACACAGCGAGTCCAATCAGCGCTGCCATTTCACGAAGCCAATCGAAGTTCTGCCGAGACCAGGCGTAAAGAACGCCGTCGCCTGATTCGAGGCCGAGGATGGACCCATGGGCCAACAGTGCCTGCAACGCCTCACCCAAGCAAACGCGATCCGAATCGGTTAGGCGCAGCAGCGGTGCCGGAGTTGGGGGATTAATATCGCTGTTCATTTCTTGATGATGAAAAAACGGTCAAAGGTGTAGGTGAGTTTGCGATCCTTTTCAGGAGGCCCGGATTCGTCATGAGCGGAGGGCACTTCAATTCGGTAGCGCGACTCCGAGGATTCGGCATGGAGCAGCAACGCCACCAAATCATCCATGTCATCCTCGTTTCGAATGGGCAGATCACGGCTGGCAATTCGAGTGCCTTTGCCTCCAGCCAGTTGGGCAACGAAACGGTTGGCACGAGCGACGGTCAAAGAATTGCGCATCGCGCCGCCCAGTTGGGCTTTGGCATGGTCGCGCATGGCTTCGCTGATTTCATCGTCAACCGGAGCATTCTCTTCCATCGTCCATCGCCGGGGTGGTTCATAGAGCGAATCTCGCCCGGCGAGTAGTTTGGAGTTGGGCAAGAGAAGTGGCGGCAAGTCCTTCAGTTCCTCAAGATCCACCAAACGCTGGCCGGGAAAAGTGCTATTGATCTTTTCAAAGAATTCCTTGATCTGGCTGCGGCGTTCCCCAACCACCTCCTGCAAATATCGCGAGCGGGCCAGGGAACGTCGCGTGAATTCTGCTGTCCGATGATCGATCTCATCGGCCAACGGCTGAACGAAATCCAGCTTGTCTTCGAGCTCTTGCAGATGGGTGCGCACACGGGCCATTGCGGGAGCGGCTTCTGAATCTTCCCGGCACATCACCTCCGCCTGCATCTTGTGCAGCAAATCGGGATCGCCGAGGATTTGTCGAATCCGTTCCCGGGCGGCATCGAGACGGGCGGGAAGCTGAGCGCGAACAAGTCCGGCGTAGCACTCGTGACCGACTTGCTCTGAATATTGATCAAAGACGACCGCATAACTCTCTCCCAACGTGCGAGCTTCCAACTGGCGCCGGATGAATCGCTCGATGCTTTTCCCCATGCCTCGGAGCTCGCGCAATCCGTCCATCGCGCCCTTCAGGCAATTCTCCAGATGGCTGAAAGGCTCTTTGGCAAAGGCGTCCACATTAGCTAGGGTTGCACACACTCCCACGAACGGATCGGTGAAAACGGCCGCGTCCGGACGGGCGATGCGCCGCAGCGCGTCCAGTAAGATTGCCCCATGGGCATCAAATTGGATACGACGCTGCCAATCTGGCAGTTGAACATCCTCAACCCAGCCAACATCCTTGCGCGCGAGATAATCAAGCACTCGCCGGGCGAACTCCTTTGGGGGCAGGGCCACAAATTCACCAGCCTCTTCAGCGCCCATTTCTTCCTGATCGGGCAAAAAATCGGGATGCTGTTCCAAAACATCCACAACAATGGCCAGGGCCTCTTCGCGGCTCATACCCTCATGGCGATGGGTTGATTCAAGCTCCAAGGCATCAAGCACATCAACGTACGTCCTTGCATTCGGACCCGCGAGGACTCGGAACAGCCCCGGGCGCACTTCCCGGAATAATTCAATCGCCAGCGAACTCATCTTCAACGAGTATGCCAAATTGCCGAAACTTCAGCGAAACAAAATCAGCAGATTGAATCAAGTCCCAGAGTCCCAAAGTGGTGAATACAAGGTGGGTTTATGTTAAGGCTGCCTGGTCGTAGTGGCTGATTTTCTGCAATTTGGATGCCGAGACACCGAAGTCATGGCCCATGGATAAAAGAAATCGCGGATCGTTGGTTGCCGGTGCGTTCGTGCAGCGCGGATTTTTCGGCAAATGCCTCCTTCAAGGCAATCGCCTGGACCGAGAATTCTGACACGGCTGGTTTTCCCCTAATTTTGCTGATTAGCAGCGTCCGTGCCGGACGCGCCTCCGCAGGTAGAACCAGTGGCTCCCGCAAATTAATTTCGACTTTGATCCGTTCTGGTTGACCAGTGACGGCCGAGCGGTAAGCAAAAACACCTATGGCCACCATGAAACCCATGAGCTTTGCCACACTCTTGGAACGGTTTTTCATCGAACGCTTAACTCGGGTAAGCACACTTTTAGGCACACTACGAATCCCATTCGAAGCTCTCAAAACTCACCTTCAGGCAACTCCCATCCGACGGCCTCGGCCACGTGTGCTGCCAAGGCTGGCACGCTCTTCCCGAGATAAGCCAAGTGTGCTTCTGGCGTGCGCTTGCGCTTCCGCGCAATCTCCTCCAACCGGGCCAACACCAGCCCTGAATTCAGCGAATACAATGTGATGAGATAATCCGCCGGGTAACACGCGTTCACATCCCATGGCTTGAGGCTTTCTGGTGGGAAATGTTTCAGGTTGCTTGTAACGATCAATTCAGCATGGCCACGAACCGCTGTCGCCAGCACATGGCGATCCTTCTCGTGATTGGTGCAGACCGACAGTAACGATTCCTCCCCGTTTACCATCGCTTCGGGAAATGCCGACTCCACCGCCTCTCGCCACGACTTCGCCAACTCTTCTGGCCATCCCAGTTTGCCTGTCTGAGTGCGCTGGGCTTCATCCAAGATTTCCCCGCTCCACATCGGTTGGTAAAGCCGTGGTGTTTCCGCCAGCGTCAAGAACAAATCGCACAAGCCGAAGTTTGCCAGCACGCAGGCATCCAGAACCACCCTAAAATTGGCATTCATTCGGTAGGAATTCGCTTTTCATACAGTCCGGCAGCCTCGACACGGCGGCGCAAGTCATCCAATGTCGACCGCCGGCGAGAATCTCGCTGGCGCTGGTATTCCATTAAGTCTTTCAGATATACTCGGCGGTGTGTCCCTACTTTGTGGTGCGCAATTGTTCCCTTTTCCAGCAAATCCACCAGGAATGGACGCGATACGCCAAGAAAATCGGCAGCGGCCTGGGTGGTCATGCTTTCGCTCTCCGGCAGCAGCACCACGGCTTTGCCCTCGCGCATAGTACGCACCACCCGTACCAATAGGTGAAAGATGGGCTCCGGCAATTCCATGCGCACTCCTTCCTGCCCCACCAGAGCGGGTCGCTCATCTGCCAGGACCGCCTCGCTTAGGCGGTCAAGCTCACGCAATTGCTTCGTCGTCAATGCCGACGGATCAAACCGGTTTTCTGTGATCTTCATGATCCTAATCTACCCCATAATCCAAACGAAAGCAACGAAACAATCGTAATAACCGAAACAGCAAATTCCTGGGCATAGTTCCTCCAACACGTGAGTCTAGGCCTGCGAAAGTGGAGTCGCCAGGACCGCTGAATGAAATCGAAACAAGAAACCTTTGTTCAATAGGACGGGCTGTTTATGGGGCGATGCGCCAAAGCCCTTAAAATCGTATCCAAAACCGCGTCCAGGTGCTTGCCGATATCCTCACCTAAGAACCGCAACACGAAGTAGCCATGTTCCTCAAGCAAAGCATCCTTTCGTCGATCGCGCCGGTAAGCATCAGGATCGGACAAATGTTGTGCCCCATCCAACTCAACCGCGACACGACGACTCTCGCACAGCAGATCCACTTCCATCTCTCCTGACCCATTGAAAGTGATGGGCAAGTTGACATTGAGTCGAAATAGCCCAACGGTGGCCGGCAACGATTCCAGGCGTCGAAATAGGAAAGCTTCGATCGCGCTCCGCGCTCGCGCCACCCCTGCGGCGTCCGGCGATGGTTTCAGCGCGGCGTGGACAAATAGGCTGGCCAACGGTACATCGACACCATCGCTGATTAAGCGACGAACGCTGGCCGCATAATCTTTCTTCCATTCTGGATCGACGGGCAGCGGAACCTCGGACGGCCAGCCGGGGACGGCGCTTGCCGGCAATAAAATGGAATATCCCACCGCCTCATATCCGCGGCATCGGCGGTCAAACATCTTGGCCAGCACAGGCACATTCAAATCAGCATAGTCATAAACGCGCACCTCGCGTTTGCCTTCGTAAAGGCGATGCAATCGTCCGACATACTGAGCGATCGTTCCTCGCCACGAAACTGGAAGCGCCAGAAACAAAGTGTCTAATCGGGGATGATCAAATCCCTCGCCGATGTATTTCCCGGTGGCCAATAGCACTTGTCCGGATCCGGTCGGATTCGCGGCCATGTGATCGGCTGCGGCCTGTCGTGCTTTCTTGCCCATGCCTCCTTGCAGAATGATCACCTGCGCATTTTCAGGACACAATTGCTCAGCGAGATTCTGGAGATGGTCGGTCCGTTCGGTCAACACCAACGGAAACCGACCGGTGTTCAAGGCGTTGATGACATCCTCGCAGATCAGTTTATTACGTTTCTCATCATTCATTAGCGCCTCATACAGACGATGAAATTGAACGCGCTGATCCGAATCCGGTGGTTCAGGATCCCGAAAACTTGTGGGCCGAACATATACGTGATGGTCAAATGGCCGGCTGGCTGCCTGCTGGCGGGCATCGACACGATAGCGCACCGGACCACACTGCATGAAGATGATGGGGTGATGTCCATCTTTGCGTGTTACTGTCGCCGATAAGCCAGTTACGTATTTAGCCTTGGCTCGGCGGACAACCAATTCAAAGCTGTGCGCGGACAAGTGGTGGCATTCATCCACGATAACCTGACCGTAGGCTCCTACTAAATCTTTGACCTCTCCCTTGCGGACCAGACTTTGAATTAGGGCCACATCGAGGGATCCAGTGATCTTCTTGCGCCCGCCACCGATGCGTCCGATGGCTTTGGGCTCGATTCCGAGGAAGTGCGATAAACGCTCAACCCACTGTTCCAGCAATTGCTGACGATGAACCAGCACCAGCGTATTGACGTCGCGCTGGGCAATAATCCAAGCGGCAATAACAGTCTTTCCAAAAGCCGTGGTTGCAGACAGAACGCCGGTGTCGTGGGCAATCAAGGCTCGCGCAGCCGCAAGCTGTTCCTGGCGAAGTTCACCCTGGAAGGCCACGTTCAAGGCCTTGCCCGTAAATCGCTCATCGCGCACATGGACCCTTATGCTCAAAGCCTGCAACAAAGCTTTGGTTTCTTCCAGGCACCCCCGAGGCAGAGCCAGATGCCGGGGATGATCTTCGGCGCAGGCAATGATTCGAGGCTTGGCATAGGTCGGCAACCGCATGTGCTGCGCCTTATAGAACTCGGGATTCTGAAAGGCCGCTAATCGCAAAAGACGATTGCGGAGTGCGGGTGGCAGGTTTTCCTTGGCGACGTAAACCTGGTCTCCAAGCACCAGTTCCAAATCTTCGGGCAATGGCCCGGTGATCGGGAGCACTTTTGGCCGACGAGAAGGGGGTGCAGTCCAAGGAGCGTCATCGTCGTCCTCCATCGTTAATACCGGCCGAACACCAACGATCTGGCCTCGGCTCTCGGCCTCTTGCACGATCCGATCCACTCGCTGGCGACTGATCCTTTTGATTGATGATAAATAGGCCCACTGGTCCGAGTAAGGAGTCATCTGCTCATCCAGAAAAACGCTGTTCTCTCGATCTCGCGCCGGGTGCTGGAGCGGCAATGCGATGAGGTTGCCAAAACCGCCTTTGGGTAACGTATCCTGGTTCGGGAAAAGTCGGTCGTAAGATCGCAACCCAATGTCCGGACGACGTTCCATCGTTTGGGTTAACAGATAGGATCCCAGATTTCGGGCCTTCCGCGCGGGAATCGGTTCTTCGAAAAACAGCCAGGTGTGAGCACCCTGACCCGAGCGTGAACGTTCAATGGCCGCCGGAACTTCCAACCAACGGCAGGATTCCAGAAAGGCCCTTGCATCGTTTTGCCAGTGTTCGCCATCGAAATCGACTGCAAGAAAAAAGCAGGTTTCATCAAGCAGCATGGGATAGACTCCCATGACGAAATCATGCCCGCGTGGATCGCGACCGGAGAGATGACAACGAACCACCTCATCTGTTACCGGAAGCCAGCGACGGTGCGCACAATCGCCGCACTTGATTCTTGGTTTGTCGCACAAGCCACGCACCCATTCGTTGGCGCAAGCCGGTTGGTAACCGGCTCGTCCGGTTTTGCGGCTTTCAAAACGACGCGGATAGACATCCTCGCGCCCCCGAAACAAAGATCGGAATACCCTGATTTTGTCTTCGGGCGAGGATGCTTGCGTCACGAGTCCCGAAGGAGTTGCGGCAGTAAGGTCTTCGCCTTCCCCAGAGAATTCAGGTGGCTTTTCCTGGACGGTCACGATCCTGAACGTGCCTGAAATAGGGACATATGTCGATGGAATCCGGTTGTCCAGTCGTTGGCGAATTTGTGCGCTCTTCGAGGTTTTGGGTGACGGTTTCCTCGGTGATTGATAAATTCACTGACGTGAAACGCCAGCAAATTGATAGGGATCGGGAAGATCGCATTGAAATAGAGATCGTCGTCGATGCCTACGATGAATCCGAACGTGCTATGGGGTTGGTATTGCTATCTGGAGGATGTTCTGAAATTTCCATTTCAGGCCAGATGTATTAGCAAGAAGGCCAGTTCGCCCTTGCGTGTCGGACAGGAGATTGAGGTGGTGGGCCTTGCAGACTCCGAGGACTGCGCCCACGAAGTAAAGGTAACCATCCGATGGGGGGACGACACACTTGCGATACCGTTGTCACAGATTGAGGGCGTCAAAACTACCGCCACGACCAAACAAGCCATTAGCGACTGGCATTATTGGGTTGCGCGTGGCTACGAGTATTAGAAAGTGAGGGAAAAACCACCATGGTTTATGGATGGAAAAAAATTCAGTAAAAACGACGGCAAAAAGACAAGTTCTCCCAAGGACAGTTGCCCAATACTCTCACCCAATCCTGCGGCCAAAATCCTTGATCGACTTTCTAACGAGGAGTCGGCATCCCTTTTGCGTATACTCATAGAGAGACACCCGGAGATTCGGGCCGAGGCAGAACAACTGGCCAAAGACCTAGTGGATTCACCCTCGGTCGAGGAGGTTGCCGATGATGTGCTTTTTTGCATTACAGGTGTCGACCTCGAAGCCCTGAATGAGCGGGCGGGATCCCATTCATGGGGCTATGTGGAACCGTCGGAAGCCGCCAGGGAATTACTCGAGGAATCATTGGAAGACTTGGTTGCTGATATGAAGCGGCGGTGCGAACTTAATTTGGCCTCAACGGCTGAGATAATCGGTATCGGGATTGTATTGGGATTATATCAAGCAAAAGATGTCAACTCAGAAGGAGCTCTCGGTTGGGACCCCGATTTTCCTGCCGAACACGCATACCATGTGGTCGCTGAATTTGTCCGGTCGTGCCACGGAATGGTGCATAGTGGTGTTAAGGAGCAAATCCTCTCGACTCTCGCCGATCATGCCCCAGAGTGGGGGGAAACGCTCCGGCGGGCCATACAGGAAAACTCCAGCAAATAGCCATTTGCAGCAGACTATGTCATAGAGCATCGAATCGATGCCCTCCATTCCGCCAGCGTTCCTCTTGAAAACCTGGTAAGATCCTATTAAGCGAGTAGTGACGAATTGTGCGGGAGTAATGGGGAATTGTAACGGAGTAGCACCGCAGTCAGTGGCGGGCCGGATTATATTTATATGTTACTAACTAACAAGCACTTAAATGGTGCCTGTGGTCGGACTCGATCAGGCGGCGTTTGAGCTAATCGCGATCCGAGCCCCGGGCGATCATGATGAGGTGCAGCAGTTGGAGAACGGATGAGACCATGGCGGCGACGTAGGTCATGGCGGCTGCGCTCAACACCCGGCGGACGCCGGCGCTTTCCTGTCCGCTGATCAATCCCATCTTCAGCAGATGCTCTCGGGCCCGACGGCTGGCGTCGAATTCGACCGGCAAGGTGACGATCTGGAACAAGGTGATCACGGCGAATATTCCGACGGCGATGCCAATGAATTTTACCAGGAAAGGTCCACCCAGGATCATGCCGAGGACTGTAATCCAAAGCCAGGCTTGGCTGGCGATGCCCGTGATGGGAACCAGGGCCATCCGCAGTTTCATGGGAGCGTAAGCGGCCTGGTGCTGCAAGGCATGTCCCGCTTCATGGGCGGCGACTCCGACGGAGGCCAGCGAGTTGCCATGGTAAACTTCGGAGGAGAGGAAAAGGGCTTTTTTGGTCGGGTCGTAATGATCTGTCAGGTGCCCGGCCACCTCGTTAACAGGCATGGCAGTCAATCCGGCACGATCCAGGATTTCACGGGCCGCCTCGGCTCCGGTGATTCCCGATTGAGTGGCCACCCGGCTGTAGCGTCCGTAAGTCGATTTGAGCTTGATCTGGGCGTAAAAGCCCAAGATTAAACCCGGGATTGCAAATAACCACCAGTATTGATCAATGATCATAATAGCCAGTGTCATATCACATCGTTTCTCAGGGGGCGACGGGTTCGGTCTGTCGCAGACCGGGTTTTTCAATATCCCCGCGCCACTTGGGACCAATATGATCCAGGGACCGTCGCTTTTCAAAAAAAATCGGACGGGATTTCCTTGAGTGCCGGGGCAGGAAGTCCAATATCTGGGCCATGAATATCCCAGTGGATCTATTCCGGGGCAACCGCGAGCGTTTGAGGAAGAAGCTGTTGAGGAACTCGCTGGTTCTGGTCCAGGCGAATGACGTGCTGCCGACGAACGCCGATGGCACTCTGCGGCTGCATCCCAACTCGGATTTGTTTTATCTGACCGGCATCGAGCAGGAGGAAACCATCCTGCTGATGGCTCCAGATGCTTTCGACGAGAAACAGCGGCAAATCCTCTTCCTGCGCGAGCCGGTGCCGGATCTGCGGATTTGGGAGGGAGAAAAGGTATCGAAGGAGGAAGCGACACGGCGGTCGGGCATTCAGACCGTGAAGTGGTTATCCGAGTTTCCGACGGTCTTTCATCAGTTGATGTGCGAGGCGGAGCATGTTTACCTGAACAGCAACGAACACAAGCGGGCCGTGATCGAAGTGGAGACCCGCGACGCGCGTTTTGTGGCGGCCTGCCAGAAGCGGTATCCCCTGCATCAATACCATCGGCTGGCGCGCTTGATGCATGAGTTGCGCGTGGTGAAATCGGAGCCCGAGATTGCCCTGCTGCAGCAGGCTTGCCGGATTTCACGGAAGGCTTTTCTGAGGGTCCTGCGGTTTGTAAAACCGGGGGTGAACGAGGCCGAGGTTGAAGCCGAGTACGCCCATGAGTATATTCGCAACCACTGTCGTTTTGCCTTTTCGCCGATCATCGCCGCCGGGGCAAACGCCTGCGCCCTGCATTATTTGAAGAACGACCAGACTTGCCGCAAAGGCGATCTGTTGCTGATGGATGTGGCGGCTGCGTATCGCAATTACAACGCCGATTTAACCCGAACCATTCCGGTCGGCGGACGTTTTACACGGCGCCAGCGACAGGTTTATCAGGCGGTGTTGCGTGTGTTGCGAGCCGTCAGCCGGGCGGCGGTGCCTGGGATATTGCATCGGGACTGGCAGAAGGCAGCCGAAGCCCACATGCAGGAAGAGCTGCTGCGCCTGGGCCTCCTCAAACCCTCGGATGTGCGAAAGCAGAATCCTGATAAACCCGCCCTGAAGAAATACTTCATGCACGGTGTGGGGCATCCATTGGGGCTGGACGTGCACGATGTCGGGTTTCTCCACGAGCCCTTTCAGCCGGGCTGGGTGCTTACGGTTGAGCCGGGCATTTACATTCCCGAAGAATCGATGGGAGTCCGACTGGAAAACATGATTTTAATCACCAAAGATGGGAACGTGGATCTCTCGGCTGACGTTCCCCTGGAAGCCGACGAGATCGAGGATCGCATGGGTTGAGATTTGGAAACTCAAAAGCTCATCGAAGGCTGGCGGTCGGGACGGTTGCGGCGGGAACAGGAGAGGGGTTGATCTCGAGTATGGCCGTGGGTGTCGCCTGGTCGGTGACGGTGAGTTGCACGTGGTGCGCGCCGATCTGATCGAGTTTCTTCATGATCACTCGCCGGGCCAGCTCGGGGCGATTACAGTCCCGGCTGAGATGTCCCAGGAAAAGATGGCTCAACCGGCTGGACATGATTTGTTCAATGGCCTCGGCCGCGTCCTCATTGCACAGGTGGCCGTGCCGGCTGAGGATCCGCTGCTTGAGACTCCAGGGACGGCGCGGATCCTCCTGCAGCATTTTTACATCGTGGTTGGTTTCAAAAACCAGCAGGTTCGAGGACCGAATGCGTTCGAGAACCAGCTTGGTTGCATGGCCCAAATCGGTGACAAATCCCAGATCAAAGGATCCCGCGTGCAATAGAAAACCGACCGGATCCTGCGCGTCATGCGGGACGGTAAAACTTTCGATTCCAATACTTCCAACGGCGAAGGCCGATCCCGTGGCGAAGAGCCGGTAATCGAGGGGCGTCTGCAGATGGTCCTCGATGCCGTCGCGCGTCAAGCGGTTGCAGAAGACGGGGATCTTGAGTTTGGCCCCAAGGACGCTTAATCCATCGATATGATCGGAATGCTCGTGGGTGATGAGGATCCCGGTGAGAGTTTCGGGAGAACGGCCGATTTGAGCCAGGCGCTGGCGGATTTGGCGGGCGCTCAAGCCGGCGTCAATGAGAAGGCGGGTCTCGCCGTATTCCAGATAACTGCTGTTGCCGGCCGAACCGCTGCCCAAGACTGTGAACAAAATCGACACCGCGGAAAAGTAAGGGGCAGGGGCTTGATCGGCAACAGAAATTGAGGGGTTAGCAATATTTATGCCGGTTTCTGGCTTGAAAGCGGTTTGGAAAGCCTTATACTCCGAGCCATGGCTCAGGGCCTCTATCTATCTCAGAAAATGGCGCTGGCTCAGGTGCTTGCTCCTCAGTTGCAGCAATCCCTGGCCTTGCTCCAGGCGCCGACCCTTGAGCTGAAAGCGCTGGTCGAACAGGAATTGCAGCAGAATCCTGTCTTAGAGGAGGTGCCCAGCCTGGAGCCGATGGGTGAGGAACGGGTTCTGCAGATGGATTCGGAAGGGATGGGATCCCTGGATCCGGCTGAGCCGCCCTCAGATGTCATCCTGGATCCGGTGAGTGAACAGGGAGCGGGCGATCCGGTGGACGATTTCCAGGCGGAGTTCGAGAAACTGGCTCAGATCGATCAGGAATGGCGTGATCAATTTGGCCAGACGAACGCTCCCTTGCGCCAGGTGGAAGAAGAAGAGGAAAAACGCCAGTACATGTTCGACTCCTTGGTGGCTGGATCCTCGTTGCAGGAAAACCTGTTGTCGCAGGTGCGCTTGAGCGATCTGCCCGAGGAATTGCGGCCCGTTTCGGAGATGATTATTGGCAACATCGATGATCGCGGTTATCTCCAGGCTTCGCAGGATGAATTGGCTTTTGCCACCAACATACCGGTCGAAAAGATTTCCGAGGTTCTCCGGCTGATTCAGACCACTTTTTATCCTCCGGGAGTCGGAGCCCGAGATCTGCGCGAGTGCCTCATGCTCCAACTCGAACGCGCTGGCAAACAGGAGAGCCTCGAGTATCGGATGCTTCGCGATCATATGGAGGCCCTGGGCAAGCGACGATTTCCGGAAATTGCCCGTTTGTTGGAGTTAAGCCTGGATGACGTCCAGGACGCGGCGGCGCGCATCGCGCGGCTCGAGCCCAATCCGGGCCGTGAATTCATGACCGAAGCCTCGCAATATGTGGTTCCGGAAATAACGGTTCGCAAAGTGGCCGATGAATATGTCGTGACCAACAACAGCGATCATATACCTCATTTGCGCATCAGTAATACCTACAAGGATTTGATGGCTCAGGCGGCCAGTTCTTCCGAGGTCCGCGATTACATCCGCGACAAGATTCGGGCTGGGAAGTTTCTCATCAAAAGTCTCTATCAGCGTCAGGAGACCATCCTGAACATTGCCAGGGAAATCGTGAACCGGCAGCGGGAGTTCATGGATCACGGCGTTTCGCATCTGAAACCGCTTACCATGATGCAGGTCGCCGAGGTTGTCGGGGTGCACGAAACCACGGTGAGCCGCGCCGTCTCCGGCAAGTATATGGATACTCCCCAGGGAATTTATGAGATGAAATACTTTTTCACCTCGGGTGTGAAGACCGCCACCGGAGAAGGAGTGTCCAACACCACCATCAAAGACAAGATTGCCGACATGATTCGGAAAGAGGACCAGACCAGTCCGCTGTCCGATGATCAGATTGTCAAAGTTCTCCAACAACAAGGCATCAATATTGCCCGTCGAACTGTGGCCAAGTATCGATCCGAACTCAACATTCTCCCCTCCAATCTTCGCAAGGTCTATTAGCGAAGCCGCACCTGAAACGGACGCCGGGGATTGAGGGGCAATCCTGAGATCTGCTCGATGGCTGCTGGTTTTGCGCCGAAGCGTTGATGCAAGACGCATGTTTGCCCGGCTCAAGCCGTGCTGGGCTTCGATGGGACGGGGAGGGGAATGCGATGGGGCAGTTTACTTCAAGCCGGCCTTGGTTATCGCTTGCAGTTTGTCCAAATCCGGCCGGATTTCATCCTTCTTTTCCCGGGTCATGCGGTCGATAAAAAGGATGCCGTTCAGGTGATCGGTTTCATGTTGTATCGCGCGGGAGAGCAATCCACCGCATTGAAACTCGGTGACTTCGCCATTTCGATTGAGGGTTTTGACCTGGATTGATTCGGGCCGGCAGACGTCGTTATAGATTTCCGGAAAACTCAAGCAGCCTTCGGGGCCTTCCTGAGGGGGACCGAGGGGGCTGATCTCGGGATTAATGAGCACCACAGGCATGTAATCGTCCACATTGGAGGGTTGACTGGCGAGATGAAGCGAGGAAGGCCGGTCGGTGACTCCGCGGACGTCGATGACGGCCAGTTGAAGGGCTTTTCCGACCTGTTGCGCGGCTAAACCCACCCCTTTAGCCGCATGCATGGTCTCCAGCATGTCCTCGATCAACTGCCGGATTTCCGGGGTAATCCGATCGATTTTGGCTCCTTTTTTACGGAGGATCGGATGACCGTATGTAACAATGCTCAGTAACATGACTCTCTAGGGTTCTTGAGCAGCCTGTGGCTTGCGGCGATGCCGGCGTTGCCAGAGGCGTGCTGTCAGAACGCATATCAACTTATCAGATCCTTCTGTCCGGGCAAGCTCACCCAGGACGGGTGTTGGATCGAAGCCACAAAAAGCGGCGGGCAACATCACTGCCGCAATCCAGCCTGGATCACTTGCTTGGCCAGTCAAGCAAAAGATTGGCCAAGTCGTGAATGGTGGGACTCTTAGCGGTGCGGACGTAGAATCCGCTCGTGCTCACACCGGTCAGGAGGGCGAGGGTATTGTCGAAGCCAAGGAGTTTGCCGAGGCAGAAGCCGGCATTGAAATGGTCACCCGCGCCGGTTGTGATGAGGGGTTTGGCGCAGAAAGGACCTTCGACCATGGGGACATCGTCACCGCTCACGGCGAGAGCAAAAGACACAGGGTGCACCACCAAGGTGTTGATCTTCAGCCGGCTCTGGATGGATTTGGCCAGGGCGGCCAGGCCGTCCGGAGTATGATCTTCGGTGTTCATGCCCAGGACCCTGCCGATTTCATAGGCCTCTTTTTCATTCAGGCCCAGGATAACATTGAAGTATTGTTCGAAACCCGAGATCAACTGGAGGGCGCGTTGGATGTGATCGGCGGGTCTTTTTTGCGGATCCGCCAGGTCAAAGAAGATATAACGTCGCGGACCGGAGATCCCGGGGCAGATTTCCTTGAGAATTAATTCCCAGACATCGCTCATGTAAGGGATCATGGTCCAGTTTACGAATCCGACGAGATCGCTCGATTTGAACTTTTGAAGGAAAGGTTCGCGGCCGTATCGGGCCTGAATATTAGCCCAGGTGACCTCGTTGAGCTGGACCATTTTGCCGAACATGAGCTTGCCGTCATCGAATTCGAGGGCATCGGTCAGGCCGGGCTGCGCAATGCTGATGACGTCATTGCGTTTGGCAAAATCATCGAAGACCGGATGGAGGTTGGGATAACCCAGGGCGCCGAGGTAAGTCAGTTTGAGTCCGAAACTCGAGAGGGCATTGGCCATGATGGGACCGTTGCCGCCCAGCTTGGTCTGCTGGGTGACCAACTCGATATTGGTGCTTTTCCCGGCGGCGGCGGCGATTCGGTCGGCAAGCCGGCTGATGGTCGGGACACGCTGGAACGACTCGGCGTTGTGCCGTTGGTCGACCACGTGGATGATGGCGTCAACAAAACCATCCAGTCCTACAAAGGTGGACAGTTGGCGCGCTTGCTGTTCCAGGCTCTGCAATTTCTGGGCGCACTGTTCGCGGACCACCGGCGAATTCAACATGGTGTTCATGATTTTTGGACAAATTGAGCGGCGAAGTTAGCGGGTCTATTTTCCGAAATCAATCCTCTTTTATCCCGAAAATTTCGAGCAATCGTTTGAGGTCGTTATCGTCGAAAAACCGGATTTCAATGGAGCCTTTTCCGCGGCGATATCGCAGGGCGACTTTAGTCCCGAGGCGTTGCTGCAATTGATTCTCCAAATCGGCGACATGGATATCCCGAGGCAACGCGGTCTGAGTTCGGGTTGATGCGCCGCCCGCCGTCAGTAGCGGGCCCTGAAGCATTCGGGTCACCAAGTCTTCGGTCTGGCGGACATTCAATCCCTGGCGAAGGATCCTTTCAGCGGCAAGCTGTTGGGCTTCAAGGCTATCAAGTCCAAGGATGACTTTGGCGTGGCCGACGCTGAGTTGACCGCCGCGGATCCAGTTCTGCACCTCGGGGGACAGCTTGAGCAAACGCAAGGCGTTGGCAACGACTGCCCGGCTCCGTCCCACCTTTTGGGCGGCGTCTTCCTGGGTCAGATGGAATTGCTCGATGAGCTGAGCGTAGCCTTGAGCTTCTTCCAGGGGATTGAGGTTTTCGCGCTGGAGATTCTCGATCAGCATCAGTTCGAGAACCGTGGGGTCATCAGCCTCTCTGACGAGAACAGGCACTTCCTGAAGCCCAATTAACTGAGCGGCCCGCCAGCGTCTCTCGCCCGCAATCAATTCATAGAAATCGTCCCTGGTCCGGACCACCAATGGCTGCAAAATGCCTTGGGCACGGATCGAATCCGCAAGTTCCTGCAGGGCCTCGACGGCGAATTCCTGTCGTGGCTGCAGAGAAGAGGGGCGCACGCGCGCTAGGGGGACCGAGAGCACTTTCCGGCCGGCTTCCGGCGGAGCGCTGCGGTTGGAGCCGGTGACATTCGGTTCCGGAGTTTTTTCTGTTTCGGTCGTGGCGATGGAACCTAAGAGAGCCCCCAAGCCGCGTCCCAATGCTGGTTTTGCCATGACGCCAGAGTGTCCAAGGCGCTTGAGCTTGTCAAAAGGGTTTTATGGGGGGGGGGCTTGCGCCGCCTGGCGCAATTGGTAGCGATAACGGACCGGCAATAATTCGATCTCCTCAACCGCCAAGCGGCCATGCCCATGCTGCAATACGAGCGCATTCAGATTGGTGGCGCCGATATCGGCCAGGGCAATGATCCATCGATTTGTGTCTAGGCTCAAGGCGCGGAGGGTCACCCATCTGCCTTCGGCGTGTTGCTGGAGAAAATCATGGCTGGCTTGGGTTTGAGGATCTGATGAGTGGGTAGGAGCGCTGGACAATGGGCTTGGCGAGGCAACTCCCGCCAGTCGAACCATGCTTGCGCCTTGGTCGGTGGCAAATGTAAAGGTGTTACCTGACCAGACCTTTGAGATTCGGCCATCCAGGGTGAAGCGGACCTTTGTCTCTTCGTCCTTGGCCATTTGAACGTGCGCGTCCTGGAACCATTGGGTTAACCGATCGACAAGCCCCGGCCATTGGCTCAGCCCGTAGCCCGCCAATCCAGCAACCAGCAGCACAATGACCGCTAGGACCTTTCGGAGGGTGTGGAACATGAGTCGGGAGGCGTTTGGGTTGCGGGTGGCTCCGTGTGAGTCGCCGGCGGAGTTCGGGCCACGGATTTGTCGAATAAACGAATGCTGGAATTTCGGGCCAAACGAACTGGGATTGGACTTTTCGGCAGGGCCACTGGAGCCTGTGGCGCGGTCGGTTTCTGTCTCAAGCGACGCAGAACCATCTCCACCTCGGGACAGGGATGAGGTGGCGGATCATACGCGTGTCGGTCCCGCAAGATCTGCCAGGCCTTGACCGCGTGTTTCACGTGGTTGTATCGGAATACCTCGCGGGCAAACGCCTTTTCGAGAACCGATCCCGGACGGACGCACTGGAGGCCCAGCAGCGCGGGATGAATGGCATCGGGCTTCCGAAGTCCTTCAAAGAAACAGAATAATAGCGCCGCGCGATACCAGCCTCTGGCCTGCAAGCGCGTTATCCATGCCACGAGTCGATTGCGCGGAATGATCCCGGTGTCCTCTATCAGCGTGCTGGTCAGGGATCCGCTGACCTTCTCCCCCAATACCGGGGCCCACAGAATGGCTATCACGATCCCTGTCACGCTTAATTCGATGATCACCCACGCCCCCCAGAGAGGACTGGTCCCGGCCAGGTCGCGTGCTCGATGATAAACCAGCCACGCGTAGCCAGCCGTCAACAGGAGTCTCCATATGGCGCGCATATTATCGGTTCGGATCCGGCCTTAAAATCCCGCGGGCCGCGGCGATCCCTCCCAACAGCATTTCCAGCCGATGCGGATTCATGGCATACCGCCGCGCCGTATCCTGCGACACAATTTCCTCGGCGCAAAGCTCGAGCAGGTATTGATCGAAAGTGTGCATCCCGAGGTGGGTTGAACTTTCCATGATGCCGGTCAAGAGCGAAAGATCGTTTGCCACAATCGCGGACTGAACACCGGCATCGCGTTTTAAGAGTTCCAAGCAGGGAGTCCTTCCTCCCTGGCAGTTCGGAAGAAGCCGCTGGCAAAGAATGGCCGCCAGGTTCCGCCCCAGAAGACCGGAGATGCCATCGCGCTGTTCAGCGGGATAATACTCCCGGATCCGGCCAATCGCCTGTGCCACAGTGTCCGCATGGAGAGTCGTGAGCACCAGATGGCCGGTTTCCGCGGCCTGCATCGCGCAAAAAATGCTTTCCGCATCCCGGATCTCGCCCACGAACAGAACATTGGGATCCTGCCGCATGGCATTGCGAATTCCACGGGCAAATGAATCCGTGTCCACCCCCACTTCGCGCTGCTCGAACTGGGCCAGCTTGTCTTCAAAGAGAAACTCGATCGGATCTTCAATCGTGATGATCCGCGCTTTTTGCCGAACGTTGATCTCTTCAATCAACGCCCGGGCGGTGGTGCTTTTGCCTTGACCCGTGGGACCGGTGATCAGGATCAGACCTCGGGGAATTGATATCAGTTCGGAAAGCGATGACGGCAGTTGCAGGTCCGCAAGCCGATAGGTCTGGCGTGGCACCACCCGAAACGAAAACGATTGACGTCCCTGTTGTTTGCTGCAGTTGACCCGGAATCTGACCTGGTCGAAATCCACACTCAGGTCCAACTCACGGGCCTGTCGGATGCGCGCGGCGGTTGCCGGCGCAAATGCCTCCCCAATCATGGCGTCCAATTCCACTTCCGTTGGAGGGATTGCTTCGGATTCCGGTACCCGGTCCAGGATGCCGTTGGCCCGAAACCGAAACGGTTTCCCCGCTTGGCCGTGCAGGTCTGATCCCCCCACACCCACCAACCAGGCCAGGAGCCGCCCGAGCCGAGTATTGGACTGAATGCGATCCATGAATCCTTCGGGGCATCTGCGGTGACTGCCCAATCATCTCACTGCTGAAGGGAGCTTAATCCGTGCCAGTTTCAGCGAAGGCCTGCATCCGAATCGGCTGCGTCGCTGCAATAAGGGTCTGTTCAAGAATAACTTTGGGTTTTTGAACAGACCCTAAGCGCATCAGGGATTCCGGGTCTGATCTTTGGGGGATCCAATCGAAAAAGCCGGTCCCAGGGATTGGCCGATGCCGAAATAGTGCTGAGTGTCCGGGGCGTAAGCCAGCGGTTTGACTTTCTCGATATTTGTCATGCCCTTGGGGCCCAGGACGGATTCCTCGGCTTTGACATCGAGGATTTCGCCGACGAACAACGTGTGCAATCCCAGTTCCCAGTGATGGGTGAGTTTGCATTCCAGGACCATGGGGAACTCGGCGACGAACGGGGCATCGACGAGCATGCTTTTTTCGGGCGTCAGGCCGGTCTGGGCGAACTTGTCGGTGGTTTTCCCGGACACCATCCCGAAGTAATCGGCCTCTTTCACGTATTTTTCCGAAGGAATACTGATGGTAAAGGCCTTGCGGTTGAGAAGGCACCCGTAGGTGTAGGTGGCCTTGCGCAAGGAGACCGCGACACAGGGCGGCGCCGAACAGCAAATGCCGCCCCAGGCGGCCGTCATGACGTTAGGCCGTCCATTCGAGTCAAAGGTTCCGACAACAAACACCGGGGTGGGATGAACAATCGTATGCGGGCCAAGGGATTTTTTCATAAAGATGTCCTCGATCAATCCACTGTCGTTCCTTTTGGACGACGAGACTGATTCTGTCTCGCGAGAGACTGAGCATGGCCAAATGCTAGGACATGGATTCTGGAAAAGCAATCCGGATGAGATTCCCCGAACCGCGGATAAGATGAAACTAACCGCGAATCGACCCGAATCAACGCCAATATGCGCTTACGCGCGGATTTTGGGATTTCGCCTGACATAGCGGCTGCCGGCCCCGGATTTTAGGGGCGGGCCACGATGAACTTCTCGACGTACTTGCCGATCAGATCGGCTTCCAGATTTACCGCGCTGCCGACAGAGCGCTCTTTCAAGGCCGTGATTTCATAAGTATGGGGAATGATCCAGATCCGGAAGCCGTTCTTGATCACCTCCGCCACGGTCAAACTGATGCCGTCCACAGCCATGCTTCCTTTGTAAATGACATAGCGCATGACTTCCTTAGGCGCCGTGATATCGAGCATCCAATCCTGGCCCATTCTTTCCCAGCGGACCACCTTGCCGACGCCGTCGATGTGCCCCGTGACAAAATGGCCGCCCAACTGGCCGTCGGCCCGCAGGGGACGTTCCAGGTTTACCAGGGATCCTTTCCGGGCAAACTGCAGGTTGGTCCGAATCCACGTTTCCCGAAGGAGATCGAATTCGACCAGCTTCACGGCCCCGCGCGAGGCAACCTTCACCACCGTCAGGCAGCACCCGTTCACGGCCAGGCTTTGACTCTTCTTGATGCCTCGGCCGCAAACCTTGGCGCGAACTGTCAAACGGATGGATTTCTCCGTGGGAACTATCGCTTCCACTTTCCCTGTTTCTTCAACAATTCCGGTAAACATAAGCGGAGCTTGTCCTAAAACGGAGATTCTTTCAAAGCGTTTTCGTGGCTATGCAAAGTCCAAATGCGCTTGAGCCCCTACCGGCGCGATGCCAGGATAGGCGCCTTCCTGCGTGACCGCAGGTGGAGAGGACCGATTCAATGACGCGGGGAATTCGCATGGGCTGTTGCAGGGGCCTGTCTAATCACGGCGATGCCGGATTCGGCGGTCGGGCGTTGAATGGGACAGAAGCCTCCGAGGGAGGGGCGAGGCGCTGGTGGGGGAGATTTGCCTGCGTTTTCATCGGATTGACCGGGATATTGTGTGTGCATCCGAGGGGCGCCTGGGCGGCTGATCTTGCCATTCGTTCACTCGACCGGAGCGGCATCCTCGCCTATACCAATGCATTTCCGGCGGGCGTGCTTACGGTGGAAACGGCTTCGGAAGCCGGTGGCCCCTGGATTACGGGGGCGAGCAGTTTTACATCAAACCGCAGTGGCACATTGACGGTGCCGCTCCGGGCGGACGGTGCCATCGTGCGGTTGCTCGCCACGGATATTTCCACGAACAGCCCGCGGCATTACACGAACCTGATGGAATCCTACGGCATTCTGGAAACCGTTGCCGGCCGCGGGCAGTACAACGGCGATCGCGTTAATTATTGGCAACCGTCTTTCGAGGGCGGCTGGGCAACCAACGCGAACCTCTCGCGGCCTCATATCGCCTTTGGCGACCGCTCCGGCAACGTGTTCATCGTGGATCAGGGCAGCAGTTCGGTGCTCAAGGTTACCGCCGAGGGCCGAATCCACACGTACGCCGGCACGCACGTTGCCGGCTACAACGGCGATGGGCCGGACGACGCCACCCGTTTGCACTTGAATTATCCCAATGGCGGCTGGATGCGGACCGACGGCACCTTTTATGTTCTCGATACGGACAACGGGAAGTTGCGCAGGATCGGCACCAACGGGATCATGACGACGTTGTTCACGACCGCTCCGCTGGGGGATGGGCGCGCGTTGTGGGTCAAGAGCGATGAATCCCTTGCCTATTTCGGATCGGGCCCGGGAGTGAACGCGGACGTCACCACGCTCAACCAATGGACTCCTGTCGGCGGAGTCAAGGTCGTCCGATCCGGTTTCTTGAACCTGGGCAATATTCTGGGCGATGAAAACACAGGGGATGTTTATGTCAGCGATCGGGATGCCAACCGCCTCTATCGCATGAACACCAATGGCGTTCTGACTGCCATCGCGGGGAATGGCACACAAGCGGGCGGGGGCGATGGATATCCCGCGCTGCAGACGGGGCTGAAGTTTCCACGTTCCATTTGGTTTATACCGAATGGCGGTTATTTCATCGGCGAACATGACCCGGGCAATCGCATCTGGTATGTCGATCCGGCGGGCATCATTCATCGATGGATGAACGGCAGCCGTGCCAACCTTTACCGTGTCGGTGATGGCCAATGGTTCCATGCGAATCCGGATCTGGCGAAAGTATCGCGCGTGCGGTCGGTGGTGACCGATCCGCTCGGCAACATAATTATTGTCGAGAGCAACTACGGCTACGTGCGACGCATCAGATTCCAACGGCTCAATCCCTGATAATCATGCTGACTTTCCCTTTTTTTTCCAGGCGCCTTGTCATGGCCGCGATCCTGCTGGCGAATCTGCTGATCCACGCCGATGCGCTCACCACGAACGAACTCGGATCGTTCCATGCCCTGAAGCTGATCGCACAACGTGGTTACCTGCCGGGTGTTCCGGCGCTTGTCCGGGTCGAGTTGAGGAATGCCGTCGGGCCGGAACGCGGTTTGTGGAGTGCGGAAGCCATCCTGGGAGCAGACCAACCCGGCATCACCCTCTCGACCAACCGTGTTCTGTTGCGCAACGGCCTGGGAAGCGTCCTGGTCGCTTTTCAGGGCGATGGGGATTTCAACCTGACCGCCACCGTGGGAGCGCTGCGCGCCAGCCGGTCTTTGGAGTCCCTGGCAAAAGCGCCCGTCACCACAGCGGCCGGATTGCTGAACGGCGCGCACACGTGGAACGGCGTCGTCATCGTGACGAATGATGTCACCGTGGCCGCCGGAGCGAGCCTGGTGGTTCTTTCCAACACGCTTGTGCTCATCGAGGGCGTCAGGAACGGCACCGAGGCCAGCGACCTGCAGATCCAGGGCGGCATTCAAGTCCTCGGCACGGAAGATCACCCGGTTGCTTTCACATGCCGAAGCACCAACTTGTCGTTCCGATGGGGACAGATCCGGCACAGCGCCGCGCAACCTTCGTTATACCGTTATGCCAGCATCACCCGCGCCGGCCGGGCGGCCCCGGAAGGCCACACCGGCACTGGACCCGTCCTTAAGGCGGGGAACTCCGCGGTTCGCTTCGAGCACTGCAACCTGACCGATCACGCCGAGGGAATCCTCGGTGAACCGGGAAAGATCGGGCAAGCCAGCGGATCCGATCTTGTCTTTGTGGACTGCCTGTTTCAGCGCGCGCGCATGGGGCCGGAGATCGCCGGCACCGCCCTTGCCTGCACGAACACCTGGATTATGGACATGATGGGGCCGGACGACGCCGATGGCATTTACCTGCGCCGCCAGGCCGCTGGTCAGGCCATCACCTTAAGCGGCTGTGTGATCGCCCAAGGAGACGATGACGGCATCGATACCCTCGATGCCATTGTGACGATCGAGGATTCCATTATACGGGACTGGAACAATCCATCCGAGGATTCCAAAGGACTGAGTGTTTTTAACGGGGCAGTCCATCTGCGGCATTCGCTGATTGTCGATTGCGCGGCGGGCATCGGCGCCAAATGGTCCTCCGGTTCGGCCACACGGGTCACCGTCGATCATGGCACCTTCGCCGGCAACCAAACCCATGCATGCGCCAATCAGAAATCCAATGCCCCCGGTCCTTCCATCGACTTCCGAATCACCAACTCCGTCTTCTGGGGGGGGGAACCATTCCACAGTGATTTCGCTTCCACGAACTTTGCCGTTGGTTTTTGCACGGTTGCCACGGCGTGGCCCGGCATGGGAAACATCAATGCCGACCCCCTTTTTGCCGATCCCGACGCGCGCGATTACCGCCTTCGACCCGGTTCGCCCTGCATTGACGCCGGTGATCCCGCCACGCCACCGGATCCCGATGGCAGTCGCACCGACATGGGTTGGCTCGCATTTATGCCGCCGCCGCCCGAGTTGGGAGTGATTCGGAACGACAGCCCGGAGCTCGGAATCGTGCTCCGCGCCTATCCTCATCGGAACTACGTTGTCGAGTTTGCCACAAATTTGACTGGGGGATGGAGCGTCCTGAAGGTTATCTATCCGACGAATGAAACGAACCTGATCCTCGAGGCCATGACTGGCGAAAGCCGATTCTATCGGGCGCGATGGCCTTGAGCGGATGCCGCCTCCGCCGGTCTCATCAGTCTTCGAAACAGGCGCGCGGCTCGCGGCAACGGCAAGGATCCACCGGCTGGTCGTCCTGGCCGACCTCGGTCAGAGTGCGGTTGCACCAGAAGTGAGGGTGTTGTCCGGAGATTTCCTCGGCAACACCCGGCGCGCTGTCGTTCTGGAATGGAATGAACATCTTCTTGGTTCGAAGGTGACGGCAGACAGGCGGGTTCATGGTTTAACTCCGAAGCAGGAGAAGGGTTCTCACGACGAGGGCTTTGGCAATTGCGACTTTATATTGGTTATGCGCAACAGGGGTGGCGTCCCGCAATAATCGATCGGCCACTTGCGCGGCCAGCGCTTCATCGACAGCCTGGCCGTCGAGCATCTGGTTAGCCTCGTTGACCTGGTAAGGAGCGGGAGCCACGGCGCCAAGAACAATTCGGGATCGGCTGAAACGCCCCTGATCGACCTGGGCGCTGGCGGCGCAGCTGACAAGGGCCCAGTCGAACTGAGCCTTTTCGCTCGCTTGCAGATAAGCGCTTCGCCGGCTGTCGGCGGGGATTTCGATCTTCAGGATCAGATCCCCGCTGCCGAGGGAATGGTGGGCCGAAGGATCATCCCAGGCCTGCGCGTAGAGCTCGTTGATGGACCATTTTAAGGTTTGATCGCCTCGGCGGACATGCACGGTCGCTCCGAGGGCTGCGAGGACCACACTGAGGTTCGAAACCACCGGGCTGATGCAGGCGCAGCCGGTAAAAATGCTGTGATAACGATTTTCCCCTTCGCGAGCGAGGCAGGTGTCGCCTCCCTTTTTCCAGCAGACGAGATCCCGGTGCCGGAAATACCAGCAGCGAGAGTGTTGGGCGAGGTTGCCGCCGATCGTGGCGACGTTGCGGATTTGGAGCGAGCCGACTTCAGCCACGGCCTGGTGCAAGCCCGGAAATGCCTGTCGCAATCCCGCATGGTTTTCAATTTGGGCCAGGGTCGTCGTTGCTCCGAGGATCCATGAACGGGCGGTCTGTTCGATGGCGTTGAATCCGGGGATTGGCTTGATGTTGACCAGGAGCTTGGGCGCGAGAATCGATTCCTTCATCAATCCCAGAAGATCGTTGCCTCCGGCGAGGTAAGCGCCTTCTTGGCCAGCCAGTTCACGGGCGCTCTCTGGCGTCAAGGCGGTGGCGTAGGAAAATGGTTTCATGCGGTGGCTTTGGATTTGTCGAGTGCGGCAAGGATTTTGGCGGGGGTGACCGGCAGGCTGCCGATTCGAACGCCCAACGCGTTGGCCACCGCATTGGCGATAGCGGACGCGGTCGGGATGGTGACGGGTTCGCCGATGCCGATGACGCCGCGCTCCGGCATATCCAGGAGCACGATGTCGATCTCCGGGACGTCCGCCAATCCCGGCAGCTTGTAGGTCTCAAAATTCGGATTCAGGAGCATGCCAGAGGCCCGGTCCATAACGCGTTCCTCGTAGAGGGCGTAGCCGATGCCCATAATAATGCCGCCGTTGACCTGGCTCTCGCAGGTGAGACGGCTGACCACCAGGCCGCAGTCCTGCACACAGGTGATTTTCTTGACCTTGACAAAGCCGGTTTGCGTGTCGACCTCGACCTCGGCAAATTGGACGCCGCCGACGCCGCTGGAAGAAAGGCCTTCCACCCACTTGCCGGGAACAACCAGCGGATTCACTCCGAGTTTCTTGCAGGCGGATTTCCAGTTTTCGCCGCGAACGTCGGACATGCCGGAAACCTTCTGGAGTTCTTCCAGCACGCGTTGGCAGGTGTTGTGAACAGCGGGGGAAACCGACGCGGCTGTTGTGCTGCCGCCGCTCCCGCCGGAAGGAGGAAATCGTGTGTCGCCGATTCGGACGGCGATCTGGTCCGGGGTCAGGCCCAAAAGATCTGCCCCGATTGCGGCGATCACTGTCTTGGTGCCGGTGCCGAGATCCTGGGTGCCGCAACGAATCTCGATGGCGCCATCAGGATTCACCTGGGCTTCCGCTTGCGTGCCGCCGCCTCCACCGCCCCACATGGCCCCCGCACAACCAACGCCCGTCTTGATCGACCCCGGCGAACTGCCGGGTTTTCGATATTTTTCCTTCCAGCCAAATCGCTCGGCTCCCAGCTGATACTCTTTCCGCCGAATCTCGAAGGGATCATTCAGGATTCGAAGTTCCACCGGATCGATGTTCAGCTTCACCGCAAGTTCGTCCAGAATGGATTCCATGCCGAAGGAGGCTTGGGGATGCCCCGGGGCGCGAAATGCGCGCGCCGAACCGGCATTGACCGTTACCCCGCGATGCGAAACACGGATGTTGGGTATCTGGTAGATGTAGGGCGCGGGAAACTCCGCTCCGCCACCCCCGCCTTCGGTCGATCCCCCGCTGCCGATGCCCGCGGTGCCGTATGCATCCAACTCAAAAGCCAGGAGTTTGCCATCGGCCGCGGCCCCCAGCTTGATTTTCTGGTAACTCGAAGGGCGATTGCCCACGGCCAGGGATTGGTCAAACCTCGTGAGCATCAGTTTCACCGGCGCCTTGGCCGCCCGCGACAGCCGGGCCGCGAGGGCGCCTTCCACGCCCGGCCCGAACTTGGCCCCGAAACCGCCTCCCATATATTCGGATATCACCCGAATCTTATTCTGCTCCAAGTTCAGGTTGCCAGCCAGACCGTCGCGCACACTGAAGATCCCTTGTGTCGATGACCAGACGGTCAGTTCCTCGTCTGTCCAGGAAGCGGTGTTGCCATGGGTTTCCAAAGGATGATGAACTTGGACCGGCGTCGAAAAAAAACCTTCCACCACCACTGCCGAGTCGGCCAAGGCCTTTGTGACATCGCCGCGTTCCCTCAGACCGGCCTTCGAGAGGTTCGGGGAATCGTCCCAGACTCTGGGCGAATCGGTTCGGATGGCGTCTTCTTCGCGCACCACGAAGGGCAGGGGAACGGCCTCGACCTCGATGGCTCTGAGAGCGTCCTGGCACGCCTGCTTGGTGGCGCAGGCCACGGCGGCCAGTTCTTCGCCGTAATACCGGACCCTCCGTTCGCCTTCCCGGACCAGGACGGCCGCTCGAAAGCCGGCCACCTGTCTGGCTTTGTCCAGATTGATCCGGGTGATCCGGGCCGCCGGCCAGCGGGATCGCAGAATCATCCCGTAAAGGCAGCCTTCGGGTTGAACATCCGATGTGTACTTCGCCGAGCCTGTGACCTTCGCCGGCCCGTCGATTCGCCGAATGTTTTTGCTGATAAACTTGGATTCTTTAGGCCAGGTCGGCATAACGAATGACCTCGGTTTTTTGGGTGATCTCAACGCCTGCCGTCTTAAGAATGGCTTTCAGGACGCGGGGGTGAGTGCCACATCGGCACACGTTGCCCGCGCAGGCGTGGCGAACATCATCGGCTGTCGGCTTGGGCTGGCGCTGAAGCAAGGCGGTTGCGCTCATCAAGAATCCCGGGGTGCAATAGCCGCACATCAGGGCATCTTCCTCGATGAAGGCCTGTTGGATCTTGCTGAGGCGATTTCCCTGCGCCAGAGCTTCGACCGTTGTGATGGAGCATCCCTGGGACTCGATGGCCAGCTGCATGCAGGCGTAGACTGGCTTGCCGTCGATAAGAACCGTGCAGGCGCCGCAGGTGCCGCGATCGCAAACCTCTTTGGCGCCTGTAGAGTTAAGAAAATTGCGCAACGCGTCCAGCAAGGTCACCCTAGGTTCCAATTCCAGGTCGTGTTTTTTGCCATTGACAGTCAGGGTGATGGGCACAGGGCCGGGGCCCTGAATTTTCTCGGCATCAACCTTCTGAAGTTCCGCGGCAATTGATTCCGCTTGGGCCGCGGCGCCAGCCACGGCTGTCGTGCCGATGGTTTTAAGAAAATTACGGCGGGAAACCGACCCTGAAGGTTTTGAGGAACAATCCGGTTTGTTCATGGCGTCTTTTTTTGAAACGACCTCAGTTTTTCGTAGTCCCCAGGGGTATCGATATCCAGCGCCAAACCTGGGTCCTCACAATAGCACAATCTTAATGCATCGGCTTGGGAATGCAAAAAAGATTTGAAATGGATCGCCGGGCTGCGCGCGAGTTGGTGGAATGCTCGGGCGGGCAGGACTACCGGATGGGCGGGCCGTTGGTTCCAGGCCGGTTGCCAGATCTGATCCGGATCGCGTGCGGCCGCTTGAAGCAATCGAACCAGCGTCTCACGCCCCAACTGGGGCTGGTCCCCCAATGAAATCACCCAATGGCTGATATTCTCGTGCCATCCCGGCCAGCGGGCCGCCTCTTGGATAGAACTAAACATGCCGTTTTCCGGATGCGGATTTGTGATGCGGTGTTCCGAGGGAAAACCCAACCGGTCCAACTCGTCCAAAAGAGGATGCGGACCCGGCGGACAAACCACGGCAATCTGGTCGGCCCCGCAAAGTATCCACTGCCGGATCTGATGACCGACAATCGTCGTGTCGGCCCAGGGCAGGACCATTTTTGGACGTCCCATCCGCTTCGACGCTCCCGCCGCAAGGATGACAATCGCAAACATGCGCCTGCCGATCATGATGTTCGTTCTCCCAAACCCCGCATCAGGAGCGGCGGCCTCCCGATCCCGGAAAATCCCGCGCCCTCAGGAGGCATCATGGTTGAGGCTGGGTTTGGATTCTGGTTCCGGGGACATGGACTCACGCATGAACTCCGCTCGTTTCTTGATCAACTGGGCCACAATACTGACGGCAATCTCCGCGGGGGTCTCGGAATGAATCTCCAGACCGACCGGGCAATTGACGCGGGACATTTCCTCGGGGCTGGCGATGGCCTCGTCTACAAACTGCGTGAAGATCAATCGTGCTTTGCGCCGACTCCCGATCATGCCAAGAAACACCAGGCGTTGGTGAATCCAGGACTTGAGGACCTGGGCGTCGTGCTGATGCCCTCGGGTGACGATCAGCCCGAACGTGGGCAGCGGCCCCGGTTTCTCTTCGAGAAGTTTATCCCAGTAATCGACTCGAAAGGTGGTCCCGGCAGGAAAGTGTTCCGCGTTGGCCAGGTTGGGCCGGTCATCGAAAACGGTGACCTCAAACTCGACCGCTTGGGCCAGCGGAGTCACCGCTTGGGCAATATGCCCAGAACCCGCAATCCACAGCTGACACGGGGGCTGCAATACCTCTTGAAAGAGCCATGGACCTTCGGATTCCCGGATGCGCCTCGGAACAAAATCGGATCCGACCCCCCAGAGGGTCGGATGATGGGCGAAAGCCAGCTCGCGCCAGAGAGCGCCCGAGTTTTCGGCATTTGGCAGAATGAGACCCGACACACTGCCCCCGCATATGAGGCCGTCGTCCCACCCGAAGTTGTGATCCAGGACCAACTCGAACGTCGCGGGGGTATGCGTACGCAAGGCCCGGCGGGCGCGATCCTGGATTTCCGCTTCCAAGCAGCCGCCTCCGATGGTGCCGATAATCCTGCCGTCAGACAGAAACGCGGCCTTGGCGCCAATTTTCTGCGGGCTGGATCCCTTGACTCCCGAGATCAAGCCCAGCGCGAATGATTCCCTCGACTCAAGCAACGGCAAGAGCAACTGATAAAACCTGGACATCGTTCGTTTTTATTGAATTTGAGGTTAAGATTTACTGCGACTCTACCATTTCCCCGTCCCGCGCGCCAGCACGCGATAGGCAAAATCGGAAGTTATTTTTGCACGGACCCTTAGGTCTTGGTGCTGGTTCGTGATGAGCCAGCAACGGGCCAAAGCGAAGCGCGAGGCCCGGCGGGATTCATCCAGGCACAAGGGGGGCAATCCGCATCGACCATCGCCAGGAGAACCAAGCTAACTATTAATTTAAGGGCAGACCCCAAGACGCCTATAATATTATGAGATAACTGTTGACGGGGCAAAAGAAGTCCTTAGCCTTGCCGTTCAGATTACCTGCCGTTTCCAACGTCTCAGTCATTCCGAGAGAAAGAAGTGAGTTCAGTAAACATGTGGCATAGGGGTGAGCGGCAAGGGCAACTCAGGATGTGGAAACCGGCATTGGTTTTGCCTTGTCCGTCATTACAATATGAATCGGATACCGGGAAATGGACTACCAATAACCGAGGAATCAGTATTATGAAATCTATGAAATCAAGACGATTAGGAATCTGTTTGGGACTAATGATAATCGGACAACTGGCCCGAGCGGCGGACCCGATCGAGACCTGGACAACGACGGATACCAAGGTGCAGTACGACCTTATAGCTGTCGCTTATAAAACGGGACAATATGTGGCTGTTGGAGGCGGGGGCACCATCTTGAGTTCGTCTGATGGGACTTCCTGGACCCAGCGGACGTCGGGAACCACGAATTCTCTGCGGAGCATCGTTTATGGCGGGGGGCAGTT
>JAKLHY010000005.1 GCA_022709905.1 Verrucomicrobiota bacterium | reverse complement strand
CGGAGCCAGGGCCCCGCGTCTCAATACCTCCCTCACGTGGCGTATGGCAACGGCGTGTTCGTCGTCGTCGGGGGACGCTACGTGGTTAGACCACCTTCAAGTTTTGGCGAGATTTGGACCTCTAAGGATGGCTTGGAATGGGAAAAGACCGCCGAAGTCCCGGCCTATCCTGGATCCGCTTTTAGTTCAATTGCTTGTGGTGGCGGCCAGTTTTTGGCAGTGGGGGAAATTATTGATCAATCGTACTCGAAACGCGTTTCCTACCGATCCTCTGACGGGCGAAAATGGGCTGAGCAGCCCGATCCGGGCATGAGCGGAATCGGTTTCGGCAATGGGATATTTGTTGGCGTAGGAGGGAGCCTAACGTTCAGTTCCGGGGTGATTGGAAAACTTGAGGCGAGTGTGTCGCCCGCGGGTCAGGTCGAAGGGTCGATTACCGGGGTAACCGGGCAAACCTACGCGATCCAGGCCTCGACCAACCTCGAAACCTGGAACGTCTTGACCAACGTGGCGATCACCAACGGGATGGCGCGTTTCAGCGAGACGCCCGCCACGAACACGACCCAGCGGTTTTATGGCGGCAAGTTGTCCTAGTAATAAGGAATCGTCTCATGAAAACTCATCTATATCCAGGACTTTTCTCGACCGTATTGACCGCCGGGCTGATGTTCGCAGTGTCCGATCTCGACTGCAGAGCCCAGGGAACCTCATTCAACGGGTTCGAGTTTGCCTTGCCGGCCACCATCGAATGCGAACAGTTCAACCGAGGCGGCGTGAACGTGGCTTACTCGGCTCCAAACGGTCTCCCAAATACGAAGTATCGCGACGAGGGCGTTGCCATTTACCGGTGCTCCGATTACGACGGCAGCCGTGGCTATTGCTTGAAGGGATGGCAGGGCAACTGGTTCCGCTATTCCATAACGACGGCCGAGGCGGCTACCTATCGGATCGAGGTCCGCGCCCGAAGGGTGGCTGCGCAGTATAGCGGCAGCTTTCGCCTTCAGATCGAGGGAGGCCAGTACACGGATATGACCGTCAACGGGGCCATCGATGGCTGGCAAACGCTTACGGGCACGATCAGCATCACGGCAGGTTCGCATGTTCTGAAACTCGAGATGACATCGGGCGACGCGACACTGGGTGTGGGATTATTCGACTACATGACCCTCTACAAGGCGCCGGCCTCGATCAACAATCCGACATACCAGGTTTCGGCAAATCTGCTCCAACGGGACATGGCAGTTGGTTTGGGGCTGGGCGCGGGGTCGTCATGAGCCAGCAACGGGCCAAAGCGAAGCGCGAGGCCCGGCGGGATTCAACCAGGCACAAACAGGCAACCCGCATCGATCACCGCCTGGAGAATCAAGCTAACTATTAATTTAAGGGCAGACCCCAAATGGCACCGTTTACTGGCCCTTGACGAAGTAGAAGGCTGGACCGTTGTTGGCGGTATCCGAAAAGGAACGTTCCTCGGCGGGGCTGCCAACCGGAGCCCAGCTGTCAGGCGCCAACGACGTGCTCCTGTAAACCTGGAACGGCCCTTGCCCCCCTGTCCAAGTGAACGAAAACTTGCCGTCGACCATCTTTGCGCCGGTGATCTGGAGCGGTTCGGCGGAGATGCTGTAGAGCCCGAAGTCATCGATGCCAAAGTACCAGCTGTCTGTGCCCGCATGAGCGAAACGAAAGCGGACCTTGGCTTGGCCATCGGCCTGCGTCAGACGAAACAACTCCACCCGCTTGGACTCCACTCGATCGTCATCGATCCGGGGGCTGATGAAAGGCTCGAGGGCGGCGGAGACGGGCGCGGCAACAAACGCTCCGTAGGTCCTGCCGACATCGGCGCCTGTATCGGGATCGATATACCATGCGACATCGTCGTGTTCGGCGGTCAAGGTTGCCACGGCATCGATGTTATCCTGCGCATCACGCACGATGTCTCCGGAATTGATCATATAAATTATGGGCAGCCAGGTTTGGCCTTGATTCATTGAGTATTCAACGGCGGCGATGCTGTCCTGATTTTGTTCCCACAGGCTATGAAACGAGAGGTAGATATCCGTCTTGCCGACTAGATTGTAGTCGGGCGTAAAGAGATAGAGGACTTGCGAGGCGCCATTCCGATAACCGGAGTTTGCGAAGGCAAAACGACCTTTCGCCAGGGGTTCTTTGAACACTTGGCCGTCCAACACGTTCATTGGATTAACCGACAACACTCTGTGATAATCCGTCTCCCAATCCTCGGGATTATCGGGATTGCTGTAGGTGACGAAGCTCCCTTTGAACCGGTCGGCATCAACGACAATCCAGTTCGCGTAGCTCGCTGAGTTCAGATTGCCCAGGTCTGGGTCAAAATCCTGAATCTCAGTGTAGCTTTTCTGCGTCCAGCCGGCCGGAAGTTGCCCTTCAGGTGTCGAATCGAAGTTTTCGAAATAGAGCGGGGCGGGTAACACAACGTTCTGGTATTTTGCCACGGTGAATGAAAGCTGGTTTGTGACTGCCGCCGCCGGGATTCCGTTATCCGAGAAAACCAGTTCGTAGGTATGCGTTGATTCGGGGACGAACAGCGCGGTATTGGTGTAGGTGACCTCCGCCCCCCCTGGAATGGCGGTAACGGTGGAACTCACCGAAGCGCCGTCAACACTCAACTTGATCGAATCGATGACGACGCTTGTGGTTTCATTTGTGATGACCGCCCTGTACTCGACCTGGGGCGTTACACCAACCGAGTCCGGCGCGGGATGGATCTGAATCACACGGGCCTTAAGCCCTGAAGGCGCAACAACCCTGAAGGGTTCGCTCGCCAGCACGGTGTAGCCGTCGTTTTCCAGGAAAAACACCTCATACTCGCCCGGGGTGGCCAGACCCGCCGGAAAAGTGACCGAGCCCGAGGATATTCCCTCGCCATATGACTGAGTGCCGCCCACGTAGTTCCAGGCAATCGATGTCGGATCGCCATCGGGGATTTCTCCGGCCTGGTAGATGCCGATCCAGTCCGCCGGATTAGCCGGTCCGTTGGTGAAGTTCACCGTGATGGGCGCGCCCGTGACATACTCCCCGCTTTCGGGCCGGACAAACGGCAGTCCCGGGTCGACCACGCGAAAGTTGGATCGGGCCACGCTCACATAATCGTCGTTGACACAGAGGTGCATTGTCCAGTCGCCCGCCTGGTCCAGTCCGCCCGGAAATGTTACGACGCCATCTTTCAGCGCCGTGTTGCCCGCTTGGGTCCCATCCACGTAATACCAGGCCGTCGAACCGCCTCCCGGCTCGACATCTCGCGGATAGATCCCCAGCCAGTCTTTTCGATTCCCAGGGCCGTCTTTGAACGTCGTTACGATGCTTTCCCCCGGAAGATAAGAAAAGTGATCCATCATCACAATGGGCGTCTGGGCGTTCGCCGCCAAAACGGTTGCGAGGATTCCGCACGCCAACAGCCAGGCACCCCGCTTTCCGCTGGGATTCGAAAGGAACGACGAAAATTTATGATCCATTTTCATTGAATTTGAGGTTGAGATTCAGTGCGACACTACCATCTCCCCGTCTCTCGCGCCAGCGCGCGATAGGAAAAGCTGGAGTGTTGTGGCTGCACCCAAGGCAGCCTCCTCAAATAATTCAAGGCCGTGCTTTGAACTTGACGGGGAGCATTTCGTCCCAACATTATCCGCATTGCGCAGCTAATGCCAGTTTAGCTCAGTGGCAGAGCAACGGTTTTGTAAACCGTCGGTCCCCGGTTCGAGCCCGGGAACTGGCTCCATCTTCTTCATTCACGGTCATCATGGCTGGAACCGGTTTTTCATCTTTATGATATGCTAGATTCCCGGCTTGAGACTGGCCCTCGTCCATCACCCAGCCCGGCAGGGCGGAAGAACATAGCCGAGTGATTGATCTCTCGGTTTGTAGGCTCGGCCCGAGAGCGAGCCCCAGCAAGGACGCAAGAGAGGGTGCAAGGGGCATAGGCCAGGGATGAGATCCGGGACACAAAGGCATTCCCGGAGCTTCTTTCGCCCCTGGCGGGGCTTGGGGTGGGGCCTGGGGCGTCGGAATCCACCATTGAAACGGTGGGCTAATATCGGTCGTCCCTGACGGGACTGGGTTTGGGGCCTGGGGTGTTTGTCTACCACCAGAATCGTTTGGCGCCGATGAAGTCTTGAGTGAATCGCTTGAAATAGTTGGTGGAGGCGGGATCCAGGCTTTGGATTTTTACTTCGGGGCCTGTGGCGTGGAGAATCTCCTGGCTGCCGAGGTAGAGGGCGGTATGGTCGACTTGGCCTTCATCGCCCATGAAGAAAAGCGCGTCGCCTGGAAGCAATGCCTCGGAGGCGCCGGGCAGGATGAGGTTGCCGCTCAGATATTGTTGTTTGGCGTCGCGAGCCAGGTTTACGCCGATCGTGCGATAGGCCATTTGAACTAGCCCGGAGCAATCGATGCCCGTGCTGGAATTTTTGCCCCCGAGATTGTAGGGAGTTCGGAGATAAGATCGTGCCTGCTCCAGCACGCGCTGGATTTCCAGGGATCGATTGTGCGACAAGCATAGGAACTTAGGCACCTTGAATGGCTCGCCGGACGGTCCCTGCAGAATGTAATGAGCATCTGATGTTTGATCCTTGACCGCGAGACGGCTGCCTCGCGGGACGAACTGATCGAGGGTTCGGTAGTCCTCGGTCAAAGTCGCCGTTGCCGCATTGACCAGCCGAATAAATTCCGTCTTGGTAATCCTGCGGATCTCGGCCTTTGCGGCATAACCCCAGTAGCCGGAAAAATTCTTGATCAACACGGCGCCGGCAAGTTCCTTAAGGACATAGACGGGTTCGCCGTATAAAGCCTCGTCCATGGGAATTCCCGTAAGGTTGGGGCGCGACCAGGTCATGACATGGGGTTGAATGGCGACGCCAAAGGGCGGGGGATCGGCGGTCCAATCCGGCACGATTTCCACCCGGTCGACCACCGACGTGAATCCCAGGTGACGGAAGACTTCGCGGGTGATTTTTTTGAACTCGGGCCGCTCGGATTCACCGGCCAGGATAATGGTTTCGCCCTCCAGTTCGGCGCTGACATTGAAGAAGAATCCAACCCGGTCGGACAGGATCAGGCTGCGAATGCGTTCGAGGCACGTCTTGAGCGCTTCTGGGTGGGCCTCGAGTTTCGCCCCGACTTTCCGGGCGATTTCGCGGTGAAAGGCTTCGCCTTCCTTTTCGAAGTGCTCGAGCTCGAGTGCGGCGAACAGCTGTGTTACTTGCATAATGATCAAGAAGATAAGGATCCGATTGGAGCTGGAGAGACGAAATCGCGCCATGATCAACGCCTGGGTTGCACCCCGAGTCCGGGGGTGTTGGGAACTCGCCAATAGCCGTCGGCAAAGGTTGCGCCTTGATAGGGATCGTTTCTCAGAAGCAGGTTGCCATCAAGGTCCACCCATCGGGCGAGGGCCTGCAAGTGCACAGCGGCCGTGATGGCCACGCTGGTTTCAATCATGCAACCGAGCATGGTGTCGAGGCCCAGCTTTTTGGCGGCGGCAAACATGCGCAGGGCCTCGAGCAGGCCGCCGGCTTTCATCAGTTTGATGTTGATGCCGGAGTAAGCCCCGGCAACGGACGGAATATCACGGCAAGTGTGGACTGATTCATCGGCGACCAGCGGCAGACGGGTGCGTTCCGTGAGCCAGCGGGTTTCCTCGACGAGTTGGCGCGGCAACGGTTGTTCCACCAGTTCGATGTTGTGGCGTTCGAGCCATTCGAGTTTTCGGATGGCGGTTTCCTTGTCGCGCCAGCCTTCGTTGGCGTCGACTCGGATCGGTTTGTCGGTGACCTCGCGCAGGGTGCGGATGATTTCTTCGTCGTTTTCGCGGCCGAGTTTGACTTTGAGAATGCGGTATGGGCCGGCTTCGCGCGCCTTTTGACGCATCATTTCAGGAGTATCCAAACCAATGGAAAAGGAGGTAGGGACCTCGCGCTGGGGATGGACCTCGAGGACTCGGTGCAAGGGGAGTTGTTGTTTTTTTCCCCACCAATCCAGGAGGGCCATTTCCAAGGCCGCCCGTGCGGGGGGCGGGGCGTCAGGCAGGGTATCGGCCAAGTCAGGGAGGCTGGCATAGGACGACGGCTCGAGGCGTTCGTAAAAAGACCTGAGCCGCTCGATTCCGGCCAGGGTCTGGTCCGCCGTCTGACCGGCGGCCGTGAGGTGCCCGGCTTCGCCGAGGCCAGTCAGGCCGTCGCGCTCGTAATTCACCAGCACGTTTTCCTTGAACTCCGTAGTTCCGCGGGCAATGCCCCAGGCGTGCTGAAGTTCCAACCTGATTTTTTTCGCGTGAATGCGCGGTTTGCCGGAGGAGGACATGCTGGCCGCCTTTGTTGAAGCCATTCCAAGTCGGGCAACCAACGGACCCCAGACCGCCGCGCCGCACGAGGCTAGAAATCGCCGTCGATTCAGATCCATAGACAATGACTTCTCTCAATATCAGGCGTCTCGGACTTTGGCGAGAGCGATTACGTTCGAACCAAGTGCGTTCGGCGTGGGGAGAGCCTCTGTTGCGTCACGGACTTGGATTGCCTCAGGCCGCAATACTGGCGCGAAAAACTCTTTGTGCGTGACAGCGGGCACGTGCTAGGTTGAAGACGGTAAAAACACCATGAAAATGGATCCAATGCAGCCCAATCGGCGTATCCTTGTCGTCGACGACAATCCTGCCATTCACGAAGACATGCGCAAGGTGCTGGGGGCAGCCCCGAGTGAAAATCGACGACTGCTCGAGAAGGAAGCCCTGCTGTTCGACCGAAAGAAACAGGAGCCCGTTTTTGCCCAGTTTGAGCTCGATTACGCCCTGCAAGGACAGGAGGCTCTGGTGAAAGTCGAGACCGCACAGGCCACGGGCCAGCCATACGCCCTGGCCTTTGTCGATGTCCGAATGCCCCCCGGTTGGGATGGCGTGGAGACCATTGAGCATTTGTGGAAGGTGAGTCCCGATCTGCAAACCGTTGTTTGTACGGCCTATTCGGATTACTCCTGGGAGACTCTGATCCGGCGGCTTGGCGAATCGGACGGTCTGTTGATTCTGAAGAAGCCATTCGACAACATCGAGGTGATCCAACTGGCCCACGCGTTGACGAGGAAGTGGCAGGTCAGCCGCCAGGCATCCCTGAAAGCGCAGGACTTGGACCGGTTGGTGACCTTGCGGACAGCCGAGCTCAAAGAGGCCAATCGCCGGCTCAAGCAGGAAATCGAGGAACGCACACGCATGGAACATCAACTCCTCCAAGCCCAGCGGCTCGAGTCAGTCGGTTATCTGGCCGGAGGACTGGCCCATGAATTTAACAATCTGCATACCGTGATCCAGGGATACGCCCACCTCGGCCTGCAGGAAACTCAACCGGAACATCCGACCATCAAGGAAGCTTTTGACGAAATTCTCGGGGCTTCGGCGAGGGCCGTCAATCTGACAAGCGAGCTGCTGGCTTTCAGTCGCCGGCTCATGATTCAACCCCGAGACGTCGATGTGAACGCTTTGGTATCTCGGTTGGAGCCAGCGCTCAAGAAGATCTGCGGCTCCAAAGGCATCCTCGAATTGGAGTTGACACCGCTGCTTCCTCCTGTTTGGGCGGATTCCCAGGCCATGGAACGGGTGGTTTCCAGCCTGACGAGCAATGCCGTGGAGGCCGAACCGGATGGCGGGCGGATTACCTGGAGTACCCGGCTTGCCCCGCCCGGCGCCCATGAACTGACGGTGAAGCCGCACAGTCCTGAAAAACGATATGTGTGTATTGAAATGAAGGACTCAAATCCCACCCTAAAATTGCCGGCTGCCGATCATGTATTCGATCCCTTTTTTGGATGGACCGATCACACTCAGGGATCCGGCCTCCGTCTGGCCTCTGTTTATGGCCTGGTCAAGCAGCACGAGGGATGGATCGAGGTCGCCAAAGCATCGCCGCAGGGAATCGTTTTTCGGATCTACTGGCCTGTGGCCGCTCTGGATTCCCGCGCGCCCGCATCTTCAGAGCGGTTGCGCGGCCCTCTCAAGCCGGATGAACAAAAGTAGTCCCAAGGGCTCGTTCTGCCGCGACGAAGTCCTCGCGAAATACCGTTCGAATGGCTGGGTATCTGGCAGGTTTTTCTTGAAATGCAGAGGCGAAAACAGGCAAAAGAAAGAACGCTGATATGGTTGACGACTTGATTATCGGAATGGCTGGATCGGGGGGCGACGGGATTGTATCGGCCGGCGAATCTCTGATCGCGGCTGCCACGATGGAAGGATATTACGCCATCCTGACCAAGAGCTTTGGATCTCAGATCCGAGGCGGGGAGTCTTCTTGCCGGTTGCGAGTTTCCACAAGGCAGGTTCTGAATCCCGGCGGCATGCTCAGCGTCGCTGTGGCGCTGAACTGGGAGGACTTTCTGCGTTTTGGCGGAGAACTGCCGGTCGGTGGAAAGACCGTCGTGGTGTATGAGGCCAAGACCGGTGTGGCGCCAGACCGACTCCCTTTGAAAGGAGTCACACCCGACACGGTGCTGGCGGTGCCGATTGAGGAGATGGCGCTGAAAGCCGCAGGAACGGTCCGCGCCAAGAACACCTTGGTTTTGGGATTACTGGCCGGATGGTTTGGCCTGGCTGAAAAAAGCATTTTGGCGGGCATTCGCAAGAAATTTGGCAAAAAGGGGGCCGAAATTTTGCAGGGCAACGAGCGCGCTTTCCTTTCGGGACTCGAGTATGCGCGGAGTCAGCCCCTTCGAGAGGACCGGTCGCTTCAACCTGTGGGAGCGGGCAACGGCTGCAAGCTGCTGACCGATGGCAACGATATGTGCGGCGCGGCGGCGATTTTCGCCGGATGCAAGTTTTTTGGCGGTTATCCGATCACGCCCTCCTCGGAGATCATGCAGTTTCTCAACCGGGAAATCTGGAAATATGGCGGAAGCCTGTTGCAGGCGGAAGATGAGATTGCAGGCATCGGCGCTGTCGTGGGAGCTTCGTTTGCCGGGCTCAAGGCGATGACGGCCACCTCCGGCCCGGGCATGTCATTGAAGTCGGAAATCCTCGGTCTGGCGACGATTGCAGAGTTGCCTTTGGTTTGCGTGAATGTGCAGCGCGGCGGACCCTCGACGGGCATTCCCACCAAGGCCGAGCAATCCGATTTATTTTCCGCGGCCTTTTCGGCCCATGGCGACGCCATCCGGCCGGTGCTTGCCCCGATAAGCGTGGAAGATACGTTCGCCGTCACTGTCGAGGCCTTCAACATTGCCGAGCATTATCAGACCCCGGTCATCGTTCTGTCGGACCAGGAAATTGCCCAGCGCAAGGAAACCGTCAACCGGCTGGATACTTCACGATTCCAGATCCTCAATCGTCATCGGCCCACCGACAAAGAACGTGAGAATTACGTTCGCTTCAAAATCACCGAGTCCGGCATCAGTCCCATCAGCCAGCCGGGAATGCCGAACGGGAACTACCTGGCCTCCGGCATTGAGCACAACGAGAAGGGCGCCCCAACCGCCAACGGTGAAATCCACTCTCGCATGAACGAGAAACGATTGCGGAAGCTCAATCCGTTGAAACACCGAGCCGACCTGTTTCAGATCGAAGGCCCCGACGACGCCCTGGTGGGGATCATCAGCTGGGGCAGCGTGGCCGGGGTTGCGCTCGAGGCGGTGCGGATGGCGCAGGCGGCCGGCATCCAGGTCAAGCTGCTCATCCCGCGCCTGCTCTATCCGGTCTCAGAAGAGATCTACCAGGATTTCTTCGCGTCCCTGCAAAAATGCATGGTGGTCGAGCAATCGCATCAAGGCCAGCTCTATCGGATCATTCGGATGTGGGTCCAAGTGCCGGACGATTTTCTCTCGCTGGCCAAGAGCGGATCGAATCCCATTCTGCCTGAGGAAATCTTGGAACGGATCCGTCAATTGGCCTTTTCCCTGCAGCGACATCCCAAAGTGGAGGCGGCCCCGGATCTGGGATAAATCGGGTTGCGATGGGCAAACGACAAGCGATCGATCCAATTCAGTTTTGATAAGTGTCAAGCTATGACGAATGACAATCCAGAAACCGTGATGGCCTATACCGCCAAGGATTTTCGGAGTGAGCTCAAGCCGATCTGGTGTCCCGGTTGTGGTGATTATGGTGTGGTGACGGCCATTTATCGGGCTCTGGCCGCAGTAGGTCGGCCTCCACACGAAATCGCCTTTGTCTCAGGCATTGGATGCTCCAGTCGCATCCCCGGCTATACGACCGCTTACGGCTTTAACACGGTGCATGGACGGGCCCTGCCCATCGCTCAAGGCATCAAAATGGCAAATCCGGATCTCCTCGTGCTGGTGGCCAGCGGCGACGGCGATGGATTTTCGATTGGCGGCGGTCATGTAGCTCATGCCATTCGGCGCAATATCGACCTGACCTACATCGTGATGGACAACCAAGTCTACGGATTGACCAAGGGCCAGCTGTCGCCGACCTCTCCTCGAGGGGCAAAAACCGCCTCCTCAACCTATGGCAGCCTAGAAGAAGCCGTGAATCCGTTGCTCTATGTCCTGGCCTATGGAGCCGGCTTCGTCGCCCAGGGAGTTCCGGCAGACATGGAAGGATTGTCCAAACTCGTGGAGGCGGGCATTCGGTATCCTGGATTCGCTTTCATTAACATTCAGTCGCCCTGCGTCACTTACGGCGATCCCGAGTCCCAGCTCAAGAACCAAAAAGGCAAGATGCGCAAACTGGAGTCCGAAGGCCATGACCCGACGAACCGACTGCGGGCCATGGAACTCGCCCAGGAATACGGACAGACTCTTTATACAGGCATTTTTTACCAAGATCCCGCCTCCCGTCCCACTTACACGGATGAAGTGCTCCGTCGGCAAACTGAGCTGAAACCGGAAGCGCTGCCCCGCGATCAGATTCTGAGCCTTTTCGAGCCGAAGTAGGTGTTCCCGGCCAAAATCCCTAGGCGCCGCACCCCTCGCAATTTTCATACAGGCTCTGACAGCCGTGTTCTCTCCGCCCCTTCTCGGCCCGAGGAGGGTGGCGGTGTGGGTCAAGGCGCCATTAGCCTGAAGAACTGCGTGGCGTTGGTCACAGGCAAAACGACTGTATAGGTATTCCCGTCCGCGGAAGGTGAAACGGTCACGGGCTGCCAGTCTGCCGTCGAGAGGTTTGCCGTGGACTGCAACACAAATTGGCTCGAGGTTGAAGTCCAGGAGATTTCAACGTTGGCGCCCGCCTTCGTGAGGGTCAAGGTTGGCGAGGCCGGTGTAACCGACGAGCTGAAGTCCTTGAAATCGCGAACTACCGCCCGTGCCGTGTTGACCGAGTTGGTTCCGTTGTTATGGGAGGTGACGGCGATCCCGACATAGGCGGTCGCCGGGTAAGGGTTGCCGGGCGTGGTGTAGGTATGCAGCAGCGTCCAGTCCACTCCATTGGTGCCGTAGTAGGCGTTATACACCTCGTTGGTGCGCTGCAGCCGCAACCAGGCGTGAGGATACGGGACGGGCGTGGGCCGCAGGCTGGTGGCCAGACTGACGGTGGCGCCGCCTTTGACATCGCGCCATTGGGCGTTGAAGAGGTTCATGCCGGCCGGCTGACCGGTGGGCGGCGGTGTCACCAGGACCATGAAGTTGCGGCTCGTCCCTTCGAGGTCTTCGCGGACCATCAGGCTTGCCTTGGCCCATTCGTTTGGGCGGGTCAGGCTTTCCATCCGGGCGGCCACATCGAAGTTGCCGGTCTTTTCCAGGTAGAGGAAGTGGCATCCATCCGCGGTATTCCAGATGTCCGAGCCTCCCGCGCCGATGTAAAAGTCGGTCGCATTCAAGGCCAGAGCAAAGCCCGGCATGATTGGGTCGCTGAAGATCTCGGGATCACTGGCATTCGGCGTGCCGATATCCCGGGCTTTCAATGGACTCCCCACGACATTTCCGGTGAGGGTGACCGGCAGCATGATGTTTGGACCGAAACCGCGATCGGCGATATTCTCGACTTTGACCGTATAGGAACCGGTCAGGGGCGCCGCCGGTGTCAGGAGGACGGTCGTATTATCGGGTTGCAGGATGGCAGAAGTGACCGCGACCACGCCGTTGTTAATGAGGTAATTGGCGGTGTTCATGGCTGTGTCCGGATTCAGGCCCGAGACGGTTTCCTTGAACAAAACACCGATCGTCGTCCCGTCGAAACTGCTGGCGACGGCTTGCGCAACGGGCGGGGTGCTATCCACGATCAAAGGAGAGACCGTGGCTGAAACGACGTAGCCCAGGGCATCGGTGACTTGCACGGTTCCGGAGTAAACGCCTTCGGGAACATTTGGAAGAGTGAAGGCGTACGGGGGCGTCGTGGTTTGGCCGAGCTTATGGGTGCCCTCGTAGAATTCGACGAGGGTGATCGGGCTGGGCGCGGTGATTGTGGCCTGGACTGTCAGGCTCGAATTCGCGGGGAAGGTTTGGTTGTTGGTGAGATTCAGGCTTACGGTGGGCGATGCGGGGGGAGGCACCTGGAAGTCCCACGTTTCGCCCTGGCCCAGATTGTTGTTCGCGGTGGCCGGAGAAGGGGCGGATGTGCCGCTGTTACGATTGCCGGGCTCGATGATGATCTTGTCAATCAAAGTGCCATCCTCGCGGTGCCAGAGATTCAAGACGTGCAGACCGGCGGTGGAAACATCGATCGTCACGGGATCGCTCCCGGTTTGACGGTCGCTCCGCCATACCCAACCGGTATACGGAAATCCGCTCAGACTCGCATCGTTACCGACCCCGACCAATGCGCCGTCAAAACCGACATACACCGAATCATCGGTCCCCGCGGTGGATGAATCGGTGTGGTTTTCATTCCAGCCACGGATCCAGACCGTATGGATGCCTGTTTGGGCGAAACGAATATCGAATTCGAGAAGGGCGCCCGTGCCGAGGGTATCACTCACGCTGCCTCCTCCTCTGCCGTTGGGCACGACCATGTAGCCTGTGCCGGAGAATCCGGCCGCCGCGTTGCGCGCCAGCCATTCATCCGAGTCGGATGCGGGAGTGTTGCGGGTGGCATGCTCGGCCTCCAGGATGACGTAGCCATCGGCGCGTTGCGCGAACAGGTCAGAAATGCCCGCGTAGAAGAACACGACCGGGGTGTTTGCCGCGATGAGATTCGGTTGGCTGGCAATATCACTGATGTTCTTCACGGTGACGGTGTAGGTTTTGCCGGCGGTCTGGTTGTCGGTTGCCAAGGCCACGGTGCGTCCGTCGGCATCCAGAGTGGCGCTCTGAACGGATATCGAGCCCGTATCGGTTGTGATCGCATAGTTCGCGGGATTCTCTGCCTGAGATCGAGTGACGACCTCGCTAAACACGAGGACCACTTGGTTGGGGGTGATGGACACTCGAGGGGTGGATGGCATCGTGACGGTCGGCGGGGTGGTGTCAGGCAGGACGGTGAGGGTGGCTTCACGGGTGTATTGGGTGACGCCACCGACGATGACCCGCAAGCGCACCACGGCGCCATTCCAGTCCCACGTCAAGGGGCTGAGGGTCAAGGTTGTGGCGACCGCTCCCGGAATATCCACAAAGTTCATTCCCTGTTTTTTTTGCCATTGATAGCTATATAGGAACCCGGATGGAATCGTTGCGGCGGCTGTGAGAGTGATGGAGGTGTTTTCCGGACCGGCGGTATCGACGGGTTGCGTCGTGATGGTGAAGTCACCGACAACAGGGGACGCCGGTTCGCCCTGACGGAGCGTTGCCGGGGGGCCAAAGGTGGTGAAACCGGTGGTTGGATTGAAATTCGGATCGGTCGTGATCAGGAGTTTGTCAATGTACGCCCCGTCTTCGCGACGGGTGATGGCGATCGTATGCAGCCCTGGAGTGTCGATGGTAAAGGTCATGCGCCCGCCTCCCTCGTAAGGACTGCTGGCCCAGCCATAATTGCCCGTCAGGCCCGTCGAAAAACCGCTCATGGCGGCGAGGTTGCCGGATTCTCGTTCGGGTGGGCGCGCCCCATCCAGATAGAGCCAGGCCGAGTCATCGTTTCCATCGTTGCCGCTGTTGCGGTACCATAGAATGTGTGTGCCGGTTTTTACGAAGAGGATATCGTATTCCAGCATCGTGCTGGATTCATTGCCGCCGGCCCCATTGTAATTGACCATGGCCACGCCGCCTGAGGCCGCGCCGCGTTCGGCGTCTCTAAACCAGAGGCCATCGGGATTCCGATCGTAATCCTCGGCTTCCCAGATCACAAAACCGTCCTCGCCCTGCAGCCAGGGGCCGAGGGCAAAGAACTTCGCCTGGTTGGTGGCGCCAATGGGCAGGGGCGATGTCGCAGCCAGATCCGTGACGTTGTTCACTCTGACGGTGTATTCCGTGCCCGGTGTTTGGGGATCGGTGGTGAGAACCACCTGGGTCAGGTCGGTCGAGAGAGTGGCGTCGAGAACACCCAGGGAAGCGCCGATGGCGCTGGTGATGCTGTAATTGGCGGGACGGGTTGCCGAGGGGGCGTTCAGTCGCTCTGAGAACGTCAAGGTCACTTCCGGACGATGGGGGCCTCCTTGAGCGCCCAACAGCGCGGGCGGTGTCTTGTCGTCGGACACTGTCGCGACCGCCTCGGCGCTGTATGCCGACAGGCCCGGCACCGAAATGACCGCGCGGAACTTGGCGGCGTTGTCGGCCTTGTCGAGGAATCGTGTATAACTCGATCCGGTTGCGCCGGGGATATTGACGCCATTCCGCTGCCATTGGACCAGCGCATCCTGGGTCGGTGTGACGTTTGCGGCCACGGTGAACGTGGCGGGTGAATTCTCTTCCAGGGTCACATTCGCCGGCTGAGTGGTGAAAGTGATCCCGGGACCCGCCGTATCGCTTGCCAGAGTGGACAGGTAGGCGGCGGGAATCGGTTTCAACTCGAGGGCGGGTGTGGCGTCGTCCGCTTTCCGCCAGGCCACCTGGGCGAAATCGGTGCTGTTCCCTCCCCCGGAGCTGGCCTTGTAGAGGACCATGATGAAGTACCGTTGGCCGGCAGTCAGCGAAACCGGCCCTGATGTGGCCGGATCTCCGGTCTCGGGATCCATAAAAGGATCGCCATTATCCATTTCTTCGGCGATCTGGATTGCATTGGCTTCACTTTCATCGAGGCTCAAAAAAAGGCGTGAAGCCTTGTCGCTCCGCAGGAAAAAGAGGTAGTCGCCGGTTTGAAGAGGGGTTAAATACCCCTCAATCCGTCCCCCGTAATCCTCCAAAGCGTCGGTAGGTAATGCGTCCCGAGTGTTAAAGGACCGCAAGTATCGAATCTCGGTCGGGCTTGTGGGGTATTGCGCGTCGGCCAGGAGATCGTCCACCGTCGTGCCGGCAATATTCGTATATATGGACAGCTTGAGCAGGCCGGGGGTGAGAACCTCTGCCGCCCAGGCTGACGCCGAAGCCAGGAACACGAGCAGTGCGATGAATGGGGTTTTGATTAACGCAGTGTTCATAAGGGTTCCTTTCGGATCGGAGTGACGAGGGGATGATGATCATTCTCTTGGAATGCACCGGTGCGCCAAACCACTCTGATGTGGCCAGGAAGATCAACAAAAACACCTCTCGCGGCTGGAATCCGTCTTTGCATGGGGGCAAGACCTGATGCCAATTCTTACCATAGCCCAGAAGATCTCGGGAGGAAACCAAAAAGATGCATGCCGCGGAAATCTCGAACTTGCTTTCGCGCCTGAGGAGCTGTAGGGCATCTGTGTGCGGGAAATTGATCGATGCTCATTTTGGCTATGGCTGCTGCCAAGTCTGGCCCTGACCTTTGGCGTATCCGGCTTTGGGGGGCCGGTCATTAGCGAGTTCATGGCCGCGAATGATTCCGGATTGGCGGATGAGGAGGGTGAGTTTTCTGATTGGATCGAGATTTATAATCCTGAGAACGTTCCGATTTCCCTGGCCGGCTACTGTCTGACGGATAACGAGGCAAACCCTGGCAAGTGGACTTTTCCTGAGGTGACGCTCGATTCAAAGGCTTATCTCGTTGTTTTTGCCTCGGGTAAAAACCGGACGGATCCTCGGGGCCGCCTCCATACAGATTTCCGACTTTCCGCCGAAGGCGAATACCTGGCCTTGATCGCACCGGATCGGGTGACGGTCGCGAGCGCATTGGCGCCGGTGTATCCTCCACAATACGAGAATGAATCGTTCGGCCTGGACTTGGCGTCATCTCCGCCCGTCTGGAGCTTTTTCGCTCTTCCCACTCCTGGCGCGCCGAACGCGAATGGCACTCACGCTGGCCCCATTATTGCAGCGCTGGAACCTAATCCTCCGCAGCCGCTGGCCGGTCCCTTGACCATTCGTGCGAAGGTGGTTCCGGCCAATGATCCAGTGGCGACGGTGCGACTGTATTACCGGCGAATGTTTGCCGCCGAAACCCTGTTGCCGATGACGGACAATGGCACCGAAGGCGATGCCGCGGCGGGGGACGGGATTTGGAGCGCGGTCATTCCGGGCGATGCATTCGTCCCGGGCGAGATGACCCGCTGGCGATTCGTTGCCACGGACACCCGGGGGGCCTCGACAAAAGAGCCGGCGTTCCGCGATCCCCTCGATTCCGGCCAATATTATGGAACGGTCACGCGGGATGACAGAATCAAAACAGCCCTCCCGGTCCTTCATTGGTTTACCACCAACGTGTCCCGGGCTGATACGCTCGCCGGTTCCCGCGGCGCGGTTTATTACGAAGGCGAGTTTTACGACAACGTCTTGTTTGCATTGCACGGGCAGTCGTCCTCCGGTTTCCCCAAGAAGAGTTACAACATTGATTTTAATCGCACGCAACGTTTCCGCTGGAGCGCCACGGCCCCGCGGGTGGCGGATATCGATCTGCTGACCAATTGGGCCGACAAATCAAAGGCGCGACATGTCCTGGCGTATGAAGTGATGCGCCGGGCGGGTGTGGCAGCCCACTTTGCCTACACGGTCCGCGTCCAACAGAACGGGAGTTTCTTCAGCACGGCGGACATGGTCGAAGACGCCGATGAGATTTACCTCGAACGCGCGGGACTCAACAGGGACGGCGCCTTATACAAGGTGTACAATAATCTCCTGAACAAAGACGCTGGCAACACCGCGACCAGCGGGGTGGAAAAAAAGACCCGCCGATCGGAGAACAACACAGACCTCCAGGCGCTCATCAACGGACTGGATCTGACCGGCCAGGCCCTGGAAACATACCTCTACGACAACATCGACATTCCGCGATGTGTCAACATGCTCGCCGCCAATTCGGTGGTCCGCAACATCGATATGCACAGCAAGAACTGGTATATCTACCGGGATACGGGGCGGAGCGGCGAGTGGGCCATCCTGCCGTGGGACCTCGATCTGTCGCATGGCCGGGTCTGGAATACCCAGAACACCTATTTCGACAATGCCCTCTACACGGATGGCTTCGTGGTCACGGGCACTTCGATCCGGTTGGTCGCCCACTTGTTCCAGAATCCCGATATCCGCGCCATGATCTTGCGCCGCATCGGCGTTCTGACGGATCGGTTCCTGCAGCCGCCTCCCGATCCGGGAACGCCCGAAAGCGAATTGTATTATGAGCGAAGATTAAACGAACAGTTGGCCCTGATCGATCCCCCCGGCATTGTGCCTTCCGATGCCCGTTTGGATTTTGAGAAGTGGGGATCCTGGCTGCAAGGCGGCGCAACCGTGCGCTACACCAGCACCAATCCAGCCGTCGAAACAATGGAGGAAGCCATCCAACGCTGGAAAAAGGAATATCTGCCCGGACGCCGGGATTATATCTACAAAACCCAAATCGTTGGTCTGGGAGGTGAGATTCCGCTGCCTCAGTCTGGCGGGGGGCGCGCGACGAATTTTACACCCCTCGTGGTGAAGGGCGCCCCGGTGAAAGTGTTTGTGCCCTCCAATGGAAACCTGCATACGACCTGGACCGGAAATCCGTCCTACGAACCGTTTAACACAACCGGCTGGAAGAGCGGCACAACCGGTGTGGGCTATGAACGGGCCACTGGATACGAGGCCCTGATTGGGGCGAACGTCGATGCTCTAATGAGGAGCAACAACAGCGTCTATATTCGGCTCGAGTTCAACGTCAGTGATCCGGCCGCTTTCGACCGGCTCCAATTGCGCATGAAATTTGACGATGGATTCGCGGCGTATCTGAACGGCGCCTTGTTGGTTTTGGCGAATTCACCGGCTTCCCCCCAGTGGAACTCCGCCTCCATGGTGTCCCGGGAAGCCAATCCCGTGGTGTTCACGGTCTACGACATCACCGATAAGATCGCCCATTTGCGGGCCGGACAAAACATCCTCGCGATTCAAGGGCTGAACGATAATGTCAACAGCAGCGACATGATCATTGTGCCGGAGCTGTATGCCGGCAAAAGCGTTATCACGATTCCGCAGGAACCGAAGATTCACTTTGGCGGGATCGAGGTCAGTCCACCCTCGGGAAACCAGGACGAAGAGTACATTCAACTTCTGAATCCGCATTCGATTGCGGTGGACATTTCGGATTGGCGATTGACCGGTGGGGTGGAGCACACGTTTGCCGGTGGCACGGTTCTGCCGCCGAACGGCGCGATCTACGTATGTCCCAACGCCGCCGCATTCCGCGCGCGGAGCGCATCGCCAAAGGGCGGTGAAGGTCTTTTGGTCCAGGGCGGCTACCAGGGGCGTCTATCGAGCCTTGGCGAAACCCTGGCCCTTGTGGATGCTACCGGCGCCACGAACAATACGATGGCTTATCCAGCCCAGCTTTCCGACGCGCAACGCTATCTCATGATCAGCGAGCTGATGTATCAACCGTCTGGCCAAGGATTGGCCGAGTTCATTGAATTATTGAATATCAGCAGCACGGTCACGCTGGATTTGCGGGGCGTGCGATTCACCCAGGGGGTGGACTTCGACTTCGCCAGCGGCGCCATTGCCTCTCTGGCCCCAGGCGCGCGCCTGCTCGTCGTGCGCGACCTCGACGCTTTCCAGGGCGCTTACGGAACCAACCGGCCGGTGTCGGGCGTTTTCGCGAATGGCAGCGCCCTGAGCAACAATGGCGAAGTCATCCGGCTCGAGGACGCCAACCAGGATACGATTCGGGAATTCGCCTACAAAGACGAGGCCCCGTGGCCTGCGATTCTTCCCGGATACAGCCTGGTTCTGATAGCGCCCGAAACCAATCCTGATCCTGCCCTGGCCGAGAATTGGCGCCCGAGTGCCCGGCTTGGCGGCACCCCCGGCGGTCCGGAAAACGGGCAGTTCCCCGCCGATCCCATGGGCGATCTGAATCAAAACGGAGAACGCGATCTCATCGACTACGCCCTGGGTAATGACCTCGGCTTGCCTTCAGTCACTCCCCAGCTCATCCTGCAACCTGATTCCTCGGGTGGCCCCGCCGCCCTTCGGTTGCGGTACCCGATCCGTCTCGCCGCTGAGAACGTTGAAATCACCGTGTCCTATTCAACCGATCTGAGCGCATGGCTGGATGCCGCTGCGTACCTTGAATTTGTCGCGAGGGAATCCTTGGATGAAGCCAGGGAATGGGTCATCTGGCGTGTCAAACCTCCGCTTCGGGACGAACCTCGGGTCTTCATGCGCCTGCAGGCTGTGGTGGAAGCTAAGAAACGCCCGTAAATGCAGGCTCGTTACAGTGGCGCTGAAGTGTTTCGAAAACCGATGGAATGTCTGCAATTCAGCCCCTCGGATGCCTTTATCCCTATTCGAGGACACTGGCGTTCATTCGCCGTGTAATTTTTCGCGAGAATTTTGCGTGTGGATATCGGGCGCCTTTCCGTGCTCGACAATTCATCCTTCGACGCCTAGGGTTCGACTCATGCCCAGGCGCATTGCCCTCATGGCGTGCTTGTTGCTGATCGCGTTTGGCTTCGCCGGATGCCAACGCGATCCTTCCGATTCCTCCAGAAGTTCAAGCGGCACGCTGAAGAGCCCTTCCGAACAGTTCATCAGCCTGATGAATGCCGGCAAGAATTATCTCGATCAGGGCGAAGCCACGAACGCCTTGGCGGTTTATCGAAAAGCGGAGGCGATTGCGCCTCATGATGCGGATCTGCGTTTGAACCTGGCCAATGCTTTTTTAATGGCCGGCGACGCAGTGGAAGCAATTCGCGAGTCGGACAAACTCCTCAAAATCGAACCGAATTCAGCGGCGGCTTACTTTGTCAAAGGATCCGCTTATCTGCGTCTCTCGAACTGGGAAGGCGCCGCGATGGCCCTGGAAAACTCCAAGAGGATTGATCCGGGTGAGACCGCGACTTTTTTTCAGCTGGGAAGGGCCAGGATGGGATTGAAGCAATGGGATGAAGCCATCGCCGCTTTCAAGGAGGGCATCGCGATGGATCCCAACCATCTTCATCGAACCGCGCATTACCTCTTGGCCCAGGCGCTTCTGCGCGCCGGCCGACAGGAGGAGGCCCGACAGGAGCTTGAACAACACCAGGCCACTCCTGAAGACGCGGCGCTTCCGGGGAGCACCGCGCCGTTCGAGAGAAACAAGCACACGCAGGCGCGCGTGCCTTTCAGACTGGAACAGCCCGACAAGTCTGGCACAGCCATCCGGTTTGCCGATGCCACCCCCGAAGTCCTGCAGGGGGCTGCCGAGCAATACTCAAATCCGATGGTTGTGATTCCCGCGACTCGCACGGTGGGGCACAGCCTCTTCGTCCTCGAAAAAGGCCAGGGATTTCGTCTGCTCTCGATTACCAATGGCACATTCCGTCCCCAGGGGATTGCCAGCCCTTCCATCCCAGGCGCGCGATACACCAAAATGCTGGTTGGCGACCTCCAGAATGACCGATTCAATGACCTCGTTGTCCTCGGGGACAAAGGAAGCCATCTCTTCAAGTTATCGACCCACGAGGCGCCGCAGGATGTTACCCGCGCCAGCCACCTTGACTCGGTGAGCGCGGTTGATGGGATCCTGCTGGACCTGGACTTCACGGGGAAGTTGGATCTGGTCGCTGTGGCGGCCGACACCAATGCGGTGCGGGTTTATCGTCAGTTCGGTCCTTTGCTTTTTAATGAGATTACCTCCACGACCGGGATCCCGGCCTCGCTTCAAGACGCCCAGGCGGTGACTCTCGAGGATTGGAACCGGGACGGCAACATGGATGTGATTGTGAGCCGCAAGGAGGGACCGCCGTTGCTCCTGGAAAAACAGCGAGGCGGACGGCTCGTTCCTCGTGAAATGACCCAGTGGATGGCCGGCGCGGTCTTTTGCACCGGCGATTTTGACAACGACCTCCGGCCCGATCTGGCTGTGGCCAGTGAAGGACAGATCAGCGTCTGTTTCAACGGCGGATCGAAGAAGGAAATCCCTGTTTCGGACACGTCAGGTCTTCGTCAGATCACTGCCGTCGATTACGACAATGACGGATGGCTCGACCTCTGGGGGAGCGGAGATGGCATGCGGGTCTGGCGCAACCTTGGTCTTTCGGGTTTTGTGGAACAGACCGCCCGGCTTGGTCTTGACACGTTCGATGAGGGGGCGGTCTCGGAGGTGTGTTTCGCTGATTTTGACATGGATTGCGATTCCGATGTGATGGTTGCCCTGGTCAACGGGGGGATACGTTTCCTTCGCAATGACGGGGGCAACGCCAATGCCCAGGTAAAAGTCGAATTGACCGGGAATCGGTCCAATGCCAGCGGCCTTGGTTGCAAGGTCGAGATCGAAGCGGGAGGATTGCGTCTGTTGCGGACCGTCCAACGTTTGCCTGTGGAAATTGGTGTGGGGCAACATCAGAAACTGGATTCGTTTTTAGTGCATTGGGCCAACTGGCCCCAAGGCGCGGCCGACGTGCCCTTTCACTGCCGGGAGCCTCTCTTGGCCCTGGAATTAACCCTCCAGGAAGGTTCCTGTCCCTATCTCTACGCGTGGAATGGACAATGTTTTCGATTTGTCACCGATATCCTGGGCGCCTCGCCCCTGGGCTTGCCCATGGCTGAGGGATCCTATACTGCGGCCGATCCGGATGAGTATGTCTGGATTGGCGACGAAGTCACTTTTCCTCCCCATGACGGCCATTACCAACTCCAAATCACCGAAGAACTCCGCGAGGTGCTTTACCTCGATGAAGCCAAGCTCGTGGTGGTCGACCATGAGCCGGGCACCGAGGTGCACCCCACCGACAAATTGCTTCCCGCCGGGCCTTTTCCTCCGGGCATCCTGATGACCCTTCATCATGAACAACCGCTGCGCAAGGCCGAAACCCTCGAAGGAGTGGAGGTGACATCGGCGTTAAGGACGGTCGACGGCCGGCGGGTGTCGCCCCCCAGACTCCGGGTCCCACAGCTTCGGGGATTGGCCGAGCCGCACGGACTAATCCTCGATTTCGGACCGCTGGATACAGCCAAACCGCTGGTATTGGTGATGAATGGCTGGCTGCGTTTTGGTGGTGGCATGGCCAACATTGCCGCTTCGCACGATCCCTCGCTCCCGTTCCCATTTCCTGCCTTGGAAGCCGAGGTGGCTCCCGGGATTTGGAAACCGATCGATGTCATCGTTGGAGCGCCTGCCGGGAAAACCAAGACCCTCCTGGTCGATCTTGGAGGCAAACTGGAACAGAACACCCACCGATTGCGTCTAACAGAAGCCTTTGAGATCCATTGGGACCGCATTGCGTTGATGGAAAAGAAGCTGGACGCGACAACCCGTCTTACGTTCGTCATGCCTGCTGAAGCCGATCTGCATTTCCGCGGTTTCAGCCCTTTGAAAAACCTGCCCGCCGATTGGCCGCTCACTCCGGATTACCACATCGTGAGCCCGAACTCCTGCTGGACAATCATCCCCGGCGGATGGTGCACGCGCTACGGGGATGTTCTGAGTCTGATTGCCTCCCGGGATGAGGGGCTCGCTCTGATCAATGCCGGGGATGAGCTGACGTTGAAATTCACCGCGAGTTCAATTCCTCTGAAACCGGCGGGGCGCCTGAGAGACTTCTTTCTGTATGCCGATGGATGGGACAAGGACTCAGATTTTCATGTGGCTGCGGGCACGGAAGTCGGCCCCCTCCCATTCCATGGGATGCGCGATCAGGCTTATGGCCAAGAGAAACGGCCACCTTTTCCAAGCGATATTCTCCATCAAAAATACAATACCCGCTGGGTGGAAGGCCGAGTGCTCAAGCAAACCGTGAAACAATGACAGGCGGCGGGATTTCGGTCCTGACTTATCGTCGTGCCGGTGTTGGGACAGGATCCAGCCCGGCCGCCCAGGCCGTGCCCCGGCGATAAAGCTCCTGCACCTCGGGAACGGTGAGGGCTTTGACATCATGGCCCAGGGGACAATGGAAGCTTCGGCCTTTCCCGTATTGGGAGACGAAGGCCATGGGGTAATACTTGCTGTCGACCTTGGATTGCGCGTGGGCCAGGATTTCAATCGGATGTTCGCCCACGAGACAGGTGTAAAGTTCGTCGGTCGTGTCAAAGTCCGTCATGCCGCGCATGATGGGATGTTCCCGCTTGACGATCTCAATCCGAAAAGGGCCGTAGGGATCATGTTGGGTTTTGCCCGGGCCTGAGCCATACCAGGCACGGCCAATCACTTGTCCATATTCGGACCATTCGCCGTGCCACGCCCCGCATCCGAAGTGAACGACCACGACGCCTTTGCCGTTTTGGACATATTTTCGGAAATTCTCTTGAGCCGCCGTGCCCGGGCCAGGTTGCTCCCAATTTTGCCAGTGCATCACCAGAGTCTGGTAACGCGCCAGGGCGGTCGAATCCAGAAAGTGCGGATCTTCGATCGTGAAAATGTCCAGGCGCGGATCCTGGCGCAGGGCCTCGGCGAGGACGGGCCAGGTTTGACGCCAGAGGTGACCGGGATAATCCATCCCGGTCACGATGAGAATCCGGGTTTTCGCGGGGGCAGGGGAGGGGACGTTATTCTGGGCAATCGCCAGCGGAAGAAGCGCCATCCATCCGGCAACCATTAAAATGCGAGTCATGACCATTTTCATTTTCTTGGTGTTTTATGTCGACGCGTCCGATCGCCCCCGCCCGGACTTGTTTCGCGTTATGAGATCCAACCCCGATTCAGGGCGTAATAGACCTCATTGTTGCGCAGTTCTTTTTTGAAGTCGGACACGCGGGTGTTTTCGTCGATCAGGAGATACTCAATGCCGGCGATCTCGGCGAAATCTTCCAGATGCTCGGCTGTGATCGCCTGGCTGAAGCCGGTGTGATGGGCTCCGCCGGCATAGATCCATGCCGCGGCCGCGATGGGGAGATTGGGCTGAGGCACCCAGACGGTGCGAGCGACGGGCAGCTTGGGCAATGGAGCATTCGGACGCACGACGTCCACCCGGTTGACCAACAGCCGGAATCGATTCCCCATGTCAATCAGCGACGCATTCAAAGCGGGACCCGTGGGAGTGTCAAACACCAGGCGCACCGGATCCGCCTTGCCGCCAATGCCCAAGGCGTGGGTTTCCAGGGATGGTTTGCCTTTGGCGATGGACGGGCAGATTTCGAGCATGTGCGCGCCCAGGACCTTTGTGCCTTTCGGATCCAGGTGGTAGGTGTAATCCTCCATGAACGAGGTGCCGCCCTTGAGGCCGGCCGCCATGACTTTCATCGCGCGCACCAATGCCGCGGTTTTCCAGTCGCCTTCGGCTCCGAAACCGTAGCCGTCGGCCATCAACCTCTGGACGGCAAGACCCGGAAGCTGCATCAGGCCGTGGAGATCCTCGAAAGTGGTCGTGAATCCTTTGAATCCGCCTTCCGCGAGAAACGCGCGCATTCCAGCTTCGATGCGGGCCGCGTGGCGCAAGGAATCGCGCTGGGGACCCGCGGAGCGAAGCGCCGGTTTCATCCCGTATTGGGCCTGATATGCTTCGATGAGCTGATCGATGTCCTGTTCCGAGGCCGCCTGGACGTATTTGACCAGATCCCCGATTCCATACCCGTTGACCGAATATCCAAACCGCATCTGAGCCGAGACCTTGTCGCCTTCGGTGACGGCGACTTCGCGCATATTATCCCCAAACCGCGCGAACCGGGCGCCCTGGCTGTCGTGCCAGGCGGCTGCCGCGCGGCACCAAATCGCGATTTGGCTCTGCACGCCAGCTTCCTTCCAGTATCCCACGACGACCTTCCGGTTCAACCGAAGACGGCTCATGATGAATCCATGCTCCCGATCTCCGTGGGCCGCCTGGTTGAGGTTCATGAAGTCCATGTCGATGGACGACCACGGGATATCGCGATTGTGCTGGGTATGGAAATGGAGCAGCGGTTTGTGCAGGATCTTCAGACCGTTGATCCACATTTTCGAGGGAGAGAAAGTGTGGCACCAGGTAATCAGCCCGATACATTCGGACGCCTGGTTCGCTGCCTGGCAAAGCTGAGTGATTTCGTCCGGCCGGGTGAGGACCGGTTTGAACACGACCTTGACGGGTGTGGTCTTGAGGTCATTGAGGGTCTTGGCGATCTCCTCCGAATTGGCCGCCACCTGTTTCAGAGTCTCCGGCCCGTAAAGATGCTGACTCCCCGTGATAAACCACACTTCGAGTTTCTTAAGATCAATCGTAGACATCATACAGGGTCCTAAGTTAACGATTCGCTGTCATTCAGCAAGCCCTGTTAAGGCCTAATTTGGACCAAAGCCGGGTTTCCATCTCCGGGGAGGACCGTCGACGCCGTCCGGTGGAAGAGCATCGGCAAAGGCGTCGTTGTCCTCAAGCGCGCCCCGAAGCCGGTTGAGTTCGCGTTTCAGATCGGCGACGACCGGTTGCGCGCCGGGATCGTTGTAGATGTTACGGAGTTCGTGGGGATCCTGGACCAGGTCGAAGCATTCCCATTGATCCTTTTTCCAGAAGTAAATCAGTTTATGCGTGTCGGTGCGAATCCCATAATGCGCACGAGTATTGTGATGTCCCGGATCGTGGTAATAGCGGTAATAGAAACTTCGGCGCCAATCGCCTGGTCGTTGTCCTCGTAAAAGGGGTTCGAGGCTAACACCTTGCATGTCTGCCGGAACCCGCAGTCCCGCGACCGTGAGGAAGGTCGGGGCAAAATCGGCGTTGATGGCCAGGGCATCGGTCACTCCGCCCGATTGAACCACACCCGGCCAGCGCACCAAAAACGGCATCCGGGCGGATTCCTCGTAGAAAAAGCGTTTGTCGTACATGCCGTGGTCGCCCAGGAAGAAGCCCTGATCACTCGTATAGATGACGAGGGTGTTGTTGCGGAGACGGCGGGTGTCCAACCAGTCAAGGAGTCGGCCGACGTTGTCGTCGACACTCTGAATGCAGGCCAGGTAATCCTGCATGTATCGCTGGTATTTCCAGCGGTCCAGCTCGCGGCCGGTCAGGAGGCGTTTTCCTCCATTAGCGTCCGGGATTTCGACCTCGGTGGGTTTGTGTTGGAACCAGGCCTGGAGGGCCTGACCTTTGAGATCGGCCGGGGGTTTAAGTTTGAGATCGCGGCGTGTCATATCCCGAAAGACCGATTGTTGTTGTTCTCGGATCGCGTCGGTGCGGGTTGCGTAATCATCGTCGAGCGTGGGTGGCTCTGGAATGCGCCGATTGGCAAACATTAAACGATGTTTTTCGTCGGGTGTCCATTCGCGATGAGGCGCCTTGTGATGCAGCATCAGGAAGAACGGCTTGTCGGGAGGACGGTTGGAGAGAAAGGCCAGACCGAGGTCCGTAATTACATCCGTCGCATAACCGGGATACACCTTGGCCCCATCGCGATCGTAGAGCACCGGATTTTCATAACGTCCCTGCCCCGGGAGGATCTCCCAATGGTCAAACCCCGTCGGGTCCGATCCCAGATGCCACTTTCCAATCAGGGCCGTATGATAGCCCGCCGCCTGCAAGTATTTGGCCACGTGGGGTTGACCGCCATCAAAACGATTGAAAACCGGGACTCCGTTTTTATGGCTGTATTTGCCGGTGAGAATGGTGGCGCGGCTGGGAGTGCAGATCGAATTCACCGCGTAGCAGCGATCAAATCTCATGCCTTCACGCGCCAGGCGATCCAAATGCGGGGTTTGGTTTACAGTGCTGCCATAAGCGCCAATGGCATGGGCGGCGTGATCGTCGGTCATGATATAGATGATATTGGGACGGCGCCCCCCGGTGCCGGCCGGCTCTGTTGCCCCGAGGATATGATTCTGACATGCCCAAGGGACCAGCAATCCCACGACGATCCGAAGCATTGTTTTTTTCATAAGAAGGATGAATGACCCATTGGAATGGTTGATTTAATTCTCGTTAACGTTTGGGCTTGTCTCTGGCGGGCTCGATGCGGGCCGTCTTCAACAAATGCTCCATTTGGACAACTCGATCGGGATGGGCTGCGGCGACATTGGTTTTTTCGGAGGGATCATTCTTGAGATGATAAAGCTCGATCGCCTGGTCGGGTTTCTGACGCAAGGCCTTCCAGTTGTCCATTCTGATGGCCTGCTGGAAACTGTTCTCATGGATTTCCCAATAGAAAAAGTCGTGCGGTTTTTGTTCTTTTCCAAGGAGTGTCGGCAGGATAGATAATCCGTCCAGTCCATCGGGACGAGTCACTTCCGAAATTTGCGCAACAGTATACATGAAGTCCCAGAACGCCCAGGGGAAGTCGCTGACGCTCTTGGATGGGATGACACCAGGCCAGCTGACAATCATGGGGACTCGGAGGCCGCCTTCGTAGAGTTGTCCTTTGCCTCCCCGAAAGAGGCCCGTTTTTTGGAAAAGGGCGGAGTCCGATTCTCCTTGGACAGCAGGCCCTGTGTCGCTGGTAAAGAAGACGACGGTATTGCCTTGCAGGTTGAATTGCCACAAAGCGCTGAGGATTTTGCCCACTTCAATGTCCAGCCGGGTAATCATCGCCGCCCGATCTTTTTCCGGTTGCGGCCAATTCTCCTTGGCGTAGGGATTCGGAGTGAGATCGAGTCCATGCGTGTTTGTCTGAGAGGTGCTGAGATAAGGAAGTGGATAGGCCACATACAAAAAGAAAGTGTCTGTTCGATGCGATCGGATAAAGTTCGTTGCCGCGCGCGTAAAGAGATCGGGGGCAAAGAGACCCTTATGGCCGTTGGTGTTTTCGGCCAGCAACAGGCGTTTTCCGTTGCGCCAGAGCCATTCAGGATAGGCATTCTGGGCTTGGCTGGGATCAAGGAAACCGAGCCATTCATCAAATCCTTTCTTATGGGGTTCGCCGCTTGTTCCTTCCCGGCCCAGGCCCCACACGCCGATGGCGGCCGTTTGATATCCATAGCGCCATAGCGATTCGGCTATCGTTGTATCCTCACGGGTCAAAGGTTTTTGGCTCTCGTCCCGAATTGGGCTATGACCCGTATGAAGCCCCGTCAATAACGCCGCGCGCGATGGCACTGGGACCGAGCTTCCCGCGTAACAGGAGGTGAACCTCATCCCTCGGGCGGCCAGCGCGTCCAGGTTGGGGGTTTTAATCTTCTGCTGACCGTAACAGCCTATTTCACCGAAACCGAGGGCGTGCGCCTGGATCAGGACAAAACTAGGACGACGCAATGGTGTTTTGGCAGGAGGTTGAGGAGTGGCCCCCGTCAGGCCTGATGCCGAACTGAACAGGAGGATCGCTGTGCAGACCAGGAGAGGTCCGGAGAGAACGCTTCGGATTCGCCGACGGCCCTTGGATTGGGCGGGGCTGGACTTCCGGGCCGACCGTTCCTCGCGTGGCACGCCCAGCGTTCGCGGCCAATCCCAGCATTCCGGTCTATGGGAATGATTATGGCAGGCCATATCGAGCACGGTAGAAACGGTGGAGATAGTTTGTGGAAGCCGGATCATAGAGGATCATGTAACCGGTCGTATTGGTGATGACACCCGCGGTATTCCAGTGGATCAGGTTGGTCGAGGCCTCGATGGTGAGGACATCGCCGGGCGTGTTGGAGACTGCCATCTCGAATTGGGAATTGAGGTTGATCCGGGACTGGGACAGCTGGGGCGGTGTGGTCTGCTGGAGACGGAGGACCGCCGGATCACTCACGCTGTAGCCGGCAGCATTACGGACGATCACATCGTATGTCCCTTGTTGATCCGCGGACAGACCGATGAAAGTCAAAACGGCGTTCGTGGCGGCGGGCAGGTTTGTGCCTTCGCGGCGCCACTGGTAGCGGAACGGTTCTGTGCCAATGGCCGCCACAGAAAGGTGGATGGTCTGCGAAGGGGAGGTTACCACCTGGCTCTGGGGCGAAGCGGTGATCAGGGGCACGGTGGTGGTTTGGAATCCCAAGTATCCCCACCAGGTTCCCCAGCGATCCCCCAGCGAACCCGGCAACTCGGCATATTCCTGAAACGTCCAAAGATCCATATCGTTCAGGGGATCAACCACCGTGCTGCTGAAATCTCCCCAGCTATTGCGCCCCCGGGTGTTCAGTCGCATGTAAGGGGCCTGGCCGATGCGCAAGACAGTGTCTGATCGTAGCGTATTGGCTGGATCTTTGGAGAGCCGGTAGGAGTAGTTGGCGCTGGCATATTGGTTGGAACCGAACCGCGAGTAACCGATCAACACGTCATTGGATTTGTTCACAGCCAGGCTTGGAAAGGCGTAGTGGAATTGCGCCTTATCGTCTTCAATACGACCCCGCTGAAGAATGCCCCCGCTTGTATTCAGTTGCCACCATTGGACCGCGCAGCGATGGGGATTGCCATTCTTGGAAACGAAGACATGGTGGGCGCACCAAATCTTCCCGTTCCGCAACACCACCGAGTGAAGACGTGAATCATTGGCATAAATGCGGGTATCGGAGCCGAGTTGTGGCAGAAAATTCGTGAGGCCTGGCTGGAAGAGCCACTCCGGCACGGGTGTCGTCGTCGCGTAGGCCGAACGATACCGGGGCGCCTCGGGATCGCCTTCGATCCGGCTCAGGCGCAATCGGCTGGTGCCGTATTCTGTGGCGAGATAGAGTCTTTCCTCGTCCGCATCGCATGTGACGGCCGGGACAACATTAAACACGTTGGTTTCACGGAATCGGGACACCGCGAGCGAATTGTTGGTCAACTGCCGAATGGGAAAGACCAGGATTTCGGAATGACGAAAAAGATTGGTTTCCAGGAGATAAATGTTCACTGAAGCGGCAATCCACTGAGAGTTGAATCCCAGGTTGGGATAATCCGCCCAAGTCAGGTGTTGCGGATCTGCCTCAATCGAAAATAGATACCAGTCTTTTGTCGGATCGGCCGAGGTGGATATACCCACGAAGACGGCCGAATTGGTCTGGCGAGGATTGGCCAGGGTCATGGCAATCCATCGTTGAATGTGCGGGTGGTAAAGAACGCGAGGATCGTAGACATAATCCGGTTTGAGGCGGTCCCAGAACTGGCGGAGTGAAACGCGGCTGAGTTCCTTTCCTCGCCGGTTTTGGATGGCCACCTCCGTGTTGAGAACAACCATAAGATGCTCTGGGCCAACCGCGCCCTGGGTGTCAGGAGGAATGGCCGTGTAATTATCAATCAATCCGACAAAGTTCGTCCGCTCGGAAGGGAGAATGCCGTTTGAAAGCAGTTGAAGATCAGAGGGGCCTGGTAGGAGGGGCGAATCCCCGATGGCCGCGGTAATCCATACCAGGAAAAATCCCAGCGCGCTTAAGGCGCGTCTCCACCTCACTCCCCGAGTGGCAGTATTCAGCACAATCAGCAACCTGCCAGCCTAATGGCCGCCCGGTCAATCCCATTTCACTTTGCCAAAGTCCTGTCTTGGAGGCATGATGGATTCTCGGAGCTGTAACCGAGCGGCAGATAAGGTCTTGGGAAGGACCAAGGTCGCGCGGGCAAATCTCTGGCTCCGAATAAGAGAAATCACGTGAAGACAGTTCGAGACATTCGGCGCATGCAGCGGATGGCCCTGAGTTGGAAGCGAACCAGGACCCGGGTAGCCTTGGTCCCCACGATGGGCGCCTTGCATTCAGGTCATTTGAGCTTGGTTCGACGGGCGCGTCAGCGCGTTGGCCCCCAAGGGATTATCGTGGTGAGCATCTATGTCAATCCGACCCAGTTCGGGCCCCAGGAGGATTTGGCGCGTTATCCGCGGGATTTGCCTCGGGATTCGGCAATGTGCGAATCCGAGGGGGTGGATATCCTGTTTGTTCCGGACGACGCCGGGATGTATCCGCAGCGAGGCACTCCAACCGGGTTTAGCACCTACGTTTCTGAAGAGGGCTTGTCTCGGGGCATGGAAGGGGCTTCGCGACCGACCCATTTTCGGGGGGTGACGACGGTTGTGTCCAAGCTTTTTCTTCTCGTTTTGCCGGATGTGGCTCTGTTTGGGGCCAAGGATTTCCAGCAGGCCGCCATCATCCGACGCATGGTTCGCGATCTGGCGTTTCCAGTTCAGGTGATGGTCGCTCCCACGATCCGTGAGCGGGATGGTTTAGCCTTGAGTTCCCGGAACCGTTACCTTTCGACTGAGGAGAGAAAGCAGGCGACAGTGTTATCTCAAGCCCTGCGAGAAGCCCGTTCCTGGGTTCGATCCAAGCCGTCTGGATTATCCGCGCAGATCTTGCGCGGAAAGGTGTTTCGCCTGATCTGTTCCCGGCCGGCGGCCCGATTGGATTATGTCGAATTTTTCGACCCGGATACACTCCAGTTGGCGCGACAGGTTAAACCCGGCGTTCATATGGCCTTGGCCGTGTTCGTTGGCAAAACCCGGCTCATAGACAACGGCCGACTGTAAACCATGGACAGTTCATTGGGCAACGAACAGGCGCGCTCGGTGTTACTCCAAGATCTATGAATGCTCAAAAATCAGGGGGCGGACCCAGGCTAAACAACCGGAACGGTTGCCAGAGTTTGCTTTGGAGTTATACTGCCCTGATGCAAGTCTCTCGCAGAATGGGCATAGCTGGGTTGGCGGTGCTGGCCGTCGTGCTCATGACCGGTTGTGCTGGGATTACCGCGCCGTTTTCCGTCAGTCCGGCCACCTTCCTGCTGCCCGGCCTGCTGGAGGTGCCCCAGGAATCCGATCCCGTTGTGGTTGCCCCCATCGAAAACGCCGATTGCCAATTGTCCGCCCAAAGCCGTTAGCCTTATCTATGCGATTTCCTCTCGCGCTGACACTCAAGATTGCCGCCCACATCATCAAACACAAGCTCCGTCGAACCCCCAAGTTCGCCCTGGTGCTGCAACTGGAACCACTGCACACCTGCAATCTGACCTGCACCGGCTGTGGCCGGATCCGAGAATACTCGACCAGCATCAAGGAGATCCTGTCTCTGGAGCAATGCCTTGAATCGGCCTCCGAATGCGATGCCCCGATGGTGTCCGTGTGCGGCGGAGAACCCTTGATTTACCCCCGCATCGAGGAGTTGGTCGATGGATTGCTGCGTCAAGGGCGGATTGTTTACATTTGCACAAATGGTCTTTTGATGCGGAGAAAACTGCGGGATTACCTGGCTTCCATTTACCAACCATCCCGCGAAAACCTCCTGGCCAGCCTCAAAGACCAGGCATTGGTGTCGGACCAGGACCTCGAGGAAATCCGTAAAGGCAGAACCTCCTCACGCCCCGTGATCTCGCCCTCCCGCTGGCTTTACTGGAATGTCCACGTCGACGGTCTGGAACGGACCCATGACAAGGTCGTGGAACGGGATGGCGTCTTCCGGGAATGCGTGGCCGCCATCCAGATGGCCCAAAGGCTCGGTTTCCAGGTCGCCACCAATACGACGGTTTATAAGGAGACCGATATGGACGAGGTGGAACAGATGTTTTCCTACTTCTCCGCTCTCGGCGTGGACGGACACACGATCTCGCCCGGCTATGATTACGATGCCGCCAAGAGCGACATGATCAAACGGTTGGGCAAACGACCGGCCGATTTCTTTCTCACCCGTGAAATGACGATCCAGAAGTTCTCCCGGATCCTGGAATGGGGAAAGCGATTTACGATCTTCGGCACTCCGGTTTATCAGGAGTTTCTGGCCGGTTTGCGTCAACTCACCTGCACGGCCTGGGCGATTCCCACGCGAAATATCAAAGGCTGGAAAGCCCCCTGTTATCTGATTACCGACGCGCACTATGCCCATTACCAGGAGATGTTGGACCAGGTGGATTGGGACAAGTACGGCGTGGTTGATGGTCGCGCCCGGGATCCGCGTTGTGAAAACTGCATGGTCCATTGCGGATACGATCCCAGCGGCGCTCTCGGCACCAACTACCAGCGGGGCGACACCTGGAAGAACATTCGCTACAATTTTGGGGCTCGCCCCCGGCCGGACCCCGATGGGCTAAAGGTTCTTGCCGCCAACGGCGTTTCCGCAGGCAATCGCCAATCCAGCCAGTCCCAAGGTTCGAAACCTGAGGCGCCAATACCGAGCGCAAGGCCTCAATCTCTATACTTCAAGAATCGGGATGACGATGCGGCAGCCTGCGACGTTGCCCCCGGTTGTTCTCCAGGCGCCGGTTCCAAGGACAAGGCAAAGTTGCTCGCCCGGATTTTTCGTGAAGAACGCTGATGCCTCCTGGCCGGCCAGTTCATGAGAGCGTTCTTTCTGAACCCTCGCATGCCGAAGGTCAAAGGCATTTGCTTTCCCTGGGTGAGGGCGAGACACCACAATCCCATACGCGCGTCGATTGGCAGCATGGACGATTGATGGTTCCCGGGATGGGTGTCCCAATTAATCACGATTTCTGATTGACCCACAACGCCGTTTTGTGTCGAGATAGAAAAACATGACAAAGCGGTTTGTTGCGAAAAATGCCAAGAACCTCACATAGGAAAGCTGGTTTATCGCGATCGTCGACAGTGACCAAGTACGATGCGCAGAACAAAGTCCTTGAAAAGACCTATGGGGCGTTGGCGGACTTGCGTCGCGAATTGGCGGATTCCAAGGCGGCAGTGGAAGAGCGGAGCGCGTTGCTAAAGCTCTTTGCGGAATGCCAGGATTCCCAAAGGGCGTGGCTCCTGCTCGAAGACTATTTTGGCAAGTTGTCACTGGCCCGCAAGGATTTCAGCCATCAGGACTGGTGGCCGCGAATGCTCGCCGTCACCGGACGTCCGCGCCTGGAGGAACTGGCCTTATTATTCTTGAGATCCAATCGTTCGTTACCCAGCGAACTGCTTCCCTGCGCGAACCTGGAACGATTGGCCCAGGTGGAGGAGGCCGAAGCGGAGGCGGTTTTTCTTCATCAGTTGGAGGAGTGGCTGTTCCCTCCCGCGCCCGCTCATCTCGACTTGCCCCGAGCTTCCCTTCGGGTGGTATGCCAGCCCGAACCGGTGGCGGAGGCGACGCCCTTGAACCATTTGCGGGTGAACTTTCTGCTCTTCCGTCCTCGAACCGGGGAACGGGAGAAAACCGTCAGTGAGCTGATCGAACTGACCAATCGTTCGGCTCATGAACAGGAGCTGTTTCCGCCCGCGGACTGGGAATTCATTTCATGGTTGGCCGGTGTTTGGGGCGAGAATGATGGTCATGGAGATCGCGTGATTCTGACGGGATTGGAACTGCTGCGCTGGCTGGCCCGTTGGGGGAACACGCGGCGCCTGGAGGCCCTGCCGCCCCATCAGACCTACGGTTTTGCGGGGCAAGTGGCGGATTTGACCCCCAAATTGCACCACTACACCGAAGAAATCGCTTTTACGCATCAGCTCACTTTATCAACCGGAGAAACCGTTGAGATCGGTGAAGCCCAGTTTTTTGAGGGACAACCTACCATGGCCTGGGTGCGCGGAGCCTTTTTTCTGGTTCGCAACGCGCCCTCGTCGGAAGTCTTGCGCCAATGGTTGGTCCGCCGGCAGGTCCCGGTGCGCAAACTCAGCCATCGTTTCCTGGCCCAACTCCGCAAAAGCTGCAATGGCAACGGCACGGACTGGGACAAAATCTGTGTGGCCCACCCCGCCGTGCCGCAGTTTACCTTCGAATTGAACGACAACGCCGTTTATCTCCGATTGCAGGCCCTCAGCGAGCGCGATCGAAGTTGCTGGCAATGGAACGGCCATGAATGGCAGCGCCTGGGCGGCGCCAACCCCACCAACGGCAAACCTGAGTTCCTCGATGATGCCCGGCTCAAGACCGCAATCGATTGGCTGCGGAAACTCGATTGGTTTACACCCGAACCGGGGCTTTGGGTCGGTGATGCCACGGAAAACTTTCTAGCCCATCTGGCCAGCGTATGGCCTGAAAAACCCAAGCAAGCCGAATACCTCGGCAATCCGGCCTTTCAAAGGCTCTTCCTGTCTCCGCGCCAATTCCGTCCTCAGTTGCTGGTTCTTGGAAGTGGCATTGACTGGTTTACGGTTTCCGCTGAATGGGAACAGGAAGGCATGCGGCTGACCGAGACCGACCTGCAGTGCCTGGCCACGGCCTCGGGACGCTTTGTCAAGCTCCCGGACAGTGGCTGGGTGGAACTGGATGCCGATGCCGTTCGCCAAGCCCACGAGGCCATGGCGGATCTGGGCCTCGAGGGCTTAAGCCCTATTCCACAGCAGGTGAACATGCTCCACGCCACACAGATGAGCGAAGCCACGTTCCAGCTGTTTGGCGATCGACCTGAGGTCAAGGCCTTGAAACGGCAAGTCGCTGATTTTAAGGGAGTTCCTGAAACGAAATTGACAAAATCCGTCACGGCGGAGCTTCGGCCGTATCAGAAAGACGGTTATGATTTCCTGTGCCACCTGAGTTTGATGAAGCTTGGGGGCATCCTGGCCGACGATATGGGCTTGGGCAAGACCCTTCAAACTCTGGCCTGGGTATCCTGGCTCAAGGTGCAGCACCCGACTCAGCCCAAACCTTGTCTGGTGATTTGCCCGGCGTCCGTCCTCCATAACTGGCGGCGGGAAGCCAACCGCTTCACACCGGATCTCAAGGTGTTGGTGCTCGAAAGTGGAGCTGCCCGGCATAACCTCCGGCAACAGATTCCCCAGCATGACTTGATAGTCACCAATTATGCCTTGCTCCGCCGCGACTTGTCTGCCCTTCAGAAATTTGAGTTTCGCTCCATTGTTCTTGACGAGGCGCAGTTCATTAAGAATCCGTCGGCGCAGGTTACCCAGTCGGTCAAACAGTTGCGCGGAGAGCATCGTTTGGCCTTGACCGGAACTCCCCTGGAGAACCGTCTGTTGGACCTCTGGAGCATTCTGGACTTTGTCCAGCCCGGATATCTGGGAAGCCAATCCCAGTTCGAACAACACTACGAGGCCCGAAATAGCGATGCCTTGGCCCAGAGTGTTGCCCGTCGCCGGCTTTCGGCGAAACTGCGTCCCCTGCTGCTGCGGCGTCTGAAGCAGCAGGTTGCCAAAGACTTGCCGGATCGGATCGAGGAACGTCGCGATTGTGAACTGGGAGAGGACCAGCGCAAACTCTATCTGGCCGAGTTGCGTCGAAGCCGCGAACAGGTGCGTGAAGCCGTGGAAAAACAGGGATTAGCCAAGAGCAAAATGCACGTCCTGGCCGCGCTGACCCGATTGCGCCAGATTTGCTGTCATCCCGCCCTTGTGGGCAACGATACCGCTTCGGGCAAGACCGATACCCTGTTTGAATTGCTTGAACCTCTGCTTGCCGACGGACAGAAGGTCTTAGTTTTCAGCCAGTTTGTTCAGATGCTCAGGCTCATCGAGACCGAATGCCAGCTGCGTCAAATCCCGACTCACATGCTCACCGGCGAGACGAAGAACCGGCAGGAAGTCGTCCAGAAGTTCCAGGAGGACAATCAGGGCGCGGTATTCTTGCTCAGCCTGCGCGCCGCTGGAACCGGCTTGAACCTGACCAGCGCAAGCTACGTCGTCCTTTATGATCCTTGGTGGAATCCAGCAGTCGAAGCCCAGGCCATCGATCGCTCCCACCGAATCGGTCAAACTCGCAAAGTGGTCGCCTTCCGCCTGATTTCACCCGGAACGGTCGAGGAAAAGATCTGGGAACTCCAGCAGAACAAAGCCCAGACCATTAAAGATGTCCTCGGGGAGGCTGGATTCGCTCGCAGCCTCACCAAGCAAGACCTCGAATACCTGTTCGCCGAGGACTAATACTCGCGCAATTGCTTCTGTCCGGGAGCAGGCACTGGATAGCGGCCATCCACGCCCGCCCGCAACGGCGCCGGCGAATCCAGAGTGAACTTGTCCACATCCGGGGCGAACTCGTGGTCGTGGTTCATCATCTGATCGTAGGTAACGACTTGGCCGGTGTGCGCGGCCAGTCGTCCCATGGAGGTCACCAGGCTGGCGATGGCGCCGCGCTTGACTTCGTTGTAGGGTTTGTCTTGGCGTATAGCGTCGATCAGATCATTCCATTCCAACTGGTATGGACTCTTTTCGGGCTGCGGAAATGCCCACAGGAGGTTGGCCTCAGTCAAGTTCTGGCCTTTATAGGTGCGGACTCTGCCAGGCGTATGGCTCGAGGTGGAAATGACCGCCGAGCCTTTCGTTCCATGCCCGTAACTGGCAAACTCCTCGTGGCATCCCGTGACGCACCGGCCATTGAAGAAGAGCTTGGTCCCGTCCGCAAAGGTGTATTCCACCGAGTAATTGTCGAAGTTTTGATCGACGGAATTGCCACGGTAATGCCGTCCGCCCAGCCCATGGGCCTGGACAGGCCAGGCATCTTTCATCCAACAACATTCATCGACCTGATGGATGTTGTAGTCGCTGAACACGCCGCCGCTCGCCCAGAGGAAACTATGGAAACGCGAAACCTGGTAGAGCAGTTCGCCCATGTTTTCGGGTTTCGGACCTGCGTTCCCTCCCGGACCATGCATCCGGTAGGCCCGGAGCATCATCAGGTCGCCAATCTCTCCCGAGCGAATCCGGTCCCAGAGCTCCTGGCGTCCCTTGCAGTGTCGAATCATCAGCCCGACACCGACCTTCAGATTTTTCTTCTCTGACTCCTCGGCAAGCTTGAGCATGCGCCGCGTGGTGGGGCCATCGACCGTGACGGGTTTCTCCATGAAAACATTCAGGCCTTTCTGGATCGCGTAGGCGAAGTGCACCCATCGAAACGCCGGAGGCGTGGCGAGAATCACCACATCGCCTGGCTTGAGGCAGTCCATGGCCTTTTGATAACCGTCAAATCCGAGAAAACGCCGTTCGGCGGGCACGTCGAACTGGTCCTTTTTCCGCTTGGAGAGCTGTTCGAAACTGCGATTCAATTTCGTGGAAAAAACATCGGCCATGGCTGCCAACTTGACGGGCCCGTGGGGCGTGGATAGCGCGTTTTCCGCCGCACCCGTCCCCCGTCCCCCGCAACCGACCAGGGCAACCTGAATGACGTTATTTTCGGCGGCGTGAACTCCGGGGATGACGATGCCCGCCAAGGCCGAAGCCGCAGCCAGTTGACCGGTGTGCTTGATGAATTGCCGACGTGAAGTATTTGAGAATGGCGTGTTGTGCATGGCTCCTTTTACCTGGATGCCAGGGCGAAGTCCACATCTCCGTTTAATTACAGGGCTTCTCCGAAGAGCTCCCCCACAGAACCGGATGGGCTGATGATTTTTCTGTAAATTCAGGCGGCTCCTGTCAGACTCCCGGCACGCAACTCATGAAATCCCAAAATTCCGGAAATCCGGTTTACCTGGTGGTGGTCTGTTTGGTGGCGACCTTGGGCGGCTTATTGTTTGGCTACGACACCGCGGTCATTTCGGGGGGGATTGTCTTTTTGCGCCAGTATTTCCAACTGTCGCCGGCGGCCGAAGGCTGGGCGGCTTCGAGTGCATTGCTGGGATGTGTCGTCGGGGCGGGTTTGGCGGGGACGCTGAACGATCATTTCGGGCGCAAGAAGGTCATGCTGTTGTCGGCGGTGTTGTTCATCGTTTGCGCTGTGGGAACCGCTTTGCCGCGCACCCTGAACGAGTTTGTTTTCTTCCGGTTTATCGGGGGTATCGGGGTGGGGGCGGCTTCGATGACATCGCCTCTCTATATTGCCGAAGTCTCCCCGGCGCGGATTCGGGGCCGCATGGTTTCCCTCAATCAATTGGCGATCGTGTCGGGCATGCTGGTGGTCTATTTTGTGAACTACTTCATCGCAGGGCTGGGGGATGAAACCTGGAAAGTGAACCAGAGCTGGCGATGGATGTTCGCTTCGCAGAATATCCCCGGTCTGCTGTTTCTGGTGTTGCTTTTTCTGGTTCCGGAGAGTCCCCGATGGCTTGCCCAGCGAGGCCGGGAGGATCGGGCCCTGGCCGTGCTGGCGCGTGTGAATGGCGAACAGCAAGCGCCCGTCGAACTTCAAAGAATCCGAGAGGCCCTGGACAAGGAAGGCCAATCGCTCTTGCAGGTCTTCCAGCCGGGGATGCGGCTGGTCCTGATTATTGGGATTATGCTGGCCGTGCTGCAACAGGTGACGGGCATCAACGTCTTTTTGTATTACGCCCCGGAGATTTTTAAACGCATTGCCGGAGCCCAGACCGATGTGGCGCTTTTGCAGACGGTCGTAATCGGGGCGGTCAATCTGTTGTTCACGTTGGTGGCCATAGGCACTGTGGATCGCTGGGGGCGCAAGCCGCTGATGATCGCCGGTTTTGCGGGTATGGGAATCAGCCTTTTTGCCCTGGGCTTTGCCGCCTATCTCCAGCGGACAGACATCTGGATCCTGGTGTTTATCCTGGGTTACATCGCAAGCTTCGCCCTCTCCGTGGGGCCGGTGACGTGGGTGATTCTGTCGGAAATCTTCCCGACTCGCATCCGGGGACGCGCCATGTCCATTGCGACCGTTTGCCTTTGGATGGCCAATTACGCCGTATCGCAGACCTTTCCGATGATGGACCAGCAGGACTGGCTGGTGGCCCATTTCCATCATGCGCTGCCTTTCTGGCTTTATGGCGGGTTCTGTGGGGTCGCCATCATTTTCCTGGCGGCTTTCGTGCCCGAGACCAAGGCGAAAAGCCTCGAGGAAATCGAGAGTCTTTGGCTGCGCTGATCCCGCGCGGCACCCCGACTGAATCCAGGCTCAAGCAGGACCGATTCAGGCCTGGGGTTCGGTTTCCAGGAATCCCTGAAGCTGACGCAAGCGCGTGGGATGACGCATCTTGCGCAAGGCTTTGGCCTCGATCTGACGGATGCGCTCGCGGGTGACCTTGAATTGCTTGCCCACTTCTTCCAGAGTGCGCGAGTAACCGTCCCCGAGGCCGAACCTCAGTTCGAGGACCTTGCGCTCGCGTTCAGTGAGGCTGGTCAGCACGTCGTTCAGCTTGTCCTTAAGCAAGCTGTAGCTGGTCATTTCGGAGGGATTCTCGGCGCTTTTGTCTTCGATGAAATCTCCAAAATTGGTATCCTCGCTATCACCGACCGGGGACTGCAGGGAGATGGGTTGCTGGGCCATCTTGAGGACGGCTCGAACCCGTTCCACAGGGATCTGCATCTCGTCGGCAATCTCCTCGGGAGTGGGTTCACGCCCAAAATCCTGGATCAACTGCTTTTGAACCCGCATCAGCTTGTTGATCGTCTCGATCATGTGAACCGGGATGCGGATCGTGCGGGCCTGATCAGCGATGGAACGGGTGATGGCCTGACGGATCCACCAGGTGGCGTATGTGCTGAACTTGTATCCCCGGCGGTACTCGAATTTCTCGACCGCCTTCATCAATCCCATGTTGCCTTCCTGGATCAAATCGAGGAATGACAGCCCGCGGTTGGTGTACTTTTTGGCGATGGAAATGACCAGACGCAGGTTGGCCTCGACCATTTCCGTTTTGGCCTGCAGCGCTTTGGCCGTGAAATGCTGGAGCTCCTTGTAGGCCTTGAGATAATCCTCGTATGGCATGCGCACCAATTCCTCGAGGGCCTTGATCTTTCGTTGCTCGGATTGGATGATGACCAGTTGCTGGTTTTGTTTGCGATGGTTCTCCAGCTCTCGAATTGTATTCAGGCTGAGCTGGATCTTGTCGTGGATGTTATCGGCGACCAGGGCGATCTCCTCGATCACCTTTTGCTTGTAGTAAAACTTTGGAAAGGTCTTTTGAAGTTTGTCGTCCACCTTTCGGAACTCGGCCCAGGATTTTTCTTTGCGATTCTTCTGAGCGGCGTTCTGCCATTCGGCGTAGGTATCATCCACCAGGGTGTCGGCGGCTCTTACTTCCTTGACCAGCTTCCGGAGGGCCTTCAGGTGATTGTCGCGGCTCTCGATCTTCTTATCCAGGATCACCCGATCGAAACGTTCCTTGGGTGGTTCGGAAACGAGTTTCTCGGCGAGGGCAATGTGTTCCTTGCCGGCGAAGCCAAAGCTGTAGATGATCTTTTTGACCTCGTTTTCAGCGTTTTCAATCCGCTTGGAAATCTCGACCTCCTGTTCCCGGGTGAGCAGCGGCACCTGGCCCATCTGTTTTAAATACATCCGAACCGGATCGTCCAAAATATCCAGACGGCTTTTGTCGTCTTCTTCTTCGGGTTCGGGCTGCTTCACCCGATCGACTTCGGCTTGGTCGACAATCTCGACATCCAGGTTGCGCAGCTTGATGTAGATCTCATCCAGATCCTCCGGAGAAACCAAACCTTCCGGAAGGGAATCGTTGATGTCGTTATAGGTTAAATAACCTTGTTCCTGGGCCAGTTTGACCAGTTCCTTGACCTTTTCCTTCAGATCAAACGTGGATGGAATCCTGTTCAGACCCGGGGGGGCGGTGAGAGGAACATCTCCCGGCGGGACGGGGGAAGAAGAGGGTGTCGGCCCAGTGGTTTTCTTTGGAGCGTGTTGAACGGGAGCAACCGAATGGGCGGCATGAGCCGTGGGAGTGTGAACGGGAGGAACGGCAGGCTTGAGGGGTGTCTTTTTTTGAGGCGACGTTTTTGGGTGTTTCACCTTGGACTTCCCTTGGACCACACCGGTTTTCCGGGCGCTTCCCGCGGCGGGAGGCGTCTTCACCTTCGCTTTGACCATATTCATTTAGTTATGCTAATGCCCAATCAGTTCAAAAACAGCCGATTACTTTCGGGAACAGCCCTGGACAAGTCAAGTCCGCCTTTTCCCGCATCCCCGTTATCCGTGTCAGGCCACAATAGAATAAAACCCGACCCCCGGAGGGGGAGCCGTATAAAACGGCCTTCCTCTTCGGACGGAAAGAATTATATGAGATTTGGGTTGTCGCCGGAATGGGATTTTTTCGATTCCCCATAGGGGATAACCATCCCGGAACAGAAACAACTTTCGTATGGTTCCGCCGTTAGATATTTATAGCACGAATAATGAACTTGGCCAAATTAATCATCCAGGCCCAGCAACAGGGCGCCAGCGATCTTCACCTCGAGCCCGGATTGCCCGCCGCCGTGCGTGTCCGGGGCGCCCTGAAGACGATCGGCGATCCTTTGGGGGCTCAACTCCTGGCTGCCATGGCCCAAGAAGTCGTAGGCACGGAACTCTGGGATGAATTTCTCGCCAGACGGTCCTTTGATGGTTCCATGACGATCCAGGGCGTTCGGTGTCGGCTGAACCTGCTGCACAGTTCTCGAGGTATTGGCTTCGCCATCAGGCTTTTGTCTTCCTTTCAGGCCACATTGGATCGCCTGAATTTGAATCCCGATCTTCGTCGGCTGATCTCTTCCCCGCATGGCTTGGTTCTCGTCAGCGGCCGAACCGGGAGCGGGAAGTCATCCACGTTGGCCGCCTTGATCCAGGAAATCAACATGACCGAGGCCCGACATATCCTGACCATCGAAAGCCCGATTGAATACACCTTTCGTCCCCGGCTCTCCTTTATTCGTCAGCGAGAGGTGGGACGTGACACGCCCAGCTTTGAGCAGGCCCTGATCGATGCCTTGCGTGAAGATCCGGATGTTCTGATGGTCGGTGAAATGCGGGAGCCCGAGACAATGAGGTTAACCTTGAATGCCGCGGAAACAGGACACCTGGTGTTAGCCACCGTCCATGCAGCGACCTGCACCGAGGCGCTGCAACGCATCCTGCTGGCTTTTTCCCCCGAGATCCAACATAACATCGCTGCCCAAGTGGCGGATTGTTTGCTCGGAGTCGTTGCTCAGCGCCTGGTTTTCCGCCCCGATCTCGGATTTCGTGTTCCGGAGTGCGAAGTTTTGACCGCATCGACCGCTGTCAAGGCGATGATTCGCAACCGGGATTTTCACAAATTGGGCGCAGTCATGGAAACCAGCGCCGATGCCGGCATGTGGACCTTTGGACGTTATCGCACCTGGATGGAAAGGAAAACCAACTGGCAAAATCCCAGCCAGACTTCCGATTCCGCGGATCAGGAAACCCCTCAGCCCGAAGTCCATGCCAGGCCGCACCTCGGCCAAGCGATGAAGACCCCCCGCGAGGAACCGATCGAGCCTTCCCCGAAGCGAAAGCCAGATCCAGATCGCTCCCAGAGGCATCGCATCGAGATCGAACCGGTCGAGGGCGGCTTGGACAGTCTGCTGAAGGACCTGCGATAGGCGCCATGTTTTGCCGAGGGGGACCCCGAAGCGACCTCTCCCGCTGTTAATCGTTGGAAAAGCCAAACACTTCTGCCATGGCCGATTCCAGGATTTCCACCATTTGACACACTTGTCTTGCCGTCATGCAGTATGGGGGCATCAGCACGATCACATTGCCAATGGGACGCGTCAGCACTCCGCGCCGGGCCATCGCTTCGCAGACCCGGATCCCGGCTTTTTCCCGAAGAGGGATTATCTCTCGCGTCCTCCAGTTCCGAACGAGTTCAATCCCCGCCATGAGTCCCACTTGGCGGATGTCGCCGATGCAGGGAAACCGCCAGAGGCTCGTCAGGGCTTCAGCCAGCACACGTTCCAGCCGTTGTCTGCCGTTGCGGGATTGTTGGGTTTCCAGCAGATCGAGGCTGGCCAGGGCGGTGGCGCAACCCAGGGGATTGGCCGTGTAACTGTGGCCATGAAAGAAGGTCTTGAACTCCTCGTATTCACCCAGGAAGACCTCGAAAACCGTTGCAGTGCTCAGCGTGGCCGCCAGAGGCAGGTATCCTCCTGTGATGCCCTTGGACAAAGCCATCAAATCCGGCTGAGTCCCTTCGCGATGACAGGCATAGAGACGTCCCGAAGTGCCATCCTCAAAGGCATCTCCCGTGCGGCCAAAACCCGTCATCACTTCATCGGCAATCAATAAAGCGCCCTCGCTGCGGGTGAGTTCGGCGATCTGTTTGAGCCATCCCTCCGGTTGGGCGATCATTCCCGCCGCCCCCTGAATCAAAGGTTCCAGCACAAGGGCGGCATACGGATTCGAGCGTTTTTTTTGCCTCTGGAACGATCGTTTGGCCTGTTCCACGCATTCCCAGCGGCAACAACGATATTGCCGGGCGTCGGCCCGTTCCGGTTGGGCCTGGTTAAAAGGACAGCGATAACAATAGGGGGCCATCAGCGCGTCGGACCGGAACAACAGACCGCGATAGGTTTCATGGAACAGATCGATGTGGCCCAGACTGACCGCGCCCACCGTGTCTCCGTGATAAGCGCCCTGGAGCGACAGAAAACGGGGCGACCGGCTGCGTCCCGTGCGGCGGCAAAACTCGTAAGCCATTTTCAAGGCCACTTCCAGGGCGGTCGACCCATCGTCCGAGTAAAAGACCTTGCACAGTTCCTCGGCTCGAAGCCGCCTTTCGTGCCGCCCTTTTCGTTGTCGCCCGCTTTCGGATGATGGGCCGGTTTTGAAGGGGCCGACGGCAGCGGGATTCACTGACCGGACCAGTCTCATGGCCAGCAAGGACGCCGGTTCGTTGGCGAGACCCAGGGCCGACGTGTGCGCGATTTTATTAAGTTGCCGCCGCAAGGCCGCATTCAGCCGGGGATGATTGTGGCCGTGTAGATTGGTCCAGATTGACGCGTTGGCATCCAAATACTCCCGGCCTTGAATATCCCGCAAAAGCGCCCCCCGCCCCGAGGTAATGACCAGCGGTTCCCCCCGAAGCCAATCCCGCATTTGCGTGAAGGGATGCCACACGTATTGGTGATCGAGTTTTGCCAGCCGATGCATGGTCAGGATTCTCCTCGGGGTTGCCCAATTCGGCCGGGGATTCTGATGGAGTTGTTTGACAGGCTCATCGCACGTGCCTAAGTTTGGGCATCCTATGAAAAGCCGTCTTCACCGCCAATCCGGTTTTACCCTGATCGAGCTTCTGGTTGTGATCGCCATTATTGCCATACTGGCCGGCATGTTATTGCCTGCGCTCTCCCGCGCCAAGCTTAAGGCGCAGGAATCGCAATGCCTGAACAACCTGAAACAGATGGGGCTGGCTCATTTCATGTATGTCAATGATTTTGGCAAAACCGTGCCTTACGCCCAATACCAGGATCTTTGGATGCGGGCTTACATCGAGTTTCACGCGTCGGTGAATCAAGTCCGATTATGTCCTTCCGCCAAGGAATATCCCGGATCCGGCCGCCGGAAATCCCTCGGAGCCCCCAGCGCCTCGGGCGTGTTCGCCGATTGCGGCACTGTGGATCAAGCCTGGATCTGGGTGACAAACGGGTCGATCAGCAGCCCCAGTGTCAAAGGTTATCAAGGCAGCTACGCCTTTAATTCGTGGCTTTATGCCGGGGGTTGGCCATCGGGTTGGGGAGATGAGAAAATCGCGTTCAAGTCGGAAGCCGATATCCAAAGGCCCACCACCACGCCCGTCCTTGGAGATTCCATCTGGGTGGATGCCTGGCCCAAGGCCGATCAACGGCCTTCCTTCAATGGGTACTACGGATGGAACGATGGCGGCATGGGGCGTTATTGCATCGCACGGCACTCGGCCGGTTCTCAGGATCGCTCTCCCCAAACCAAGCCTGCCAGCAGCCCGCTAAAAGGGGCCGTCAACATCGTCATGTCCGATGGCCACGCCGAGATGGTCAAACTCCCCCGTTTGTGGTCGCTCGATTGGCATCGGGACTATAAACCACCGGCCAATCCGCCCAAGTAATCCATCGTCCTGTCCCTTGGCCTTACAGAACCCACATCATTATCCTATTAAAGACATGACAGGCCAGCCGCCTTGTGGTAGAGGAGGATGCCGTTTGAAAACACCATCGAAACAAGCCTCGGCTTCTGGAACAATTAAATTTTTCCTGGATTTAAAAGACCTGCCTTCCCCTCATCCGCGGGCCCTGAGGATGATGCTGTTGGCGGCGGTTCTGGTTCTCGGCAGCCTCCTGCAAGGCGCGGAGAGCATGGGATACAACCTTTATGCCAGGACAAATCTCGTTGCCTGGTGCGTCGTCCCGTTCGATGCCAAGAAACGAGGCCCCGAAGAAAGGGCCATGATGTTGGAGCGCCTGGGGCTTCGCAAACTGGCCTATGACTGGCGTGAGGAACACGTTGCCACCTTCGATCAGGAAATCGAAGCCATGAAGAAACATGGCATCGATATGGTCGCCTGGTGGTTTCCCTCCAGCCTGGACGCCACCGCCCACCGCATCCTCAGGGTGCTGGAACGTCACCAGGTCAAGGCGCAACTCTGGGTGACGATGGGAGATCCTTTGCCCGAGGCCCGTTCTCAGGAAGATAAGATTAAGGCGGCGGCATCCGTTCTTGGGCCAATGGCCGATGCCGCGTCCAAAATTGGATGTTCGGTCGCTCTCTACAACCATGGCGGATGGTTTGGCGAGCCCACCAACCAAGTCGCCATCGTCCAGAATCTCCAAAAAACCAATGTCGGCATCGTTTATAACCTCCACCACGGCCATGAGCATTTGGACCGCTTCGCCGAGCTTTTTCTGTTAATGAAGCCTCATCTCCTGGCGTTTAATCTCAACGGCATGATTCCCCGGGGCGATCAGCTGGGAAAGAAGATCCTGACGATTGGACAGGGAACCGAGGAGGCGCGACTGCTCAAAGTGATCCGCGAGAGCGGTTGGCAGGGCCCCGTGGGGATCATCGATCATCGGCCGGAAACCGACTCGGAAATCACTTTGCTCGAAAATCTCAAGGGTCTGGAAAACCTGTTGCGTCAGTGAATAGCCCAGTTTTATGAAAACACGATCTCTTACACGCCGTCAGTTTGTCCGTGATACAATGCTCAGCGCAGCCGTCGTGACCACGGGTCTATCATCGATAAGCGTCCGCACCATGCTGGCTGCGGACAAGGATCAGGACGCCGTCCGAAAAACCCGGAGCTACAATCCCGATATGGATTACCGGCGTCTGGGAAAGACGGGGTTGTGGGTTTCGGCAGTCTGTTTGGGCGGCCACTGGAAGCGCATTGACAAAGTCATTGGCGCCAAAGGCGAACTCAATCCCTATGAGGCGCCGACGGACGCTGCCATTCTCAGTCCCTTCGAGGAGAACCGCCGCCAGGTGGTCTCGCGTTGCATCGAACGGGGCGTCAATCTAATTGACCTGGCCGGCGATAGTGAAGCCGAGGTCTATGCCCGGGCTTTGCGCGGACGTCGGGAGCAGATGTACCTCGCTTATTCGCATCCTTCGAGTGAGTTGCGTGTTCCCGAGAATCGCAGTGCCAAAAAGCTCCTGGAACTGCTTGATGCCGGGCTCAAGCGCTGTCAGTTGGATTACGTCGACATCTGGCGGTTGATGGCGTTGGAACGGGGCGGTCAACACAGCCAGGCCGATGTCGAGGCCATGATTACCGCCCTTGACACAGCTCGCAAGCAGGGCAAATGCCGATACACGGGGCTTTCCACCCACGACCGTAAATGGGCCAAAATGCTGATCGAAACCTATCCCGATGTGGTCCAAGTCCTGGTTTTTCCCTATACCGCGGGTTCCAAGGAACTGCCGGCTGAGAGTCTCTTTGATGCGATCCGGCAGTACGATGTGGGGACCTTGGGAATTAAACCGTTTTCAAGCAATGCCATCTTCAAGGGCGATGGTTCCGTACAGCATCCAGAAGCGGATCACGACAACCGGTTGGCGCGATTGACGCTCCGCTATATTCTCAACAATCCCCTGATCACCGCTCCCATCCCGGGACTGATCAGCTCCCAGCAGGTCGACAACGTCGCCCAGGCCATCCAAGAGCATCGGAAGGGCGACCTTTCCCTCGAGGAACACTCCGAGCTCCAGCAGGCCACCCAAACCATGTGGGCCAATCTCAGCCCCGACTATCATTGGCTCAGAAACTGGGAATATGTTTAGCGAGGCGCCTTTCAGAGGTCACATGCGGTCTATCCCCTTGGTTTGCATCGGAATCACGTTTTGCGCCGTTTTTTGCGCCGGTGTTTTGAACGCCGAATCCGCTCCTCCGTCGGCGACCCCCCAGAAGCCTGCTTCAACGTCGGCGACAAATGCGAAAACTCCAATCGAGCCAGCCGACAATTCCTATTGCTATGTTTGCCACCGGAACTACGAGAAGGAAAAGCTCACCGTCATTCATACCCCGGCTGGCATAGGTTGTGAGAAATGCCACGGGGTCTCCGAGCGTCACAGCTCGGACGAGGACGGCATCACCCCACCCGAACTCATGTATCCGGCCGTCAAAATCAATCCCTTCTGCATCGAGTGCCATGCGGTGGATCCATTGCGGAACCGGCCAGAGCACCAGGCGGCGTTGGCCCTCCTCCGGGAGAAGGACCCTGCTAAAATCCTGACCGCCGGCGGAGTGACCAAGAGACTCTGCACCGATTGCCACGGCGACCATCGCCTCAAAGTCCGCACCCGACGCTGGGACAAAGCCACCGGCAAACTCCTGTCGGACGACGGAGTGCGCATGATGGAAACGGGCAAACCGGCCACACTGAAATAGAAGAGGCGAACGACCATGGCTGGGGCTCAAGGCGGATTGGCTCTGGGACTTCATCGTTCGCCCGCTTGATCATTCAAAGCCTATGCCATATCATTGCCGCTGTTCTTTAAACCAAGTCTTAAAATTATGAAGAAGAATCATCGCATTTCACGACGAGGCCTTTTGGGAATGGGCGCGGCAACCGCTGCCGCGGCCGTCCTGAACATCAACCTTTTCGCCGCCACCTCGCAACGACGCGTGGTCGTCTGGTCCGAAAACACGGCTCCAGTGGACAAGGTTTACCCCAAGGATGTCAACACGGCCATAGCCGAGGGGCTGAAGTCGCTCGAGGGCTGGGATATCGTGATTGCCGGCATTGACCAACCGGAGCAGGGGATTAGCGAGGCGTTGTTGAACTCGACAGACGTCTTGATTTGGTGGGGACACAAGCGCCATGGCGACGTGAAAGACGAACTGGTGGATCGGATCGTCAAGCGCGTCAAAGAACAGGGCATGGGATTCCTCTCTGTCCATTCCTCGCATTTTGCCAAGCCTTACAGAAAACTGATGGGCACGGCATGCAGTTGGCGGGAATACAAAGCCGATGGGACCTCGGTGAAAATCACCGTCAAGGAACCGAATCATCCCATCGCCAAAGGTGTTAAAGATTTTGCCCTCCCGAAAATCGAGCGTTACGGAGAACCCTTCGCGGTGCCCACTCCCGAGGCCGTCCCCTTCGAAGGCATATACACCAAACCCAATGGAGAACAGGAACCGGGACGCATGGGATTGTGCTGGACGATTGGCAAAGGCCGGGTTTTTTACCTGACACCGGGCCATGAGACCTACGATGATTTTTATCGTCCGGAAATCCGTCAGATTATCAAGAATGCCGTCGAATGGGCGGCGCCCGCAAAATAACCTTTCTCTCAACGGCTCGTTCTGTCGCGCGGGAAGGGACCGAACTGGCTCGGTCCCTCACGGTTTGACAAGACGATAAAACCGATGGGCAGTTCCCGGGGGCAAAACCACGCGGTTTTCACTTCCCTCAATCTTGGGCAGGTCAGGAGCCCAATCCCAGTTGGGATGGGGCGCAATCGCATCCGCCATTTGAAGCTGAAAACACCTGAGGGCGGCCGGCCAACGCAGTTCCACGTTGATTCCTGCGTGAAGGATGGTAAGGGGAGGTCCCTCCATCAGGCCGTTGTTAATTTTGATGCCGACGGAGACGGTGGGGCCGGGGATGGGCTGGCATAATAGCGAGAAACCGCTGGGCGTGCCATCCGCCCATTGAAGTGTGACATGATTGGGATTGGCGTCTGTCGACAAAAGATCATACCCGGTCTCCGGGATGGAGCCATCCCAGAGCGCGGTATTGAACGGCGGACCATAGATGGGGCGGATCATCCGAATTCCACGACGCGCCCATCCTTTCCATTTGGGATCGTTCCACTGGACAGGATCGACAGAAGGCGGGGGGGTAAGATTCAGAAAGACCGAAGAGTTTTCGATGATATGCCACACCGCAAGCCCTGAAAAAGGAAGGTGTGCATCATAGGAATCCCCGCGCCAGCGGTTTTCGATCAGGAAATACTCGTCGTTCGCATGGTCGGGATTGCACAAAAGCAACGCCTGCTGACTCGACTCCACGTCGCGTATTTCATACCAACCATTGGATCGGACGACATGGGGGATCAGCCAGCCGAACTTGAGTTTGTGCAAAGGATCGAGATGGCCTGGATTGCCGGGGGATTGGTCCATGAGGGAATAGGGGCCGGCGGCATAGGGCTGGAAGAAGTTGAAGTACATATCGCCGGCGTTGAATAACAGATGCGAGAGTTCATGCGCCACGAGCCCCAGGCTGGGAGGCGATCCGATGTAGGCTTCCGTAATCGGTGAGACCTTAACGCCATCCACGATCAAATCCTGCAGCGGGACCTGCCGGCCTACCGCGTGGTTCATTGTGCCAAAGGCCGAGTTTTGGGGAATCACGATCAGAATCCCCAACTCGTCCACACTCAGTTCACCGTTTCGATCCGCATCGTAGGCCGCGAAATTGAAGTTGGCGTCCGCGGCTCGGACAGCTTCAGCCCACTTCTGCACGTGGGGTGATATCCAGCCATCGCCATTGGCATCGCCTGGATCCGTTGGCCCCCAATAATGGCTCGCGGGCAGTGCCGCGTCATACCACCCCAGAACACCGGCACTTTCCAGTTGGAGACACCCTCCGGAATTCTCCTGGAAGTAACCGGTCACGCTTGGTTTGGGTCCAAAAAGCAGGTTTTCAATGTCATCCCTGGCCGGGGCGGGATTGTCCGGGCGATGGGGATCCCAAAGAATAGCCAAAATCTTGCGCACGCCGATTCCAGGTTTGATGTCAAAGAAAGGCGCTCCCAAGTCCGGCACAATTTTACGCCAATGATTGAGGGTCAGGGTTCGGTCTCCCAGGGACGCCCTTCCTCCTTCGGCGACCCGCCACTGGACGCGAATGTCGTGAGGACCCGCGGTCAGTCCGGTCTGCGTGAACGTATACGCCCGGGTCGAAAACGCATTCTCATTGAACGGCAGAAAGAGGACATCGGAAGGATTAGCCGGCTGGCCATCGATCAAGGCCCGCGCATAGAGGCTTTTACCGGCCGTGTAGAGCGTCGCTTCCGCGGCAAAGCCAATCTCAATATGGCTCCCCGCCGCTGTGGCGATCGAGGCGCTTAGCCCGGGCACATCCGTCCAGCTTGCGGACGTTATGGTGATATCTTGCCCAGGAGCCGGCGCCCGCACGGTCAGGCCCCCTTGTTTGGTCAGTTCAGGCGCCGCAACCACAGTCAGGGTTTGATCGGCAAGATGGACGGTCTGACCTCCATCACTCATCCACTGCAGGACAACCGAGTGCTTGCCGGGCGGGACATTCTCCCGGGTGAAGGTATAAGAGGAGACACCGTAATAATTGCCCGCCAACAACACGTCTCCTGGCTCGGCCACCTGGCCGTCGACCAGGGCCCGGATAAACAGTCGCGCGCCGCCTTCCCCATAACCTTCGGCGCTGAACGTCACCGCCAGGTTGCCCGTCACCGGCGTCGTGATCGTTCCATTCATATGCGCGAGGTCTTCCCACCAATTGCTTGTGTGAGACAGGGGCGCTCCGCTGGGCGCCGCTTTGACCAGGAGCCGGGCCGACGAGTCCAGTGCCGAATCGGTCCAGAGGCTCAGGCTGGCGTCTCCGATGAACGCGGTCCCGCCGGGATCCACCATCCATTGGATCTCCACCCAATGTCCCCCGGCCCTCAGGTTTTCCTGGACGAAATTGAAAGAGCGAGTGCCCTTGAAGGGGCCGGCCGCAAATACCACATCGCTGGGCGCCGCGGTCTGGCCATCCACCAGTGCCCGCACGAATACCCGGGCCGAACCCGAGGCCTCGACTTCTCCGCAGAATGTGATCTTCAATGCGGCATAATCCGCGGTGATGATCCCGCCTCTAACCCAGGATTGCGGTTCGCGCACTGGGTTGGATTGCCGGTCTCCAATCGTGGCAAACGCACTCGAGGCCGTGCTCCAGTCCGGCCCGCTTGGCATCGACAGGCTGGTCAGCCGCGGTTGGCCGGTGCCATTGGGCGAGGAGCTGAATGGCAGGCGATTGCCTTCGGCATCCACCATCACGAAGGCATCGCAATTGATGTGCCCCCAACCGGCTGAATTGTTGTCGAGGATTTTTAGATGAGCGAGTTGGCCTTTGAATTCCTGAACGGACCATGCGACGGGACTCATACTTTCGGTGTCATTTCCGGTGGCGCCTCGAACAACAACCCCATCAATTTCCAGCACCACCATCGTGCCGCCCCCGGGATCATCCGCGGGATGATGTCCGCCCCCGATGAGAAACCGAATCTCGTCCCCCAGAATCTGAAAGGGCAACGAGGTCAGCGTGCCGGTCGGGCCATCCTCCTGGATTCCCCCTGGGATCTGACCGGTGAATCCTTGGTAGTTCTCATAAGTGCCGATCCACCAGCGTCCCTCATTCTGAGCCGGCTGGCCCCGTCCGCGCGCGGTGGGATTATCACCGCGCGTTGGTTGGAAATCAAAGGCCGTGCCAGTCTTTGTCCAACCGCGCAAATATCCCGCTTCAAAATCGGTAGTGAAATCATCGCCCCGCAACAGACATACACCGATGCAGAAGACCGTCAGAGAAAACCTCCACCCTGTCACCCATGTTTTCATAAAAGCCTCCCACGCATTCTCGATGGGAAGCAGGATGTCTCCTCGGCCTACAATGCCGGGAGTCCAACCCCTGATCCCAGCGATGCGCCTATTGAATCACGCTTGGGATGATCTGTCAAAGGCCTTCGGCTGCTTTTCAAAACCAGGATGCCGCTATCGGACTTGCACCCGGTAGAATATCGAGCGTGTGCCGGAGCCAATCGTGTAAACAAAGGGCTGACCGTCGCACCGACGATCGATGCAATCCGCCACCGGCGTCCACGTGCGGCATCCATCGTTCGAGGATAACAGGGTTAGAAGCCGCCCGATCTCGGTGAGACAGGACATCGTCACGGTGTGATCCCCTGGATGATGGACGATGGTGAGTCGTGGAGCCGAGGGCAGGGCCGGGATATCGGGGGGCAATTCATCCAGGTTCACTTCAGTCAAGGTGTAATAGAGCGGACTGGGTCCGTCGTAGGTTCGCAGTTGTGTCGCGGCGCCAGTGATCACATCATACGAAGCCTCGGACCACGCCACCGTCCCCACCGTCATTTTCATGGTGACCGAGGTCCGGCCGTTCGCCCCAGTTCCCACGCGCAAGACTTCGCTCATGGCGCCGGTGGTTTCATCGAAGTCAATTCTCTGGCCCTCGATCAGGTTTTTCAATGCCGCCGACGGAAGGCATAATCCGCCAAGCTGATGGATGCCCGAGATCAAGGTTCGATGGTCAACCGTTGGAGGCAGGCCGGGAAGGCTTCCTTGCGTGGTGGTCTGTTGGTAGAGAAACCAATTGTCGCTGGGATTGAGAATTTCGACGTCAGCTGTTAGCGGCAGGACCAACGGATTCGAGCCAATGACCGTTGTGGTAGAGTATCCGTCGTAACGCAGCTTTCTGCCTGGGGTTACCCAGCCGGGGAGAGATCCCCCAAACCAGGGGAATTGAAGCGTTCGCACTCCCACGAACGCCAGACGGGTTAGGGTGATTCCTTTTTCCCCTTTGAGGGCGCTTGACTTGAAGATGAGATAACCGGTTTCAAGATCATAAGCCGTCACCAGCCGGCTTTTGTCGTCTTCGGATTGGATGCGAATCGCGTCGAAGACTCGATCCCCCACCTGATGTGGCATTCGCAAAATGGTGAGGCCGGGACCGGTCATGGATTCGATCGTGGCCAGGGCGGCGGGATGCACGTACCAATCACCGCCGCCCGCATAGCCAACCAGGCAGGCATCGCTGCCGAAAAGAGGCACCACCGGTCCGGTGTAATTGTAAAACTGCCAGGCTTGAACACGGAGCGCCGACGCCTGATCGGTGATTCCCACCACGTCCACCTGGGTGTATCCCTGGCCGGAAGGACGGGTGTAATCATCGGGATCGCTGAGGATATCCCAGTTGCTGAAGGCCGATTCCGGCACCGTGGCCACGGTGCTGTGGTAAGTCAAACGCATGCCTTCCGTGATCGACACCGGTGCCGGCAAGGTTCGAATCACCGGCAACACGTCCCCCACGTCCAAAGCCTGAATTTCGATCGATCCCGCCAGCACCACCAACGCATGGACAGCGCAACAACCCGGATTGAACCTTGATGGCAGTCCCCACATGGAATCCTCACTTTGATAAACACTGCTCCGTAAAAGGCCTCGTGTCAAAGGACATTTCCCGGAGAGCTGGTGTGTCTCGAGGTTCGGTCTGTGGATTATCTCGCTAGCATTTAATCCATCGCCAGATCAAGGGGTGAAGCCCTCCGTGCTGCAGGCCGCGTGCCCTCACGCGGTGAAAAATCAAGGACTCTGGCGCCGTCGGTCGTCAGCTTTCCAATAGGGCATAAACCCTGGCTAAGGCTTCATCCAGCTTGCTTGCGTCTTTCCCGCCACCTCGGGCGAACTCCGGGCGCCCCCCTCCCTTGCCTCCGACTATGGGCGCAATCGACTGAATGATCTTGCCCGCCTGGATTTGGCGGGTGTGCTGCGGAGAAACGGTGGCGACCAGGACGACCGATGGGCCCGGGGCGCTCCCCAGCACCACCACTCCCTGGAAGCAGGACTTCAAGGTATCCGCAACCGCCTGTAAGAAGTCGCCGTCCGCGTCATTAAGATTCTTGACGAGGACAGGAACCGTGCCGGATGTCTTGGCTTCGGCAACCAGGTTTTTGGCCAGTTCTGCCGCCTGCTTTTGTTGGATCGATTTGATCTGTTTTTCCAGTTCCTTCTGGTGCGCCAAAAGGTTGTCGATCTTTTTCTCCAATTCCACGGGGGGGACATTCATCCGGCCGGCAACGCTGCCCAGCAGCTCGGAATCCTGCCGGGTTTTCTGGTAGGCGCAAAGACCGGCAACCGCTTCGATGCGTCGAATACCCGCCGCGATGGCCGATTCGGCCAGGATCCGAAACAGGCCGATCTCACCGGTGGCGCGCGCGTGGGTCCCGCCGCAAAGCTCCATCGAAAAACCGTCCAGGTGACCGGCCGTGCCGCCGATCTGAATCACGCGCACCGTGTCTCCGTATTTTTCGCCAAAGATCTGCCGGATCTCACCCCGTTGCTTGATCTCCTGGTAGGGTGCTTCCAAGGCAAACACGCCGGCATTTTCAACGATCCGTTCGTTGACGATCCGTTCCACGTCCATCACCTGTTGCGCGTTCAGCGGCGCGCTGTTGAAGTCGAAGGTCAACTTGTCGGGGCCGACAAACGAGCCTTTCTGGGCCACATCCCGGCTCACCACCTGGTGCAACGCCCAGTGGAGCAGGTGGGTCACGGTGTGATGACGTTGAATAGCGGCGCGACGAGCACTGTCAACCGCCAACTGGACGATGCTTCCCACCTCTGGCGCGTCGGTTCCCGCCAGAATATGCAGGTAGGTCTCGTCGGATTTTTGAGTGTTTGCCACGGTCCAGGCCCGATCCCCGGCTTTTAAAACACCTGTGTCCCCGACTTGCCCTCCCATTTCGGCGTAGCAGGCCGAGGTGTCCAGCACCACAGCGGTTTTTCCCTGGAGATTCAAAACGGACAGAACCTGTGCCGGAACCACCAGCTGGTCGTAACCGACAAAACGCGTCGGAGTCGCCTGATCGATGTGCGTGACACTGATGACCTCGCGTTTCTGAGCCGCCCGGGCGCGCTCACGTTGTTCCTCCATCCGCCGATCAAAGTCATCTTTGTCCAATGCCAGACCGCGCTCGCGCGCCATCAATTCGGTCAAGTCCAATGGAAAACCGTAGGTATCATAGAGTTTAAAGGCGAACTCTCCCGATAGGCGCGTCTGACGACGGGCTTCCAGCGCCTCGGCCTCCCCGATGAACAGTTCAATCCCGCGATCGAGCGTCTTGTTGAAAGACTCTTCCTCACCCTTGAGGGTGGCCCGAACGGTTTCCTGTCGCGTCCGGATTTCAGGAAAGACGTCCCCCATCGTTGCGGCCAGCACATCGACGAGTTTGTAGAAAAACGGCTCGTGGAAACCCAGGGAACGCCCATACCGCACCGCGCGCCGGAGAATGCGCCGCAGGACGTAATTCCGATCGGTGTTTCCCGGTAAAATGCCGTCCGCAATCGCAAAACTCAGTGTGCGGATATGGTCCGCGATCACCCGAAAGGCAATATCGGTTTTTTCCTGGTCCGTCAGGCTTGTGTTGCCCGGTCGAGGCAGTGTGGATCCGTAGCGCCTGCCACTCAGCCGCTGCAATTCCTCGAACAGGGGACGGAAGATGTCCGTCTCATAATTGGAGATGATCCCCCCAAAATCGGTGAAGTTCCTCGTGCACTGGAGAATGCTGGTGACCCGTTCGAAGCCCATGCCGGTATCGACATTCTTGGCTGGTAACGGGGAAAAGGTTCCGTCGGGATTGGCGTTGAACTCCATGAAGACCAGATTCCAGATCTCAATGCACCGAGGGCTGCCGGTGTTGACCAGCTCGCCCCAGGTGTCGCCTCCGGGGGTCAGGTCCACATGCAACTCCGAACAGGGCCCGCAAGGTCCCGTCTCTCCCATCATCCAGAAATTATCCTTCTTGTTGCCATTCCGGATGTGGACTTTGGGATCGAGCCCGCTGCGCTTGAACTTTTCGGCCCAGCAATCGTAAGCCTCCTGGTCGAATTCGCTGGGATCCCCCTGGGTTTTATCGGGACAATAGACCGTGGCATAAAGCCGGTTCCTGGGAAATTTCCAGACCTCGGTGACAAGTTCCCAAGCCCAATCAATCGCTTCTCGTTTGAAGTAATCCCCAAAACTCCAGTTGCCCAGCATTTCAAAAAACGTGTGATGATAAGTGTCGAGCCCGACATCATCGAGATCGTTGTGTTTGCCGCCCGCCCGAATGCATTTCTGCGTGTCGGCAGCCCGAGGAGGAAAATAAGGGCATTTGGCCTGACCCAGGAAAATGGGCACGAACTGATTCATCCCCGCGTTGGTAAACAACAGGTTGGGCGAGTCCGGCATCAGGCTGGAAGATGAAACAATGGTGTGGCTCTTCGACTTGAAAAAGTCGAGAAACGACTGGCGTATTTCGTTGCTCGTCATAATCGCACCGCAAGAATCCGGCAACTGCCGGTTCTCTTTAAAGGGTCGAACATTACGAAAAAAGGAGCCCTTCTGGCTAGCGGAAGTTTTTTGACTGGCGCTCGATGGATGCCGTGCTCCGCCCATCAAGAGCTTCCATTCCTTCCTGTCCGCCAGTCAAAATCGCGTGCCGACCGCCAGTCATCGCGACAAAATAATGCGTAGCTGCGCGTTATTTTGTCGCGGAGCCTCGATCGGCCCAGGGCAAGGCATGGGCAATTGGAGCGGCCGGGAGCAATGGGGCGAGTGCCACAGGCGCACGGGGGGAATGTTGGCTCAGGGCAGAAAATGCTGGCAGAGGGCTTCGAGGGTCGTGCGGGCGGAGGAGGGCAGGGGATCGTGGAACTGAAGCTGGCTTGATGAAAGCCACGGAAAATCCAGGATCCGGTCCCTGCCGATATATTCAGCCAGGAGGGTTGCGTTGGATTTTGAGGCGGCATCACAGACCGGGGATTGAACCAGGACGATGATGGCCTTCTTGGCGGACGCCAGGGGAAGCGCGGCCAGGACGAGTCGCGCCTGACCGACCGCTCCAAGGCGGTTGGGACAGACCACCATGGTCTCGGTCTTTAACTGGGCGATCAGCGTGCGGGTGTCGAAGCCTTCCCCTAACGGGCTCAGCAGGCCGCCGGCTCCTTCGATCAGGAGAACATCCAGGCCGCGTCCTGCCTCTCGCAAGAAGTTTAACACACTGGAGAGCGATACCCGCCGATGTTGCCGACGGGCGGCCAACAAGGGGGAGATGGGGGCAGGAAAATGCCAGGGATTAATACGATTGAGATCTGGATTGCCATTCTGGGCTTTGGCCAGCCAGGAGGCATCGGCACGATCCCCCGAAGCAATCGGTTTGAAAGCCGCCGCGTGAACCCCTTTTTGTCGCGCATGCCTTATCAGAAGGGCAGTCAGGACTGTTTTGCCAACGCCGGTATCGGTTCCGGTGATCACAATCGTTGTTGCACCCATGGCAATGCATCGTATCGGATGGGGGCGTTTCTGACGACGAAAACCGGGGCCGGGGTGTTTTTGCTTTATTAAACGCGACGGCTTTGCTAATTCGATCGACCATTAATTATATAAACTTATGCGCACGCTGATTAAGCATCTGCTTTCCTCATCTGAACCGCGGGAACAAATCACAGCCCAGGGATGGGTTCGGACCCGTCGGGATTCGAAGGGGTTCTCGTTTTTGGAACTGAACGATGGATCGTGTCTGGCGAATTTGCAGGTGGTGGTGGATCCGAACGCGGAAGGATTCGGCGATCTGCCCCAACTCTCGACCGGGGCGTCGGCCATGGTCGAGGGCCGGCTAGTGGCTTCACCCGCGGCGGGGCAGAAGTGGGAGATGCAGGCGACTCGGGTGCGGCTGATTGGAACGGTGGATTCGAGTTATCCTCTGCAAAAGAAGGGGCATTCGCTCGAGTTTTTGCGGACAATTGCGCATCTGCGTCCGCGCTCGAATTTGTTTGGGGCGGTTTTTCGGACGCGCAGCCGGCTGGCGCTGGCGGTGCATCAATTTTTTCAGGAGCGCGATTTTGTATACGTGCATACGCCGATTATCACGGCCAGCGACTGCGAAGGGGCAGGGGAGATGTTTCGGGTGACGACGCTGAAGGGATCGGACTCCCAGCCGCCTGAAGCGGATTTCTTTGGCAAACCGACCTATCTGACCGTCAGCGGCCAGCTGGAAGGGGAGACCTTTGCGTGCGCATTGTCCAACATTTATACCTTCGGCCCGACGTTTCGGGCGGAGAACTCGAATACCTCGCGGCATGCGGCCGAGTTCTGGATGATTGAGCCGGAAATGGCCTTTTGCGATCTGACCGGAGATATGGAATTGGGGGAGACCTTTATCAAGGCGATGGCCTGTTACGTGTTGGATCACTGCGCCGAGGACCTGGGTTTGTTCAGCAAGTTTGTGGACAAAGAGTTGTTGTCGCGGCTTCGGTTTGTGGTGGATCGGCCGTTTCAGCGTGTGGCCTACACCGAGGCGGTCGATCTCCTCAAGAAAAGCGGTAAGAGCTTCGAATACCCGGTGGAATATGGTCAGAACCTGCAATCGGAGCACGAACGTTTTCTCACCGAGGAACTGTTCCGATGTCCGGTGACGGTGTTTAATTATCCCCGGGAGATCAAGCCGTTTTACATGCGGCTCAACGACGATCAGAAAACCGTAACGGCGATGGACATTCTTGTGCCGGGGATTGGGGAGGTGATTGGCGGCGCCCAGCGCGAGGAACGGCTCGACGTGCTTCGCGAAAACATGCGCTACCATAAACTCCGGGAGGAAGACTATGGGTGGTATGCCGATCTGCGCCGCTATGGCACCGTCCCCCATGCGGGGTTCGGCGTCGGCTTCGAGCGCCTTCTCATGTTCCTGACTGGGGTTGGCAATATTCGCGATGTCATTCCATTCCCTCGCACCCCGGGCAACGCGGATTATTAATAGCGCGCCGAGGGCCGCCAGGTCCCGATCATCCTGATTGCGTGTGTGTCCCGCCAGGGAGGTGAATTCCGTGCAAATCGCGCGGCGGTTCGCATGAGCGCGGATAAGTCTCAAACGGGCGCTTTGACGAAATGCCGGCCCGCATCGAGCGGGTCTGAGGCTGGTCTAAGGGTCCGTGCAAAAATAACTTGCGATTTTGGCGGGAGCGCCGCCGGGTCAGATGCTAGGCGCGTGGGCGAGAGTGTATCCTCGGTGATACTCGACCGTCCACGCAACAACGCAGATGACCCGGCGCCGCCCCGCCCCGGAGGGCTGCGAGGATTTGGCTCGCTGGCTTCGTTACTCCTCGGTCAGAGACCCCTGCGGGTATCTTCCCTCGTCGAGCCTCGCCAGCGAGCCAAATCCTCAGCAGCAAAATCGGAATTTATTTTTGCACCGACCCTAAGGGGAGATCAAGCTGAACTCGGATGCCTTGATCCAGCCGGCGGCGGTATTGTTGGCGCGAATGAACCAGAAATCACCGCGCCGGCGTTCAAGTTTGGCCAGTTCACCCGGATTGAGTTTGGTCAGGATCTGGCCATGTTCGGTGGGGGTGATTCTCAGGTGAGCGCGGTCGTCTGTAACGATGCCCCACGCGGATCGGGACTGGATGCCTGCCAAGGCGGGCAACGTCAGAAGGAAAACAGCAAACGCGGCGGCGGCCAGGCCTTGTTGCCACTCGGTCTTCTGGCGTGAGAGAAGGCCGGGCAACACCAGCAGGGCGAGGGCGGTCCAGAAGCTGAGACAGGCGAGCCATGCCCAGAAACCGGAGGGAAGCCAGGTGGAACAGACTTCATACCAGGTGGAGTTGGGAGCGTCCAACTGGGTTTGTTTTCGGGCAAAACGCAAATTTGTTTTGGCATCTGGATTGAGGGGATCAAGCCATTGGGCGCGTTCCCAGGCCAACACAGCGGGGCCCACATGGCCCAGCTTCCATTCTGCATGCCCCAAGTTCAAAAAAACGCCGGCCGATGGCCGCTGACTGGCGGATTCCCGATACAACCGGGCTGCCGTGGTGTAGTCCCCCGCAAGAAAAGCCTCTGTGCCTTGCGTAAACAACGAACGCGCGGCTGCGAGTGCCTGATTGGATTGAGCCATCCCGGGATTGCCAGGGAAGAATCCGAGAGCAAACGCCAGGAGACCCAGGATTAAACCCCGGCGGACGCGGGCCTGCAGGAAGGGTTTGAGATTTGGCTGCATGGAGAATTCAAGAATGGGATAGTTGGCGTTTCAGGACCCTGATGATTCGTTCCGTATCCGATTCGAGCGCGCATAGCGAATCGATGGGGGGCGGCTGAGGATGAAAGCGTCGGTGATCCGAGGCCGAGAACAGATGGAGTATGGCGGCGGTGTTTTCAGGGAGATCGGCGTCCTTGGGGAGGATTCTCAGGACATCCTGGCTGGTGAGAGCGGAGGGATGGGCGGAGATTTGGGGGGCGCAGACCTCTCGCAGGGCGTTTGTGGCGGCGGTGGCAAAGGCGGGGCCGTCCCGACGACGCGAGGCCCGGCGCAGAGATCTCATGTGCCGGCGCAAGGCGCGTCGCGCCCGTCGTCGAACCGCCAATTCCGGGTGGGCTTTCTGGTGGTGTTGGTAGCGGGCTCGAAGCCAGAGTCCAGTGAGGAGAGAGGCCGGCAACAGCTGGAGCAGGTGGAACCAGGTTTGCTGCTGCAACGCCTTGAGACTCGAGTAATCGTGCCCGGGGTGCTCCGCCAGGGCGGTCAGGGAAAGGGGGTTCTCACGGTTTTCGATTTCCGGTTCGGGCGGGGAAGCCGAGGGGGCTGTTGTTGACGATGGGGTGGCAGCAACCGGGCCCGGAGCCGGTTTCACGGTAATCTTGATCGGGGGAATGGTCAGGTCCACGTAGGTTTTGGTCCGAGGCTGGAAATACGAAAACGGGATGGAGGGCGTGTGTTGCACCTGGTCATTCAAGGGGATTAGGGTGAAGGCGAACCCCTTGCCCCCTTGGAGGAAACCCTGGACTTGCAGCACTGGTTCTGTCATTGGAGGAAAGACTTGCCAAGCCGAGGACTGGGGCACAGGCGGAGGCATCAGGCGTGAGAAATTGCCTTCGCCCCGAACGGAGACGGTCAGGACCAGCGGCTCGCCCGCGCGGATCACATTGGTGGAAAGCTGGGGGGGATCCAACTGAAAATCGCCGATAGCCCCGGAGAATCCTGGCAACCGCCCTTCCGCGGGCAAAGGTTTGATCTGGACCTGGATTGGATTCGAATCGATGAGGGGATTGTAGAAGGGGATGGCGCCGGACTGGGCCGCATTCGCTGAGGCGGCGGCGACCTGGGCGTGCACTAAAACGGTGTGATGGCCTTCCTTGATCGGAGAGATCGCGATCTCGTTAACAAATGCGGCCCGCGGCTTGCCCCCATCATCGACCACAGTGCGGGAATAACGGACCGGCGTCGGATCCGGCAGAAAAGCGTCGGAAACGACCTTGGGATTAAAGAAACCATGGAGCACCCCTGGAGACTGTTCCATGAGAATCAGGCGCAAGGGAATGGCTTGTCCAACATAAAGATCGCCGGGGGGGAACTCGATCTTCAACCGCAAGGGGGCGGAGCCTGCGACGCTGGACGTTGGCAGAAAACTCACCTGGGCTGGAGGCGTGGTGTAGGGTTTTCCGTAGACTGAAAGGACAAAGCCGGGCATGACGTAGGTGCCGTTGGTTTGGGCTCGGGCGTGATAGAGGAAGGTGGTGCGCGGAAACAACTTGTTATTCGCGCTGGAATAATGTTCAGCGTGAGTGGCGGATTTGAGTTCGAGTCCGGGGGGGGAAGGCAGGTTTTCCGGGAGTTGAATGCCGCCGTTCATAGCGGTGATGACGAGACGGTAGGTTGCCCGTTCGTCCAGGGGAACCGCGGGAGGATCGAACTCGGCGGTGATCACCACTGGGCTTTCCGTGTCGATGCTGGGCTGTTGCATCATGATTTGGATCAAGGGATCATTGGTAGGGGCGGCCAAGACGGCGGAGATTGTGGCGCGCGGAACGTTGTTGGTGGCAGTCTGTGCGCTCAGGGGGATTGGCAGACTGAACAGGAGGAGCAGAAATATGAAGAGGCGATTCATGGCTACCATGTTTTCCCTTGGCGGTTGTCTGATGGTCCGGTTTGTTCCCTTCCCATGGGAAGCTTGCGATTGGCATCGAGCCTGAGGGAATTGAGCAGTTGCGCGGCTTCTTCACGGGTCATCATTTTTTCCTTGCCTTCGCGGCCGGGCTTTTCCTTGTCTCCCGGCTTGGGTAGCGGATTTTGACTCTCCTCATCCTCCTCGTCGCCCCCGTCTTCCTGGAGTTCTTTGGGCAGGAATTTTTTCATGGCCTCGATTTTCTGCTGGAGCTGCTGGCGTTGTCCGGCCAGGCTTTGCATGCTTTTCTGGAGCTGCTGGACTTGTTCCACCAGCCGCGCAATGTGCTGATCCACGATACCGGCGTTGAAGCGCGCATCGCCGTCGCCGGGATTCAGCTCGACGGCGCTCTTGAAGTCGCTCGAGGCGCGTTCCCAGCGCAGGAGGGCGTTGCGATGGGCGTTCAGTGCGGCTTTGACGGCATCCGCGACCGGCTTGAGCTGGCGGCGGGCGGCGCGCGCCTGCCGGTAAGCGGCGACGATTGTCTCGATCCTTTGTTGGGCGAGGGCGGTGTCGGCATCCGCGATGGCTTTGTCTGCTTGCATGGTGCGGGCCGCCTCCAATTCGGGCAGAGCCTCGGGCAGTGGATCTTGTTTGAGAGCCTCGGCCCCCAGACGAAATCGGGCATGGGCCAAATTGTAAAGGATGGCTGGCTGCCATGAGACATCCTGGAGCAGCAGGGCTTCGATGAGGATTTGCTCGGCTTCGCGGAGTTTGCCTTCCTCCAACCAGCGGGAACCCTGGTTGAATAGCCGCGGGGCCGAGGCGGGTGCCGGTGGCGTTTGAGCCCGCGCGTCAGGAGGAGGAAGCCAGAATGACAGCAGGCAGGCCAAGATCGCCGCATGCGGTGTGGATTTTCTGCGCGTGCTGATCAGGGATTCCAGGACGAGCAATGCCACAACACAGGCGAGAAACAGGTGAAATCGGTCAATTCCCAGTTGACGCTGCGGTTGATGACGGAAAAGGGCGGGGGTGTTTTCGAGTTGGCGTTGGATGCGTCGCATGCCCTCACCGACCGGGCCCAGGGGTTGATACGAGCCTTGGGTGACCTGGGCGACGGCGCGCAGAACCTCTTCATCCAGGTGGCTTTGAACCATGCGTCCCTGGCTATCTCGGAGCCATTCGACGATGCCTTGGGCGTTGGTCATCTGAATGGGGCTGCCGGGGCGGGTGCCCACGCCGACGCTAAAGACAACCACACCCTGGTCGCCCAGCTTGCGAGCCGTGTCTATTCCGGTTTTTTCCAGGTCTTCCCCATCGGTCAACAGGATCATGATTTTGCGGCGATCATTTTTCTCCATGGCCAGAAAGCCCTCGTCCAAAGCCCGGCCGAGGTCGGTGCCTAAAACGGGAATGGTTTGGTCATCCACCGCGATCAACGCCTCATTGAATGCATCCAAATCGAAGGTCAGCGGGCATTGCAGGAAGGCATCGCCGGCAAAGGCCACCAAGCCGATACGACCGAAGCTCTGTTGCCGGACGAAATCCAGGATGGCCAGCTTGGCGCGGGTCAGGCGATTGGGGCGCACATCGGAGGCCAGCATGCTGTGGGAGCAGTCCAGGAGGAAGAGGACATCATCGCCGAGAGCCTGGGCCATTTCAGACCGGGTGCCCCACTGGGGGCGCGCCAGGGCCAAGCCCATGCCGGCAATGATGAAAAGTGCCATGGCATTCTTAAGGGCACGCCGGGCCGGGCTGTGAGAGGAAAGGAGAGGTTGGGCCTGCGGGTCTGCCGCGAACCGATGGAGTTGCCTTTGACGCGCCCTTCGAGAGGCCAAAAGGATTCCCAGGGCCACCATCGGTCCCAGAACAGCCAGCCACAACCAGGAGGGCTCCGCAAAGTGTGGATGTGTAAAATCCATGCTCAAGGAATACGACGATAACGGGTGTTGGCGAGCAATACTTCGAGAGAAAATAGCACGAACGCGGCCGTCAGGGGCCATTGGTAAAGGGGGGTATAGATAGTGAAACGGCGCAGAACCACCTCGGTTTTCTCCAGTTGATCGATTTCCCGGTAGATCCCTTCGAGTTCGCGCCGGTTGGTGGCGCGATAGAATCGACCCCGGGCCAGGCGGGCCATCTGGCCGAGGACCGAGTAATTGGCGGGTTGGATGGTGATTGTGGGCACAATCTGGCCCTCGGGACTCAACCGGAGTTTTCCGGTGGCGGGATTGAAGGCAGGCAGGACGCACGGTTCTTCTTTGCCTATCCCGATGGTATAGAGCTTGACTCCCATGGCGGCGGCCAATTCGGCGGCGGGCACGGGATCGAGTTCGCCTTTGTTGTGATCGCCGTCGGTCAGCACAACCGCAATTCGGCTTTTGCTGTCTTTCAGAGTGTTCAACCTTCGGACCGCGGCGGCTGTGGCATCGCCAATGGCCGTGCCCAGTTCACGGATGACTCCCACGTGCAGGCGGCGAAGATTCTGGATCAACCAATCGTGGTTAAGCGTCAGGGGACTGGCCAGGTAAGGCACGGCCGAAAAAACGATCAGGCCAATCCGATCGTGTGGACGACGGCGAATAAAATCCTCGATCACGGACTCCACGATGTCATAACGGCTAACCCGCTCCTCGTTTCCGCTCATGTCCAGGGCGATCATGGACCACGATAGATCCAAAACGAGCAGGATATCGACGCCGCTGGCCTGCGATTCCGAGCGGTCGTGAGCGAACCGGGGACCCGCGAGGGCGACCAGGCACAAGGCCAAAGTCAACAGCCGCAAAAAAATCAACCATCGTCCAGCCGTGGCCCGGACAGCGACCCCGGCGGCGCGAGCCAGGTCGGCGCTGGGAAAACGAAGGGTGGCTGTGCCGCCAAATTGGCCTCTTAAGAAAGCATAGACAGGCAACAAGGCCAACAGCACCAGCACCCAGGGGTATTGGAATTCGAAATGAGGATTCATGACGCAGAATCCTCCGCCCCCGAATTTTTTGGAGACGAGACGGTTTTGCAGCGGGCGGCAATCTGCTTCACCAAATCGATGGCGCGTTCTGCGAGATCTCCTGAAGATCGTCCGGCGCCATGGGGCGAATACTCCATCCGATCGCAATCTCTCAGGAGATTTTCCAGGAGCGCCAAGGGTTCGGCATCCAACTGAGATTGCGAGCGCACGGCGTTCAGGAGTTCCGGAGTCGTGCGTTCGCGGGGTTCGAGCGCCAGGATCGACTGCAGGAACACCCGCAGGATCCGGGCGATCGCGAGGCCCCTGGATGGCGCATTGTGATGGGCGAGATTCTCGAGAGCCTCCAGCGCTGTGGTTTCTGGGGATGATAGGGACGCCGGAGCCCGTCTTTGTTTTTTCCAGAGCACGAGCCCCCCCAGCGCAAGGGCTAGGATTAGCACAAATACCGCAGCCATCAGCCAGGTCGAAGCCGCCGGTTCCAGCGGGACGGCTGGTTTTGGCGGACGCAGGTCAGGCATTTTATCAGGTTGAATGGCGGCAAAAATCCCCATGACTGAATTATCGCCAACGGCGATGTTCAAAGAAATGCTGCAGAACCTGGGCGTAAGGCTCGGTGATGTTCAAGCGGAGCGTGTCCACACCGGCCCGGCGCAAGGCGCGATCCAAGGTCGCCAGACGTGAGGCATTAAACCGGGCGTATTGATCCCGCACAGATCCTCGCGCTGAATCGAGTTCCACGAGCTCGCCGGTTTCGATGTCTTCAAGAGTAAGCAACCCCGCATCCGGCATGTTCTGTTCCCGGGGATCGCACAGGTGCACGCAGACAAGGTCATGGCGGGCATTGGTGAGACCGATTTCCTGGACCATGTCGCGTCGCGAGACCGAGTTTCGGGTTTCGTTTTCAAAGCTATGCAAAAAGTCGGTGAATAGAAAGACCAGCGATCGGCGCGGCAGGGCGTGATTGAGAAAGCCCAGGGCCGACGGAATGTCGGTGCCGGCATGATGCGCCTGAAAGGCCAGCATTTCCCGAATAATTCGCAGCAGGTGACGTCGTCCCTTGCGAGGCGGCAGGAAAAGCTCGGTGCGATCGGTGAACAGCAGCAATCCGGCCTTATCGCAGCTTTTGGCCGCCGAAAAGGCCAGGGTTGCCGCCACCTCGACGGCAAATTCCCTTTTCGTCAAACCCTGAGAGCCAAACTGGCTCGAGGCCGAAATATCCACGGCCAGAACCACGCCCAGCTCGCGTTCTTCCCGGAACTTTTTAACAAAAGGCCGGCCCAGGCGATAGGTGACATTCCAGTCGATGTCCCGAACGTCGTCTCCGGGGATGTATTCGCGGAGTTCCTCGAAATCCAGGCCGCGCCCCCGGAAGAAACTCAGGTAAGCGCCGACCATGGTGTCATTGACCAGGCGGTTGGCGCGCAATTCGATTCGTCGCACCTGTTCCAGGATGTCCAGAATCCGCAGCATGCGTGTTTCTCAGGTCAGGGAATGGGGACGGTGTTAAAGGTTTGCTGGATGAGATCGTCCGTGGTCACTCCCTCCGCGTCGGCTTCGTAGGTGAGAATCATGCGGTGACGCAGCACGTCGGGCCCGATACTCTTGATGTCTTCGGGCAAGACAAAGGATCGACCCTGAAGCAAAGCCCAGGCCTTGGCGGCCACCGTCAGTGCGATCGTGGCTCGCGGAGAGGCTCCAAACTGGATCAGGTGTTTCGTGTTCAGGCCGTACTGCTCGGGCTGGCGCGTGGCAAAGACCAGGCGCACGACGTAGTCGCGCAATTTATCGTCGACATGAATCTGGTCCACCAGTTTCCGAGTCTTCAGGATTTCCTCGCGCGGAACCACGGGCGATACCTGGAGGGATGGTGAGGTGAAGGCCATGGTGTCGAGGATTTTGCGTTCCTCGGCGAAATCGGGGTAGCCGACGAGGACCTTGAACATGAATCGGTCGACTTGCGCTTCCGGCAGAGGATAAGTGCCTTCCTGGTCAATGGGATTCTCGGTGGCCAACACCAGGAACGGGGAGGGCAGGGACATGGTTTCGCCGCCAAGGGTGACCTGCCGTTCCTGCATGGCTTCCAACAAGGCCGACTGGACCTTCGCCGGGGCGCGGTTGATTTCATCTGCGAGCACCAAATGGGCAAAGACGGGGCCCTTGGTGGCATGGTATTTGCCATCCTGGGGGTTGTAGATCAGCGTGCCAATGATGTCCGCAGGCAGAAGATCCGGAGTAAACTGGATGCGATGAAAATCGGCGTGGATTGCGGCGGCCAGTGTGCGGACCGCCAGGGTTTTGGCAAGGCCTGGCACGCCTTCCAGCAGCACATGGCCATTAGCCAGAAGCCCGACCAGGAGGCGATCCAGGAGATGGTTCTGTCCAACAATGATCCGCTGTATTTCCTGCCGCAGGGCCTGGAGCCAGCCTGCCGACTGCGCCACCTGTTGTTCCAGTTCGTTTGTTGTCACGCTCATGCGAAGACAGGATCAATAACCAACCGGAGGGCGTCACACAAGCTTTCATCACGTCCAATTCAGCAGTTCGGCCATCAGACGGCTGTTTCGGCTGAGGTGAGCCAGAGCAGCTGGAAACTCGATCAGTGCGTTAGCCGCAGTCAGACCGCCGAGCATGTGGGATTGCTGGCCCGGGACCGGTCTGGCCAGAATGCTCTTCCCTCCGAATTCGAGGCGGCCACGAACCCATTCCAGGCGGCCAGGCTTTTTCCGCAGACTCGCCCCCAGCTGGACCGGGATCAGGAATCGCTGGGACACTTTCTGTCCAAGCATCCGTAAAAGGGCTGGACGCACAAATTGATGAAAGGTGACCAGGGCGGATACAGGATTTCCAGGCAACCCAAAGAAGACGGAGGACCGGGGAGGGAGACTGGCGATTTTGTCCTGGGAAGTTTTTTGTGAGAACACCCCGAAATACAGAGGCATCCCCGGTTTGACGGCCACCCGCCAAAAGACTCGGCGCACGCCCGCTTCTTCCGCGGCGTCTCGCACCAGATCGTAGTCTCCCACAGAGACCCCACCAACCGAAATCACGACATCGTGGTTCGGCATCAAGGACAGCAGCGATCGCCGCAAGGCATCGGCCGCATCCCGAGCATGGACGGTCCGGACCCCCGAGATGCCGAGGCCCCGAATTGCGGTTGTGAGCGCCGCGGCATTGCACTCGTAGACTTGGCCGGGACGCAAGGGACGTCCCGGTTTGATCAGCTCGTTCCCCGTTGTCAATAAAGCCACCCGTGGTCGATCGTAAACCCGCGCATCCCGATATCCCAACGAGGCCAGCAGTCCGATAGCCGGAGGACTGAGTCGTTCTCCAGTTCTCAAGACGACCGAGTTCCTTCGAAATTCCTCGCCGCGATATCGAATGTGGTCCCCGCTTTTGGCCCCGCAAAAAAACAGAACCCGCCCGTGGTCCTCGGCGCAGCGCTCTCGCATGACGATGGCTTCAACCCCGCCCGGCACGGGAGCTCCTGTAAAGATTTTGACGGTGTGCCCCGGGGTCAGTCGGCCAGACGAAAGATCGCCCGCGCGAATCGTCGCGACCAACGGCAGGGATACCGGCTGGTGCTTGCGCGCCTTGCGAACGTCAGCCAGAAGGATCCCATAGCCGTCGACATGGGATTGGTTGAAGGGCGGCGAAGGATGGGTTGCGCGGATCTCTTGAGCCAGGAATCCGCCAGCAGCCTGGGCCAGGGTTCTCCGGACGCTGGCCCCCGGACGACAGTGTCTTAGGATTCTTTGGAGCGCCAGAGAAGCCTCCAAGAGTTCTGATGTGTCGGAGTGTTTCATGTGAATCTCCCGGTTTGCCCGGAGGTCGGGAGTTTCAGACATTCGGTTGCGGCGCCCGAGGCGGGTGTCCTTCGCCTCGGATCATGTTGACGGCATGGAGCAGGGCGGGAAAAAGGACATCGAGGTAATCTCGGACGCCAGATTGGGATCCGGGCAGGTTGACCATCAACGTCTTCCCTCGGAGGCCGGCTCTGCCTCGGGCCAGCATGGCGTAGGGCATTCGCTCTTGTCCGAAGGCGCGGGCCACTTCCGGAATCCCGGGCACGTCGCGTTCGATAATATTCTCCATGGCCTCGGGGGTATTGTCCCGGGGGCTGAAACCGGTGCCTCCTGTGGTCAGGACTAGATCCAAGTGGGTTTTGTCTGCGTAATCGATCAGCCGTTGTTCAATAATCCCGCGGTCATCTGGAATGACCAGGTAATCCACCACGTCGAAGCCTTCCGCCTTGAGACGTTCCGTAATCAGCCCGCCGGACTTGTCATGGGCGAGCCCTGAAGAGATGGAATCGGACATCACAAGAACTGCCGCTTTGGGAGGGGAAACGATGGCGTTTGCGAAGTCGGTTTTGCCTCCGGTTTTTTCTTCGAGCTGGACACACTGGATGGCCAGGGAGTCATCGACGATTTTGAGCATGTCATACAGGGTCAGCGCCGCGACGGAGGCCGCGGTCAAGGCCTCCATTTCCACGCCGGTTTTATAGACGGCCTTGGCTGTCACCTCGATCTCGATCCGGTCCGCGCCCAGGGAGAAGGAAATCCCGACAAAATCCAGCGGCACCGGATGGCAGTAGGGAATGATCTGGCTGGTGTTCTTGGCGGCCTGGATGGCGGCGACGCGGGCGACCGGCAGGGGATCCCCCTTGGGAAGGCGGCCTTCACGCAATTTGCGCAGCGTTTCTGGCTTCAAGGTCAGCACGGCCCGGGCCCGGGCGGTGCGTAAGGTTGAGTATTTGTGTGAGATATCGCGCATGGGGAGTAATTTTTATTGGCCTCGATTGAGTCGGGCGGCCTTTTCCTGGATGCTGGGGCGGGCTTGTTCCATGAGGTCACGGACGTCGGCGTAGCGAAGGGTGCGCTGGGCGAAGTCCCGTTTCTCGAGGGCACGCAGAAAACGTCCCTCGAACTCCTTAAAGTAGGAGCCGTAGATATGGTAGCTGTCTGCGATATGACAGTAGCGGCCGAGCTGCACAGGGCGGCCGGAGAGCTGGGAAATTTGGGTGGCAACCCGCTGCTGCAGTTGAACGAGGGCGAAGATGTTCATGAACGCCGCTTTGTAGGCGTCGTTGGAGCGGAACCGGACATTAAGACTCAAGAACGCTTGTCCATCCTGTTCGGTTATCCGGAACCAGAGGCTCTGCAGACAGGCGGGATCGTAACATTCGTTGTCTTCCCAGACTTTCCAGGTGATCGCCTGGGCTCGACGGCTGTGAGGCGCGCGTGCCAGCTTTTGACACACGTTCTCGATCTGATCGAATGGCGGCAAGTTGGGGGCTTGATAGGCAAACAGCCGCTGATGATAGGTGTATTCCCATCGGGTGTCGCTCGGATCTTTGGTGTCCCGCACAAGATGGTCCTTGATGCCGTCGCAGACTTCCATCACATATTCCTGAAGTTCCTCGGGGCCTCCGGGAAAGTCTTTGTGGATCATCGGCTCCCGGAGTGGGTCGGTGATCGTGAGGATCATGGTGGCATCTTTGCTGGGCGGATCCTCCGGCTTGTCATACTCGGTTTTAATGGAGCAGCCTTTCTGATGGAGTTCAATCAGGGACAGTTCCCAGGCCCGGGCGATGCTGTCCGCTTCCACATGGAGGATGGGGATTCCATTCATCGGTTATAAGTTGGCTGTAAAAAAGGGTGTGTCATTTGAATTTCCGAGAATCGTGCATGCTTCAAATCGAAATGGCAAGAGCCGGCTTGAGACTGTTGCGAACTCAAGGGAACCGACAGGAAGCCCGGAGTGTCACCCCATGGATCCGCTCCGTATTCCCGACGGATCCTGATCGCAGATTGACGCCCAGCCCACCCTCCCCTCACCAACGGAAGAACCGATAGGGGTCGTCCCATTCCTCGGGTTGATCGACGTATAGGCCGTGTGCCCAGCGCTTTTCCGACTGAACCGGGTCCGCGGGCCGATGAAAACAATCAAGCAAGGGAGGAGTTCCAGTGACGCCCAAGTTGGCCAGCAAACGTGATAAAAGAAAGGAGGCGCGCCGATGCGTTCGCTTCAAGTTGGAAGACCGGGTGCCGTCGAATTGCCAGGGTGCGATCTGACAAAAGACGACATTCGCCTGATCCGCTTTGGCGAGGATGCCGTTACCCACAACCTCCGCACCCGCGACCACGAGGGGCAGTATGCATGGGGCTCGATTGTGAGCATCGGCGGAACCGATTCCCACAAACGGTGCATGCAGCTCCACCGGATCCCAATACGCCGAGATATGCTCGCCAAGTTTCAAGGTGGTTTTAAAGGAGAACAGAGAGTCGCAGGCCGCCTGGTCAAGACCGATTGCCAAGAGCCTCCCACCGTCCTTAAGCCAGTCTGAAATGGAGCTTCTTTGCTGCGCCAGTTGTTGAGCTCCCTGCGAATCCACGATCAGGACTTGGTCCAAGGGCGGTGTTTTTGCTTCATACGATTTCAGACCGATTCCCATTGATGCCAGATGTTTTTGTCCCCGGGGATCGCCAACAAACACGGCCTGTCTCCGGGGCGCCGGTTGCCAGTTCGAGACGTAACTCATGAGATTGCGCGCGAGGGCCTCTGCCGTCGGTTCTTGTTCTGAGCGGCCCGTCACATCCATCTGGCAAAACACGATGAGGCCCCGGCCCTCTCGGTATTCAAAGAGGGGGCTGTATTGGAGGCTGAAACCGCCATCAAGAATCGGAAGAAAGTCTCCGCAGACAGGTTTCTCAACCAGGACCGACGCGACATTCCCCTGATTGCCACAACGCCACAGCCGTGGAACCTCAAGACCACACCATAGCACCGTCGGACCGTAGCGAGGTCGCAGTTCGTACTTCAGTCGAGGAGGCAGTATCGTGGCTTCGCCCCGCCAGTTCTGGAGATGCTCGGGCCGCAGGCCGCGCAGGATCGGATGATCAGGGACTCGCCTGAATACCTGTCTCAAGCCATACTCGTGCGCGCGAAATCCCAATCGTTTTTCCATAACTTCGGCAGTCTGTTCGAACACGATCACTTTCAGCCCCTCCGGCACTTTGCTGAGATCGGGGGCCGGGCCGGCAAGGGATAGCGCCGATTTTCCCACGATGAGGATGTCGTCAGGAGACAGATCGGTTTCCGCTGAGACAATTTGATGGGACAAGCCCAACTGATGGAGCAATGAAGCGGTTTCGCCCTTGGGATCAAACAACTTCACCCGGGGGATGGTGGATAAACCAGAGGGCTGGGTCAGGACATCGATGGAGAGAGTGTCTTCCTGAATCTCGTCGTTGCTAAACCTGATGTGGGCGTGGAGTGGATAGACGCCGGAGGCCAAAACGGACGGCAGTTCGAAACGCAACGGGATCCGGTGTTGATCGCCGGGGGCGACCGTCACCTTCTGGCGGACGGCGACGGCCTGGGGCAGATCGAACGCCCACTGGCATTCGGCATGGATGGTCTCCCGGGTGTTGTTGATGACAATGAGTTGTTTTTCGACGGTTTCGCCGGGAAGAAAATTGTGGTCTTTGCTGGTGAATCGGGGTGGTTTGCCGCCCAAGTACGCGAGCAGGGGGCGGTTGTTGCGGATCAGGGCCTGCGCCGCCGGTGTGGCAATCCAATCGCCGCGATCGAAGGCCAGATCCATTCGTTCATAGCGTTCCCCGATATAATCCGGGCTGAATCCTGGCCGCTGCAAGTGATCCCAATCCACAGCGAGCTCCTGGCGGCTTCGGTTGACTCCGGGTCGCAATTTCCAGAAATGGCCATATTCCCAAGGCGAAATGGCCGACACACCCCAGGTGCGAAACGCGCGCCAGTTGTCGGTCAGATAGAGCGCAAAAATGGGATAGCGCTCCTCAAAACTCGCCGACCCGACCTGATAAGGATAATCCCATCGATGCCATCGGTTGCCCGCCTGGAATTGTTTGGCTTCCCAGCGCAAGTTGGCCTTCTCCGGCTCGCTGATTTGGTATGCGAAATCGCCCAGGAATTGGGCGTTCCATTCGGCCAGGCAGAACTCCCAGGGGACCCGAGCGCTGCCGAACTCGCGCTGGCCTTGATACCATCCGCGATAGAGGGTCCAATCCCATGTGAAAGGGGCGCCGTATTCGCACATAAACACCGGCTTGACGCTTCGTGTTGCCCATGCCTCAAACCAATCCGACATTTCCTGAATCGGCACGAAATTGGGGTAGAAGTTGATCGGATGCATGGAGCCCAGGTTGCCCGACGCGTGGTGGTAAACGATCCGGCTTGGATCGAATTGCTTCACGATCGCCTCCGCCCTCAGGGCCACTTTGGCATTCCTCGAGGACCACTGATCCCGGGGGGCTTGAACCCCATCCATCATGTCCGGATTCATGTCTTCCTCATAACCGGTCGCGTTGTGGCTCATGGAATACATGACCACCGACGGGTGGTTCTGAGCGATGCGCACATAATACTCCGCGTGATGAGCGTAACCGTTGGTTTGGTCGGCGTCGGATGATTTCCAATCGTAGTGACTGAAGTGCGGCTGGGAAAAGGCGACCAGCATCCCGACATCGTCGGCGGCGCGCAGCACCTCCTGGAAACCGAGGTGTGATCCTGGCTCGCAGCCGTAGTTGTGGGTATAAACAAGATTAACGCCGATGCTCCGGAGTCGTTCGAGGCTTTCTCGCGCGCCAGCATACCCGGCCAACGCGGCGCTCACCTGGGCGTTGTCCAGCGGGACCGCGGAGAGATAAAGACGGGTGCCGTTCAAGTAAAAATCCCGTCCTTCAATCCAAAACTCCCGGAACCCCAAGCGCACCGTCCAACAGGTGTCCAATAGCCGGCGCTCGGCATCCAACAAGGAGATCTCAAGATCGTAAGTGTGCCGCGGCGTGTGAAGGTCCCAAAGACTTTTGGCCAACCAGGATTCGGCCACGCGTATGCGGCCCTTTTCGGGGTCGTTCGCGGAGAAGGGGGAACTGACGAATTCCTTGACGCAAACGCCATTTTGAAGCACGCGTCCGCGAAGCGCATAAGATGCGGACGCAGCCAGTCCATCCAATGCCGCCGAGATGATCAGCTGCTGGTTGCGCACCGAAGTATCCACCTGGATGTCCCTGAGGCGCGGACCCTCCGGCACGCTTGTCAGATAGATGTCGCCGCACAACCCCCGGCGTTGAACGCTTCCCTGGGTTTCCCGGGCCGACGCACTGTCAGTATACGACAGCAGCACGCCCTTGAGGGGCAGAGCCGCCACCAGGATGCTCAGTCGATGCCGGGCCCCAGGCCGACAAACCGATGTCACGTCGAGCATGCCGCCGGGAAACCGGATTTCGCCTGTTCTCGCGCCATCCACGAAGACAATCGCAAGGGAATTCACGCAGTCAGCCTCCAGGAATAGACGGCGCCCCGTCCAGCCCGGGGGAATCGAGATCTCGCGTTCATACCAGGCTTCCGACAGAGAGGCGAGTCGCTGCTTGACCCACATCGGATGCGCGAAGACGGTTTGACAGTCTTTCTGCATGTAATCGGTGATGCCGGGCCAGCAACCGGGCACCTTGAAATAACCCCATTCGGCTTCCGGGACCTTCAGAGATGGCGAGGAGGCGGGTTGCCAGTGCCAGAGACCATTGAGACAGATGCGTTCGCGCGTCGGTGTGGTCTCGTGAAAAGCCTTGTCGAGATCCCAGACGGCCTTCACTTCGGATGGCAGGGATACGGCCATCGATCCCTGGGAATGACCGGTGATTGAAGCTGTTGCGACCCATAGGAACGTCGCTAAATCAATCGACCTACGCCCCAGGATTCCAAGATTTCGTTTCATAAGAACTCTCTCCGCAAGGCGGAGCGACGACAGAATTTTACTTCAGCCACTGGTCAAGCCAGGCATAGGCTGCCGACCGGATTTCAGGTGGAAAATCATGTCCGGTTTCCGGATGAACCACAGTCAGGTTTTGGCTTGCGTCGTATAATCCATAGACAGGTTCGGCGGCTAATATACAGTCTTTGACGCCGGACACTTCGAAATTATCGTCCTGGAGCGGAGCGTTGATGAAAACGGGACGCGGGGCGAGGCTTGCCAGGACTTCCGTGAAGTCGAACGGCATCTGTTTGGGATCGCAGCCGAACTGGGATGCGATGCGCGGCATGTAACCGGGATGGCTCCAGCCGGCGAGATTGCCTCCTTGATACTTGAAGAACGAGTTGAAGCCACAGCTGGTGACGACGGCCCTGATCCGGCGATCGAAGCTTGCGAGAAACAGGGCGTTGTGCCCCCCCAGCGAGTGCCCAATCACTCCCAGACGCCGTCTGTCCACCTCCGGCAGCGAAATCAATAGATCGAGCGCCCGCCGATGATTGACGATCCCTTTCATGGTGCAGCTGGCATATCCCTCCGCATAGGGATCCTGGCGGTATTCACCGAAATTCGGGTAGTCCGGAACAAGCGTCACATAGCCGCGGTCGGCCAATTCAGCCGCATACCGAAGTTGGGGATTGCCCTCCAATCCGGCCGGTTCGTTCTTGCCCGCGGGTGTGGTTTGATGCAGGCAGAGCATCGCCGGCGCCCGAGCTGGGCGTGTGTTGGGAATCAGGAGATAAGCCGGAACTCGATCTCCAGGGGCGGCGACATACGTGAGTTTCCGACTAGTATAATTCCCGAACGCGCGTTCCTCCTCGATGCGGATATCGAGCGGGATATTTCGTGGGGGGGGGAGGGTGCCCATCACCTGTTGCATTGATTCCAAGATATGGCGTCGTCGCTTCGCCCACGTGGCGGCTGAATCCACCGGAAGATCGCCACCTGAACGATCGCGCCACCAAAGCAAGTGTTGTTTGTCCGGGTAAAAGGGTGGAGATCCGTTCGCAGCCGGTTTGATGAGACTGGCTATGGCGCGCTTCAGTCGGACCTCGCTTGGCGGACCCACTCGGGACATGGTGGGTTCATAGCCACCCTCCGCCAGGGCGGCATCGCAACAAATGTAGCCGGGACCGCTTTCTCCGTACGCGGCGACCGCAACACAATCGTCAGGCCTGAGACTTTGGGCATAGAGTTGGTATTCGACAGAGGCCTCACCCGGCAGATGGAGCAGGATGACCGAGCCCAGACGCAGCCGGCTGATTGTCACCTGGCGATTCGTCCGCATCCGCTCCGCCCAAGCCAGGTTAAGAGCCGCGTTCAGACGGTTGCCCGAGGTGGCACTTGAGTTTGTCAGGAGACTGCGAGCCGTTTCAGCCGACCAGGCCGGCTCTGGACGAGGAGAAAACTCCACGCGCGCGGTTTGCCACGAAACACGACCGAGCGGTTCGCGTTGTGTCGTCGCGATCGATTGCTGCATGGCGCGATAAAGGCGCTCTGTGAGTTGGAATCGCGCCGTCGGCGAACCATCGTTGTATTTGCCCGCGGTAATGTTGCCGCCACACCCCGTGAAGTAAATTTGTGGAACGTTTTCTTCGGACTCCAACCGACGCCGGGCCAGGCCAGCGGTATCGGCGGTGACCCGGCCATCGCCATAAAAGCTCATGGGATGACTCGCATAGTAATGGAGACGGACCAGGGGTCGGTCATCCTGGAAGAAGGTGACCGTTCTCAGCCAGGGATCGATCAGGCCTTCCGGTGCTGCCCGAAGCCCGGGATCCCTTGTGGCGCTATACCGCACATGGATCTGGCCATCCGCCAGGCGCACACGACGGTTGGAGGCAAACTCCTGGACCCGGGCTCGCCCCTGCCCCACATGGGTGACCTCCTCGATGCGGCCTAGCGCATCTCGAACAGCGGCAGCGACGCGGTCGGTTGATTCTTCCAGAAATGACCGATCGAGATGGATGGGCGCCCCGGGAATGGCCTCCAGGAGCTTTTGGGCACGGAGGTCCGCAATGGGCGCGTTGTGTTGGTGGACCGTGTGGACCGAGACCTGTTCCGGGGGGATTTTCGCGGCGGCGGCGATCTTGAGGGTGAATAGGTCATAGGCCTCGGTCTGGAGCAGACACCAGTCGATCGCGCAAAGAACATAACGAGTGCGGCCGTTCTCGAGGACGATGCCCTTGGCCAGGAGCGGATCTTCCAGAACCTCCACCGGCCGGATCCAACCGCCGCAGAGCGCATGGCCCAATGGTGGTGTGACATCGCAACTGAAAACTCCCACGCGCAAGGACGACGCCGGACTTGCCAGAATGGGCAAAATCGCCGCAAGTTGGATCAGAACGATCCCCAGAAAATTGACCATGACCCGCCGGGATGCGGAACTCAGAATGAGGGAAGACATCATTGCGTTCATGTTCTCCCTGCAGCATCGCCAAGTCAAGTCAAGTACTAAGGGACAGACCCCTTGTCACTCAGTTCTTCGGTTTGTTGCGTTCAGCGACCCGGACGATTCCATCTCATTCGAGGTCTCGTCCGCGTTCCTGACTGAATTTTTGCTGTTCCCGCAGGAAGCGAAGGAGTAATTTGGGGAGTGAAATACTCGAAAACAGCTTACGAACAATGGATTCGCGTTTCTGCCCAGATGATGCATTCTGGCTCTCTTTAACAAGGAGTGGAAAAGGGGGTTGGATTTGGAGGTTCTTTTTCGTGTTGATCCTGGGTGGGATTGTTGGAGGTTGGGGATGCGTGGCAAGCGCCGGCGAGGCGATCCCCGCCGGGGCCGTTCGGCCGGTGAATGTGTTGGCCTGTCGTCTCTCCAATTACCAGGGGTGTGAGGATGCCGGATGGACGCATCTGCCTTCGATCGGGGTTCGGCATCTATTTCTCAACGCGCCCACCTTGGATCAGGTGGCCTCAACGAAGGAGCGATTATCGGATCATGGGCTGCAAGCGGTTGTGCTGCGCGGGGAGGCTGATTTCTCGGAGCCTTCTTGCTTGGATCCGCTGGCGCGGCAGCTTTCCGTTTGCCAAGAAATGGGCGTCCGCTATCTGTTTTTATCGGTGAAGCGCAAGGCGACCGAAAAAGCGGTGGTTTACGAGCGTCTGAGGCGGGCTGGGGACCTGGCCAAAAAGCATGGTGTCACACTGGTGCTGGAGACCCATCCGGACCTTGGAACGAACGGGGATGTGCAACTGGAAACCATGCGCCAGGTCAATCACCCCAATGTCCGGATCAATTTCGATACGGGCAACATCCTATACTATAATCGGGATGCCGACGTCGCCAAAGAGCTCGGCAAGATCATCGAGTATGTGGCCACGGTCGAGGTCAAGGACCACAATGGCGAAGTTGAGAGCTGGCATTTTCCGGCGCTCGGACGGGGCAGGGTGAATTTCCCGGCGATATTCGGCATCCTCAGAGAGCGCGGTTACACTGGACCCGTGACCATGGAGATTGAGGGGATCAAGGGGATCCAAAGAACCCGCCAGGAAATCGAGAGGGACATTGCGGAATCTGTCGTATACCTCCAGTCGCTCAGCGCATTTCAATTATGGCTGAAATCAGACATGCAAGGAAACTCATCCAAAGGAAAACCATGAAGTCTCATGTTTACCTGGCCAGCCTGGGCTGGATCGCTCTACCGCTTCTTATTCTGCAAGGGATGTTGCCGACGGTGATGGCCGCAGCGAAACCTCCTGCGGGCTCACTCAAGGCCCGCGTTCATGACTCGGGATTCGAGCTCGCCCACGATACCTACAACGGGATGCTGGCTGCCAGTGATGGGCGGATCTATTACGTTTTGTGCACGGAATCTTTGGACGTGGGGGCCAGGATGTACGTCTATGATCCGGCCCGCGACACGATTCGTTTGTTGGGGGATCTCACCGAGGCTTGCGGTGAGAAAGGACGCAAGGCCATACCACAAGGCAAGTCCCACGTTAATTTCGTCGAGTCAAAGGGAAAGCTCTATTTTGCGACGCACGTCGGATACTACAGCATCGTGGATGGCATGGAGAAAATCGGGATTCCGCCCGCTGGCTATCAACCGTATCCCGGGGGGCATTTTTTAGCGTACGACATGGCAAGGTCCACGTTTGAGGATTTGGGGACGGCGCCGAAAGGCGAAGGGATTCTGAGCATGAACATGGACGCGCGCCGGGGGCGTTTGTATGGCCTCACGTGGCCGAGCGGCTATTTCATCCGGCGGGACCTCGCCACGGGCGAGCTGAAGAATTTCGGCACCTTCTCGGCGGAGGGAGAAAACGGACGCGGGCCGACCTATCGCACCCTCTGCCGATCGCTGGCCGTCAATCCCGACGACGGTTCCGTTTACTTCAGCACCGGCGAGGGCGCGATTCTGCGATATCGTTATGACACGGACGCGGTCGAGATCATCCAGGGAGAAGATCTGAAAAAGGATTACTTCGGATGGTATGATCCGACTTCACCAGGGCACATGGGCTACAATTGGCGTCAGACATTTTGGTATGCCCCGGAAAAGGCAATTTACGCCGTGCATGGAAATTCGGGTTATCTCTTTTCCTACCAGCCGATGGCGAATCGTGTGGACGTCTTCGAGCGCATCACGTCGGAGCCCTCGCGACGCAGCGGGATGTTTGACCAGTTTAGTTACGGATATCTTGGATTCACGCTGGGTCCTGATGGCCGAACGATCCACTATTTGACCGGGGGCCCGGTTTATCACGAAGGGAAACGGGTCAAGGGCAAGGACTCCACAGCGATGGGGGAATCGAAAGGCATCGAGAATCTTCATCTGGTGACTTACGATATTCGCAGGCGGCAGTCTATCGACCAGGGGCCCATTTTTTATGAGAACGGCGAACGGCCCGCCTACGTCAACTCGATCGCCGTCGGGAAAGACGGCACGGTTTACACGCTGGCACGAGTGAATCGCAACGGCAAGACGGTTACGGATCTAATCAGCATCCGCGGATCCTTCCGCCGGCATCATTAGGATGATAGAACGAAACCCAGTGTTCACAGACGCCCAAGTTGCATTTCCGAAAGAGCAGGGGGTAACGATGAAAAAGAGTGATCTAACACGACGACAGTTCCTGGCTACGGCATCGGCGACCTCGCTGGCCGCGGTGGCTTCACGGGCGATCCCCGCCTATGGCGACATCACGAAAAAGGCAGGTAAATTGGCTGTTTTGGGAGGTCAGCCTGTTCGGAGCAAGGACAAGGCTTGGCCATCCTGGCCCTACTGTGATGACCAGGTTGTGGACGCGGTGATGAAAACCACCAAGAGCGGGATTTGGTGCCGCATTCAGTCTTCGTCCGGCACTGTGCCGACCTTTGAAAAGGAGTACGCCCGGTTGATGGGAACAAAATTCTGTGTGGCCACCGGGTCCGGGACGCAGGCCTTGCACACCTGTGTGGAGGCCTTGGGCATCGGACCGGGCGATGAAGTGATTACTTCGCCGTACACGGATCCCGGGACGATTGCAGCGATTTTGTCCAGCCGGGCCTTGCCGGTCCTGGCCGATTTGGATCCGGAATCCTTCCAACTGGATCCGGCCGATGTGCAACGGCGCATCACAGAAAACACTCGGGCGATCATGCCGGTGCACATGATGGGGCAGCCCTGTCACATGGAACGGATCATGGCGATCGCCGAACAGCACAGCCTGCCGGTGATCGAAGACGCCTGCCAGGCGCATTTGGCGCAGTACCAGGGTCGGACGGTGGGCACGATCGGCCGAGTGGGTTGTTTCAGTTTCCAAACCAGCAAAACCCTGGCCTGCGGCGAAGGTGGCGCCATCATCGGGGACGACGAGGAACTGATGGACAAGTGCTATACCGTTCACAATCACGGAACATCCCGACGCGGGCGCACGGAGTTGATCGGTCCCAAATACCGGATGAACGAGTTCGAGGCCGCGATTCTGCTGGGACAAATGGCGGGATTCAAAGAACGTTTTCAGCGGCGCAATGAAAACGCCAATTACCTGACTCAGCGTCTCAAGGATTGTCCGGGGGTTGCGCCTCAGAAGCTCTATCCCGGGACCCAGAGCGGATCGTTTTACCTCTACACCCTGAGCTATCGCCGGGAGCATTTCAATGACGCCGATCGCAGCCTTTTCTTCAAAGCCCTGGATGCCGAAGGGATCAGCCTCAGCCCTTACATCGAACGCGGATTGCACCGCGAACCCTGGATCGATCACATCCTCAACTCCAGGACCTATCAGAAAATGTATTCCACTCGCCGGCTCCAGCGTTTCCGGGAGGAAATGAAATGCCCTAATTGCGACAAGGTCTGCCAAGACATGCTCATGCTGTGGGCTTCGGGCCCCCTATTGGGTTCCCGTGAGGATATGGACGACATCGCCGACGCCATCCTTAAAGTATATGAGAACAGGGATCAGTTGAGTTCCATATAGCAGGGATGTTTGTCAACCAACGAAGTCCGGCGTGCTTGACGGCGAAATTCTGGCTTGCCGATTGAGCCAGGCACAGCTATAAAATTACACCTGCCTCCACGAGACGCTGACTCGTTTCTCTCAGCCAACGCCCCGCGTGCGTAACTGGACTGGATGATCCATGAAAAGGGCGTTGTCTCAGCGCGTCCAATCGAAAGGCCGGCGTATGAATCCTCGACTAAAGGTGTCCGCGCGTTCATGCGAGAACCACTTTCAGGTGCAAACAATCCTGATTCTGTTCGTGATCGTTTGCACCGAACTACGAGGCGAGATCCTGTGGAAGGTTGCCGGACACAGAGGAGAGATCAACGCAGTTGCCTTTTCTCCGGATGGTTCCTTACTGGCATCTGCCAGTGACGATCTTAGCATTAAACTGTGGCGGATTGCCGATGGCGCCTTAGTACGAACCTGCGAAGGTCATGAGGATGACGTGCAAGCAGTGGCCTTCAGCCCGGACGGCCTTACGTTGGTGTCCAGTGGCAAGGACAATACCATCAAGGTATGGCGGATCGACACTGGCGAGTTGTTGCGCACTCTTCCGGGCATTGGTTTTCCGGTCGGAGACGCCACGGCTTCTCCGAGACATCCAATGGCCTTGTCCCCCGATGGCGGCTTGGTGGCCTGTTCACAGAATTTTGAGACGGAGACTGGCGAGGGGACACTGCACACCACCGTGGTGCAACTCCGGCGCCTGGCCGATGGCACTCTGCTGCGGACGTTGGTTCAACAGGAGATCAGCCTGAATGGGTGGCGGCCTTCAGGTGCGGTGGCCTTTTCGCCAGATGGCAGCTTGGTCGCTGCCGACGTCGGAGCGAGTGTGTTCCTGAGCCGGACCACCGATGGAGGATTGGTCCGGATTCTTTCAGGCCACGCTGCCGAGATCCAGTCGGTGACGTTTTCCCCGGATGGCCAGACGCTGGCTTCGGCCTCGACCGACAGGACGATCAAACTGTGGCGTGTCACTGACGGGACCCTGGTGCGCAACCTCGTCGGTCACGATGAGATTATTCGGTCGGTGGCTTGGTCGCCTGATGGCCGGCAACTGGCGTCGGCCAGTTTCGACCGAACCCTGCGCGTGTGGAATGTATTGGATGGCAAGACGGTTTGGATCGCGCAGGACCCAACGGACTACCGGTTCCGAACCGTTGCTTTCTCGCGTGATGGCCGATTTCTTGCCAGTGGGAACCGGGATTTTAGCGTCGTGCTTTACAGCACCCAGGATGGCTCAAAGGTGTCGATGCTCACCGCGCATTCTAGCGCAGTGAATCGTGTGCTTTTCTCTCCTGACGAGACGATAGTGGCTTCGGCTTCCTTTGGATCATGGGATTCCGGTGTCAACTTCTGGCGAGTTTCAGATGGATCTCTTCTGTGGAGGCTTTCCCCCGTTATCGCCGATCGGGAAACAGTCCCTTTCGCCTTTGCGCCGGACGGACAAATGGTGGCTTGCGCTTCACTGGCACCGAGCCGGCAGATCGAACTCCGTCACGCCCGCGATGGCAAGCTTGTTCGCCAAATCAGCCAGATTGGTACCGATGCGCAGATTGGTGCGGTGGCCTTCTCGCCGGACGGCCTAACCCTTGCCATAGGGGGAGCCTCCTGGGACTGGTGGATCACGCTATGGCGATTGTCGGATGGTGCTCAGGTGGCATCGTTTTTCAACGATGCCGGTGGCGTGCGGGAATTGGCATTCAGTCCCGACGGGCGGCTGCTCGCCGAAGTGAGTCGCCAGAATGAAATTCGGATTAGGTGCATGTCCGACGGTGCGGTCGTGCATCAGATCCCCGGCCGCTTCTACGGATTCTCGCGCGATGGAGAGCGTGTTGCCCTAGCCAGCACGGACGGGCGTGTTCTTCGCATCTATCAAGTGTCGAACGGCCTAATGCTAAACACTATTGACTTGGGCAGCAGCGCGATTCTCACGCTGTCACCCGACTTGGACTTCGCAGTCAGCGGGCGCAACGATTCTCTTCAGTCCTGGCGTACAGCAGATGGTGCCCTGTGGCGAGTCCTCACAGAGGAAGTGGTGAACGTGACCGCGTGCGCAATCTCCCCTCGGAGCCGCTATCTTGCCTTCGGACGAGAGGACACGGCGCTCATTCTTGTGGATAACACGCTCACTCCGATCGAGTCAACACCGCAACCGCTGGCCATCGATGTGGCGCCGCAGGATCAGACGCTGGATGAAGGAAGCGAAGGTGGATTCTTCACGGCGGCCCGAGGCGCGGCACCCTTGAGTTATCAGTGGTTCTTCAATCAGAGCCCTATCACCGGCGCGACCAATCGTTGGCACCTGATTCCAGTGGTTCAACGTGATCAAGCTGGCCAATACCGGGTCGTGGTATCTGATGGCCAAGGCGGAAGCGTCAGTGCGAGCGCGAGGCTCCAAGTGTCCGTGCCGCCACGCATCGTTACCCAGCCTGCCAGCCAGTTTGTCCATGCCGGGATTTCGGTCGCCTTCGAGGTTGCAGCCGCGGGCGAGGGACCGATTGATTACCAATGGCGTTTCCATCAGAACCCTATCCCCGGTGCGACGAATGCCACTCTCAAGCTTGCCAATGTCGAGCCCGCACAATCTGGTCCCTATTCGGTGATCGTCAGTCAACCGACGGGCAGTTGCACGAGTGAAGCAGCCGCGCTCACGGTTTATGCGCCGGTTCGGATCGTGTGGCAAAACCAACCGACTTCGATCGAATCCGTCTATTGCGCGAGCTCGCTCTCGTTCTCTCCGGAAAGCACCCATTTGGTGCTGGCGCTTTCTGAAGTTCGCTCCGATTCGACCGGCGAGGGGTGGAATGCCCGGATAAATAGCGTGTTCGCGTGGCAGGTGACCAGCGCCGTCGCCGTCCGCTGGGCCTTCGAATCGAGTGCGAGCAATTTCGATGGGGCGCCATCAGTGGCCTTGTCCCCAGGGCTGGATTGGTTGGCGTTGCGGGATCGTCCCTCCGTCACCGGCCTCTATCGGCTTCCCTCACTTGATGAGCCTCTTGCCGACAGCATATTGGCCTTTTGGACCGACGTGTCGCCCGGGGGCCTGGTGGCCTGCTCTGGTGACGCCCGCACGCTCGCCGTGGCGGGCGAAAGCACAGGCGTGTTGTGGCGGATGCCGGAAATTCAGGGGATCACCAACTTCGTTACGGCCCTGGGATGGAACTCGTGGGAAGGGGCGATGGCACTGTCGCCTGACGGCGCTCACCTGGCTCTGGCAAAGTATGATGAACGCATCGGTCTGTGGCGTGCCGACGGAACCGAGCCTGCGTTAGTTATGGAGACCAAAGCGGCTTATCGCAACACGCTGGCCTTTTCCCCGGATGGGACGCTTTTGGCGACGGGTGGGGACAGTCGTGTGGTCAAGTTGTGGCGGATTGGCGATGGCTCCTTGATGCGCGTGCTGCACGGACCGCCTTCTGCAATCCGCTGCCTCGCGTTTTCACCCAGCGGCGCCGTGCTGGCCGCCGGTTACGACAACGACCTCCGATTCTGGCGCGTAAGCGACGGTCAACCGTTGCCCGCAGCCTTACCCCCATCAGGCGGGCTGCGATGCCTGTCTTATTCCCCTGACGGCCGGTTGCTTGCCTGGCTGCGGTGGTACGGCGAGGTGGTGCTTGTCGAGAATCCGTTCGCTGCAATGGACCTTGTGCCACCACGGTTCAAATCGGTGCGTCACCTGCCCGAAGGGGAACTCCAAATATTGGTCAGTGGCCCGCAGAACGGCCACTTCATAATCCAGGTCTCACCGGACCTCGAAAAATGGACTGATTGGACCTCGGGGATCTTCAGCGCGACGCCAACGCCGATCTCTGATTCGGTTCCCGTCTCCGCCCAGCAAAAGTTCTATCGCCTGTACACACGGCCTGGGAGTTGGCTGGAATGACGGCGACTCCCGGGTGAATGCGGCTTGCTCGTCCCCTTAGGGTCTGTGCAAAAACTAATTCCGATTTTGCTGGAGGGGATTTGGCTCGCTGGCGAGGCGCGACGAAGGAGCACAGCCTTGTCCTCTATGACTTTATGTTTGGTGGGTTTAATCGAAACGTTATTTGGCTGTAATCCTGGTCAATTTCCTGTTGGTTTACGGCGTGTCCAACGATGCCATTCGGCGCAGCTCCAGGCTCTCATACTGTCCGCGAAACTGTCTGTAACGTGCCGGCAAAATCGTCAGCATTAATAAGCCCGGCAGCAACAACACAAACCAAACCCCGTAGGGCTGCTCCATCGCCAAAGCCACAACGCCTGCGATGCTCAAAAGACATCCGAGGACGATTGTGACCACGAGCGACGCCAGGACGAATCCCTGCGCCACGCCCTTTCCCGCCAGCCACTTAAGGAGACCCTCCAGGCATCCCAGACAACCCCCCGTGAGTCCGCCAATCCACCCCCCCGTTTGATCCGACCACCATGCCCCGCCGCCCAAAACATCATCCATCGAGGTGCCCTCGGGATACTCCACCAGTTTTGAAGGTCCGATGCACACGGTGCCTTGTCCGCCCAAAACCAGATTTAACTCGAGTTCCCCGGGTGGATTGGATGACATGACAGGCGCCTCCTCCTGCCGCCAATCAATCTCCATCAAGACAATTTCCGCTGCCTGAACCCACGAAGACAGGAAGAAGACAACGGTGAACAAAAGGTCTTTCATGCTTTGTCCTTGTTGAATTGCCGATAAGTGCTTAATAAACGTTTAAATAAAGTCGCCTCCAACCTGCCGTCCACAAATTGCGCCCGCAGAAATCGTTCGTACGGATCATCGACTTGATGTTCGTCGAGGATCTTGATCTTCTGTATGAGCCGATCCAGCCGCAATCGCAACGTCGGATAAGAAACTCCGTAGGCGCTCGCCAAATCTTTCAGGGATCCCGAGACCAGGACAAACCGCTTGATGAATGCCAAATCCTCTTCCTCAAGGAATTCGAGCCAGTGGCGTTCTTTGGGATCCGATATCATAAATATTGAAACTGAATTCAAATTAATATTTAATAATATAGAAGTCAATATCAATATAATTAAATATTGATGCAAAGATTAGGGCAGGTGGTTTGGCCCTGGGGGATCGAATTCCTGGCGCGGGGGAACGCGCACATATCGCGGTCGGTAATCGAGGGCTTCAAGCAGGAGGCGACAACGCGAACGTCCAAAACGATTCCCGGCACCGGGCCCTGGGGGGGGGCGCTGAGCCGGGCCGCAGTTTCTTGGGGGAGTCGGAAATCCGCTCGCGCGGCGCCTGCGGTTTTTCTACAACGGGGGGATGTTGGAACCGTTGTTACAGTTGGAAAACGTCACATTTCAGTCTGAGGGCCGGCCGGTGTTTCCGGGGACAAGCTGGGTTTGGGAACCTGGACAGCACTGGGCGATCCTGGGGCCAAACGGATCGGGAAAGTCCCTGTTGGTCAGGGCGATTGCAGGCGAGCTGCCTTTGAGCGAGGGAGAGATCAGATTTGGAAAGCCGCTTTTGTCGTCCCCAGATAGCCTGGATTCGTATCCCGAGCCGGCTGTGGCGGTGGTTTCCTCGCAGAGACAATGCGAGGTGGTGACGGGGGAGAGCTCGTTTTACCAGTCGCGCTGGCACGACAACATGGGCGAAGGCACATCCCGCGTCTCGGACTATCTCTCTCAGGACGCCGTGGAACAGATCAATCCGTTCGAGTGCAACCCGAATCGGGGTTCCCGCCATCGGTTCTGTCAACGAAAAACACTGCTGCGATGGGAGCTGCGTTTGGACGAGTTATGGAGCCGGCTGTTGATTCAGTTGTCGCATGGAGAGATGCGGCGGGTGTTATTGGCGCGGGCCTTGTTGCAGTTTCCGAGGCTCCTGATTTTGGACGAACCCTTTGCCGGCCTGGATGTTGAGAGCCGGCGACGCTGGGGGAAATGGCTCAACAGCCTGACGGGTCCGGACTTCAAAATCCTGATGGCAAGCAGCCGTCCCGAGGGCTTACTGCCATCGACCACGCATGTGTTGCTGGTTGAGAAACACCGGCTGATCGCCCGGGGAACCTGGAAGCGCCTGCGAAGACATCCGTTGGTTCGCAGTATGGGACCGTTGTCGAGGCCAAGCGGGGTCCCACAAAAGAGGCCCATTGATCTGAAAAAATCCAGCGGAAACACCGATCACTCCGTTCTGGTGGAGATGAGACGGGTCGATTTGAAATATGGGCGCAAAGTAGTTTTAAGCAATTTCCACTGGACCATTCGCGAGGGGGAGCACTGGGCGTTGCTTGGGCCAAACGGATCGGGAAAAAGCACGCTGCTGAGCCTAATCCAAGTCGATAATCCGCATGTTTACGGCCAGGACATCCTCTTGTTTGGGCTGCGACCCGAGCCGGGCATAGGGCTTTGGAGGGTGCGCCGGCATTTGGGCTGGTATTGTCCCGAACTGCAGATGCATTTCCCTTCGGATCAAACGTGTTTGGCCGTGGTCAGTTCGGGATTTAGCAGCACCCTGGGCCTGTATGATCGGACCTCGCCCCGCCAGAGACAGCAGGCGCGTGAGTGGCTGGCGCGATTCAACTTGATCGATGCCGCAGCCCGCCCATTGTCTGCGTTGTCCGCCGGCGATCAGAGATTGGTTTTGCTGGCGCGGGCCTTGGTGAAACGCCCGCGATTGCTTTTGCTGGATGAACCTTGCCAGGGATTGGACGGGGGGCATCGGGAGCTGGTCCTGGAGGCGATCGATCAGGTTGTGCTGGAGACGGGGGCGACTCTCGTGTTCACGACGCATTATCCCCAAGAGATGCCCCGGTGTATTCAACGCATCGTGGTTCTCCCCCAGCGGCGCCTCTGTTTTTCCCAGCGCACAAAGGGATAAGGCTGCTGCCGCCGTCAAAACAAACTCCCCCGACACAAGCGGATCGGTGAGGTCATCCGGACCGAAATTCTTTTCCATCCAGCCGCATGCTCGAGCTGCAGATTATCGATTATGAATTGACCACAGCCAAAAACTCGGGTATGGTTACGATTTAGAAAGGAGACTTCTATGGAATCCTCTATGCTTCTCTTCAAAATTGGCTTTGAAGGTCAGCCCGACAAGGATGTTGTTGTAACCGCGTTCGCTTTCAATCGCAAAGGCGAAATGATAGGCAGCGCCCCGCTCAAAGGTGGCGAAGCGCAATTGAGCTTAAGCAGTGCGCAGGCGGCAACGGCCCGCGTCTTCTTCGCGCCAGTACTCCAGGGCAAACGCAGGCAGACACCAACGATCAATCTGATGGAGCGCCTTCATGCGTATGAGGCGCATTTTATCTTCGATCCGAAAAAGAGCGCGTATGAACTGTTGCCGATACCCCAGTTCCATTGGCAGTGGTGGTTATGGTGTGCCTGCCGGGTTCGCGGGCGCGTTGTGAAACCGGTCATGGTGAACGGTGTCCAGTTGGACATGCCGGTCTGTCATGCCCGTGTGCATATTTGTGAAGTGGATCCCTTCTGGCTCATCCTCAAACGCTTGCCGGACGAGTTGATTGACCGATTGCGACACGAACTGCTGGTCGCCATCGAGAAACCATTCCCGTGGCCTCCGGATCCCGATCCTCCCGGTCCGATTTTTCGCCTGGATCCTGCAGTGATGGATTTCTCCCCCAGAAACATTGCACGCATGAATGAGGGAGTAACAGAAACTCCGCCAGTCATTGCCTCCGCGGGGGCGAGAGGGATTTCCAATTCTCAATCCGACCTGACGGGTCGTCCGGGAATTCGACAGGCCTCTGTGAGCTCTGGTTCCGATCGGGCGATGCTGAATCCGCAGCCTGAGCCACCCAGCCCCCTGGAGCCGCGCACCGCGAATCTGGAATCCGCGGAGAAAGTCATCCTTAATCCGCAGCAATTGGCGCCGGCGACGAGGGCAGCCCTGATGTCCGGGACCCTGGCGACGGTCAGAAGCGCCTTGATGGCCAATATCGACTTGGTGCGGCCGTTCCTATGCTGGTGGCGGTGGCTTTGGCCATATTTTTACAGCTGTGATGAAATTGCCGTTTTGGATACCAATGCCGCCGGCCTGTTTGACACGACCATCTGGTATCCGTGTTTTGGCGATCATCCCGACCTGTACTTCTGGGTCGAGTTTTCAATCGGCGGCGTCTGGACCACGGTGTATCGACCGCCCATTCGTTGTCACACCTACTGGAACTATGTGTGCGGCACCGAGGTCACCCTTCACATCACCGATCCGAGGGTGCCCTGGTGCGGTGATCCGCCCACTATGCCGGGTCTCCAGGTCGCCATTATGACAATCGGCAACAACGTGAGTTTGCCCGAGATTCAGGGCTCGGCCACGGGCGCCAATGAGGGACTGACCATGGACGGTCGTCCGTTCGGTGGAAGTCTGGAACCCCACGTGTGGTTTGGACAGGACGCCCTGATTGCCGCGCACATCACGCACTACAAGTGGTCTTATCGCAAGATGGACGCCATGGACACCTGGCATGCCATGGATCATCAAGTCGTCCGGCATTATGCGGTAATTGATCCCGCTCCGCCTCATGCCCTCAAGTTCCTTCCTGAACTGATGGGGCCGGACCCGGCCTTTCCGGCGAAAAACTTGATTCGGATTCAGCCCACAGCGGCTCCGGCCGGCAGCTACGGTTGGGCCCCCATGGTGGATGCCCGGGAGAACTCCGCCAGTTCCTTCTTCCTCTCCCATTTGCTGGAGGGGGGAGATGCTGCCGCTGCGGGCGGCAAGTATGAACTCAAACTGGAACTGTTCGACGACACCGGAGATCTGGTGAATCTGACGGACAAAGGCGTGCTGCTGAAGGTTCCAACCATCAATGCTCCATTTGGAGCCGTGGAAGTGCCAACAGCGGCTCCAGCCAACGAGTATCTGATCAAGGATGGCACAGGGGATGTCATCGGATTCAAAATGGTGCTGCGAGTGGACAACAATCCTTGCGAGGCCCAAATCTATCAGACTACCGTGGGAGCGGCCATTGCCGGGGATTGCGGTTTCATCAACTATCCAGCGGGAGCGGACGCTCATATTTCGTTCAAGGCCCGCCATCCCAACAATTTCGCCACATTCAACTTTGGCCTCTACCGGGGTAGCTGGGGCGAAATCCTTGACGTCAGCGGTTCGGTGGCGGCCAGTCCCATCAATGGATTCACCCGGAACGCCGCGGGCGTTTACTCCGATGATCGGCATGTGGCGGACTTGGTGGGCACGTGTCCGGGGGGCGCGGCGGCTTTTGCGGAAACCCTTCACGTGGACGCGCTGGCCACGGACGGCTGGAACATATTGGACTACCTCGACCGCGACGCGGTTCCGATGGCATTCGCGCTGAAACCGCTGTAGGTGTTGTTTGAGAGGGGTGAGAGCAGAGGGATTATCTTTCGAGTGGGTTTACGATGAGAAGCCCCGTGGGTCTGAAGACTCGTGAGGGGAGTCGGAGTCTATGGTTTGAGAAGGGTCAGTTGCCGTCAATTCCTGATCGAATTTCTGGTAACATTGCGGACACATGCCATGGCTGAATTCCGCCTCGGAGTGGTTTTTGAGATAAGTCTCCAACGGATGCCACTGGTTTTGGTCATCCCGGATTTTTTTGCATGAGGCGCAGATGGGCAATAATCCGCTGAGTCTCTTGACTTGGCCCAGGGCTGACTGCAACTGCGAGACCAATCGTTCTCGTTCGCTCTCGCGTTGTCGCGATTCTGTCACGTCGCGTAGCAACAGCAGGTGACCCATTGGGATTCCTCTACGATTCGGCAAAGGAATCGCTTTGATCTCCAGATGCACGGGCGAAGGCCCGTTTTCCAGCGTCAATTCATCCTGGGTGTTTTTCCTGGATTCGAGCAAGGGCCGAACCCGGCGCCATCCGGGCCATAGCGTTTCAGCCTGAAGTCCAATGGCCTTGTCGGCGTTGCATTGGAACAGGTTAGCCGCCACAGAATTCAGAGTGACCAACCGTTCCTGGCGGTCCACCACGATGAGACCATCGCTGATCTTCTCAATCAACAACTCCGGGGGAACCGGAACCAAATCGAGCATCCCCAGCCGGAATAATGCCCAGGCCATCAGAATCAAGCTGCCAAGAAAGGCAAGCGGTGTCGGGTCAAAGGAAAAGCGCGGCAGAATTCTGCTCAGGTATAGAACGCTCGTGAGCAGAGGGATCATTCCGGCACCGGCCATCACCAGACCTTGCCATCGGTACACCATCGACAGGCGCCCGAAGTTCGCCAAAATCCAAAAGGTCCCAATCAGAACGGCCCCATAGGCATAGGAAGTGAAAAACCAGAAATACCACCAGCGCCTCGACGCGACTTGACCGTCGATTGTAACCAAACGCCACATCAGTTGATGCGATCCATTGGTCACCACCATCGCCACCGTCAACCCCCATATCCCCACGCCCAAAAATAGAACCAAGAGGGGGACCCGGTGACCTGTAAGGCGAAGCGCAAAGGACAGCCACGCCAGCGGTAACAAACCAATGCCCGCAAAGGCCAAGGGGGTCGTCCATTGCGCGATGTTAGGACTCAGCAACAGCTGAAGGCCGTTGGCCGTAGTCCAGAGAAAAACACCGCAGGCCATGGCCCCCAAAGCCATGGCTCCCGCCACATTCCGTCGTCGTATTGCTGTGATTACCAATGGAATACAGGTCGCCGCAGCAAGAAACAAAAGGGCGGCTGGCACCCATTTTCCCATCGCCATGCCACTCATTGCATTCCCATCTCTCAACATCGGCCGACTCTGACATTTTCTTTAGACAAATCCACCTTGATAGTACGGAGCCTATCCGGAGGGTATGGTTGAGATCAGTAGACAGCGGATTCCTACTGTCCAGGCTGGCCTATTCCCAGGAAGAGAAGCGCTGCCTTGAAGATCCCATAGGGAACAAACAACCACAAAAAAGACTTCCAGAAGGAGGCCCCACTCAACTTGGATAATCCAAGGCCAAGATATGCAATGTACCACCACGTCAATAGATTGATGGCGTAGAGCGCCGCATGCGCTTTGAGAGCGGGATTCGGTTCTTTGAGCAGCAAACCCGGGCCCAGGGTCGCGGCGATGTTTCCCGTTGCGACCACCAGCAGCATCGTGAGGATCGCGCTGATCACGCCCACCATCCCTGCCAGCGCGCAGACCTCGACGGCCTTCAAGTAGGAGAAAGAACCGTGAAAGACTTTGCAGCCCAGCAACCATACGAGGAGGGCGATGAAGAATAACCAGATGAAACTGCCGAATACCGCTCCCACCGAACCTATAATTTTTATGACGACCGGACCGGTGAAACGTTCCGCCATCTCCAGGGCTTGATCGGCCTGTTGTTGACTCATTTGGCCTTGTTCAACACGTGCCTGCATCTTCTGCGCGTTTGCCTCGCGCAATTGTTGCAGAATCGTCTCCTGGGAAAAAACGACCACCACGTAAATCACCGCAGCCAGGCATGACACGAGCACGGGCACCAGCCAGTTGGCCGTCGATGCAGGGCTGGTCTTGACCTCAGAGAACACATCACCTGGCGTGGCGATCACATTGGCCATGTTCGCCCAGACTGACGATGGAACAGCTGGCAGCTCGTTGGCATCCTGGCAGCTGGGAGGCAAGGGATCATTCATGAACAATCGCTCCGGTTACTCATTGTTTTTCTGGTTAAGCTTGCCGGATCATACACCCGCTGTCGGTTATTGGATACTCGCTGGTTTATAACTGGCTTTGCTCAGGCGTAAAAAGCTGGATTGAGCGGCTAATCCTGGGATACTGCGGGCGGAAGATTCTCGCATCAACAACCATGAACAACGTCACGGAACCGCGACGGGCGCCCTGGAAGGAGATTTTTGGATGGGCGATGTTCGACTTTGCCAATTCCTCTTATACGACCGTCATCATCACGGTGGTCTACAGTGTTTTATTCCCCAATGTGATTGTGGGCGATGGCCCCGAGTACAAGATGGGGCTGCTTTATTGGTCGCTGGCGTTGTGCATCAGTTACGGATTGGTGGTCGTGACAGCTCCTGTCCTGGGGGCTGTCATGGACTTTACCGCCGCCAAAAAGACCTTTCTTTTTGCCAGCTACGTTGTGACAGTCATTGCAACCTCCGCGCTCTACTTTGTCGAGCCTGGCGGGATTCTCTTGGCTGTGGTTCTCGTGGTGATTTCGAATTACGGTTTCGCGGCGGGTGAATCGTTTGCCGCGGCCTTTCTGCCGGATTTGGGCGGCCCCAAAGATCTGGGCAAGATCTCGGGTTTTGCCTGGGGACTAGGTTATTTCGGGGGCATCACAGCCGCAGGATTGGCTGTGGGTTTGTTAGGACCGCAGACGCTCGACAATTACGATCGGCAACGTTGGGTGGGGCCGCTCACGGGGGTGTTTTTCTGCCTTGCGGCCATTCCGACCTTTGTCTTGTTGAAGAATCGGGGGCAGGCTCGATCTCTGCCGACGGGCGAGAACTACTTCACGCTTGGATTCCATCAACTGATGGCGACCTTTCGCGAGATCCGGGTTTATCGTGATTTGCTGGCGTTGTTGGTATCGCTGTTTTTCTCATTTGCGGGTCTGGCGATCATCATCACGTTCACCTTTAATTACGGAGATAAGGTGATCCATTGGAGTCCGAGCACGCAGGTGCTCATGTTTGTCTTGTCCAATATTGCGGCGGCGTTTGGGGCGATTGTGTTTGGATTTCTGCAGGATCGTGTGGGATGCAAGCTGACCTACAGCCTGACCCTGGTTTTGTGGGTGATGGCCATTGGGCTGATTTACGGGGTGGAGACGATTGGCGGCCAGTTGAATCGTTGGCTAGGCACCTCTTGGGAGACTCAACAGGTCTTTCTAGGGATCGGGAGCCTGGCAGCTCTTTGCATGGGGGCCACTCAATCGGCGGGCCGCGCGTTGGTCGGCCTGTTCAGCCCGCCGGACAAGGCGGGCGAGTTTTTTGGCCTGTGGGGATTGTCGGGAAAACTGGCGGCTATTGCGGGGATTCTAAGCTTGGGACTCTTGCAGGTGCGGTTTGGTTTGAAGACCTCGATTCTGTTGACCTCGATCCTCTTTATCCTGAGCCTGGTTTCGGCCTGTTTTGTCAACGAACAACGGGGCCGAAACACGGCTTCCGCCAAGACGATCCTGGATCCGTCCCAAACCGGGCCGTGATCTCGGCGCCTTTAGGATTGTCAGGTGTCGCGTTTTGCGGGACAGTCAGCTGCCGACCACGCTGACGGCAGACCAGGGTCGGGTGATGAGGATCACCACGATGGCCGGCTGGATCGGCCGCAAAATGTCCACCATCAACACTGCTGACCTTTTTATGGAAAAAAGTCTCAAAGGAAGTCGCACCGAACAGAACCTTCTGAAGGCCTTCGCCGGCGAGTCCCAGGCCAGAAACCGGTACGAGTTTTTTGCCAAACAAGCCAAGAGCGAAGGTTATGAACAGATTGCGGAGATCTTTCTGATCACCGCCGCCCAGGAGAAGTCCCATGCGAAGCGTTTCTTCAAGTTTCTCGAGGGGGGCGATGTCGAGATTACGGCCTGTTATCCGGCGGGAAAAATTGGCACAACGGCGGAAAACCTGAAAGCCGCGGCTGCCGGTGAGAACGAGGAATGGACGAGGCTCTACGCCGAGTTCGCTGAGGTTGCCAAATCCGAGGGTTTTGCCGAAGTGGCCGGGGCGTTTAAAACAATCGCAAGAGTCGAGGCCGAGCACGAAAAACGGTATCTTAAACTGCTGAAGAACCTCGAATCAGGCCAGGTCTTTGCCAAGGAAACAAAGGTCCGATGGCAATGCCGCGAGTGCGGTTACGTCCATGAAGGCGTCAAAGCTCCCGATAAATGCCCCGCATGCCAGCATCCGCAGGCCTACTTTGAGGTCATGGCCGAGAACTACTGAGATTGCCGAAGAGACGCCGAGAGACACTGCTGGGCGGCTTCCCGGACATGCGCCGGCCAGGGCGATGATGTGAAAGGCCGGCAAAGGGCCTTGACCGTGCGGGTTTGGCCCTGCTCCAAGAGGATGCGGGCACACCTCAGGCAGGAATCAGCCATTGTGTTTTTCAAGAGGGGCGAGGCCTTGGGCAGGAATCGAATCAACGCGCGCGCGCCGGAGGGCACTCCGATGAGTCCCAAGGCATGGGCGGCTGCTTCGGCCAACGCTGGATCAGGATTCTCGAGAAAACCGGCCAGTCGGTTGACACTTTTTGAATCTTGACGATGTCCGACCGCCTGAATGGCTCCCAGGAGTGGCATTCCCGTCAAGATCGCAAGGGATTGTCGCAAGGCTGCGGCGGACTCAGGGCCTGGTATGGCCATCAGGGCGTTCAAAGCCGCGTGGGCCAGACGGGAGTCTGGCAAAAGCTCCAGCAGGGAGGTTGCCGATGCCGCTGTGCCTATAAGGGCGAGCTTGCCGCAGATGTATTCCTTGGCTGAAAGCGAAACAGGCGATTGGAGCATGGCCAGCAGTCGCCGCTCCAGCTCGCTCCTGTTGCATGAGTCTGGACGGGATGCCACCGCATCATCAATGGGAACGAGATCAGCCCGGGATGAGCCGCGGTCATATTTCTTTAACGCGGCAAAGGCCTGATCCATTTCCGGATGCCGGTGAGGATTTACCGGGGAGGAAGACGGGGTTGAAGCGGGCATAGTTGTTAAGGATTTGTGGTTTGATCGGGGACAATCAGGGGGATGCCAGCTTGACGATGAGCTGGTTGAACTGGAGCAGTTCGGGTGTGGTGACGGAGGTTTGTGACGGTGAAATGACCGGCGAAGTCACCGTAAGCAGGATTGGCCGAAGCTGACGGTGGCTAAGTTCTGTCAAAAACGGTGGGATTGATTCTGTCGGTGACGGCTCATGTGTCCTCTTGGCAGAGGCGATCGGATAATTCTCCGACAGATTGCAGGTGAATAAGTGACTTTTCAATGAGGCCATCGCCTCGCGCGGATCGATGCCTGTCTCCCGCCAGTGACCCAGGTGACCGGCCACGCCCACATGAGGGCGATCTTTGCAGAGCCTGATCAGACTGTTCAGCCGACGGTATTGTCGGGGGCCTTGTTTTTGGGGGAATGAAATGGCCAGCTTCATCTCGTGCTCTTTTCCGAGGGCCTCGCAGAGGCCCAGGGCGGATGGAGGAGGGGATCCCATGATGACCTCGGCGCCCATCAGCCGGGCAAAACCAAAAAGACGCCTCGCCTCGTCTGGATCGGATGGCCATTGGGTGACGCGATACGCCAGCAATCGGACGCCTGACGCGTCAAGCTTCAAACGGATCTGGGATCGTTCCCCGGCGTTCAGGCGACTCGTAAATGGGACGCGGATCTCGGAGCTGACGATTTGCGAATCGGCGGCATCGAGGTAGAGCAAACCTTGGGCTTGCGCGGCTTCAATCGCCTCAAAAACCGTCGCTTGGCCGGTGGAAGGCGGGGAGACTCCCAGGCGCAGGCCGAGCTTTTCCTGGGCGCGGATCGCAGGAGTCAGACGGTCGCTGGGTGTGGTGGGCGCCGGCAGGTCGCCGAGGGTGAATTGCAGGGCCGCCAAATGGAACCTGAGCAACACCGGATCGCTGAAGACATAGGGATTATGGGCGAAAGTGCAGTAGAACACCCTTCCGCGACCGTAATTGCGGATCCAAGCCATGGCGTAATCATTGTCGGGACGAAGGATCTGGCCAAAAGAGCGGCCCTGATTCAGGTCGGTCTTGTTGGTGTCCATGCTCAGCAGCACGCGAACCCGGCTTCTGGAGAAAGGCTCGTGAACGCGGAAGAATTCATCGCGATAATCAAAGCCGGAGTGCTGAAAGGCTTGGACAAGGGGATGCGTTGGGTCATCCAGTTTCATGAACACATGCTCCTGGCTTTCCCGGTGGTTGGCGCCGCGTCCGCCCAGCATGATGCCGAATTCCGGCCAATCCTCGATCGCGCCGGGCCATCGAGTGAATGCGACCGAGGTCCCGTGCATCCCCAGCAACCCGCCTCCGCTGTAAACGAACTCGACCAGGTTTTGTCGCAGCTCCGCATTCGTGAAGAGATTACCGACGGTGTTATTTAGAAAAACCGCATCATACTGGCGAAGATTGGGCTGACGAAAGACCTCGGGGTCGCGGCTGACGGTGGCGGCAAAGGCTCCGGTTTGTTCGCCCATCCAGGTGAAGGCCTGGTTCGCGTATGAGATGGAGCCGTGTCCGCCATAGCCGACGTTCAGATCGAAGATTAACAGGCGTCGGGGTTTTAGCGGCCGGGCCAAGGCTTGTGTTGGAATGGCTTTCCGAACGCGCTCGGTTTCGATCGCATCGGCGGGCGGAAAAGGGGGCACCTTGAAAGCATCCTGTGCCCATCCCGGAGCGCCCAACCACGTGAGGATCAAGGGGAGCAAAGTCAGCCGATAAAAGAGGGGCGCTTTTTTGGACCGGATCATTTTGAAAGGCATAAGCGGTTTTGTTGGCTTTAAGACCGAACCAAAGGAATGAGTGATCAGAGGCGCCAGGGGGGGCGCGGCAGGCGCGACAGCAAACGGTTGGCGGTTGAATTTCCGGCAAACTGCTCCAGAACGGGATCCCAGCGGAGGGATTGTCCTGTTTGGAGGGCGATGTAGGCGATGTGTCCCAGGGAGGCTGAGCGGTGGCCAATTTCCTCGTTCGAGCTGGGAGACCGACGGCTGTGAATGCACTCCAGCCAGTTTTCATGGTGGTTGTTGGCCCCGATGTTCACCTCGCGGGTTTTGAGTTTCATCGCCTCGAAAACATCCTCCGGTCCGCCTTCGATCGGTCCACCGGTGGTCATGGACGTCAGCCAGCCGCGTTCTCCAACAAAAATGCCACCGAACAAACCGGCGAGCCGCGCTTTTTCTGGGACGGCATGATAAGGGTCTTTGACCAGGCCCCAGTGATCGACGAAATGCAGCAACGTGCCTGTGGCGTAACGGCAGGTTAGCGTTGGAAACTCGCCAGTGCTGGGATGTATGATTTCCACAGGCCCGCTGTTTTCCATGCCGAGGGCATACTGAATGACATCGACGCTGTGAGAGAGATGCCAGGTGGAGGAGGTTACGCCAAACGCGTCGCAGAACGACCAGGGCACAACGCCGGGCGATGGATTAATGTGGAACAGCGAATTGTAGGGATGAAAAGGACCGGGACCCACCCAGAGATCCCAATCGAGGCCTTCAGGCACGGGTTCGGCCGGGAGCGCAAAATCCAAGGGGACATAGCCTTTAGCGCACACCGCGGGATTCATCACGCTGGAATAGGGTTTAAACCTCTCGCCCCCGATGAATGTGCCCAGGTTGGTCAACATGGTGAACACGGACTTGACCTTTCCCAAACCTCCCTGGCGCACAAACTGGCAGACCTCGCGAATGGTGGGAATCGAGCGGTATTGGGTTCCGGTTTGAAAGACCCGGCCGTAACGACGGACAGCCTCGACGACGCGGCGTCCTTCCTCGACGGTGACCGATACCGGTTTCTCGCAATAAACGTCTTTGCCCGCCCGGGCGGCATCGATGCTTTGGAACGAATGCCAATGGTCGGGCGTGGCGATGAGCACGGCATCGATATCTGATCGGGACAGAATCTCCCGATAATCGTTGCAGGCGACACAGCTCTGGAATTTGTCTTTTCCCCGATTGGCGGCGTAAAACTCATTGGCGATGTCGCGTCCGGTTTCGCGTCGCTGGCGATCGACGTCACATACCGCCAGCACCTGGAACGCGGGATCGCTGATCAACCGGCGCAGGTGGCCTCCCCCCATGGCCCCGCGCCCAATGAGGGCCACGCCCACTCGGGAGCCGGGAAGGCTCTGGCCGTTCGCACCCCACACCGACGCGGGAAGAATCATTGGAGCGGCAGCCAGTCCAGTCCAGGCAGCTCCCTGTCGAAGAAAGGCTCGCCGGCTCAGGGGGTGAGATGATCCCTCGCGAGGAGATGAAGAACGGCTAGACCAAGGCTTAGGATGGGAGACTGGCATATGCCTGATACGCCTAAACCGATCTGTCAGCCGGGTCAAGCCGGAGTTTTGCGATTACGGCTCAATATCTTCGGGGCGAACCTCCAGGCACTCATCCTGATCCTCCCAAACCACAGCCGGGAAAAGCTCAAGCAACCGCGGCATGATCTCAACCGACAGGCGCACGAGCAGTTCCTCCGAGTTTTCCGCAGCCTCATCCAGGGCCTTGTCGTAATCCAAGTCGCTGCGTTGACGGGCCTCATCCCAATGGGCGACGGCATGAACGGGCCCATATTCACCCGCCCAAAGGCGAATATTATTCTGGAGATCGGCCGGGAGATCCTCAAGAGGGACCGCCGTGCCTGAGCAATGCTGACAGATCAGGCCGGACTCGAGGACATCGCGTGTCAGCATGGGGAGCAATGGAGCGCGGCAACAGGGGGCCTCGGTGTAAGCCAGCGGAATGGAGACCAGGCGCTTCAGCCAGATTTGACGTTCCATCGCCCAGTGGGCCGCGAGTCGATAAGAACCCACCAGGGGATGCGAGAGACGCCAGACCCGGCCCTGCAGTTGTCCCAGGGTTTGAGACATCCATCGCGCCAGGGTGAGATCGTCGAAATCCCTGAAAACCAGGCTGTATTCATGCCACAGGCGGTCGAGCGGGGAATCGCCGTATTTTTCCATCGATCAAAGCTTGCGCCCAGGCAATCGGTTTGTCGAGTTATCTGTGCGCGCGCAAATCGTCGCCAGGATCCTCCCAAAAACTGAACCCCGAATGAACGCCAATGGACACGAATGATGGAGGAAGCGCTCGATGGGCTGAAACCCGGATATTCCATCGATTTTCATCCACTCCAGGCCCTCGGACTTATCCCGCACTTATGAGTGTTTTGGCGTCCTACAGGTAGCGTTTGGAGTAGGCGTGGGTCGAGAATCCGTAGTAGGCCTCGGCGCATTCCATGATAGTTTCCGAAAGGGTAGGGTGGGGATGGACTGATTCGGCCAAGTCCTTGGCGGTGGCCCCCATTTCGATCGCCAGCACTCCTTCGCTGATCATATCACCCGCGTGATGACCACAGATGCCGACTCCCAGGATGCGCTCGCTCTCGGGATCCACAATCAGTTTTGTGATGCCATCGGGCCTCTGAAAACAAAGCGCCCGTCCCGATGCGGTCCAAGGGAACCTCGAGACCTTGAAATCCAATCCCTTGGATTTGGCTTCGGACTCGGTGAGCCCGCACCAGGCAATCTCAGGATTCGTGAAGACCACCGCGGGCATGACGATATCTTTGAAGGCGCTGGACTCGCCGGTGATCACTTCAATGGCAATCCGGGCCTCCTTGGCCGCCTTGTGGGCCAGCATGGCGCCGCCGACGATATCCCCGATGGCGTAGATTCGGGGATCGGCGGTGCGTTGTTGCGGATCGACCTTGATGTAGCCCTTGGCATCCAGTTCAACGCGGGTGTTTTCCAGACCCAAGTCCTCCGCCCTGGGCACGCGGCCGATCGAGATTAGAACCTTGTCGTAATGTTCCACGCGGGACTCGCCTTCCACCTCCATGGTGACCTGGATGGTCTTGCCTTTGGTGGCCATGTTTTGGACCTTGGTCTTGGCGCGGAGTTCTTTGAAGTTTTTCCGGGCCTGGCGGAGCACCGGCTGAATGAGATCCTGATCAGCTGCGGCGAGGATGGTGTCGGCGGCTTCGACCAGAACAACCTTGCTGCCGAGGGCGGCATATACGGTCCCCAGTTCCATGCCGATATATCCGCCTCCCACAATCAACAGGTTTTCCGGAACATCCTCGATTTCGAGCGCTTCGTCCGAGGTCATGATTCGAGGGTTGCCCAGATCAAAAACCTTGGGCATGGCGGGTTTGGATCCCACGGCCACGACCGCCTGTTGATAACGGATGAATTTCTGTCCCTCGGGCGTTTCCACTCGCAGTGTTTGTGAATCTTCAAAGTGCCCGCGCCCGAGCCAGACCTCGACCCCGCGCTGCTTGGCGAGGCCGCTGATGCCTTGCCCCAGTTTCTGGAGAATGGAATCTTTCCAGGCGCGCATCTGGTCGATGCTGATCCGAGGAGGATCGAACGAAATTCCTTGATGTGTGGCTTCCTGGGATTCACGGATCAGGCCGGTGGCTTGCAGCAACGCCTTCGACGGAATACAGCCTCGATTGAGACAGACGCCACCCAAGCGGGATTCCTGTTCCACGAGAATAACCTTCTTGCCTTTGTCAGCCGCGTAAAAAGCGGCGGCGTATCCGCCAGGGCCGGCGCCTGCGACAACGATTTCGGTTTCAGTGAACTGCATGTGTCAAGGGGGTAGAAGTTAAGGGAGTTGGATCTGTTGCTCGGAGAAATTTTCAAGAACCTGAACCAGGTCGCTGATGAATCGCGCCGCGCTGCCGCCATCGATGACTCGATGGTCATAGGATAAACAGAGCGGAAGCAGCGTGCGAGGCTCAACCTTCTGATCCCGGATCACCGGCTGCAACGCGCCGCGTCCGAGCCCCAGGATTGCCACCTCGGGCTTGTTAATGATCGGAGTGAAGTGCAGCCCTCCAATGCCGCCCTGGTTCGAAATCGTGAAGGTGCCGCCCTTGAGTTCTTCGGCCGCGATCTTGCGCTCGCGAGCCTTGCCCGCCAGCGCTTGGACGTCCTTGGACAGTTGGACAAAGTCCTTCTTGTCAACATCCCGGATGACGGGGACGATTAATCCGGCCTCTGTATCGACGGCGAGACCGATGTGATAGTATTGTTTGAAGACAAGCTGGTTGGCCGCTTCGTCGAGGCTGCAATTGAATATCGGATGTTTCTGAAGCAGGGAGGCCAGGGCTTTCAGGACAAAGGTCGTGACGGTCAGACGCGCGCCTTGGGCTTCGAGGATCGGGGCGAATTTCTTGCGCAAAGCCAGAATCCCCGTGATATCGGCATTATCAAACTGGGTGACGTGGGGAATGGAATTCCAGTTCTCGGACATTCGCCTGCTGATGGTGCCGCGAAGGGCGGTCACAGGCTGGGGGGTGATCGGGCCCCACTGGGCAAAATCAATCGACTTGGGCGGGGTGGCTTTGGCGGGGGCAGGCGCCGATTTCGCGGGGGTGGCCGCGGCCGCCTGTTTTTGCAGTTTCGCAATATAGGTCCGAAGGTCCTTCATCACAATCCGGCCACCGTATTCGCTGCCTTTGATCCGGGAGAGATCAATCCCCAATTCACGCGCGATCTTGCGAATCGAAGGAGAAGCGGGAGGGGCCAGGAGGGATTGCCGGCCCGGTTCCGCGGCCTCAGCCTCGGGCTCAGTCTCGAGTTCCGCAGCCTCTTGAGGTCCGGGCAGGTCAGCGGTTGCGACAGGCGAGGGCGGGGCCGTTTCTGACAGAGAGCCCCCGGCTTCGGCCGGCGCGGCCGGAGCGGGTTCCGGCGCGGCCCCAGATGGATGATCGGCTGGTTCCACCGCGGCGATCGGTTGGCCAACCGATATCCGGTCGCCTTCTTTGACGTAGACCTTGGTGACTTTGCCCTCGGCCGGCGACGGGATGGGCGCCACGGCCTTTTCATTTTCGAGTTCGAGAATGACCTGGCCTCGGGCGAGTGTATCACCGGGTTTAACCATGACGCTGACGACGGTGCCGGAATCGGCGCCTTCGCCCAGTTTTGGAAGTTTAATATCCATAGGAACACAGGGGGGCTACACGATGACAGGAGATGCTTTTTCCGGATTGATTTTCAGCTGGGAAATGGCCTTTTGAATGACGGGGGTGTCCAGCGAGCCCTTGCGGTTGAGCGCGTAGAGCGTCGCGAGCACCACCGATTCGGCGTCGATTTCAAAGAAACGCCTCAGGTTGGGCCGGGTATCGCTCCGACCGAATCCATCGGTGCCCAGCGTGGTCAGACCGCCAGGCACCCACGGGGCAATCTGGTCCGGCACCAGTTTCATGTAGTCTGACACCGCGACAAACGGTCCGGACTCGGAGGCCAGGACGGTTTCCACATGGGAACGACGGGGCGGTTCGGCGGGATGCAGCATGTTCCAGCGTTGGACTTTGAGGGCGTCGTTGCGCAGGAGTTTGTAGCTCGTGGCGCTCCAGACATCCGCGGAGACGCCGAACTGCTCCGCCAAAATCGTCTGCGCGCGGAGCGCTTCCCTTATGATGGGGCCGCTCCCCAGAATCTGGGCTTTGTGCGCCAAACCATCCGGCCCTTTCCTGAATTTATAAAGGCCCTTCAGAATCCCCTCCTCGACGCCTTCCGGCATCGGGGGCATCAGGTAATTCTCGTTGTACAAGGTCAGGTAATAGAACGTTTCCTCGCCCTCGGCATACATGCGCCGGAGGCCATCGCAGATAATGACCGCAATCTCGTAAGCAAAGGCCGGATCGTAGGTTCTCAGATTCGGAATGGTGGCGGCCAGGAGATGGCTGTGGCCATCCTGGTGTTGAAGGCCTTCGCCGTTCAAGGTGGTTCGGCCGGCGGTGGCCCCCAGGAGAAATCCCTTGGTTTTCATATCGCCGGCCAACCACACCAGGTCCCCAATCCGCTGAAAACCGAACATGGAATAGTAGATGAAAAAAGGAATGAAATGGGCGCGCAAGTTCGAATAGGCCGTGCCCGCCGAGATCAGCGAACACATGGCGCCGGCTTCGGTAATACCTTCCTCGAGAATCTGGCCGTCCTTGGCCTCCCGATAATAGAGCAGCGATTTGATGTCCACCGGCTCGTAAAGCTGGCCCTTGGATGAATAAATGCCAATTTCACGGAACATCGCGTCCATGCCAAAGGTGCGGGCCTCATCCGGGATGATGGGCACCACCCGCTTGCCAATCTCCGGATTCCTCAGCAAATTGCCCAGGAGTCGAACAAAGGCCATGGTCGTGGATACTTCAAAAGAACCTGAGCCCCGCAGGAACTCGCTGAATTGCGCCAACGTCGGTGTCTTGAGCGGTTTGGCTTCCTCCTCGCGTTCGGGCAGAAAACCACCCAGTTGTTGCCGCCGCTCGATCAGATATCGAGCTTCGGGGCTTTCCGCTGCCGGTCGGAAGAACGGGGTGTCGGCGATGACGTCGTCCTCGACAGGGATGTGAAATCGGGTGCGAAACTCGCGTAGTTCTTTTTCGTTCAATTTCTTCTGTTGATGTGTGATATTCCGGCCCTCTCCCGCCTCCCCGAGGCCGTAGCCTTTGATCGTTTTAGCCAGAATTACGGTCGGCGATCCCTGGTGATGGACGGCGGCGTGATAAGCCGCATAGACCTTCAGCGGATCGTGTCCGCCGCGCAGCAGTTTTCGCAGTTGATCGTCCGTGAGAGGGTTGACCATCTCGAGGAGCTCCGGATATTTCCCAAAAAAATGCTTACGGATGTAACTGCCGTGCTCAACGGAATACTTCTGGTAATCCCCATCCACGGCTTCTTCCATCCTCTTGATCAGCAAACCCTGTGTGTCCGCCGACAGCAGAGGATCCCAGTCGGATCCCCAAATCACCTTGATGACGTTCCAGCCGGCTCCTCGGAAGACGGCCTCAAGTTCCTGGATAATCTTGCCATTGCCGCGGACCGGCCCGTCCAGGCGCTGCAAATTGCAGTTTACCACCCAAATGAGGTTATCGAGGCCTTCTCTGGCCGCCAGACTCAACGCCCCCAGGCTTTCCGGCTCGTCGGATTCGCCATCGCCGACAAAGCACCATACCTTGGGTTCTTCTCCCGACAGAAAACTTCGCGCCTTGGCATACCGATTAAAGCGGGCCTGATAGATCGAAAGGATCGGTCCCAGGCCCATCGATACGGTGGGAAATCGCCAAAAATCCGGCATGAGATAGGGATGGGGATACGATGACAATCCTCCGCCTTCGGCCAGTTCCTGTCGGAAATGATGCAGATGTTGCTCGTTCAGGCGCCCTTCAAGATAAGCGCGGGCGTAGATCCCGGGGGAGGCGTGCCCCTGAAAAAAGACCATGTCCGCTCTCTGCTTCTCATGGCCGCCCCGGAAGAAATGGTTGAATCCGACTTCGTAAAGCGTTGCGCTGGACGCATAGCTGGATATGTGCCCCCCCAATCCGGTGTTTCCACGGTTGGCGTTGACCACCATGGCCATCGCGTTCCATCGAATCAGGCTCTTGAGGCGACGTTCCAGCTCGCGATCCCCCGGATACTCGGGCTGGCATTCGACCGGAATCGTGTTGACGTAGGGGGTGTTGACCATCTTGGGAACGCGCAATCCCGCCCCCTGGAGTTGCGTGGTGAGCCGGTTGAAAAAGGATGTGACTTGCTCGGCGTTGTGCGGTTTCAGCACGTGTTCGAGCACGTGCTCCAAGGAACTTAGCCACTTCTGGGAGTCCGAGGGGGCTCTCCCCGGGGTTTTCGACACGGCCGGCTCGGCCGCACTACTCGCGCGCCCTCCCGCCGATGGTCTTCGATTGGTTTTCGGATTCTCGCTCATGTGTCAATCCAGTGCGTCACCGTGGTTCCACCGGTTGTTGTCTCAGTCAAAGGCATTGCATCCAACCGCGCTTTCCGTTTACCGTCTGGTGCGAGGGTTTGTGGAAATCCTTGTCGCAGATGGATTCACTCCCGTGCAACCGCCCCTATGATACTGCAAAATGCCATCAGCACAAATAAAATGCTTGGATCTGAATCCGACTGACGCCGCGCAGTCTCTGGCCCTTGAGGAGGTGATCCAACAGCTGTGCGAAGCCGGCGAGTGTCGCGGGCTGATCTGGTTCTGGGAACCTCGAGATTACGCCATCATCCTGGGATATTCCCGACCCCTGCATTCCGATGTCCTTTTACCCGAATGCCAGCGGTGTTCTGTTCCCGTCTTTCGTCGTTCGAGCGGAGGAGGAACCGTCTTGCAGGGAGCGGGTTGTCTGAATTACAGCCTGGTCCTGAGATCCGAACCCGGGGATCCATGGGATTCCATCACCCGGGCCAATCACACGATCATGAACCGTCATCGTGCCGCCTTGCAGGAGCTTCTCCAACAGCCCATCGAGGTGGCCGGGATCACCGATTTAGTCCTGGATGGCCGGAAATTCAGCGGCAATGCGCAACGCCGCCTCCAACGCAGCCTCCTTTTTCATGGGTCCTTTCTCTTGAATCTTGACTTGTCCATGGTGACCCGCCTGCTCCCCGTTCCCTCAAACCAGCCTGCCTACCGCGGAAACCGGTGCCATGACGAATTTCTCGTTAACCTGGGCGTCTCCCCCACAGCCCTCCGACTCAAGCTCTGTCAATCCTGGAACGTTGGGCCGGGCAGCCTTGACTTGCCATGGGATCACATCCGAGAATTGGCCCGGGAAAAGTACTCGAATCCGGATTGGACCGGACGATTCTAGCGCAGACGGTCGAGTATCGCCGAGGATACACTCTTGCCCACGCGCCTCGCATCTGACCCGGCGGCGCTCCCGCCAAAATCGGAAGTTATTTTTGCACGGACCCTAAGCACAGGGGACTCCTGACCGGGGACTTCATCGATATCTCGAAATGTCTGTTGCGGCGGGAGATCACAAAAGACTGGACATGTTCGGGGCGATATCACGATCTTAGCCAGGGACAATAAAGATGGCCCTTTCCGAGGACCCTGCAACGGCTAGGTTTTGGGAAAAATGGTTTATTGACATTTGTCCTAATTTCCGTACCTTTTCTCAGGCTTGTTAAGCCTGAAATGATTTGAGTGGGTGATTTGATTCGGGCGGCGGTACGTTTCTTCAGCGGGGTTCCCCACCCCCACCTCCTTGGCGTCTGCTGCCCGAATCGTTTTTTTAAAAAATCCTCTAATTCGGTGTTGACTTGCGGAGCCCGATTTTCTAGCTTTCGAGCCCCGATGGTCGGGGGCGTAGCTCAATTGGTTAGAGCGCTGCCCTGTCACGGCAGAGGTTACGGGTTCGAGCCCCGCCGCTCCCGCCATTTTTCATCTATCATGCCTGTAAGAGTTTGTGGGTGTTTACTCCCCGGCTGCCACCTGATTTCAGGCACGACCACAGAGCAGTTCGCTGAACAACCGAACAGCGAGCAGCAGTGAAATCGAAGGTCAGATTCCCGCTCCGGGTCGAGAAGAACAACGTGACAGTGCTTGGGCGGCGCGAAATCGTGGCCCAGCCGACGCAGACGCTCAATGACCTGCGACCAAGGCGGCGGTTCCACGATCTTCCTGGATGAGATCGGCGAGTTGCCGCTTGAAGTGCAGGCCAAATTGTTGCGCGTCTTACAGGAAGGCCAGTTCGATCGGTTGGAGGTTGCATTCGCAATATAATCCGTTGTGCTTGTCGGCCCCGGGATACTCCTTCCTCACGCCTCGCCACAGGCCTAAACTGAGCGCAACGAATGTATAGCTATTTGCAGGACACAACACTAGGCTGCACCCGGTCCGCAAAATACAATGATATGTCGGGTTTGACCGTGTCAAAGATCCTCATTGAGGCGCGCAAAGGTAAAATCCGGGTTGAGAATCGACCGGAAGGCAGAACCTGCTTTTTTTTCGCACTCCCGGCACGTAATGGGGTGAAGGCATAGGGAATATGACCTGGCTCGTCCCAAGTCGCTTGCCGCAAGACCGGGTTCACTCGGGCCGGGGAGAAATTGGTTTCTCCCGATTCGTCTCGTGGATTCGTTGGACCATCGGCATGGGGCTATGGGCGCTCATCGGCTGGCTCGCGCTGGATTGTTCGAGTGTCCTTGTTTCATCCGCCTGCGGGGAAGCTCCACCTCCGCCGACGGGCTCGGAGTATCTCGTCCGCGCCTGGGGGACCGAGGATGGCCTGCCGGAAAACTCGGCGACCGCCATAGTGCAAACGCGGGAGCATTACCTCTGGTTCGGCACGTTCAACGGCCTGGTGCGCTTTAACGGGGACAACTTCAGGGTATTCAATCCGGCGAACACGCCGCAACTGCCCAGCGCCGGGATAGTGAACCTCTACGCGGATAAGCGCGACCGGCTTTGGGTCAGCACACTCGAGGGCCTGGTGATCAAAGACAGCACGCAATGGCGCGCGCTGGGAACCAACGGGGGCTGGGCGGGGAACTACGTGCGCAGCTTTGCCGAGCGCGCCAATGGCGATTTGCTGCTCACCACATTCGATGGTCATGTGCTGGCCATTGACCACGACCAACTGACTGAGCTTCCCCAGCCTCCGGGCGAGACCGGACAGGCCTACCTCGGAACAGTGGATGAAAACGGACAGTGGTGGTTGGCGCAAAACCGTTTCGTTGGTTATTGGAGCGGCCAGCAATGGGTCCAGGCCCAAGCCCCCAGGCCATCGCTAGGCCGATCTCGGGTTGCCTGCGCCTCCGCGCGTGGAGGCGGAGTTTGGGTGCTCCTGGGCAATGAAGTCTTGAGATTTCGTGAGAAGAAAGAAGTGTCTCGGTTAACTCTGCCGCAGCTCAAGGGAGGCATCTGGTCTCTCTCGGAAGACAGTCGGGCGAACCTCTGGATTGCGAGTTACGATTCGGGTTTGTTTCAAGTAGCTCCCGGAGGGGATGTGCGTCACTGGACGACCACGAATGGACTGGGGTCTCTGTCCGCACGCGTAGTCTTCGAGGATGATGAGGAGAATCTGTGGATTGGCTCGAGCGGCGGCGGACTCAGACGCTTTAAGCTGCGACGCTTCTCCGAGGTGGGCGCCGGAACTCGGCTGTCCGGACGACTGGCCCGGTCGGTTTCGCAGGCCCACGACGGGGGCATGTGGATTGCCACTTTTGACCATGGCCTGCTGCGCCAGGATCACACGGGAATTTCGCCGGTATCAGTCCCAGGGCCGACCAACAGGAGCGCTTACGGATTGTCGGTGTTGGAGGACCGGGCTGGAGGTCTATGGTACGGTGATGCGGACGGTTGCTGGTGGCGCAGGGGCCAGGGAGGCTTTGAGAAAGTCCCGGTCAAGACCGGCGTCAGCGCGTTATTCGAAGATTCCAAGGGGCGCGTCTGGATCGCCACGAGGGAGGGTGCGGTGGTTAGCGACGGCAGTCGGTTTCAACCGCTTGGGCCAGAAGCAGGGCTGCCACGCGGGGAAATCGTTTGTTTTGGAGAAGACAGTTCGGGCCTTGTCTGGCTGGCGGGAGCGGCAGGGGTCTTTCGCGAGGAGAAGGAACATTTCACCGAGGTTCGCACTGGCGACGGTCGAGCCCTGCAGGGAGTGCTATGCTTCAAAGCCGATGTGGATGGCGCGCTGTGGATGGGGACGCGCCGCGCCAGCTTGATTCGTTGGCGGAATGAGAAAGTGGATGTCATCGGTGTGAATCACGGCCTGCCAGAGCGGGAGGTGCGTGGTATCATCGAGGACGGCCAGGGTCATTTTTGGATGCCCTCGAATCGTGGCCTCATCCGTGCCAGCCGGAAGCAGCTGAACACCGTAGCCGATCGCGCCGTTTCGCACCTGGAGTTTCAGCTCCTGGATCAGAGCGAAGGTTTGCCGAGCATCGAATTCTCACCCGGACAACCTAATTCTGCCCGGGACGCAGCCGGGAGGCTGTATTTTGCCACCCAGAAGGGCGTGGTAGTGATTGATCCGGCCGGTTTTCGGCTCAACTCGCACCCGCCTCCGGTGCTTGTGGAAGAATTGACCTATCTCGTGGCGACCGGCCAGCCTAAGGGAAAGGGCAGGCATACGTCTGGTTTCGGTGAAAGGGTTCGCCTCTCGGCGCCCTTCCCGGAGCCGCTTCGGCTGCCCCCAGGCAGCTACGGGCTGGACCTTCACTATGCTGCGCTCAGTTTCAGTGCTCCGGAGAAAGTTCGGTTTGAATACAAGTTGGAAGGAGGCAGTCGGGATTGGGAAGATGCCGGCGCCCTTCGCGTGGCCACTTTTCATCAACTGCCACCCGGTGAATATGTTTTCCGCGTCCGGGCCGCCAATAACGATGGCGTATGGAACGAGGCCGGAACGAGCCTGGCTTTCACGGTGTTGCCTTATTTCTGGCAGACCCGGTGGTTCCTCAGTGGGACCGCACTGCTGCTGATTGCGCTGGGTGGCGCCTTGGTGTGGTCCTGGTCGCACCGGAGGGTTGTCTGGGCTTTGGAACGTGAGCGCCTGGCGGTCGAAATGCAGCAGTTGCGCGACGAATTGGCTCACTCCAGCCGTGTTTCCACAATGGGCCAACTCGCTTCCGCGCTTGCGCATGAGCTGGGCCAGCCGCTCGGGGCCATCCTGCGGAACACTGAAGCCGCCGAATTACTCATCGAAAGGGAGCCGCCCGACCTGGCCGAGATTCGCGCTATCCTGACCGACATTCGCCTTGATGACCAGCGAGCCGCCGGGGTGATCCAGGGTATGAGAGCCCTGCTCAAGCGACGCGACGTGGAGTGGACGTCGCTCTCGCTTGCGGACCTTGTGGCTGATGTTGCGGCGCTGGTTCGTCCGGACGTGCTCCAACGCCAGGTTCGATTGGCGATCGACATTCCAGCCGGAATTCCACCTGTTTACGGGGACCGGATTCAATTGCAGCAGGTCCTTCTCAATTTGCTCGTCAATGGCATGGATGCCATGAGTCACCAGCCGCCTCCGACCCGGCGGCTTGCGGTTCAGGCACGCCAGACCGAAGCCCGGATGATCGAAGTAGCCGTCCGGGACTCTGGCCCCGGCATTCACGAACAAAGTGTTGACCGTGTGTTTGAGCCGTTCTATTCCACTAAACCGCAGGGCATGGGCTTGGGCTTGGCTGTGTCGAAGACGATCATTGAAGCGCACAAAGGGAGGATCTGGGCTGAGAATCGGGCCGAGGGGGGCGCCTCTTTCTGTTTCACGGTTCCCTTGGCCGCCTCTCCGCGCGCGGGTGAGGAAGCCAAGCCGGGAAAGCGCTTAGGAGAATGAATTGGCAGAACCGCAGTGATCGATGAAATAAGGAATGATCAATCCGTAGCCCGAAAATCAATGGCCAACGAGCGCACCCAAATGCCCACCGAAACTCCCCACTCGCCCAAGAGAACGGTCTACATTGTTGACGACGACATTTCATTCCTACGCTCCCTTTCCAGGCTGCTGCGGGCTTCGGGTTTCCATGTCGTCGCCCTTACCTCGGCGACGGAGTTCCTGTCCATGGCTGAACCGGGTATGCGGGGTTGCCTGGTTACGGACCTGATGATGCCGGGATTGGACGGGATGGCTTTGCAGGCCGAACTGCAGAAGGCAGGCAGCACCCTGCCGATACTCTTTCTCACCGGGCACGGTGATATTCCGACGACCGTTCAGGCCATGAAGCGAGGAGCGGAAAACTTCCTAACCAAGCACGCGCCGAAGGCGGAGTTGATTGCGGCTGTGAACGGGGCCCTGGCCCGTGATGAACAGGCTCAGGCCGAACGCGAGCGCCGGGAGTCCTTGCGCCGGCCTTTCGCGTTGCTGACCGACCGCGAACGCGAGGTCCTCCGGCAGGTCGTGCAAGGCAAGCTCAACAAGCAGATCGCCGCCGATCTCGACATTCACGAACGAACGGTCAAGCTGCATCGTACCGCCATTACGACCAAGCTTGGAGTCCACTCGGTGGCCGAGTTGACACGGATGGTGCAGGAAGCGGGAGTTCTTTGAGGGGCAAGTGGCAAATGGCAAGTGGCGAGGGGCGAGGGGCGAGGGACGAGGGGCAGGTGGCGAGTGAAAACACAGGCTGTCGAGTCGCTTGCCAGTGGGCACTCGCCACGCCACACTTTGGTGATGAGCAGCGGCAACTTGGATCAGGTTGGGGCCTACCAGAAATCCCTCGCGCTTTTCGATTTTGTGGTGGCGGATGTGACGCATTACCTGGGCGAGCGGAAGTTGGAGAGGCTGGTGAGCCAGCAACTGGCCAGTGCGGATTCCGTTTGCTCGAATATCGAGGAAGGTTACGGTCGCGAAAGCTCTGTGGAGTACCGCCGTTTTCTGATCATTGCTCGCGGGTCATTGCGAGAAACGCAAGGCCGTTATCGGCGCCTGAGGCATTGGCTGCCATCTGAGGTCGTCGCAGCGCGCGTCGCGCTGGCCGAGGAAATCAATCGCATCCTGAGCGCAACCATTCCCAAACTGTTGAATCGCTGAACTGGCGTTGGTTGCCACCTGCCCCTCGCCACTTGCCCCTCGCCACTTGCCCCTCGCCACTTGCCCCTCGCCACTTGCCCCCTGCTCCCAACCTTCCCCAAAGGGCAGTAGTCGCGCTTTGCGTGTTTCTGAGAAGATGCGCGCCATGGAACATCGCGGTACCGGCCATAACACCATCTATGTGGCAGTCGTGGACGACGATGAAAGCGTCTGCCGATCCTTTGGCCGATTGCTTCGCACAGCCGGATTTCAGCCCGTCACCTACGCTTCTGCCGAGGCTCTGCTCGAGGACACAAAACGCCCGCGATTCGACTGCCTTGTGCTCGACATTCAGTTGGAAGGCATGTCCGGGCTGGAGCTGAAGCGTCGCCTGACGGCGGTCAAGGATCCTACACCCGTAGTGTTCATCACCGCCCACGATGAAGCCGAGGTCCGGTCGGAAGCCCTCGCGTGCGGTTGTGCCGGTTATTTCCGCAAGACTGATCCCGGGGAGGACGTGCTGAACGCGATCCGGCAGGCGGCAGGTTTGGCCGTGAGCGCACGGTCATAAAGCGGTTTGCGAATAAAGTCTTAATCATTATGGCAATGAAATTTAACCTAACTCGCACCTCATTCGTGGTGCTTTTAACCGTGGTATTCTTCGGGCCCCCCGGGGCAATCGCCCAGCCGGCCGATCCCGGCTGGCCGCGCGTGTTCAAGCAGGACAAGAAACAACTGACCGTCTATCAGCCGCAGGTCGATTACTGGAACGGCTATACGAATATCCACTTTCGTTGTGCCATTGCCGTCAAAGGCGTGTCAAAACAGGAGAAGTTTGGGGTCGCGGAGGTGGATGCCGTCACCGTGGTGGATCAGGCCGCCCGGGTTGTGGCCCTGGTCCCAACCCAGCGCGACCTTCGTTTCCCAAACACCTCAGATTCCGAACTCGCGTCGTTGCGCCGTGTCGTGGACGAACTCCGTCCGCCCGGGCAGGCCATGACCATTTCGTTGGACCGCGTGCTCGCTTACCTCGATCCCGCCGAGCAGCCAACCCAGAAGCCGGTCGAACTGAATCTCGATCCGCCGAGGGTTTTCTACAGCCGCAAGCCAGCCATCCTGGTCATGTTCCTGGGTGAGCCCCAGTTCAAGCCGGTCGAGACGAACCGAACCGACCTTATGTTTGCCCTCAACACCAACTGGGACCTCTTCTACGACACCGCCACGCCACGCTATTTCCTGCTCAGCCAGACTACCTGGTTGACCGCGTCCGATCTGAAGGGGCCTTGGACGCCGGCGACGAGCCTTCCTCCTTTGATGAACACGTTGCCGCCCAACGACAATTGGGCCGATGTCCGCCAGAATATTCCGGGCAAACCAGCCAAAACCGTCCCCGAGGTCTTTATCAGCACCGTGCCGGCGGAATTGATCGTGACCGATGGGGAACCAAAATTCAGTCCGATTGCCGGAACAAAATTGATGCGGGTCACCAATACAGACAGCACCCTGTTCCTGAATGCGGGCGATGGGAAACTGTATTTCTTAGTGGCGGGGCGTTGGTTCCGCACGGCGAGCCTGGAAGGCCCCTGGTCGGCCGCCAGTTCGGATCTGCCGGCTGATTTCGCCCGGATTCCCGACAATGACCCGGCGGCTTTCGTCAAAACTTCGGTGCCTGGAACCCGCGACGCGAAAGACGCGGTGCTCTTGGCCTCCGTGCCCACGACGACCGAAGTCAATATCACCAACATGACCGTAACCGTCGCCTACAATGGTCCGCCGAAGTTCGTGACCATCACCAACACCGTAGTGCAATACGCGGTCAATACGCCCCAGCAGGTGTTTTTAGTCAGTGGCAAATATTACTGTTGTGATGCGGGCGTGTGGTTCATGAGCAGCGCCGCGACCGGACCGTGGACGTACTGCACAAGCGTGCCACCGGCCATCTATACCATCCCGCCGTCCAGTCCCTGTCACAATGTGACCTATGTCGTGGTGCAAAGCTCGACGCCGACGACAGTGGTTTATAGCCAGACTTCCGGCTACAGCGGGGAATACGTTGCGGCTACCGGAGTGTTGATGTTTGGCGCGGGCATGCTCGTGGGTGCGGCCATCGCGGACGATCACGACCATTATTATTATCCGCCCTATCCGTGCCATTACTCTTATGGCTGCGCGGCGACTTACCACTATGGGTACGGCGGCTATTGTTACCGTGGTGGCGCGGCCTATGGACCCTATGGCGGCGCCGGCTACGCCACGGCCTACAATCCAGCCACCGGCACGTACGCGAGGGGAGCTTACGCATACAGACCTTACGGCAGTGCTGGCGCGAAGGCTGCCTACAATCCCTACACGGGGGGTTACGCCCGCGCTGCGCAGGTGAACACCGCCTACGGCTCCGCGGGTCGGGCCGCGGGTTACAATCCCAACACCGGCACATACGCGGCGGGCGGGTACCGATCGACCGCGTATGGCACTGCGGCCGCCGGTCGGACCTATAATCCTTATACCGGGACCTCCACCGCCAGGGCATCGGTCAGCAGCGACTACGGATCGGCCAGCCGCGGGGCGGCCTACAATCAGAAGACAGGCAACGCGGCCGTAGGCGGATCGGTCTCGGGTGATTACGGCAGCGCGGCTGGCGTGAAAACTAGTCAAGGCAGCGGTGCCGTTGCGTGGGACACCGCGAATAGTGAAGGCGCCGTCGCCAAAACCAAGTCGGGCGATGTCTATGCGGCCAAGGACGGCACGGTTTACAAGAAAGATTCCAACGGAAGCTGGTCACAGAATTCCGGCAGCGGCTGGCAAAGTACCCAGCCCCAGCAATCTCGCACAACAACCGCCAGTGCGAGCAGCGCCAGAGCCGCCACGGCAAGCGGTCAGACGCAGGCCAGTTCCTATCAGCAAAAATCCGCCACCGCCGCCTCCACGGCGAGCCGCCAGCCGCAAGCGCAAGCTCGATCCTATCAACAACCGCGAGTAGCCAGCCCCACCCCCTCGTCCGCCTCGAGCAGTTGGAGTCAGAACCGGCAGAGCCTGGAATCGCAGGCGCAGGCGCGCTCCTGGGGCAACCAGCAAAGCCAACGCGCCAGCCAGTTCCAATCCTCCGGTTCGCGTTCGCGCTCGTCCGCCTCCAGTTACTCGGGCGGCGGGCGCTCCTCGGGGAGTCGCTCTTCAGGCGGCGGGCGCAGGAGATGAATCAATGTTCAGTGACCCGTAGCCGACGCTTAATTAAAAAAACCAAACTTGAAACAAATCAATCGGATGAAAATTGCGTTCAAACTCCTCACTCAAGCCGCCTTGTTGATTCTCCCGATTACCTTGGTCCTCGCCCAACAACCCACCACCCAGGAACGGGTCGTGGCCCTTAAAGCCTCGCTCGCGGCCAGCCAGGCCATCCTGAGGTCGTATGAGTGGGTTGAAACTACCGTCGTCAGCGTCAAGGGCGAGGAGAAGTCCCGCCAGTTGAACCGCTGCTACCATGGCGCGGACGGGAAAGTGCAGAAAATTCCCCTCACCACGCCGCCGCCCCAGAAGCAGAAGCGTGGCCTCCGCGGCAGGATCGCCGAGGCCAAAAAAGAAGAATTGACCGACTACATGAAGGAAGCAGTGGCCTTGGTGAAGTCGTATATGCCGCCCGAACCGGTCCTGATCCAGAAGGCGAAGGATGCCGGCAAAGTCGCTCTTTCGCCGCAGCCGGACCAGCGCGTGCGGCTGACGTTCGCCGATTACTTCAAGGCCGGCGACAGCCTCGCGCTGGATGTGGATTTGGCGAACAACCGTCCGCTCACAGCCAAAGTGTCCAGCTATCTCGACTCGCAGAAGGAGCCCTTGACGCTGGACGTGCGCTTCGGCGCCCTCGACAACAATGCCACCTATGCTGCCTCGGTGGTCCTGAACGCCAAGGGAAAGAACTTGAAAGTGGTTGTTGAGAATTCGGGTTACCGCAAGTCAGGCAACTAAACGTTTGAGTCGGAGACCCAGAGATGCGCGACATGCCTCCAAGCATAAGCATGTGCCCGATGAAGGTCCGTTCCCTACTGGCTGATTGGAACTCAAAGACAAATAACCTCAAATCGCAGATTATGAAAAGACACCTCCTGCTCATGGCCGTATTCTCGATGGTCGGAACCATCCTTCCCTCCCGCGCGGAGGAAGCCGGCAGCGGTCACTACAGCCCGGGCCAGATGGCCTCATTCATCGATGCGCTCCCGGGCTACCCCACTATCGCGTTGGTGAACTACTTCACCTATTACTCCGGCGATGTGGGAGGGGGGCGGTCCCTGCCTCTGGGCGGCAACGTGGCGGCTGGTGTCAAGGCCACCGCTTACATCGACACCGTGGGCATGATCTACGAAAGCCCGCTGCGCCTGCTGGGCGGCAACTATGCGGCGGGCTTGGCCATCCCTTTCGGATCGATGACCGTCAAGGGTAACATCACTCATACCGGCGCCTTAGGACGGTCTCGAGAGGGCCAGGTGAGCGATACCTCGAGCGGTCTGGCTGATACCATAATCTATCCGTTCATGGTCGGTTGGACCAATGGCCCGGACTTCAAATACGATGTGCGCCTGGGCATTTATGCGCCGAGCGGCGACTACGAGAAGGGCGCCCTGGCCAACCTCGGTAAGAACTACTGGACCTTCGAGCCCGGCCTCAGCTTCAGTTGGTTGAGCAGCAAGATCGGCACGGAAGTGAGCCTCTTTACCGGCGTTGACTTCAACACCAAGAATGAAGCGACCGATTACCTGACCGGCACTCAGTTTCACCTCGATGCCACCGTGGCCCAGCATCTGCCGTTGTTCGGAGGTTTCATCGGCGTGGGCGCGAACGCTTTCTATTACCAGCAAATCACCGGCGACAGCGGCTCGGGCGCCGTCCTGGGTGACTTCGAGGGACGCACCATCGGTGTCGGCCCTGCTGTTTCTTACCTGCACAAAATTGGGAAGACAAGCCTTGTGGGAGAACTGAAGTGGCTGCCGGAACTGGATGTGCAGAGCCGCATGGAGGGAGACTGGATCTGGTTCAAACTGGCATTGCTGTTCTAAAGGAATACAACCAATGAAAGGCAACATCCTCACACTGATCTGTGTAATTGCCGCAACCGTAGCATTCGGTCAAAGCGATCCGGCTTTCAATCGTTCGTCCACCCTCGCGGCCGCCGACGCTCCTTCCTCCGGTGGCGGCGGCGCGGGGGGGGACGACGAGCAAGCCAAAGCCGCCGCCCTGGCCAAGGCCACGCTGAATCCTGTCGCCAGTCTCATCAGCGTCCCGCTGCAAAACAACTTCGACTGGGGCGGCGGGCCGAACGACGACGGATTCCAATACAAACTCAACGTGCAACCGGTGATTCCAATTTCACTGAACGAGGATTGGAACGTCATCTCCCGGACCATTGTGCCCTATGTCTATCAGGAAAACGTCATCGGCACCTCCAGCCAGTCCGGTCTCGCCGATACCACCCAGAGCCTCTTCTTCTCGCCGGTGAAGCCGACGAAGGGCGGGTGGATTTGGGGTGCTGGTCCCGTGCTGCAAATCCCGACCGCCACGGACGATCTGTTGGGCGAGGAAAAGTGGGGCGCCGGTCCGACGGCAGTGGTCTTGAAACAGGAAGGGCCCTGGACTTATGGCGCTCTGTTGAATCACATCTGGTCGTTTGCCGGGGAGGATGGCCGGGAGGATGTGAACCGCACGTTCCTCCAGCCGTTCGCCTCTTACACCACCAAGACCTTCACGAGCCTCGGGCTGAACACGGAGTCCTCGTATGACTGGGAGCGTTCGCAATGGACCGTGCCCATCAACGCGTTCGTGCAGCAGTTGTTGAAAGTGGGCAAACAGCCCATCTCCCTGCAACTGGGCGGACGTTATTACGCTGAAGGTCCGAGCGGCGCGCCGGAGTGGGGATTGCGCTTCCAGATCTCGCTCCTGTTCCCGAAATGAACATCCGGATTCAACAGGAGCATACAGAGGGAACGGAGCGGAGAGATGCCTCTGTCTCAGGGTTGTGGGATAACCCTTCTTCCGCCAGATCGCGCTGGCACTCCAGGACCAGCTTGACCGCATCCAGCAGGTTCGCCTTGGCTTCGCTCAACGTTTCACCTTGTGAAATGGCGGCGGGAACCTCTTCCACGAAGCAAGTGTATCCGCCCTCGGGGGCTGGCTCAAATACTGCGGTCAATTTCATGCCCCGACGCTGCCACATCGCCCCGCCCCTGGCAAGCCTCCCCGACGTGCGCCCCGCTCATTCCGATTACCGACCACTGACTTACTGATGGCTGCTCCCTTGATGACTGAACCCTGAACCACCCCTTTTTCCGTTCAACAAACAAAACATGAAAACCAGAAGCCTCCTCGCCGCCCTCAGCCTCGCCTTGGGCGCGGCTTCCGCACTGCCCGCCAGCGGGCAGCAAACCACCGGTTCGCCCGGTTCCCCTGGCGCGACCGAGATCAAACATCGTTCGCACCTGCCCATGCCGAACACCGTCCGGCAAAGCTTCGTCAATTACGATGCGAAGAGTCCGGACACGAAGCTTCCCCCGATCGAGCAATTGCGTCCACCCAAGGGCGCGCCCAACGTGCTGATCGTCCTCATTGACGACGCCGGCTTCGGCTCCTCCAGCGCCTTCGGCGGTCCCTGCCAGACTCCGACCCTGGAGAAGCTCGCGTCGGGCGGCTTGAAATACAATCGTTTCCACACCACCGCCCTTTGCTCGCCGTCGCGGCAGGCACTGCTGACCGGGCGCAATCACCACTCCGCCGGCATGGCGTGCATCACCGAGGCTGCCACTGGTGCGCCGGGCTACAGTTCCGTGCGGCCCAACTCCGTGGCGCCCCTGGCGGAGACGCTCAAGCTCAATGGTTACTCCACCGCCCAGTTCGGCAAGTGTCACGAGGTGCCGGTCTGGCAGACCAGCCCCGTTGGCCCCTTCGACGCCTGGCCCTCGGGCGGTGGCGGCTTTGAATACTTTTACGGCTTCATCGGCGGCGAGGCCAACCAATGGTATCCGACGCTCTACGAGGGCACCACGCCGGTGGAAAACAAGCGGACGCCCGAGCAAGGCTATAACCTGGTGGCCGACATGACCGACAAGGCCATCAAATGGATTGGGCAACAGAAGTCGCTCACGCCGGACAAGCCCTTCTTCATCTACTTCGCGCCGGGGGCCACGCACGCGCCGCACCACGCGCCCAAGGAATGGGCCGACAAGTACAAGGGCAAGTTCGACCAAGGCTACGACAAGCTGCGCGAGGAAACCTTCGCCCGGCAGAAGAAGCTCGGCGTGATTCCGGCCGATGCCCAGCTCACCGCCCGCAACAAGGAAGTGCCGTCGTGGGATGAAATGCCAGCGGCCTTCAAGCCCGTCCTGGCCCGGCAGATGGAGGTTTATGCCGGCTTCCTCGAATATACCGACTACCAGGTCGGGCGGATCGTGGAGATGCTCGAGAAGCTAAACCTGCTCGATGACACGCTTATCTACTACATCGTCGGCGACAACGGCGCCTCGGCGGAGGGGTCCATCAATGGTTGCTTCAACGAGATGAGCTACTTCAACGGTCTCCAGTCCCTGGAGACGCCCGAATACCTGACGGCGCGAATCGACAAACTCGGCGGGCCGGAGTCCTACAACCACTACGCAGTGGGCTGGGCACTCGCGATGAATACGCCTTACCAGTGGACCAAACAAGTCGCCTCCCATTGGGGCGGCACGCGCAACGGCACCGTCATCCACTGGCCCAAGGGCATCAAAGCCAAGGGCGAGATTCGCTCGCAGTTCACCCATGTCATTGACGTGGCCCCGACCGTCCTCGACGTGGCCGGTCTCCCGCAGCCGGAGTCCGTGAACGGCATCCAGCAGGACCCGATCGAGGGCGTCAGCATGCGCTACTCCTTCGATGCGCCGAAGGCGCCGGAACAGCATGAGACGCAATACTTCGAGATGTTCGCCAACCGCGGCGTTTACCACAAGGGCTGGACGGCGGTGACGCGTCACCGGACTCCGTGGGCGCCCCCGTCGGTGAAGGTGCCTCCCTTCGAGGAAGACGTCTGGGAACTATACTCGGACACCGACTGGACCCAGTCAAAGGATCTCGCGAAGGAGATGCCCGGGAAGCTGCGCGAGCTGCAGCAGCAATTCCTCATCGAGGCGACGCGCTACAAGGTGCTGCCTCTGGATGATCGGCTGATGGAGAGGTTCAACCCGGAAATCGCCGGTCGCCCGGTCCTCATCAAGGGCAAGACCCAGCTCCTCTTCGGCGGCATGGGACGCCTGAGTGAGAACTGCGTCCTGAACATCAAGAACAAGTCACACTCCGTCACCGCCGAAATCGTGGTGCCAAAGGAAGGCGCCGAGGGCGTCATCATTTCGCAGGGCGCGAACATCGGCGGCTGGAGCCTCTACGCGAAAAACGGCAAACTCAAGTACTGCTACAACTGGGGCGGCTTCAAACACTTCTTCGTCGAGTCGGCTGACAAGCTCCCGGCTGGCCAGCACCAGGTTCGCATGGAGTTCGCCTACGCCGGCGGCGGCCCGGGCAAGGGCGGCAAAGCGACGCTGTTCGTGGATGGCAAGAAGGCCGGCGAAGGAGACATCGGAGCGACGCTGGCGACGATCTTCTCCGCCGACGACGGCTGCGATGTCGGCGAGGATTCGGGCGCGGCGGTGTCGCCGGACTACGGTCCGGTGGGCAACGCCTTCAACGGCGAGATCAAGGGCGTGCAGCTCTCGATCGCGGACGACCCGAACAACCACACGGTCAATCCCGAAGACGCCGTCAAGGCGGCCTTTGGGCGGCAGTAAACGCCGTCTCGTTCGTGAACCACGCGGGCTGGTCCGGCTGTTCCTCCGGTCCGGACCGGCCCGCGAATTCTCGGTTGAAATTAGGCTTGAGAAATCTAAACCGGCACTTTAGAAAACTCATTGATGCGTTACCTCCCACGCGAACTTGAAAAGCAGGTCGTCCGCGCCATGCGCGATTTTTCCGCCGTGGTGCTGACCGGCCCGCGCCGGGCGGGCAAGACCTGCCTTCTCCGGCATCTGTTCCCCAAAGCCGGTTACTTCCTGCTGGAGGACCCGGACATCGTGGCCCGTCTACGCGCCGATCCTCATGGCTTTCTCGACGCGGTCAAGACGCCGGCGATTCTCGACGAGGTGCAGAACGTGCCGGAGGTGTTTGCCCACGTCCGGGCGCGCATTGACCGCCAGCCGCAACGGCGCGGCCAATGGCTGCTCACCGGTTCACAGGAAGCGCCCTTGATGCAGGGCGTCACTGAGTCCATGGCCGGGCGCGCCGCGGTTCTGCAACTGCTGCCGTTCTCGTCGCGCGAAACGTCGAAGGTGTCGTTGCTGCACGGCGGTTATCCCGAGGCGGTGGCCCGGCCCGGCGGTGCGCGCTTGTGGTTCAGTTCGTATCTCCAGACCTATCTGGAGCGCGACGTCCGGGCGGTGACGGCGGTGAAAGATCTCGCGACGTTTCGCCGCTTCCTCGCCCTTCTGGCCAGCCGTCACGGACAGGTTCTGAACAAGACGGACCTGGCCGCGCCGCTGGGCGTAAGCGTGCCGACCATTGCGCAATGGCTCGGCGTGCTGGAAACCACGGCGCAAATCCTGATTGTGCCGCCGTTCTACGAAAACCTTGGCAAACGGCTCATCAAATCGCCGAAGGTTTTCGTGGCCGACTCCGGCCTTGCCTGTCACCTGCTCGGGATTGACTCGACGGTGGAACTGACCAAATCACCGTTTCAAGGCGCGTTGTTCGAAGGGTTCATCGCAGCGGAGATCGTCAAGGCCCAGGCCAACGCCGGACGACGGCGCGAGCTTTATTACTTCCGTGACGAGCAGGGGTTGGAAGTGGATTTCCTCTTGCCGGGCCGCGGCGGAGCCATCTCGCTGGTGGAATGTAAAGCCGCCCGCACCGTAACGCCGTCCGACGCCGCGCCGATGCAACGACTGGCCGCCGCCCTGCGGCAAAAGCGTCCCCGCACGACGAGCGTGGAATTGCATCTCGTTCATCAACCCCAACGCGCGCCGCTCGTGACCCAGGCGGTTGCCCCCGGCGTGCGCGCCTGGGCGTGGCGGGATTTTGTGCGGCAAATTTGAAACCGGCGGGCCACCTCGCAAAAGGCGGCCCGCGCATTCACGCCTGACACGAATAAATGAAACAGGAGTTTCAACAGGAGCAAACGGAGAGAACGCAGATGAGGAATCCGCCTCTGTTTCCTCCGTTACCTCTTGTTCAACGACCGGCGAATTCCCGCCTCGCCATGCTGCGTCCGGTTGCCCTGGTCTTGCTTGGGCTCGGTCTGGTGTCCTGTTCCACCACCCGCAGCCGAGTGGACGCTCCCGTCACTGCGGGGACGGTGGATCTCAGCCGTTACACCGGCCGTTGGTATGAAATCGCGCGGCTGCCGATACGGTTTCAAAAAGCCAACGAGGCGGCGATTGCGGAATACGGCACCCATGCCGACGGCACGATCTCGGTGCGTAATATTGCGATTCGCCCCGATGGCTCGCAGCGTGATATTCGTGGCTATGCGAAGGTGCTGAATCCTCCGGAAAACACCAAGCTCACCGTGCGCTTCAAGACCTGGTTTGGACCGCTGATCCCCGTGCCGAAGAAAGGCAACTACTGGATCCTTCACGTCGATGCGCATTATCAGGAAGCCATCGTCGGCACCCCGAACCGGAAGTATCTCTGGCTGCTCGCCCGCACGCCCACGATTCCCGAAGCACGCTACACGGGGATGGTCGCCCAGGCCGGCCAACTCGGCTTTGACACCTCGCGCCTCCTGAAAGATCCGCAGCGATAAGGAAGCAAGCTTCAGAAAACGCACGATGAAAACCACTCTCGGACAAAACCTCCTCGCCGACGCCCTGTTTGGCGCGGTGGCTTTCACCGGCTGCACCTATCTCGGCCCGCAAACACCACACTAGGGGGTCTATTCCTGTGAAACCGGATAGAACCAGAGCGCAGGATCGATGGTTCTCAGTTGGATTGCTGGCAACCTTGCTCTTCACGGTTGGCAGCCCTGGCGTGTCCCATGCCCGCGACGCCACCACCGCCAAAGCCGAGCCCGCCTCCGCACAGACATCGTCAGACACCACTGCCCCCGCTGACGAGGGGCCCGAACGATTGAAGCGACAGGTCCACTTGACGTTGGAGACCAATACCCTGGCCGTTTCGGACACGACCACCCGCGTCGTCCCCAAGGAGAAATCATCCCAATGGAAAGCCACCTGGGAAGGCTGGGACGGCCTCCACCTTGAGCTGACTCGGAAGACGCTGCTGGGACTGATTGTGCCTGGCGATACAGATGCCCAGCAGCTCAGCTCCGCCGAAACGGCCGGCCTCCCAGCCCGTCCTACCAATAGCTATCGTATGCGCCTCGAGGAAGCTCGGATGAGCGCGAAGATCGGTGGCAAACTCGCTCTTGACGGGGCGGCCTACGTCACAGGCCAGGAATTCGAAGACTTCGATGCGGGGATCGAGTTTCGCCGCGCCCGCATCTATGCCAAGGGCGATTGCCTTCTGGTTCTGCCAGTGTCTTACCAGGTCGAGATAGGCTATATCCCGGACCAGTTTTACATCGAGGAGAGCTATCTATCGTTCAAAAACCTGCCCTGGATCGGCGAGTTGAAGGCTGGCCAATACCAGGCGCCGATGGGTTTGGATGTGATCACCAGCGGCCGCGACATTGCTTTTATGGAACCGGCGGCGCCCCTCCAGGCCCTCGCCCCAGGTGTCAACGCGGGGCTTCAAATAGGCCGGCCAGTCTTCAACCAGCGGGCCACCTGGAAGTTCGGTCTCTTCACCGACGGCGTGGGCGATGACTTTGGCGAAGCCAGCAAGGACTACGGCCGTGCCGCCATCCGCTTGACGGGACTTCCGCATTATCAGGCAAATCCCGAACAGCCCGAGGCCACCAAGCTGCTCCACCTGGGATTAAGCGCCAATGTGCTCTATTCTGCCGTCAGCTCCGTGCGTTATCGCTCGCGCCCGGAAAGCCATCTCGCCCCTTACGTCATCGACACGGGCGACATGGCCGCCGACGGGGCATTGGTGGTGGGCGCCGAAGCCGCTTGGGTCAACGGCCCGTTCTCCGTGCAAGGCGAGTTTCTGCACTCGTCGGTGCACGAGGATAACGGGCAAGTGCCAGGCTTCAATGGCCTCTACGCCTCAGCCAGCTGGTTTCTCACCGGCGAAAGCCGCCCCTACGACCGGATCGAGGGCATGTTCGGGCGTGTGGTCCCGAAGCGGAACTTCGATTTCGGCCATGGCGGCTGGGGCGCCTGGGAGCTGGCTGCGCGTTACTCGTTCGTGGACCTGGACAGTGCCGACGTTCACGGCGGGCGCTTGTCCATGCTAATGGCGGGTCTGAATTGGTATCTGCATTCGCATGTGAAATGGCGTTTCGATTACGGCTTCGGCCACGTCTCCGAACGACAGCCCGAGGGTAACATCAACCTTTTTCAGACCCGGGTGGAAATTGATTTCTAATAGATCGGTTGGAGTCACGAAAACGGATCTCACGCATGGGCAAGACGATCACCCGGGTTCAACGCAAGACCATCGAGGCGCTCCAGCGCCCTCCCTGGCCGGTGCGCCAGCCGTTGCAGAATTAGCTCGAATAATCCTCAACCATACTATTAATATTATGAAAATGAGAATCTCAGACAGGAAACACATCATCGGTGCTGCCCTGGTGGCCGTCCTCGTGGTGACCCCTGCGGCCTCTCGGGCTGCTGTCACCTCGACCACCCCCACCGGCAAGCGGCCGAACATCGTCATCATCCTCGGCGATGATTTGGGTTTCTCGGACATGGGCTGTTTCGGCAGCGAGATCAAGACGCCCCACCTGGATTCGCTTGCCCAGGCCGGGGTGCGCTGCACCCAGTTCTACACGAGCGCCAGTTGTTCGCCCACGCGATCCATGCTGCTGACCGGCGTGGACACACACTTGAACGGACTGGGCAGCATGGACGAGTGGGCCGCGCCCAACCAGTGGGGCGTGGACGGCTACGAAGGCTACCTGAACAACCGCGTCACAACCTTGCCGCAGGTGCTCAAGGATGCCGGCTACCACACTTACATGGTCGGCAAATGGCACATGGGCAAGTCTCCAGATAAAATTCCGGCCGCGCGCGGATTCGAACGCGACTTCTCGCTGCTCGACGGCGCGGGCAGCTATTGGGACATGTCGAGTTTCACCGCCGCCAATCCGAAATCCACCTTCACCGAGGATGGACGCTACCTGAAGAAACTACCCAAGGATTACTACGCCACCAAGACCTATACCGACAAGATTATCAGCTACATCGAGGCGAACCGCGGCGACGGCAAACCGTTCTTTGCCTATGTTTCCCACCAGGCGCCCCACGACCCGTATCATCTGCCGCGCGACTGGCGCAACCGGCATGTGGGCGAATACGACAAGGGTTGGGACGTGGTGCGCCAGGAGCGGCTCAAGCGCCAGATTGAAATGGGCATCGTGCCCAAGGACACGCAGTTGGCCGAGCGCATGTGGTTCGTGCCCGACGCCAGCCTGCTCGCGCCGGCAGCGCGCGCCATCATGGGCAAAAAAATGGAGCTCTACGCCGGCATGGTGGAGAACATGGACTACCACACCGGCCGGCTGATTGACTATTTGAAAAAGATCGGCGAGTACGACAACACAATCTTCATTGTGTTCGGCGACAACGGGGCGGAAGGGGCTGATCTCTTTAAGATGATCGCGGGTACGCCCGGCACGCGTAATTTCCTGTTCGCCTCGATGCAGTGGTCACAGACCCATCCAAACGCCTGGGGGGATCCGCATACTTACGTCGGCTATGGTCCGATGTGGGCCCAGGTTTCGATGACCCCATTCAGCCAGTATAAAGGCCTTATGTGCGAGGGCGGCATCCGCAATGGCCTCATCGTCAGCGGCCCGATTGTGAAACGGCCTCCCGGGAGCATCAACCGGGGCCTCATGCACGTGGCGGACCTCATGCCCACGCTTCTCGAGGTGGCTGGCGCCAGTTATCCCAAGACCGTCAACGGTCAGGCGCCGCCGCCGTTGATCGGCAAGTCGTGGGTCAAAATGCTGGCGGGTGAAGAAGAGTCGCCTCGTTCCGGACAGGATTACCTGGCATGGGAAATTTTCGGCAATCACGCCGTCCGGCAGGGTGACTGGAAGCTGGTTTGGCAATACAAACCGTATGGCACGGAGCAATGGGAGTTGTTCAATCTCGCCGCTGATCCGGGGGAACGCCATGATCTGGCCGCCCAGGAACCTGACAAGGCCAAGGCGCTCCTGGCCCTCTGGGATGAGTATGCTCGCGCCAACAAGGTGGTCTTGCCCAACCGCGTAATGTGGGAGGGACAAGCGAAACAAATGCCGGACCGGTATCCGGTGGTGGACGGCTACCCGCCGCTCTTATATCAGAAGCAGTTCGTGCCTCCTCCTGACATGATGGCCAACCCGAAGCCGTGATCTCACCCGAATCCCCAAATGAACTCTATGCTACCAATCACATACTCCATGAAAGCTCAAACCCAACGACACCGTGAGGGGCGTTACTTTGCCTCGGCGACGCCCTCGCGCCTCCTTGGTAATGCGATTGTCGCTCTGGCAATCATTTGCCCGGTGTTCGCCCAGGCCCAGGTGCCGCCGCGGTTCTATTGGAAAAGCCTCTCCGGCGCGAATGCAGTGCCTGTGATTTTCCAATCGCTAAACGGCAATGCCAATCCGGTCGATCCGGCGCACGTCGTCTCGGTTGATGCGGATGTCGATGCGAATGTTCTCGTGGCTGGCTATGCGAAAATGTTGCCCCTATTCGATCGCACACTCACCCTGGCGGTCTTGGAGCCAATGGGCCGGATCTCCGGCGAAACCACCGTTGCCGGAATGTCCTACGACCAGGACGCCACCGGTTTCGGCGATCCAATGATCGAGGCGGGCATCAACCTCATCGGACCCAAAGCAATGAGGAGCATCCCGGACCTTCTGCGCTACGAACCTAAGCTCTCGCTGGATCTCATCTTTGACATCGCGTTCCCGATTGGTGAGTACGATAACGACCAAGCACTAAACCTTGGCCAAAACCGCTGGTATGGCCGGGTGGGCGCGCCCCTTGTCTGGCAAATAGGTCCGTGGGTGCCTGGTAAGCGGACCACACTGGAGGTGCTGCCGTCCGTCTGGTTATTCAGTGATAACGACGATTACGTGGGTAGCACGCTAAGCACGGATCCGATGTTTCAGGTGGAAGGCCATTTGACCCGGGATTTCACGGAACATTTTTGGGGTTCTTTGGACTCCACCTATATTGCGGGCGGCAAGTCGAGTGTTGAGGGAGAGGAAGGCGATTCGCTGAACAACGTGGGTGTTGGTTTCACCCTCGGCTATCAGATCAACGACAACATCTCCCTCACCGCCGGCTACATGGCCACCGTTAACGACAGTGCCCCCACCGATCTCCAGATGGACGGTTTTCGCCTGTCATTTACCTACGGCTGGCATAAGATCGTCGAAGGCCAGAAGCGGCTAAAGAGCGGGGAATAATCTTCGGCTCGCGCGTTCCCATTCGGAGAAATCCGCGCGTAAGCACCCATCTAACCGCGAATGGCTTGACGATTGAGTCTGGATTGAATAATTAAGTTCCAACAGTCATCCAATCTGCGCATGAGAAATTTACTAATCATCGGGCTGAGCCTTATACTGGCCGCCAGCGTCCAGGGCCAAAACACCGCCGCCAAAGGGCATCCGGACACCACCGGATGGAAGGATTTGCTGGAAGCCGATTTGTCCAATGCCATTGTTCCTCCGGGCGAATGGGTCATGGAAAATGGCGAGCTTTATGCCAAAGGCCACGGGACGCTCTGGACCAAGGAATCCTATGGTAACTTTATTCTGGATCTCGAATTCAAGGTGACCAAGGCCGCTAACAGCGGTATTTTCCTGAGGACCGGCAATATTCGGGATATTCTGTCGGCTCTCGAGATTCAGGTGCATGAAAACACCGACGGCAGCCGCTACGGCATGGCCGGCGCCATCTATGACATCAAGCCCCCCTCGAAGAACATGAGCAAGCCGGCCGGCGAATGGAATCATTGGACCATTACCTGCCAGGACAGCCGTCTGTCGCTCGTGTTCAATGGAGAAGAGGTCTACAATGTGGACTTGAACGATTGGAAGGAAGCCCGGAAAAACCCAGATGGAACCCCCAACAAGTTTGCCAAAGCGATCAAAGACTATGCCCGCAAAGGCCCCATTGGTTTCCAAGGTCTCCACGGCAAAGAAGGCTCCAATGTTTGGTTCCGGAAGCTGAAGATTAAGGCGTTGGATTAAGCATTACCGCTGAATTCGATCGACTTTGCGAGATCTGTCGGACTCGGTTGGGGGCCAAGAAACCGATTGTCTGGCGATCTGTCCGGCCCTTGTTCTTCTATTCCCGCGATGGGAGGGGCTCGGATGCTCCGGCCTGACTGGCATAGCGAGCGGGTTCCCCCAGTCGTGCCAGCAGTTCGTTGACTTCGCTCTTGAGTTGCATCACCCGTTTCTCGCGTCCCAGCGTTACTTTGTACCATCGCTCCAGTTCCTCCAGTTGACGCTGGATCTGGTCTTCGACTCTTTTTCGTTCGGTGATATCAAGAATGACCGCAAGAAACACGGCGTTTTCTTTCGGACCGCAAAGTTGCATATGGACCTCGACCGGATAAACGGTGCCATCGCCATGCATCAAAGGAATTCCAAATCACCTTTGGGTTATCGACCTGGCATCGATGGAAATGCCTTCCCTGAAACAGACACTATCTCAAACCGCCTGTCACCGATGCCAAGTATTCCATGAGCCGGTTCAAGGTGCCCGTCCATCCGCGTCGCATGATTTCATGTGATGCGTCAAAGGTCTCGCGCTCTGTTTCGGTCGCGTCAAAGGGAAGCCAGCTTATGGTGAGGCGTGTTTTCCCCTCTTGCTCAGTGAAGACGACGGTGGACAGCACCTCCATCGGCCAACCGGCGTTCCGGGGATGCCGGGCAATTCCTGCCGCCTGATCGGAAATGGAAATCAAAAACTCGAGCCTTTCGAAGGGTATGATTTCTCGGAACATCCATCGCCCCCACATCTCCTGACCGCCGGCCCTCCGCATGCGATAGTGAAAAATCCCACCCGGCCGGAAATCATATCGATGATGGTGAATCTCGGCTCCCTTCGGACCCCACCACCGCAGATGTTCGGGCTCCGTCCAGACCATCCAAATCAAGTCGCGTGGCGCATCCAAGATCCGACTCATCACAAACGGGCGCTTGGCGGCCATGATCGCCAGCTGGGCCGCCAAACGATCGAACTGCTGTCCATTGGCCTTGATCGCGCACGGGGTTCCCCGCTCGCATTCCTCGATCATATTGCAGCTCTTACACCACGTGACCCGGGTCCTCTGAGTCTCTTCCGTGATCAGGATCGTCAGCTGAAATTCACGGTCCAGAACGTCGCGCAACACAAGTCGTTCCGGCTTCACGACCTCGATAAATACGTGCTCACTCCGATGATCTAATCCGTCAGGATTGTGCATGACAAACCTCCAAGCTCCTCCTGGCTGCGGATCAAACTCCTCAAAGGTCATCCCCACTCCCTTGGGACCCCACCAACGCTTCAGATGATCCAAGTCGGTAAACGCCTTGAACACAAGTTCACGCGGAACATCAAAGAGACGAGAGGTTACAAACTGACGTTCGGCCACGTGCGTTGCGCGGTTCATGGTGGATTCCTTTGGGATTGGCCGGATTCAGGCCGGATTAAGGTTACGCGGGAATTGCCGGCGTGATGTTCGAATCATCCTGGCGACGCGTTCGCCTCGTTGCTCCTGTCGAATCTGAAAAATATCCCCCCCTCCGTATTGCCGGCTGCTGAGAAGGGGCTGGGAGGTTCTACGATCCGGATGATCATTGCTTAGCGCCAGAGACCGTGTTGCTGATGGGCCGGGAATTGAAAGCGTAGACGAGATTCGCAGGATTTCTCCGTGCCGCGATCGCGCAATCCATCCCGCAGGACGAATGCCTTCTCCGCATGCCCGCTCGCCCGGTCTTCCCGTTCCTGGCCGGATCCCACCCATCCACTTGCCGCCAATAAATGAGCAAATGTTATCATTCGAATTAATATAGCTTTTAAAATCGCTAGCGCAAGGGGCGGTGATCCGGTCAGGGCTGGATTTCTTAATGGTGGCGTAATACTGGCTGCTTTAGAGCCTCTGTCATCGCGTAATGAATGCTGACCGCATCCAAGATCAGATTTGGACGCCGTTTCAGGCCTATGGGCGGACTGGATTCAACGGTTTATTTCGGTTGCGGGGCAAAACACATCACCCCAAGCTCCCTTTTCGACTTTGACCCTCCATGGACATCCACCACAACCAACCTGGACGGGATACCCTGGGCCCTCCCACGCTATAACGACTCAAGTTGCGAGGGTCCAGGGCCCGGCCTGTTTTAGACGGGTTCTGCCGGGATCAACGCCGACACGTTCCTTCCCTAGACACTGGAACGTCTTTGGATTGTTCTTGGAGTCCTTCTGAGTTCGACCTCCGCTGCCGCAGTTCCGCTAGCCCGGCTTTGTTGTGCGAACCTATTTGACGAGATCAATCGCGACCTTGATGACCCCGTCGATGTATCCGGTGGCCCGGACAATATTCTCCGCGACTTTGATCTGCCGTTCGATCTCCTTGATGGCCTCATCCATCGACTGATTCGACGTCTCCAGCTTCACCTTCAGGGCTTTGGCATCCCCCACCCAGTTCGCATACAGATCACGCAATAATCCGTCGATCTCCAGCTTGAGCCGTTCTTTGCGGCGGCCCAGGCGATTGGCTTCGTCCGTGAGCGCCTGTTCTTTGCACAACGCAATCAAGTAATTGACGCGGTTATAACAGACGCTGAGTCGATCCAATAACAGGATTTTGTCATTTGTTTTCATGCGTCTGGATTCCGAGCTGAGGGATGTCGTCCATCATTTGCCGGACTGTTGCAGCTGCTGATGCAAGTGATCGAGTCTTCGGGCCGAAGAAAACAGCCTTTGGATGCCTTCGCCGGTCGTCTTTGGTTTTGCCATGAAGGCGCGGGCGAGATCGGCGTGAGCTTCCGGCAGGGCGTTGTAGGCCGTTTCCAGTTCCTGCAGGATCCGCATGGCGTCGGCGTACTGTTCGTTGAGATTCAGCATCGCCTCAGTGTTCTTTTTTCGTTTGTCTCCGGCGGACGCATTCCAGGCCTCCTGAATGGGTTTGGTTTGATCCACGTAGTACGCTTTGAGGTTGCCCCGGATTGTGTGAAGGAGGGACACACAGAGCGCCGAGTACTGAACCACGTTGGTTTGGTTTTTCTCGATGGCATCCTTGAGGTGGCGCTGCCGGTGGTTTTCAATGAACAACCGTGCCGCCTCGCTGGATGCCGCGGAAAACAGGGAGATCTCCGCCGACGAAACGTCCAGGTTGAGCGCCTTCAAGGCATCGGTCGTGCTCCGGTTCAGGTCCTTGGTCCACTGCTCAAACTTCGCGGGGTTGACCAGATCCCGGCTCGCCAGTCTTGCGAGAAGACTTGTGTAGTTCGCAAAAGCCTCATTGAGCTCGGCAAGACTGCTTCGCGTTCGTTTGATTTCCAGATAGACAGGGGATTCCGGCAGCGACCACTCATAGCCCGCGCCCGGCTGAATCATCAGCCGGGATAACCGTGAGTTCGTATCTTTCGAAAAATCATCAATAAAACCGGAGCGCGTCCAGTGGTAATTGAGGGACAGGACGGCATCGACGCCGGACTGCGTCTCTCGCACCGCGTTGTGATACTGGACGAACAGATCGGGCTTTGTCGAGGCGCACCCGAGCAGCAGGCCAAGGACGATTCCTGATGCCAACCATCCGCCGAGGGTCCAAACGGTTTTCCGAACCGTGGTGAAGTTGCGTTTCTTCATCCTCATCGGGATATCAGGCGTTGAAGAACGGAAAGAGCCGCTTCAGTTCTTCCGCATCAGGTTTGCGGCCGTACTCGCAGACCTCGAAGGCCTCCGCGTATCGGATTTTCTCCGCCCGGTCTTTGCCATAGTCTCGGACCAGCACGGAGCGGAATCGATTGGCGGTTTGCGAGTAATAAGGATAACTCAGGAATTCATCCCGGACTTGTTGTTTCCGTTTGGCCACCGCAACGGCGTCCTTGGGATCGGGAACCAGATGGGGGCCGCCCAGGCAGCCGCCTTCGTAAAATTGGGATTCCAGAGCCTCGATCGCCGCCAGCTTCTTCTGCATCACGTCATCGATCGCGACCACAACGTCCGGGGTCAGAGGATTCGGCCGCTGGAACTCATCATCGAGAAAGAGGAAGACCGGATTCGTGGCGAGGTGCGGGGTGTCGGGACAGAAAAAGGGAACGGTGACCATAAAGGCGGCGTCCATGACCAACACGCCCACGTAACGGTGATCCGGATGATAATCGTTGGGGCGATGGCTGATGACGATGTCCGCCCGCCAGTCCCGGATCAGGCGGCAAATCAACTGACGGTTTTCCATCGTCACCATGAGTTCGCCGTCATGGATGTCCAACACCTGAGCGCGGGTTCCAAGAATTTCCGCGCACTTCCGGACTTCCGCGGCGCGCCGGCGCGCCAGGGGGCCGCCCGCCATGCTCCAATGCCCAATGTCGCCGTTTGTGCAGGAAACAAACTTCACGTGGTGCCCTTGGGCGGCCCATTTCGCGCCGGTCCCGCCCGCGCTGAATTCGCAGTCGTCCGGGTGCGCCCCAAAAACGATAATGCGCAGCTTGCCATCGCCGATCGGAGGCGCCGGCTCGGCGCTTTGCGCCTGCCACAATCCCGCCGTAAACGAGGATAACGTGACCGCCGCGGCATTCAGGAACGAACGGCGCGGCACTCTAAATGCCGACAAAAATCGGGGTGTTCTCATGTTATTTCATTGGACAACCGACATTGTTGGCGAACACATAATCGGGGCCATGACTCCCAAGATCGGCGGTCATCTCGTTGGTATACCCTTGAAAGAGGGTGTTCGATGAAATCACGGAGTGGCTGAGTTTTCGAAGGTAAAATCCGACCTGCGGGGTGTAAGTCCCTTTCCCGCCGTCGTCGCGGCCGGCCGCGCATACGTTGGAGACGAAGGTCAGCCCGCTGCATTCCTCGAGCCGGACCTGGCAGGAACGTTCGCCTTCCGGCAGTTGGCGGCTATCTTTTCCGCAGCGCCTGAAGACGTTGCCGGTGATGGTGGTGGTGCGCATTTTAACGGCGCAGACTCCGGCGCCTCCATTCCGGTCGAAGCAGTTCCCGGTGACATTCCAGGCGTCGCCCGCGCACAGGTAAAGGCCGTAGCCCCGGTTCCATTCCACCCGGTTGGCCGTGAACATGACCGTTGCGCCGACCGAGTTACAGGCGAATCCATGGCTTCCATTGCCGGAGAGCTGGTTGTCCGTCACAAAACCATCCCAGCCGGTGATTTCAATGCCGCATCCCTTATTACCTTGCATGATGCTGTGACGAATAATGAACAGCCAGATGCGCAACAGATAAACACCGTTTCCCGAGAACCTCTCGATCTTGCAGTCATCAATGACAATCGCGTCTTCTTTCGGACTGTATTTCTCGGCGTTATTCAGGAAGACGCCATGGATGACTTTCTTGGCTTCGCGATTGCCCTGCAGGAAAAGTCCGCGCAGATGCACGCCGAAAGCGCCAGTGATGTTAAGCAGGCAATCCGCTTGGTCGGAATCGAGCAGCAGCATGGCCCCCGCATCTCCGCGGTATCCCCATTGGGGTTCCGCCAGCAACGTCGTGTGCGCGTGGGCCTTCAGATCGTGGCACAAATACCGCCCCGCTGGGAAATAGACGGTGCCTCCCACAGCACCAGCCGCATCCAACGCTTTCTGGATGGCTTCCGAATCCGGAGTTTTACCGTCTCCTTTCGCGCCAAAATCAAAGACGTTGAACACCGTGGAACTCCTGGAGATGTCCTTTTCGGGCGCAGGGGAAGATGCCGCGCCGACCAAACCTGCCATCCCCCATAAACCTGTTCCCATCAGAAACTCGCGTTTTCTCATATTCTTGTGGGGGGATAACGATTCGTCAGCGCGACAGGGTAGTGCCAATCTGTTTTATGCGGAGATTTCGAAACTGCACCTTCATCGGGGGCCCCGGATGCATCTGGAGGGCGATCACCCCATCCCTGGCAGCCAGACCTTCCTGCTGGTCGATGGCCTTGCACATCACGATCCCATTGATTTCCAAGGTCAACTCCGGACCTTGCGCGAGGATGCGATAGGAATTCCATTCGTTCGGCTTGACCTTCCGCAGGAGTTCAGCCGGATCTCCCAAGGGAGTGGTCTTTTTTGATCCATCCTTGGCGATCACGACATGCTGGCCGCGCATGGAAATGCCTCCGCGAGTGTGCTCGAAAAGACAGCCGGTCCATTGGTCTCCGGCTTCCATGTCCGCCTGGTATCCGGAGGTGTCCCAGTCCGGCAGTTCTTTGCTGCGGAATTGGATCCCAGAGTTGCCTCCGACCAGGCGAAACTCAAGGCGCAGATCGAAGTCCGCCGGTTTGCCTCCACGCCACATGAGGTAATGGGCCGTTGGACACGGCTTCTCGGGCGTGCTTTCCGAGGTGATGGCTCCGTCCTCGACGCGCCACCAACCGGGTTTGCCTTCCCAACCCGCCAGGTCTTTTCCATTGAACATCGAAGTGAATCCGGCTTCCATCTCGCCGGCCCAACAGCACAGGGAAGCTGTTCTCGCAAATAAAGCCAGCACCATGAGAGAACGTAAGATAACTGGGTATCGCATCAGCCAACAGTGAAACCATGACCAGCGCATTTCAAGGCTTTTGTGGTTTCCTTTAGCTGGATCCCGCACCGCTTTTGTCAGTGGCCGATGTGGCGAATAGGATTGCCCGGCGGCCGGTATGGGATACCATGGGCTACCGCAACCTGATCGATCCTATGCAAAACAATACCGTGAACCGGCGTTCCTTTCTCAAGCAGTCTCTCGTGGCGGCTACGACCCTTTCGGCCTTCAGTGGTCCGAGGGTTCTGGGCGCAAACGAAAAAGTGGTGATCGGCGTGATGGGCTTGGGCGGACGCGGCACCTATCTGGCCGAGGCCTTCGCCAAAAGATCCGATGTCCAGATCGCCTATCTTTGCGATGTCGACACCCGGCGTTTTGCCCGGGCCCGCGAAGCGGTCGAGGAAGCCCAAAACCGCAAAGTTATTCTGGCTCAGGATTTCCGAAAAATGCTCGAAGACCGGTCTGTGGACGCCGTCGTTAATGCCACCCCTGACCATTGGCATGCCCTCGGCTCGATCCTCGCCTGCCAAGCCGGCAAGGATGTTTTTGTCGAAAAACCGATGGCCCACAATGTCTGGGAAGGCAGAAAAATGATTGAAGCCGCCCGCAAATACCAGCGGGTGGTCACGGTGGGCACGCAATCCCGCAGCGCGCCTTATATGAAACAGGCGGTGGACTACGTCCGTTCCGGAAAACTGGGTGACATTTATCTGGTGCGGGTCTTTAACATGATGCAGCACGCCCCTCAGCCAGCCGCCCCCAACCAGACCCCGCCGGCCGGGCTTGATTATGACATGTGGTGCGGACCCGCGGCCAAGCTTCCCTACAATCCCAGCCGCCAGTGGCTCAATCAATGGGAATACAGCTGCGGCCCCATCCCGGGAGACGCCGTGCACCAGCTCGATCTGGCCAGACTGCTGATCGGCGACATCCCTTCCCCCGCTACCGTTTCAGCCACCGGCGCTATCTACGCGCTCAAAGACGGACGGGATACCCCCGATACCCAGCTGGCGGCTTTCCAATACGACGGATTCACCCTCCTCTTTGAATCCGCCCTTTGGACGCCTTATCTGAAGAAAACGCCGATGGACGTCCGGGATACCGATCAGATGCCCAACTGGCCGTTCAACGGCACACGGATTGAGATCCTGGGCAGCCGCGGATTCATGTTCGTGGGACGCCATGGTGATGGCTGGCAGGCCTTTAATGAAAACAGCTCGCTCATCGCGACGGTCCCTGGACGCCAGGCCGATCGTGAACACCAGGACAACTTCATTCAGTGCATTCAAAGCCGAGCCAAACCCGCCGCCGATGTCGAACAAGGCCACTATTCCGTGCTCCTGTGCCACTTGGCCAATATTGCCTGGCGTGTCGGCAACCGAAAACTCACCTTTGATCCGAAAACCGAATCCTTCCCCGACGCGGCTGAAGCTAATCGCTATCTCAAACGCGCGGCTTACCGGGAGCCCTGGATTATTCCGGATGTCGTCTGACGTATTCCAGAATTCTGTAAGCGGGATCCCGACCGCCTTATCGCCGGGGGTAGCCGGGGTTCTTTAACTCCTCGAACCAGTTGTGGACGAGGACCATTTCAGTCAAGGGCTGAGGCGTCCGCTCTTCAAGCTTTACCATCAGAAATCGTTTGTTATCAGCCGATCGGTCCCAGCATCGAATGGGCCCCCCAACATTATACCCCTCTTGCTCAAACAGAAGCTTCGGCTTGCCAGCGACGAATCCGGAATCCGTTTGAACCTCGACAGTCCAGACCTGGGCTGCATACTGGCCGCCAGCCGCCTGCGATCGGTAAAACAGGCATTCCCCATTCCGACCCCAGAACGGCTGGTTGCCACCCGCAGGAGATATCTGCCATTTGCCATCTCCGCGCGGGAAAGGCCGGACGTACACCTCCTTCCGCCCCGACTCATCCGATACATACGCCATCCACTTTCCGTCTGGTGAGATTTCCGGATAGCCCTCGTAGAATCGTGAATTCAGAAAAGGTGTGACGCGGCGTTCTGGAAGGTGCAGTAAAAGCACATCGTAGCCGTTCTCTGGATGCGCTTCCACCAGTGCGAGCGTTTTTCCATCGGGCGCCCAAGATGCTGGATACTGAGTGTAGTCGCTTTGGGTCAGCCGTTCCATGGGCGAGCTGCCGTCCGCGGCCTGCCAAAACACGTTGGGGACACCGGTCTTGTGCCAGTCAAAGGCCACGCGTCGCCCCTCGGGAGACCATACCACAAAAGTCGGCGTTCCTTCGGAGATCAGTTTCGTGGCAGTGCCCCGATTCAGGTCGAGAATCCAGATGTATCCTTCCAAGCTCGCCGTCAGGTAAGCGATCCGCTGGCCATCGGGTGAAAGACGGGGAGCAAAAAATGGAGCCTGGAATGGCACAATCGGTTCGACCTTTCCTTCTTGATCCACCCAGACGAGCGCATTCTGCAAGTCGGGAACGATTCCGCCCACAGCATAAATCAACGATCCTGATGCAGAGACGCTGTATTGTCCGGCAGCCGTCTCGAAGCGCCCGGAAAAAGTATTCAGTGCCTGAGCGACCGCCTCAACGACCGGAACGGGTTGCCCCGTGACCTCAAGCCGGTCTGGAGTAAAAGGGACCACGAACAGCGTTCCCTGCCGTAAAAACGCCATATGACCGGGGGGAACATATCGGGCGTCTGCCGCATTTTCGAGCAGCACGCGCCATCTCCTTGTGGCCAGATCGAGGATGGCCACACGGGGTTCGGGATCCCAGGCATGTCGCTTGATCGTAAACAGAACTCCCTTTTTGCCCGGGAGACAATGGGGAAGACTGTGGGAGTATTCCTTGGATCTATCGGGTATCGTCAGTGTCTGCGTGATGCCTCCGGCAGCAGATATCCTGGAAAGACCCGAGGATTGCCAGTCCAGGGCCATAATGATCTGATCATCCGCTCCCCAGCTCAAGCCGAAGGGCATCGAGACACGATCCAATACGGTCGGAACTCCACCCTCCACGGGTATCTTTTTCAGTTTGCCGTCCGCCCAGAAGCCGAGCCAGCGATCGTCTGGCGAAAGGACAGGATTCATCCCTCCTTCCGTTCCGGCGATGGGTTTGGCCTCCAACTCGTTGAATCGGCGCAAATAAAGCCAAGGCATTTCCTCTTCGCCGGGCTTCCCTTTAACCGCACTGTAAACCATAAAACGACCATCGCCCGAGATGGTCATCGCCGTGCGGGTGGGATGCTCCAGTCCATAAGGAACACCCCATCGACATCCATCCAACCAGTGTCCTCGTTCCACGGGCACGAGAGAACGCACGACAGGCTGTGGAACGCGGACCGAGACGGTTTTTCCGAGTCCTAAACCTGCCAGGATCATTGTGAATGCCAGGCCAACGGCTGTCAAACCGGCGGCGATCAACAGACCACGCGGAAACCGGGAGGAAGCCGGTTTCATTTTCATCGGCAGCCGTTCCAGTGGCTGCAATTCGATTCGAGCATCGGCAATTTCGTGCAACCGATTCTTGGGATCCTTCTGGAGACAGCGCCGCATAAGATCCACCATCTTTTCCGGCGTCGTCTGAGGCAACGCTTGCCAATCCGGTTCGTTCCTGAGGACCGATGCCATGATCTCAGCGATCGTCCTTCCAGGAAACGCTTTACGACCGGTCAGACACTCATAAAAAACACACCCGAAAGCCCAGATATCCGTGCGCTTATCCAGTGGCCTGCCAGTGGCCTGCTCTGGGCTCATGTAGGAGGCGGTGCCCAGAATGACTCCGGATTCGTTCATTCTCTCCGTCAGGCTTGCCGCGTCGACGGCATGCTCCGAGGTCCATTTCGCCTGCGGGATCTTGGCTAGGCCGAAGTCCAGGATTTTGACCTTGCCTCCGAGAGTGATCTTAATGTTGGCCGGTTTGAAGTCCCGATGGATGATCCCTCGCTCATGCGCTGCTTCTAGGCCTTCAGCCATTTGCCGCACCCAATTCAGGACCTCCTCCATGGAAGGCAGGTCCTTTTTAAGCCGATCGGCCAACGTCTGACCTTCCACGAGTTCAAGGACTAAAAACAGTATTCCATCAATTTCCTCCAATCCATGGATCATGGCGATGGTGGGATGGTTCAAGGAGGCCAGCAGACGCGCTTCCCGCTCCAGGCGGGCCAGCCTCTCGGGATTGGCACTGAATGCCTGCGGCAGCATTTTCAAGGCCACCGCTCGATGGAGTCTACGATCACGCGCGCGGTAGACCTCTCCCATTCCGCCGGCCCCAATCAATGCCTCGACATTGTACGGGCCAAGCCGCGTCCCAACCAGAGAGGCCCTTCCTTGATCGCTTTCTCTCCGCGCTTCCCCGGGGTTGGTTCCAGACTTGCATGGAACCATCCTCGTGCCCACCCGCGTTTCAACTTCAGATTCGGTTTCTCCGCTCATGAGTTTCACAGAACCGTCAGAACCCGCTTGCGCCATTTTCCGAGAACAGTCAGCCTGTTATTGTACCGTGCCTCATCAGCAATTCCTTTGTTCTTAGTCAGGCGGCGAATAACTGCCTTTGCCTTTGACTGTGCCTTGAATTGAAGGATGGCACGAATCCTCCCGCCTTGGCTATTGCACCTTGGGTGTACATCTTTGGTTCAATAGGCCATCGGATTCTAGGGTTGCGGTCAGGATTCGCTTTCCGACCGCCCAGGCAACTGGACCCTTTCCAGCTGTTCGCCATCCATTCTGCTGGTCGCCTCAGATCAGATCTGCTAAAAATGCAACGGACTTACTCATGAAAACGATTGTTTCGTGGGCTTTGATAATTCCACTGGGGATGGCGCTCTCGGCATTGGCGGCTGATTACACGGGCACTTTCCAAGGGGATTCGTTGACAGTCAGGCTTCAACCCTCGGCGGGGGGCTATTCAGGAGACCTTCAACTCGGGGACAAGACGTGGCCCTGCACCGCGCGCGAGGTCGACGACCAACTCAGGGGCACGTTTGAAAGCGACGGCAGCCAGTTCGAATTCACCGCGACGCTCGAAAAAGGCCTGCTGATTCTGAAAAGCGGCGGGAGTACTTTCACGCTTCACAAGCAGGGAGCATCCGCCAATCCGCTTGCCCGGTCCAACGCTGTCAGTCCTCTGGCCCAAACGGTTGGATCGAGCAATCAGATGCGCCGGCCGACAGTCCCTCAAACCGTGTCCACGAACACAAGTTACATCCGTTTTCGACGGGTCAGCATCAACGACCGGCCTGACATGATTGGGGGAGAGGCCTTAAGTTTTCTTGCGCCGGTGGATTGGGAAGTCGAGGGAGGACTCGTCTGGCGGGCGCATCCCACCATGCCGGCGGCGGTTGCGATGCGGGTGCACAGTCCCAAGGGGATCGAACAACTGGAGTGTTTCCCCACGCTGGCGTTCAGCTGGGGCGGGTATCTTGGGCCGGGCACCATGTTTCCGCCTGGCGCTAATTACTTGGGCAACGAAGTCCAAGCCCCAGTCGCAGACGCCATCGCCTACCTCAAGGAACGCCATCTGCCGCGTGTCCGGGGCCAGGCGCAGGCGCGCGTCATGAAGGCGGAGGCCTTGCCTAAGTTGGCGGAGGCGGCGCGCGAAGCCGAGCCGTCCGTCCCGTTTGGCGGGCCCCGGATGGTTTTCACTGCCGGCCGGGTGCGTGTCGAATACGCGCTGAACGGCAAGATGGTGGAGGAAGATCACTATTGCGTGCTGAACACCATGATCCTGCCGGCCGGCAACATGACCATCCAGATCGCCGACAAGCTTTATGCCCTGCGCGCGCCCAAAGGCCAGCTCGACACGTCAACCAAGCTGTTCGAGACCATCATCCATTCATTCCGAATCACTCTCCCCTGGTACAATCGCTATGCCCAATTGGTCCAAGCCCTCACCCAGGCGCAGATGAACCAGATCCGAGCCGCCGGTGAACTGAGCCGATATCTCAGCCGGACCAGCAGCGAGATCAGTGACATGATGCGCCAGAGCTATGAACAACGACAGGCCTCCCAGGATCGCATCAACAAAAATTGGAGCCAATACATGCGGGGAGTGGAGGAATTCCACGATCCCGTCGCCGGACGCTCAGTCGAGTTGCCCAGCGGCTATCCAAATGCCTGGGCCAATAACCGCGGCGAATACATCGTCACCGAAAGCGCCAATTTCAATCCGAACGTCGAACTGGACGGCAACTGGAACAGGCTGGAACGGAAACAGCCATAAACCAGCCGCTTTGTATCTGGCGCTGGTGGCGCTTCCGCCAAAACCCGAGGTCTTTTTTCAAGCAGCTTAATACGAGACGTTCACGCCCATCTGTCTAAGTTGCTCGATCTGGTTTTTACCCTGTGCGGTGAGAGGGTTACCCCCGAGATAAACGTTATCTCCAGCCCCCAATCCGCCAAGGACGGCGTTGGTCAGCAGCGCGCTGATCTCCGTGAGGCGATTGTTGGAGAGGTTCAGTTCGTTGAGTTTGACCAGGTTGGTGCAGGCCTGGATGTCCTGGATCTGATTGCCGCTCAGGTGCAGTCCCCTTAAATTGACCAGCCTCCCCAGGCTGGTGATGCTGGTGATCGAATTATTGTTCAGATCCAGGTAATCCAAACGGACTAATCCCGCCAAGGGCGCGACGTTTCCGACGCGATTATTTGGCGCCGCCAACCACGCCAGACTGACCAGGTTGCTCAAAGTCGATATGTCCACCAAGGCATTGCCGTTGATATCGAGGGACCGGAGTTTGGACATTCGCGATAACGGCTGAAGGTTGGCAAGGCGATTGTTTGCCAGGCCGAGTCCATCGGCTAATTCGGTCATATCCCTGAGGGGACTGATGTCCAAAATGCGATTGTTATTGAGCACCAGCCAAACCATGTTCGTCAGCTCCGTAAGAGGCCCAATGTCCAACAGCCGGTTCCCATCCAAGTTCAGCCGAGATAGGCGTCGCAAGCCGGCCAAGGGCAAAATGTCCGAGATCCGGTTGTTGGCCATGTGTAGTCCCGTCAGAGTGGCCAGATTGGCAAGCGGACCCAGATCCGATATGTCGGCGCAATTGTTCAGATCCAGGTATTCCAGAGTGCGATGGTTCGCAAGCGGGCTCAGATCGGCGAGGGTATTGCCATAGAACGATGCCCAGGACAATGCCGCCAACGGTCTCACAAAGCTGATGTCCATAAGCAGGTTATTGCCCACGTTGAGGCTCCGCAGGTTGGTCAGGTTGGTCAGAGCATTCGCATCAGTGATTTCGTTGTCCTGAAGATGCAGGGTGATCAAGCCGCGCAGGTTTGCCAGAGAAGCCGGGTCCTGGATACTGTTATTGCCGAGAAACAGTTCCTTCAGACTGATGTCGTCGGCCAGGGGGGAGGGATCCTGGATCAAGTTACCGGACAAATCCAGAATCGAGAGCTGCGCTAGCCCAGACAAAGGGGAGATATCGATGATCACGTTTTGGTTGGCCCTTAAGGTTTCCAACAGTCGAGCGTGTTCCAAACCGGCCAGGCTTTGAATCGTCTTTGAGGCGATTTCCAAGGCGGTAATGGGAAGGAGATCCTGATCGTATAATTGATTGGTGGGAGAAACCTTGTTTTTTACCTGTTTCAGCACCTCCAAATAAAGGACGGGATCCACCACGTTTGCAGCCTGCAGGTTTCGCCTTAAGCGATAAAACGCCGCTTCCTGCGACGGCAGGACGAACGAGAGCCGATTCGTCACCTGACCCGCGGTGGAGGCCCGAAACAGGGGATCGGCCGACCACTGAGAAAACTCTTCGACGATCACCTTTGCTAACGGGGGGATCCAGGTGATTTCGGCCTCGCCGTTAACCGCGTTGAATCCTGTGACTTTGAGGGAGCCGATCTCTTCCTGCGCCACCTCAACCACCCCGCACGCCTGGTCGTATCCCAGGTAATTGTTGGACCAACGTCCCGGAAATCCGCCGGCAGATGCGGGACGGCAAATGTAGACATAATCCTCGATATCAGGGCTGTTGGGTTCGTTGGGCGCCCAGTTGGAAAAGGACTTCGGCTCGCCTGATATCCAGTTGAACTCCATTTTTCGGGCGGCAATATCGGGTGAGTTCACCAGAGGATTGGAGTCGTAAAAGCCAATCCACAGATCGCGGTTAACCCCCCCATAATGCCCGAATATCCCATACAGCCAGCTGTGCATGGCGGAATCCCGGACCGTTGCCAGGTGGCCGTTCAATTGGACCGCCGCCGCTTCCGCCGCCGGCCAGGAAGAACGTCCCAGAAGATAGTAAAACCGGTTGTTGGCCGGATTCAGGATCGGACCTGCCATCGGTTCAGCGGTTCGGACTTTGACAACGGTCGGTTCGCTTCGGGCCAGTCCCTCCAAATTCCTGACTTCCACCCAATACACCCCCGAATGGCGGACTTCGAGCGCGGAGATCGTCCAGGTGCGATTCGTGGCGTTGGGAATCGGTTGTCCTCCATAAAACCATTGATACTCCAGTGGCCCGCTGCCTGAAGCCAGACAGCCGATGTTTAGGTATGCCCCGGCCCATAAGGTGAATTGGGCCTGTTGATTGACCAAAATAGAATAACCCGTGGCCTCGACCCCCGCCTCGCTAGGCATCAGCCGGTGGATCACGGGCGGGCCTTGCTCCAGTGACTCCACCGATGCCTCAGTCCACGCAAGCGATTCGCCCTGGATCGCTTGCGGCCCTTGTGCAATCCCGGATTCGAACGCTTCACGCCAAGCCACCGAAAAAGAATCCCCCCCCAAAAACTCGCGCATCAATGCCTCAATGTAATAAGGTTTCCCACCTTCGAGATGGATGGGAAATGATACGTTCGCTCCCGGCGGATTCCGGGGGTTGGTCCAGTCACGCGCACTCGACCAATACGGCTCATAGGCGATCAGCGTTTTGTTTGCGGGATTCTGGTCCGAACTCAGAAAGAGCATTCCCTGGTCATCCGTGCTGATGTAAAACAGGTAGTCCGCGGTCTTCTTCGGGATCAGAAATCCCCAGATGCGCTGACTGTAGAAATCCATGATGTTGGAGGGCGTTTCCATCGCCGAGATCGTGTCGACCAGGTCAGGCGATGAGGGGAACCTCGGATCACACACCATCACCGCTATCTGCCCTTCGCCCGGTTTGTTGGCATACATCTCGCGCTTCAATGCGCCCGGGATCAAATGCTGTCCATTCACAATCCCCACATCGAATCCAGAGAATAAAACAACAATCCATAGCCATGCCGCATGATGCCCGGCGATTCGGCATCCGGTGACTGGATGGGTCCACGGTGGAATGAAACCCTCGACCATCATAATCCCCCCTGATTTAGAACTTAAAGAAGGCCTTAAAATACCCTAATAACTATGATATGCAAGACATTTATCAGGCCCAAATCCGGCACGTCAGATGCCCGTAAAAAAATCGAACCGCGCCAATAGACGCGAATAAAATCGGAGGGATCCCGTTGGCAGAATCGCGCTGCGGAATGAATTCCGCGCGCCGATCGTTCCCGGCTCCGAAGCGAGAGTCACTCGACAGGTTGGAGCGCGGGATTTATCCCGCAGCGCCGGTTGTCACAGGATCTCAGACAGTCCCTCGATTTTGTAAACCCTTCAGGACATCCGTGTTCCGCCTGCCCTCATTAGTGATAATTAGTGTTAAATTAGCGGTTATTTTTTTTTACAAGCTGTTTTCGGTCGGCGCTTGTCAGGTAGTTCGGCAGCGCGCAAGTCAACTCGTTCGGGATCGAGGAGGGGGCGGGAGGAGTGACAGTGGCCGATCCGATCGGAATCGGATTATTTCCATCGGCATTTTCGAGTGGCCATCCGATGTTTGCCGTGGCAGTCGACGCACACGGATTGGCCATTAGACTCGGCAAAGAACTCCTTGTGGGCTTCGGCATTGATCTTGTTCCGGGGATGGCACTCGAGGCAAAAGGCGTTGATCGTATTCTTGGGGAACATCCGTTCTGGCGCGGTGCCGTTGCCTCCCGAAGCCCAGGATTCGTCCGCGATATGCGCGTCGGATTCACCATGGCACTTGGCGCATCCGATGTCGGCCTTGGCGTGGACTTTCGTCAATTCTTCCTGCATGAAATTGATGTGGCAGACCTCGCAGCGGCTGTTATCGGCCCCCCCCACAGCCTCTTCTTCCGCAGGCCCATCATCGAGCAGCAGGGGAGCCTCGGCTTTCGACGACGCCTTTTGAGGATCCGCAAGGATCTGGCTTGGGTTCGCAGAATAGGTCGAGGAAGGGACTGTTGGTTTGACTTCGGTTTCAGACAGGGGCGGCGGATGCTCATGAGCCGGTTGGCATCCGGCGCTGAAAGCTAACAAAACCAAGAAACCAAACCTGGCGCACCATCGGCCGGAAAGGATCACGGTTCTTAAAGAGGAGGGGAGGACCGAGATGTAGACTTCGCATCGAGACTCGCCCGGGGCCGGCGTTGGCTCGGCCCTCACAGCCCAGTTCGGAGATGCTTGGACCTCGCCGCCTTGTCCCCGGCCAGAATCCCTCGCCCCAGCACTCCTGGTAAATTTTAAACAGGCTCTTAGACGCATTCCCATTGTTTCAACCATTGGTAATGGTCCGGCAGACTGGCCATCATCCGGGTGTTGAGTTGATCGAGTTCAGCGCGTTCCTTGATATCCAGTTCGCGCCGTTCCTGGATGGCCTTGGCAGCGTTGTCCACCTGTTCCACGGTGTGAAGTCCCGGGATGGGAATGACAGTGTTTGTGGCAAGGATGTAACGCAGGGCCAGCCGCGCTTTTTTCAAATCCTCCTCCCGATTTCCGGTGAACAGGGTTCCCGCTGCAAAGGGTTTGATGCCAAACGCGCCGACATCGCGCTGCTTCAAGGCCTCGAATACACTGTCCTTGGGGGCGGCCTTGCTCATGGTCGTGAACGGAAAGCAGACGACATCGATCTGGGGAAAATACTCGATCATGAACTTGATCCACCGTCGATCATGCGTCGAGAAACCGATGTGGCGGGCTTTGCCAGCCTTCTTGGCCTGTTCGAGGGCGGTGATAATCTCGCTGGCGGTGTCAAAGGTATGGCGTCCGCCGGGTTCCATGCAGGTAATGCGCCAGAGATCCGTGTATTCCTGCTGAGAATCCCGCAGCAGTTCATCCAGTGAACCGATCAGTTTCCTGGCGGTCCGATATTCCTCGTTGCGCACCTCCTTGGCGCCATGGGACAGGGCGAGGTACATTTTGTCGCGGCGGCCCTTGAGCGCCTTGGCATCGCGCTTGACTTCGTTATCCCAGCAGGCGTCGATGTAGTTAATCCCAACGTCAATGCATCGGCTGATCACCTCCGAGCGTTCCTGGTCGTTATTGGGGGAATGGCCCCCCAGACAAACGGCCGAGACCATCAAGCCGGTCTTGCCCTGCCGGCGATATTCCATGTTCGGATTGTAATTGAGAATCTTCGAGGTGTCGACCGGCTGTGCCGACGTGGCCCCGAAGGCGCTCGATGCGCCCAAGCCGCTCAAACCAACGGCCGCACCGGCGGCCGCCAACGCGGTGTCGCGAACAAAATCGCGGCGTGAGACTAAGGGATGCTTCATAATGCTCTTTTCTGAGGTTCAGGTTTGAGTTGATTGTCTGTTATTGTGCCAGAGCCGCCAACGTTTGGACTTCATCCGGCGTGAGAGCCCGATCATAAATTCGCAGGTCGTCCAGGGCGCCTTTGAAATGCGGGCCGATATTCACGTCCTGTTGATCACCGGTTTCGAAGGGTAACATGTCCAGCAGCCCAATCCCGTCGGGTTCAATCGGTTTGCCGTCCAGGAAGAGCTGGGCGTGATCGTGAAGGTTCGGCGGCGAGCCTTCCTGAATCACGATCGCAACATGGTGCCACTTATCGTCATTGATATCGGCATTCATGTAAAGATACCCGCCTTTTGGGGTAACCCCAATCCGCCCTCGGATGTGACCGAAGACAAACATCTTCCCCGCCTCGTTTGTCCCCCAGGTGATCAAATCTCCCGAGGTCTCCTTGGTCTTGACCCATACCGCAACGGTTCGCGGGCCCGAACCGGTGACGCCCTTGAAACCCTTAACCCGGATGCCATCGTTGTTGCCCTCGAGTTGAATGGCTTTGCCGAGGCGTCCCTTCATGGAACGCGAGTCGAACGTCACTCCCCCTTCGAGGGTGGCGGGATGAGCTGGTTTGGCTGAATCCGCCGCCGTGCTGCCGGTTGTTTCATCGAACTTCCACCACCCAACCAGGTGCGGATCCGCGTCCAGATTGACCGCGCTTTCCCTGGCTGGATCGGATGCATGCACGCCTAAGCCCATCAAGTTTGGAAAAATGACGAACCCGATGACCAGCAATCGGCGCAGGATCGGTCCCGCCACATTACCCAGGGAACGAACAATTGGGTTTCCACAGTCCGGACCGCCACTTCCGACTGCGACGCCATAATCCTTGAGTTCGATCATAAGATGAATGGCGACGATTGTAAGGGTTCCCAGGCGAAATGCAAATCATGTTGAACGAAGTTCCGGATGCTTGAACCTCTTTGAACCGTGCGCGCAGTATAGCACTGCGGGGGGGGCGGAACGCGGAACCAATCGCAAACCCGCGACCGCGGAAAGGCACACAGCCCGCAATCGACAGCAGGCCATGTGCCCCGGATCCTGTGCTACAGGTCGTCAAGCCAAATCCTGGCGTCTTCGGACGTGCTATTGTTTGGCTCGATAAAACTTCGCAGCCCCGGTGGCTGTGATGGTCATCGGGCTGGCGCCGGGCAGGTCAGTCCAGGCGCCGGTCACGGCATCGCTGACCTGGAGTGTTCCGGTGAAGGTGAGGGTGATTCCGGAGGCGGCGCGCTCGATTGCCAGTGTGGGCGCTGCGGGTGGCGTTGTCCATTGATAGTAGGCTGCAATGGCCCTGGGGCTGACACTATCATTGATCAACGCGCGCACACCGTCGGCATCAGACGTAAACCACTCGAGATTCGCGGTTCCGACGGTTTGGAAGTACAACAACCGGAACGGGTAGATTCCCGCCTTGGGCACATAAACCAGGAAGGGGGAATTGGCAACGCCACGCTCCGGACCCGCGGGTGCAAGGGCGTCAAAGAAACCCAGGATGACACTCGAGGCTGGATTTAGCGGGTCCGCGCCCGCCCGAACTTGGAATCCGTCGCTCTCATTCGGGAATCCGGTCCAGTCGGTGTTCACGACCATGGTATACATTCCCGAGGTCGGAAATTCGAGCGCGGCCACGATCTCTTCCGCGAAGTTTTCGATCGAATCCGTAGTTCCGGGAATTCCAGGGAACGTGCTGGCGGTGTAGTCCGGATCGTTGAAATACCCGTTCTGAGCGGTCGGAGTCGTATCCAGGTTGATGACCCCCGGCCAAGTGAAGTAATCCTTGCTGTCCACGCCACCGGCATCGCTGAGGTTCGCGATGTTGGGTCCGAGGTTGCCGGCCAGCAGGTCCTCGTTATAAGCGATAGTGCCTGTCTGATCGCCTGCCTCGATCTGGTAGGTTTTGATCTTAAAGCCTTTCTTGCTCTTGTCGACGTAATCGCCCGGTAACGCGGCGCTGGCGGGCAGCGTGCCATAGGTAGCCACAACGAAAGTGGCGCTGTTCGAATAAGAGACGCCTTTATTGTCTTTGATGGTCATGCTAGCCGTGTTGGTAGAACCTGATGGGAGGGGAGGGTTAGGGACGCTGTAACTGATGGTCGTGGTGGCTCCACTCTTGGTCACAGCGGTGGGGCTCACGGTCTCCCCGTTGAAGGTCAGAACGATCGTGTTGGTATCGGCGACGCTTCCTCCAACGTCGGTCACGCCCATGCTGAAACCAAACGGCGAAACGCTCGGGCGCCCCATGGTCAGCCCCGCGGTCCCAACCGGCGGCACCTTTTTGTAATCCAACTGCTCCGCCGAGATTATCCCACTGGAGATTTTCAGCCGATCCACACCGCCGACATATTGCAGAGCTCCATTCCACTCCCCGCCAATGCTGAACAGTTTCTGGGTCCGATTAAAGTGAACCCCGCCGGTGTAAGGCACCGTATCCCCGAGAACGCCATCGACATAAAACCTGATTTCCAATCCGTTCTCGTGAACCACGGCAATATGATGCCATTGGCCATCATCCGGAATCGCCGCCTGCGACGACACATCCGCGATCGCCAGAGTCGTCACGAAGACCGTCCGGTCGGTGTTGACCGAAAAGGATACCGCGCCGCCCGGGCCGCCACTATAGAAAAACACCATGCGACCCGCGGGATACCCGTCAAACTTGACCCAGGCTTGCAGCGTGAAGGAAGGATTGTTTTTATCAAACTGCACTCGGGTATCGGGATCTTCCACGGTTAAGTATTGGCCTGACTCAAATTGGATTGCCGTGTCCCCGGCCTGGCCCGATGGCGCCTCGGCGAGGAATGTCGGGGGATTGGCCGGATTACCCGGAACTCCCACCAGGCTGTTAATGCTATCGGTGACTTTGGTGCCGCTGCCCTCGTCGAACTCAAAATCAACGAGTCCCACAGGCGTCGCCGCCTGGGAATCGAGCTGGTCCGGCGTGAGAATTCCGCTCGAAACCTTCAGCCGATCCACCAGGCCCGTGAATTGGAGAGCCCCATTCCATTCCGAGCCAATGCTGAACAGTTTCTGGGTCCGATTAAAGTGAACCCCGCCGGTGTAAGGAACCGTGTCCCCCAAAACGCCGTCCACATAAAACCTGATTTCCAGACCGTTCTCGTGGACGACAGCGATGTGATGCCACTTGCCGTCATCTGGAATGGCCGCCTGGGACGAGACATCGGCAATGGCCAGAGTCGTCACGAAAACCGTCCGATCCGAGTTGACCGAAAAGGAAACGGCCCCGCCCGGACCGCCGCTGTAGAAAAAAACCATACGCCCGGCCGGGTTGCCATCGAACTTGATCCAGGCCTGCAGGGTAAAGGAAGGATTGTTGGTGTCAAACTGCACTCGGGTATCGGGATCTTCCACGGTCATATACTGGCCTTCGGCAAACTGCATCGCCGTATCCCCGGGCCTGCCGGAGGGTGAATCAAGGACAAAAGTGGGCGGATTGGAGGAGTTGCCTGGCACGCCGACCAGACTGTTGATGCTGTCGGTCACTTTTGTGCCCGCACCCTCGTCAAACGCAAAATCGACGAGGGCAGTCGCTGCTGACGCGGCAAGTGTCCAGGACATTATTGCGGCCGTTAAGAAGCTTCGTCTTGCGAAGCGCACACTGCGAGTTGCCATAGTAACCTCCTTTGGTTGGTTGGTGGATTGCTCACTGCTCCGGTGATTGCCGGGAGCCCAGACCACCGCCGGAAAAGACGCGATGCGACGGCGGTGAACCTTCCCGTTCACAGCGAGAATGGGGCCTTGGGGAATGGATGAAAGAACAGACTTCCGCTCCTTCACTGCGTGATACGCGCTCATAAGCTTCCCTGGAAAGGTTCACGTCAACACTAGAATCCTGCATTGAAATGTCAAACTCTTGGTTGATGGCAGGATCCGACATGAAGATACCGCGCTCAAACAGGTTTTCAGTGGTGCGGGCCGTCAATGCGATATCTCAGCGTCTGAAGCTCAATTTGTATGTTTCCCACAATGTGCCGCGCCGCGGAGGCGTTCTCGTGCCAGTTATCCAGACTCGCTCCCTTCAGACGTCCCTCGAGGTCAGAGAGTAAAGAGTCCAATTTCGCGGCGTTAACCGGACCCGCCTTTAACAGGCCGAGTTCGAGTCGGATGTTGCCCAAGGCGTACTGCGCGGCGGGCGCATCCTGGCTCCAGGTTTGGGCGTTGCTGAGCCTCAGTTTTCCGTCCAAATCAATCAGGTAAGAATGAATATTGCCGATGGCCCGGAGGAGTTGTTTGTGATCGGCCTTGGCTTTTTGAGGTTTCGGTGCGGCGCCGGTTTCAGGCGGCTGAGATGGCGTGCAGCCTGCCAACAACAAACAGAAGCTCACACTTAGGATTATGCCAAATTTCATTCTGCTTGCGTGTCCCACATGCTACGCTATCAAAGACATATATCAGCCAGGTTTGCCGTGGTTCGAACGTCCAAATATACACTACCTCCGGCACGGATGAAATGGGCAAATCGCGCGCTTTCTTCAATGACTGACTCGCACCCGATAGAACCGTTCTGTCATCGACGGTGTGGGATCCATCAGGACTACGGAGGAGCCGGTTCCGGCAACAGGAGGCAAGGAAAACCACGGTCCTGAAGCCAAGGAATCACAATATTCGAGAATGTAGAAGAGACCGGTTTGTGTTTCCAGGCTGACGCGGAAGGATGCCTGATCATATTGTGGGTTCAGCAATCTTAGCGGCGCCTGCATGGCTTTGGGGTGCAGTCGGGCAAGACCGTTGCGCGGACGACCATCGATTGCCGTGAAATTCCCGCCTACCAGCAGATTCTCGTTTGCCAACGGCAAGAGCGCGAGGACATGGCCATAGGCGCCGGTTCCGAGGGCTAGGTGTGCGTCCGTTGTTCCATCGAGCAACAGTCGGGAGAGCCCCGGCGACCATCGGCCAGCGATGCGGGTGAACTCGCCGCCGACCATGATGCCGCCATCGGATTGCACCACCATAGCGTTGACAGGACCATCGGTTCCTCCACCGGGATCAAAGGTGAGATCGAGCTGTCCATCGGGAAGCAGGCGCGCGAGGTTCGTGCGCGGTGGATCGCTCAACGTTGTGAAAATGCCTCCAATCAAGATCCCCCCATCCGGTTGCAGGCTGATGGTCCTGACAATTGCAGTTGAGCTGAGGGGCGGGACGAAATGGGTGTCGCGCAGGCCGTTGCCATTGACCCGTATCAAGCCCTGCCATTTTTCGGGGGCGAGAGTTTTAAAAGAACCTCCGATAAGCAAAGTGCCGTCCATCAACGGCGTCACAACATGCACATAGCCTCCTGTTGCCAGGCGGGAATTGAAGGTCGTATCGGACATGATCGCTGGAGCCAATGTTAATCTGAGGACGTTCTCAACAGCCGAATAGCGGAATGAACCGCCGATCAGCAAATGGTTGTCGTCCGGTTGTGTCAGACTGAGCACCGGGGGCGTTCCTGTGGGGATTAGGTTCACAGTTGGCTCGAAGCTCATGCCATTGGTGTGCAACAGGGCCAGGCCGCGTGGGGTTCCACTTAAGGGGCCCGCTTGCGCAAAGTAACCTCCGGCCATGACTTTCCCATTCGGCAGCACTGCCAAGGCATAGGTGTCTCCTCGCAAACCGCCGTTCATAAGGTATTCAGAATCGAACGTTCCCTCCGAACCGAAACGGATCATGGCTTGCCGATTGAGATCATTCACCCGATGAAAGGATCCACCGACAAGAAGCCGCTGTTCGCTGTCCAAGGCAAAGGCACGTACCGTGCCGCTGCGCTGACACACGGGCCCAAACGCCTGATCCAGCTTGCCCGAGGAATCCAGCCGAGCCAATCCAGGCTGGCCCAGAGTGAGATCGGCGCTGAATTGGCCCGCGACGAGTATGGAATGATCCTGCAGGGACAACACAGATCGCGCCCAGACCATGCCATTCGTCGGCCAGTCTGCGCCCGGGGCAAAGGCCGGATCGAGCGTACCGTCAGGCAACAATCGTGCCAGTCCGGGACACCATTGCGAGTCCACAGTCTTGAAGTCTCCGGCCACGAGAATGCTGCCGTTGCTTTGGCGGCTAATGGCATGGATTGATCCTGAGCATGTCGCCTCATGAAACAGAGGATCCGAAATGCCGCTGGGGTAGAATCGTTTTATTGTCGTTCCAGCTACCAACAGGGATCCATCGTCCATGGCCTGGAACGCGGAAGGAACCCCCGTCGTGGGAATGTGCAAATCCAGATCTCCGTTGGGGGCAATTCCCAGGAGCCCATTGGTGAAGAACTGGGATGAGGCGGCGTAGTATCCCATGGCAAAAACGCGCCCATCCGACAGGGACTGAACCTGTGTGAAAGATGATCCCGATGACAGGGCCGGCTCAAAGTTTGCATCCAGCGTGCCGTCAGGATGCAGACGTGCAATCCCTGGCCGCCGCGCCTGGGAGAAAGTATGGAAAAAGCCCCCAACCCAGATCATGCCGTCAGGGGCCGCCGCGACTGTTTCCACTCCCACGTCGGTGGAAAGGCCGGGATCAAACGACTCATCCAAAGTCCCATGCGCATTGAGCCTAGCCACCGAGCGCCGCACTTGTGAATTGAGGCGGGTGAAGTAACCGCCCACAAGGATCTTGCCATCGGATTGCATGGCCAGGGCGCGCACCGGCGCGTCGGGTCCTTGGCGGGTGTCAAATTGGGGGTCAATTTTGCCGTCGCTGAGTAATCGAGCAACCCGTAGGCGGAGAGTGTTATTGAGATGAGTGAATGACCCCGCGATCACGATTTTGCCATCCGGTTGCGCCAAGGTTGAGTCGACCCATCCGTCTGCCCAAAGGGCTGGCGCCCAGGAATCGTCCAGTTGCCAGACTCGCGCGGGGGGCGATGTCACCGTGAGCGAGGCCACTGGGCTGGTGACAGCGCCACAGGCATTTGAAACCATGAGGGAGTAAATCCCATTTTGACTGGGTTGCGCTTTGGTGAGAATCAGCGTGGCCCCGGTCGCCCCTTCAATTGCCTTGCCATCGAGAAGCCACTGGTATGTCAAGGGGGTCATGCCACGGACTTTGACATCGAATCGAACACGGTCGCCGGTGGCGGCCGTTTGGTCCGAGAATTGCACGCTGACTGTCGGGGGCAGCGGGACTGCCTGAAGACCAAATATCCGTGCAACCCCCCGCGATGACACACCCTCCACAGTCGTAAAGTCGCCGCCAATCCAAATGCTTCCATCCTGCGAGATTTCCATCGCAGCAACGGAGGCGTTGGCGCCGCTATGGGCTGCAAACTGAGCGTCGACCGAACCGTCTGATTGCAGCCGCGCCAGGCCATGGCGAGTCGTGCCCCCAACCCGATGGAAATCGCCCCCGATCAATACCCCCTCGGCATCGTCTACCGCAATTGTCCAGACGGTATTATCCGCGCCTCCGGGGATTCGCCACGACAAATCGGCGCGTCCGTCGGTTTGTAACCGGGCGATGCGAGATTGGGACAAGCCATCGATTGTGGCGAACATGCCGCCGACCAGCGCGCGGCCCAGCGGATCCAAATGAATGTGGTTAATCCAGCCGAGAGTCGCCGATGAGGATCTGGCATAGGTGGAATCGAGGGAGCCGTTGGCATTGAAGCGGGCAATTGACGAACGCGGTTGTCCATTTGCCATAGTGAAGCTGCCGGCAATGACGAAGCGTCCGTCCGGTTGGATCGCCACTGTGTCCACACCAGAACCGCTGATCGTCGGTGCGAAGGCGGTATCCAGCCGACCGTCCGGATGAAGACGGGCTATGCCCGGACGACTGACATCATTGAACCGGGTAAACCACCCCGAGGTGAGGATCTTCCCGTCGGGCTGCAAGCGAATCTGTCGAATCCGATTATCTGCACCCGTGCCCAGTTGGAATGAAGGATCCAGGCTGCCGTCCGGATGAATTCGGACCAAGCGGCCACACGCCACATTGTTAAACCGGACAAAATCACCGCCGACGAGGATCTTACCGTCCGGCTGTATGGCCAGGGCCCGCACTTCCTGCGCAGCCAGGGGCAGGGGAGCATTCCCGATCGCGCCGAAGGTTAAGTCCAGGCTGCCGTTGGGATGAAGCCGGGCGATGCGATTGCGCAAGGTTAAACCCACCCTGGTAAAGCTGCCGCCAATCATCATTCGGCCGTCGTCCTGAGCCGCGAGGGCATAAACACTGCCGACAACATTGGAGTTGAGCGCGGCATCCACCGTGCCCGGGATCCCAAGCATTATCCTCAGTTCCGCGGGATCGCTGACAATCGAGCCCATGGAATTGCTGACTTGGAGGAAGTACGACCCGGCGTGAGAGGGTTGTAGGTTGAACAACGTGATTTGCGCGTTGGTTTCTCCGGGCATAGGTAACGGACCAAAAAACCACTGGTAATGGAGAGGAGTCGTTCCCTGCGCTTCAGCGAAGAGGGTAATCGTCGTATTCAATGCGGCGGAGCGGCCCGCAGGCTGAGTAATAAAGACCGGGGGACCCTCTGGCGCCGGGATTCCGTCCAGAATGGTCAATCCGTTTGCCCCGGAGGCCACGTAAGCCTTCGATCCCACCACTGTCACGTCGGACATTCGTCGGCTTGTGGAATAGGTGCCTCCATAAAATTCAATGAGCACAGGCCGAGTTGGATTGCTGATATCGACCACGTTGATGCCGATGCCGTCCACGACGTAGGCATACGGCCCGACGACCTGGATCGATTGCGCGCTGGCAAACGTAATGTTGGTTTGGCCGAACAAGTCGCGGGTTTCATAGGGGAAGGCCATTTGACCCACCACCGTAAGCTGATCCGGTTTGTGGGCATCGACGATGATCAAGCCCGCGGAGCCGTCAGCCACGAAGATCAAGTCGCCGTTGACGTCAATGTCCAGGGCATCCTGCGTGTCGAGTTCACCCAGCAGCGCTGGTTTGGCGGATTCTTGGATATCAATAATCTGAATGCCGGCCGTGGATCCCGCCACATAGAGGCGAGACCCGTCCGCTTGCACCGCTTTGGCTTGGCCTGAAGTATTGAACTGGCCCGTGTGCGTCAATCGTCCGGAGGGGCTGATCCGTAATACATGCACTCCCGCCGCGGCATCAGCCAGAAAAGCGTATTTTCCGGACACAAACAGCAAGTTGGATGGCATGTTGTCATTGACCGGCCGATAACCACCTACCCGCAGGGGCGGCCATTTACCAATGAAATCCATGGCCGTTATTCCGGAGTAATGCGACAAAAAGATCCGTTCACCGAGGAGCTGAAGATCGCGGATCTGGTAAACATCAGTGATCTCGATCAGCGAATCGATCAGCCTGGGTTTCCGAGGATTGCCGATATCCACCATAAAAAGCGCGGTCCTCACCTCAGTCAAGCCCGGCCGCGTCTCCACTTCCTTTTCGATCCCTCCGCCGACAAAGGCGAATTGGCCCGACACCCAAATCGTGTTTGCCAGGCTGGATGTGCCCAACTTCAGATTCCCTGCGATGACTGGATTTTTGGGATCGCTGATGTCGATGATCTGCAGCCCCGCCCTGCCATCCGCGACGTAGAGAAACCGTCCGATGCCTTGCACATCCTGCGCATCGCCGGGGGTGTTGATCATGCCGAGGAGGTCAGGATGAAGGGGATCGCGGATATCGATCAACTCGATTCCATGGGTGCCTTCGGCGGTGATTAAAAGGGAGTTATCCATCGTGATTCGGATGACCTCTCCCCTGGTGCGATAGCTGGCGAGAGAAAGAGGATGGGCGGGATTGCGGATATCGAGGATATTGATTCCCGCCTTGCCCACACTCAAAAAGGCGTAATCACCCAGGACTCGAACGTCTTCGACCGTGACCTTTGTTGTGGTGTCCAAAAGTGCGACTGAAACAGCAGGAATCTTCGATCGAGCATCCCATACCTGCAGTCCCGACGTCCCGGCCGCCACATACACAAAACCATCCTCGATCCAAACATCGAATGCGCCTCCAGCAATGCCGAATTCGCCAAGCGAAATGGGATTCGACGGATTCCTTACGTTCAGCACGCGGATGCCTTGAGTGCCACGGGCGATCCAGATCCTGTTTTCCGGATCGATCTGCACACGATAGGCGATACCCGCAATTCCGCCGGGTCTGTCGTTGCTGATGATGCGAGGCACCGTCGGTTCCTGGACGTCGATGATCTGCAACCCATAGCTGCCATCGGCCAGGTAGACATAATGATCGGCGACGGCGAGATCATAAGCGGTTCCCGGGGTGTCGATTCCCCCGATTCGAACAGGGTGCCAGGGATCCTGCACATCGATAATGACCAAACCTGAAAGACCGTCCGCCACATAAGCGTATGCGCCCGCCACCTGAACGGCTGTCGCCAAGCCCGCCGTGTCCATTCGCCCCCGAGGGACGGGACGGAGCGGATCGCTGATATCGATGATCTGCAAGCCGGCGCTCCCATCGGCGACGTAGGCGTTTGTTCCCAAGATAAACACATCCATCGCCGTTCCAGGAGTGTCGATCGAAGATGCCACCCGCGGTTTTGCCGGATTCTCGACATCGATGAGCATTAAACCGCTAGCCCGATTGGCGATATACGCGTAATGGCCCGCAACGCAAACCCGGTTAGTTGCGATCGAAACTGCCAAGCCGCCGAGAGGATTGAGTCGACCGACCGGAGTGGTCTCCACAACGCCGAGGCCGCCCGAGGGCCCCAAAGTCACATAAAGTCTGTCCGAGGATTTCCACAGGCTATAAGCGCCCCCGGCAGGCAGAACTGATCTCCAACTGCCATCCTGGACAAGCTGCACCAGTATTGAAAGCGTGGCAGGTGAACTCACGACCGCGCCCAGGGCATTGCTGATCGCCACCCGATATTCCGCCTCATGACTCAATTGCACATTCCCGATCTCCAGGACCGCGTTGGTTTCTCCCAACAGTGGCACTCCATTCTTATCCCATTGATAGGAGAACGGTGGCGTGCCCATGGGCGTGACTTCAAACCGTGCGGTTCCTCCAATAGCCACCGATTGGTTCGTCGACTGGGACCCCAGGACCGGTGGGGAATCGCGGAGACTGAGGGTTGCCGAACTGCTGGTGACCGAGCCATACTCGTTGCTCACCCTGACCGAGTAATCGGCCCCGTCTGCAGGCTGGACTTTGACAATCTCAAGGGTATCCAGGCTGGTTTCCGGGATGGGAGTGCCATTCTTGAGCCATTGGAAAGCCAAGGGAAGTGTCCCGGTTGCTGAGACATCAAATACAGCCGTGCTCCCTTGGATACGTTCGACGCTTTGAGGCTGTTTGGTGATGATGGGAGGGGACAAAACCGTCAGCGTGGCGTTATCACTCATGACAGATCCAAAAATATTGTTCACGACCACGCGATACTGGCCGCGGTCTTCCCACCGGACAGGGTCCAACGTCAGGATGTTGTTGGTGGCTGTCGGAAGGTTTTTGCCGTCTTTTTTCCATTGATACTGGAAAGGCCCGGTTCCTTCTGCGGTTGCGGTGAATGACACGGCAGTTCCAGTGAGGTTCGTACGGCTCTGTGGCTGATCGCGGATGGTCACGGGATGATAAACCGTCAGGAGGGCCTTCCCGCTGGAAGTCATGCCCAAGCTATTGCTGGCCTGGACCAAGTAGCTCCCGGCCTGGAGGTCAGTCACATTGGTCAGGATTAAAACCGGATTGGTCGCGCCAGCCATCGGCGTTTGGTTGTGAAACCATTGGTAAACGAGGGGGAGGCTGCCGGACGCACTCGCCTCGAACGCAGCGATGCAGCCGGTTTTGACGGCTTGATCCCAAGGGTGGTCTGTCAACACGGGGTTGGCGGGATTGATCACGTCGTAAATCAAGAAGCCCTGCCATGAAGCCGCGACATAGGCAAAACGTCCCTGCACCTGCACTGATATGGCGTAGACTTTGGAATCGCCGCCCACTCTGATTGGATCGCTTAAGTCCGAAAGGTTCACCACGTGCAAACCACCGCCTTCACCCGCCAGGAAGCCATAGGGTCCTTTCATGAACAGATTCCTATACATCAAGCTCGACGTGGAACCCGTAATCACGAACCCGGCCTTCCGAAACGGAGACAATCGATCGCTGATGTTAATGACATAAACGCCGGAGCGTGAATGGATGAAATAGACGTAAGGTTCACGCAGATGCAGGGCCAGGTCTGATGAAAAACCGGCAACGTCCAACACCCCCAGCGATTGGGGTTGAACCGGATCGAAGACATCAAGGATCTCCAGCCTGCCCCACTCTGTTCCCAGGTATACGATTCCATTTTTGATCCCGTGACAAATCGAAGATCCTCTGGTTGAGCGTCAATCTGCGGGGGGCCTTCGGGCAAAGGCGCGCCGGAGAGGATCACCAGACCTTGCAGATTGTCTGCAACGAAAACGTTGCCGCCTGCGACAAAGACATCGACGGCGAGGCCTGTCGTCTTGTAGTTGCCGACACGCTGGGGATTTAAAGGATGCCGCACGTCGATGACCACAATACCTGCCGAGCCATCAGCGACATAGGCGTAGCCGCCCGATACGAAGACCGCCTGGGCATAGCCGTCTGTGTCGATTCTGCGCGCCAGGATTGGCGATCCCGGATCGCTTACAGGGACAATTTCCAGACCGAGCCCATCATAAGGCAAATAGGCGTACGATCCCGATACATGAACACCCAGAATCCCCGTTGACTGACTGCGTTTGCCGATCAAATAAGGTGAGGTCGCGGAGCGGACGTCGAAAATGCCCAGTCCGCCGTGCCTGTCGCTGATGAATACACGTCCGCCGCTGACGGCAATGCCTGATGGGCTGCTGCCGTCAGTCCACGCGAATGTGCTTCTGACCACCGGTTCTTGGGGATTCCCGACATCGAGGATCCGAAAATCCTCCAAGCCTTCGCCCCCGAGCAGGAAAACATATTGTCCGACGGCTTTGGCGGCGTAGGCATAGGTTTCATGACGGCCAACTCCGACGGGTTTTGCGGGATCGGATACATCGACAATATGCAGGCTTCTACTCGAATCGACCACATAGGCGTAAGGTCCCAGGACGTCGATGTCGGCGGCATCCGTGGCATTGGTGTAGCGCCCGACCAGGGTGGGAGCGGATGGGTTGCTGACATCAATGATAAAACACCCATCCTGATGCGCGCCAAGAAAGGCATAGTGCCCGGCCACAACGACTTTGGCCGCGTTTCCTTTGCCCAGGCCGGACCAGGTCCCTGCCAATTTTAGTGAGATCTCCTGGGGTGGAACCGCAAAGACCAACAGGCCGCTGAGGCCATAAAACCACATGGCATGCTGAACGCATCTCCAACACCTTTGGAGCCACAAAGGCTTTGTCACCTCCAGTCCGATTGTTCTCTCGATGCTGGCGCCCGTTTCGGTCTATGCCAGCGCTGAAACCGTCTTAGGGGATCCTTTCCTTGCGCCTCAAGTGCGGGACGCCATCATTATCCATGATCCACTCAAGGTCTTGGATCGTGTTCAAAGGACTGTGGTGAAGGAGTTTTACGCCCTGGAATGGTTGAATCAGCGTGTGGACTCGGTTCTTGGGTCAATCGAGAGTAGGTTTTCGGGATTGTGCCGGGCGATAGTGTCGGACGACAAAATCGGCATCATTGGGCAGGCGGGCCTGCTGATGAGGGGACTCGTCGAAATGCCCCTGACCCGCTTAGGAGTGTCTCCAAGCTGCACCCGAAGTCTGATGCAACTTGGCGATCTAAGACCATCCTTGGTGTCAAGGATGGAGGTTATTGAGGGGGCGGGGAAGGGGAGCCGATCCTCGATCGATCTCCTGTTGGGGATTCTGACCGAGGCCGCCCAGTTGATGGATCCGGAAAGGCGGGGAGGATTTGCGGATTACTTTCTTGACACGCTCCGAAGGATGATCGATGCGGGGCATGATCGCGAGGCAGTGCATGCAGGCTGGGTTGCCTTGGGTGTGCAAACCGCCGGCTTTTATCGGGTAGCCGATGACGAAATGAAATCGCATGCGGCTTTGCTTGCAGAAAGATGGTTGAGGAGTGTGCATGGGTGGGGCACATCAGAAACAGCGACAAAAACAAAGCTGATACGGGGACTGCTGGAGAAAATCCGCAGAACCATCCGAAGTGGACCGAGGCCAAATCACTGAATTTCTTGCCAATATTCAATGATTCTCCAACAATGGGCTCCGATGTTTATGTGAACTAACAGTCCATCAATAACGAGTATGTCAATGCTTTTCACACCCTATACCCTCAAGAGTATCCGATTCCGCAATCGCATCGCCTGTTCGCCGATGTGTCAGTATTCCGCTGTGGACGGCCTCGCCAATCCCTGGCACCAGGGGCACTATACATCGCAGGCGCGCGGAGGATCGGCACTGGTCGTGGTTGAGGCGACGGCGGTCAGCCCCGAAGGCCGCATCACGCCCGCCTGTCTGGGTCTTTGGAATGACGCCCAGGCGGAGAGTCTTACCCCGGTCATTGCCGCCATCAAGGCCGCGGGCGCTGTGGCCGGGATCCAAATCGGCCACGCGGGCCGCAAGGCCTCGGCGAATCGGCCCTGGGAAGGGGATGACCACATGCCCGAGGGCGATCCCCGAGGCTGGCAAACGATCGCTCCGTCCGCGGTTGCTTTCGGCGCCAATCTCCCGAGGGTCCCGCGGGAAATGTCCAAGGCCGACATTAACCGGGTGCGCCAGGATTTTGTGGCGGCCGCCAAGCGCGCCCGTGATCTCGGCATCGAATTCTTGATGCTACACTTTTCGCACGGTTACCTGGCCCAGAATTTTTTCTCGACCTGGTCCAACCAGCGCCATGATGAATACGGCGGAAGCCCGGAAAACCGCCGTCGTTTCCTCCTGGAAACCTTCGAAGCTGTTCGTCAGGTCTGGCCGGAACATTTGCCCTTGTGCGTCCGGCTGGGCATGGTGGAGTTCGACGGCAACGACGACACCACCTTGGCGGAGTCCATTGAATTGGCTCAACGATTCAAACAACTCGGCCTGGATTTCCTGGATATCAGCATGGGGTTCTCGACTCCGACGGCCAAGATCCCTTGGGGACCCGCGTTTCTTGAGCCGATTGCCGCTCGAGCATTAAAAGAAACCGGTCTTCCGGGGTCCACCACCTGGAACATCAGCACGCCCGAATTAGCCGAGCACTTGGTCAGCACCGGCATCGTGAATATGGTGATGATCGGTCGTCCGTTGCTAGCCAATCCCCATTGGCCCTATGCCGCCGCCAAGAAGCTGGGCGTTGAAAAGCCGGACTGGGTGTTGCCCGCCCCCTACGCGCATTGGCTCGAGCGTTATCATGGCGCCTGATTCAGGGGCAGCACAATAATACACTCTGGTTTTGCCGGTTGACGCGTTGATCTTGCCATTCGGTCGTATGGCGAGTGGACTCGGGACCGGCAGAAGTCACTTGCGAAGCGCTGAGGAGACCTCGGCATCGCTCAGGGCGCGCGACCAGATGGCGGCTTCCTCCATTTCGCCGGTAAAAAACAATTTCGGCACGCCGTCAAACGAACCCGCGCCGATGAGGATGGGTTCGTTGTTCTCGGTCAGCCTGCCCGACCAGGGTTTCTCCTCCATTAGACGTCCGTTACAGAACAACGAGATCTTTTTGCCATCATACCGTCCGACCAGGTCCAGCCAGCCTGTCGCGTCAACCCGCGATACGGGGAAGCTGACCATGACAAAGCCTTTTTCGGTGTGGACTTCGAATCCAATGTCCGGTCCGGGGGTGCCCCCCAAATCCGCGCCGAACAGGCAGAAATTCATCACGTCATGATTGCCGCGCTTGGCGAGCAATCCCGCGTTCCAGTTGCCGTCCGGGGCACGGGCGCGCAGGAAAACCGTGAGGGCTTCGCCGGAAATGTTCCACAGCTTGGGCTGATTCAGGTCGCGCTCGAGGTCAAAATAGGCGTTTTCAAATTTGGCGATGACCGTGCCGGTCCTCGCGCCCAAACCCGTCGCCGGCATCTTCGGGATGATTTGACCGACGGATTTGAGCGGCGGTTGGTGGGCGTCCAATCTTTCGCCCAATTGCCAGGCCAGGGCGGCGTCGGCGAGCAACAGATTGCGAGCGGTCGCTGACCGCGCCGGCTGAAGGCGTTTCAGCCGGATGTCCTTGAATTGGGCCTTCATCGGCGGGCCGGTGTGGAGTTGCATGGCCAGCAAACCCAACGCTTCAAAACTGTCGTCGTCGTTGTCTGTGACCTCGGCGATTTGCTTGCCATTGACATGCAGCGAGAGTTTGCGGCCTTGCGCGATCAGGTGGTATTCGTGCCATTCATCGAGCCGGAAATCGTCCGCCCCGGGATCCAGCTTCAATTTCTCGGTCTGTTTCTTCCCGTCGCGATCGAAAACCGCGCGCTCGCCTTGCAGGGCAAGATCGTGGCGGCCGAATTCATCATAAAGCCGCGCCTTCCAAGGCTGGAGGTAGTTGTTGTCCACCTGATAGCCCGCCACATCGCCGTTGGGCAGACGGCGGCTGCGGAACTGAAAACCGCCGTTCACTGCCGGTGAATTCGTGCTCCGCAAACGAAACGTCAACTTCAATTCAAAGTCAGCCAGCATCCCCCCCTGCCAGATGAGATACTGGTTCAGCTTTGGCGCGTGTTCCGGAGAAATCGTCCCGGTAATGGCCCCGTCTTCGATTGACCAGAAGGACATGTCTTGCCCCTGCCAGCCCTCGAGCGTGCGCCCGTTAAAGATCGGCTCAAAGCCGTCGGATGGCGGATCCGAGTAGACGGAGTGACAGCCCAACGCGAGCAAGAGGACGAGTAACGGCGCGGAGAGCCAGGTGGCGGGTTTCATGTGTGGAGCCATAAGGTTGGGGAACTCTAGACGCCTGGTTCAGGACATGCAACCCTCTTGCACTATCCGAAAACCGCGAATGGAATAACTAACCGCGAATGGACATCGAGTAGAGCAGAGGCGCGAACATGATTAGGCCCATGACTACCGGCGTATCGGCCCTTTCGGGCGTTGTGGCAAACGCTCACCAGGCCATCCCCTTCGTTTCCTCTGCCCCCTCTAAAATTCCGTACGGCGGGTTTTCCCCAGTACGGCTTCAAACCCGCTTGACGCCACGGCCCCCTTCGCAGGCGTGCCGCCGCCTGCTGATAGGCCGTCCCTGTCGGGATCTCCGTCCCCGGCGTGTTGTCCAGAGTGGGTCTGGCGACCCACCGGGACGGAGGACTTCTGACCCCGACCGCCAGTCCAGTGGCCCTTGGCTCCCCGTCCGGTGGTATTGTCCGGTCGGATCGTTGCTTCCTATGGCCACATCTGCGCCTCTGTCGGTCCCTCAGCGGCTTTGAGCCTGTTTGAAAATTCCAAGGGGTGCTGTCTTCGCCGAATTAGCACCGGCTCGACAACCCCATGTCCCATGAATCCGGACCCGGTGGGTCACGTAACGAGGCTGCAGGGTTCGCTTCATGCGACGGCCTGGAATGTGGCTAGCCCTGCTCCGGTCGGGGCGTTTACGACCGAGCTTTCCCGGGCCGGGTCGCCCCGATTCCCAAGTCGGTTATTACTGAATGGCTTCATCATCAATTACCATCACCGGACTTTCACCGGCTGGACTGACCGCGTTATGGGCTGCGAGCCAATTAACGCGAATCATGGCGGGCCGAATATGAAGATCCTGCGGTGTTGGGAACTTCGATGGAATGTTTGAGATCCTGCGATAACCGGCGCTGCGGGATAAATCCCGCGGTCCGGCTTGCCGAACGTGGAGATCTGGGTGCCGAAATAAATGCCGGAACCAAACAGCATTACCCCGCCCGCCAGGATCGACTCGCAAGTGTCGTTACACAAAGAAAGGTCCGGAGGGGAAGCCGGACCTTTGTCGGGGAATGAGCACAGACGATGGATTACTCCTAACGTCCGCGATGGTTCGCCAAATAGCACAAAACCAGCCCCATCAGTGCCAAGGTCGTGCCACCCTCCGGCACCGGGGCGGACCTCACCGAAACGTCATCGATGACCGCTCCCCAATAATTTGCCGTCTTGCCTTTGAATTCCAGGGTTGTCAGATCCGATAGCGCAGTAAATGAAACGCTCTCCGTTTTCCAGTCCATGTTATACCGCCCCGAATATGCAACGCTAAAATCCCACGTATACCCGGCGGCTTCGACCGCGTATGTACTGTCTCCCGCAGGAGACGCAACTGCCCAGGTGATGGTGTAAGTCTCCCCAGGAACGGTCCCAAACTCCTGCTTGATCCCTCCCCAGGCATCCCAAAACGTCAGATCAATCATCCGAATGCTATCATAAGCCGGTCCAAACTCGGCGCCGTTAATCGGAGGCGTGCCCTGATGCCAGTCAAAACCCGCTTGCGTGGCAATCCACCCATCCACCGCAGTCCCTCCAGCCGACACCCCAGTCCAAGAAGCGTTCCCCGTGTAGTTGCCCTCTTCGAACGATCCATTCACCAGAAGGCTGGCCTCGATGTTAAGATTAAATAATAGAAATCCTGTCGCAAAGACAGCGTGGTAAGTTTTCATGTCTCGGAACTTACGCAAGATTCGTGCCTTGTTCGTGGATTGGAGAGGTCCAGATTTGTAACTAACTTTCCATAAATTAATTGTAATATATCTAATCTGTATATTATTAAAAGTAATGATCTGTCTCTGTGTAAATCTGGTCGACACTCGATCCACAAAATCGGGCGTAATATTTTTATAGATATCATATAACCAACTACTTAAGGAAACACTGGTGGCTGTAAGGTTCTCCGACGTTTTCTCGGGCGAGCGACACTTTTGATCGCGGACGGCATAGGCTCGCATTGGATTTGGAGCGATTCAGTAGTTCTCTCTTCCAGGAACCGCCCGATTCGGAGGACCGAGTTCCACGAGGCCCTGGAATCCAATTAGGTGGACTCGCGGCGCTTGTTCCTCCGAGAGAGACATGCTTCGAGCGATCCCGGGATTCTTGACCGGGAGGCGGCGCCTCTGTAGGCTCGGGCCTCATAAATCCGGAGAAGACGTCCATGCCATGGATGGGCTGCAATCAGCTCATTGAAGTGATGGGATGGGGATGGGTGAACTCGTTGATCCGGTCACTGAATGATTCCAAGGTTATGATGAACAACAAAGGGACAAAGCTGACTCGGCGCAGTTTCTTAGTCACAGCGGGGGCAACGGCCGCCGCATTTACGATTGTGCCTCGTCACGTATTGGCGGCGAGCGGCACAACGCCGCCCAGCGAGCGTTTGAACATCGCGGGGATTGGGGTGGGGGGGATGGGCGCGGGCGATATTGGGGCGGTGGCCCCGGGGAACAATATCGTGGCCTTGTGCGACGTCGACCTCAGACACAGCGCCGAGACCTTCAAGAAATTCCCCGACGCCAAACAATACCGCGATTTTCGGGTGATGTTCGATGAAATGGAGAAGGGCATTGACGCCGTTGTGGTGGCGACGCCGGATCATGCGCATGCGGTGGCGGCGATGGCGGCGATCAAACGCGGCAAGCATGTGTATTGCGAGAAACCATTGGCTCATTCGGTGGATGAGGTACGTCAGTTGATGAAAGCCGCCCAGGAACACAAGGTCGTGACCCAGTTGGGGAACCAAGGCCATTCCTTCGATTCGATCTGTGATTTCTACGAGTGGATTCAGGCCGGGGTAATCGGCAAGGTTCACACGATCCACGCGGGTTGCGCCGCCGTGAACTCGGCCATCGATGATCTTCCCCGCTTGAAGGAACAGCACGCGGTTCCAGCGACGTTGGATTGGGATCTTTGGCTGGGGCCGGCTCAGAAGCGTCCTTATCATCCCGCCTATCTTCCGGGCAGTTGGCGGGGCTGGGTGCCCTTTGGCAACGGGACGGTTGGCGATTGGACCTGCCATGTCGTCGATCCCGTCTTCTGGGCTCTCGATCTGGGCGCGCCAACGTCCATCCAAGCCCGGGTGAAAGATTATGATCCGAAAACCCAGGGAGACGCCTTCCCAAAGGGAGAGATCATCACCTACTCTTTTCCGGCCAACAACAAGCGAGGCCCCATCATTCTGCACTGGTACAGCGGCACCGAGAGGATTCCCCGTCCGCAGGATCTTGAGCCGGACGAAAAATCGGTCGAGACGGGCGCGGTCGTTCTTGGAGACAAAGGGACCATCGTCTACGGTTCTCACGGGGCGGGGAATGTTCGGCTGATTCCCCAGTCGAAAATGGATGCCTTCCAGCGGCCCCCGAAAACGTTGCGTCGGCCGCCGGAACATCATCAGGATTGGCTGCAAGCGATTCGAAAGGGGACCAAAGCCGGCTCGGATTTTTCTTACGGCGGGCCATTAACCGAACTGGCCATGCTGGGGGTCATTGCGATCAAAATGGCCGGTGTGAAGCTCGAGTGGGATGCCAAACAGGTGCGGTTCAGCAATTGCCCCGAGGCCAACGCGTTGATCGCGCCTCCATATCGAGCTGGTTGGGCGCTCTGACGAAGCTGCGGGGAACGAAAATCCCCGCTATGAACGGACGCCCCATGGCCGGAACACCAGCCTGTTTTGATCGCCTTATGACGGATTGGACCGCGGGATTTGTCCCGCAGCGCTGGTCGCCGCATGACGATTCTGTGGAATGAACTCCGCGCCCCGATCGGTCCGGTGCCTGAGCCACAGGGGGTCCTAAGACGAACTTAGTTTCCGGGCGACAAAGAGACCCTGGGCGATCTTACCGGCGTGGGCCAGTTTCTGCATAAACATCATCTCCGATGCCATGGCTTGCATGAGGGATTGGTCGAAGCCGATGATTCGCAAGGCGTCATAAGTCAGTTGCCTGTTGAGCATGTCCAGGTATAAATCGACATAGGAGGAAAAGCGGCCGGTCTCCACCGCAACCAACACCTGGCAGTGATTCGATGTCAACACATCGCGATAACCGGTGAGATCCTGAAGACTGGGAAACTTCATGAACTTCATGAATCGGACCGCCTCGTCATCGGTGAGCCCCGCTGGACCTTCAATCCAATCCGTAAAGGCGAGAGTCCCCTGCGGTTTGACCAGACGGACGGCTTCGGCGATGAGTTTCGACTTGTCCGCCACATAACACCAGGCATCCTCGCCCCAGACGAAGTCGGCCATGCCCGCCGGCAGGCCGGTGTCACAGACATCGGCCTGAACCAACATTACTTTTTGTTCGAGACCCTCCGCCTGGCACCGTTTTGCGGCGCGTTCCAAGACGGTCGGGGTGGCGTCCACGCCGCACATCGAGGCGACCTGGCGAAACCGGATCAGGAATCGCATGCCGGCGCCGTTGCAGCAGCAGAGGTCAATGCCCCTGGTCCCGGCTTGAATGCCGGCCCGATCCGCCAGGTCTAGGGACGATCGAAAGCCACCCATGTGGATTTGTTCGCCCATAATCAATTCCCACAAATCACCTTCGGGCCCGCTGTAGACAGCTTGGACATCTTTCAAGGTCACATTTTGGACGGTTTTCATATGAAGTTATCTTTCCTGAATCAGAATCGATAAGGGGCTTTGAGTTTCAAATGAGCTTGTTGAATTGCCATTCTATTTATAAAATGTCTAATAAGTCAAGTGGCGAAATTAGAAAACAGAATAAGTCGCTCGGAAGTCGAGGGACGAATCTTCTAGAAGACCAGAGGATGCCCGGGAGCGAATATGGTTTTTCCGAGGCCTGCCAAGGCCCAATCCGACGCGCTCGGTTCGAGGTCAAAACCTGTTGTCGAAAGTTGGGACAACGACTATGCTCGCCGTCAAGATTTGCCAGCGCGCTGTCAGCAACTCTGCCCATGAACCTCGGAGGGACGAGCGCCGCGAGTCCGCAAAATTGGATTCCAGGGCCAGATGGAACTCGGCCCTCCGAAACGAGCGGTTCATGAGCGGAGTTGCTGGCGCGCGATGCTCAGAAAGGATCCGCTTAATGAAACAGATGCTATTCGTCGTCCTCGGTTTACTAACAGCCTTTCCTTCCGTCATGGCCTGGGCCCAAGGCGGCCTCGCCAGTCCGTTGGCGGGCCTCGAGCAACTCAAGGATTATGAGGCCCGGCGCGCGTCGTCCTCGGATCCGAACTGGCGCAACGGCAACGGGGATGCCCGGCCCATCCCGCCGGGGGATACCCTGACCCTCGCTGAGTTGGAGGGCCCCGGAGTGATTGCTCACCTCTGGTTCACGATCTCCCATCCGGATCCGTTTTATTCCCGGATGCTGACGTTACGCATGTATTGGGACGAGGAGAAGCATCCCAGCGTGGAATGTCCGATTGGAGATTTTTTCGGGATCGGGCACGGGGTGGACCAGTCCTTTGCATCGCTGCCGATCCGGGTTTCGTCGGATGGACGGGGGCGCAATTGTTATTGGCCGATGCCCTTCCGCAAGAAGGCGCGTCTGACAGTGACCAACGAGAGTGACAAGCCCTGTCACGCGTTCTATTACTACATCGACTGGCAAAAACACGGGCGGCTGCCGAAGGACACCGCCTATTTTCACGCCAGTTACCGCCAGGAATATCCCTGTGTCATGGGCCGGAACTATCTGTTGGCGGACATCGTAGGGCGCGGGCATTACGTGGGCACCCTCCAAAGCGTCTATTACAGCTCGCCGGGATGGTATGGAGAGGGCGACGATTTTTTCTTTATTGACGGTGCCCGGGAACCGCAGCTGCGCGGCACCGGGACCGAAGATTACTTTTGTGATGGCTGGGGCTTTCGCCAGCAGGACGGGCCGTTTTATGGCACTCCATTGTGGGAGGGTTATAACACCGGGGATCGGAGCACCGCCTATCGGTGGCACATCACCGATCCGGTGACTTTCCGTAAATCGCTGAAGGTCGAAATCGAGCATAAAGGCTCGCAGACCTTTCCCGACGGCAAAGTCGATGGGTTTATTGAACGGGAGGATCTGATGTCCAGCGTGGCGATGTGGTATCAAACCGAACCGCACCAACCGTGGGCCGAGTTGCCCAGGGGGATTGAACGGCTGCCTTTCCGAGAACAGATCCTGGTGGTGGGATGGAAAGCCGCGGGAAACGCCAGACACTCGGATGCGCCCTGCGAAGTTCAGGAGATCGGGGGGATGACCGACAACAAGCAGCTCTGGTTCAAACCCGCCCAGGACGGCGCCTGGCTGGAGATCGAGTTTCAGGTTCCACAGGCGATGACCGCCGACTTCTGGATGCGCGTATTGCGGTCGTGGGACTACGGGACCTACCGCGTAAAACTCGATGGGCGCGATGCGGGAGTGTTTGATTTGCACAGTGCCAGCATGGGACCGGTAACACGCCGGTTGGGCATGCATACCCTGGCCGCCGGAACCCACGTGCTGCGGTTCGAAGGCAACGGGAAGTCCAATCTTTCGCCCGGTTATTTTCTGGGTTTCGACACCTTGACCGCGCGCGTCCCCGTTTATTCGCGTCCCCCGGGATTCGACTTGCGCGCCATCCAGAAACCTTGATTCCGGCGGCTGGAGAGAAAACGTCGAAGTCATTCGGACGATCGCATCACAATCGAGATTACCCATCTTATGTTTAAAATTCACCTGACAGCCGTTGATTTGGTCCTGGTTGTCGTCTACCTGGGGGGTGTCGCCGCGCTGGGGATTTGGTATAGCCGGGGCATCCAGAGCGGCAAGGACTTCTTTCTGGCGGGGAAATCTCTTCCCTGGTGGGCGGCCGGCCTGTCGCTGGTGGTCTCGGACATCGGGGCCAAGGACATGATCGGGTTGGCGGGCGATTCTTACCGCTACGGGTTGGTGATGATGAATTTCGATTTCATTGGATGCATCTTTCCTGTTCTGGTGGCGGCCTTCTTCTTCATGCCGTTCTTCTGGCTGGCGGGCGTGTATACAGTCCCCGAATACTTGGGCCGGCGCTACAACCTGGGTGTCCGGACCTTTTTTGCGGTAATTTGGATCCTGTTCATGGTGGGAACGCTGGGAACGATCTATGTTAGCGCGGCGGCGATGTTCGAAGTGCTGTTAGGTTGGAACTTCTGGTTGTCGGTTCTTTCGACGGCGGTTTTGGTCGGGATCTACACGGCCTGGGGCGGATTGCGCGCTGTTGTGGTGACCGACTCCCTCTCCTGCGTCGTGTTGATTATCGGCGCCGCCTTGATCTGCGGCCTGGGATTGGCCGAAGCCGGAGGGTGGAGCGGCATCGAGCAGGCCGTGTCACGGATGGAATGGACGCGGCATCACCTGGATCTGCTGCCGCCTGCCGATCACCCCGTTTTTCCATGGCCTGCGGTCCTGTTGGGATTGGGATTTGTCCTGGGGCCGGCCTATTGGATTGGCAATCAGGCGATCGTGCAACGCACTCTGGGCACCCGCACCGAAAACGAGGCCCGCGCCTCGTATGTGTTTTGTGCGGCGATCAAGTTGGTGTTTCCCGTGTTGCTGGTGGTTCCTGGACTGGTCGCCCTCGCGCTCTTTTCATCGGAACTCGGTCAACCGGGTGAGAATTGGGACGGCAACCGGGTCTTGCCGATGCTGGTGGTGCGGCTTTTGCCTCCCGGTGTTTTGGGGCTGGTCATGGGCGCCTTTTTCGCCGGCGTGATGTCCAACCTGGATTCCTATGTCAACTCGGCAAGCACCATGATTGTGACCGATGTCTACCGCCCCTTCATTCATCCCGAGGCCACGGACCAGGAATGCCTGGCCCTGGGCCGCTGGCTGGTGATCGGTTTGTTGTTGGGAGGCGTCGCCATCAGTTATCCGATCAAGGCCGGTTTTGGATCCGTCTTCGAGGCGTTCCAGACCTTTCTCTCGTTTTTTCAGGGGCCGTTGCTGGCGCTTCTGCTCATGGGAATGCTGACGCGGAGGGCCACGGCGTGGGGAGGGGTGGCGGGCATGGTGACGGGGGTGATGACATCGGCCGGGCTGAATTCAGCGCCATGGCTGTTCGGAATGCAGAAAGGCGTCCCGTATCTTTGGGTGGCCTGGTGGTCGTTTGTGACTGCTCTGTCGACGGTGGCGATCGTGAGTGCCTTCACGAGACCTCATGAACCCCAACGATTACGCGGACTGGTTTGCTGGCTGCCTGCGGAAGAAAGGATTCAACCATGAACAGTATCGGGATCCTTTGCATGAGCATGATTGAGGCGGTTCAGGGAGGTTCGTGGGCGGGGAAAGCCGCCGTGATGGCTGTTTTTGGCTTGCTGATCGTTGTTTTGCTTTGCATGCCAGCCCACATGACCGGCAAGGCCGATGGCGCGCCCAGATGGTGGAGCAATGTCCGTTTGTGGGCCATCGGGATCGCGTTAGTTCAGATCTTGGTTTATGCCTGGTGGGGTTGATCGTTCCGAGGCGGATGAATGAGATGCAGACTGACCGGAATTCTTCAGATTTTGACCTATTCCTGTCTTGGCTCCTGGGGCTTAATCCGGCATGCTGAGCACAATTTCTGAACAATATGAAAGCGCGAATTGGATTGATCTTGGCTCTGGTCGGGTGGATGTCTTTCAATGCATGGGCTGCGGCGGAATGGAAACCGGCGCCCGGCCCGTTAATGACTCGCTGGGCCAAACAGGTGACTCCATCCAAGGTGCATCCCGAGTACCCGCGCCCACAAATGGCGCGTGAGGAGTGGTTGAACCTGAATGGGCTCTGGAACTACGCGATTGTGGATAAGGAATCCAGCCGCCCGGCAAACTGGGACGGCCAGATCCTCGTGCCTTTTCCTGTCGAATCCGCCCTGTCCGGGGTGATGCGCCGCGTCACCGACAAACAACGCCTTTGGTATCAGCGGAGCTTTGTGGTGCCCCGCAGTTGGAAGAACAAGCAGGTCATGCTGAACTTTGGGGCTGTGGATTGGGAGGCGACGGTTTACGTGAATGGCCAGGAGGTGGGAAGTCATCAAGGGGGATACGACGGTTTCTCGTTGGAGATCACCCGCGCGTTAAAACCATCGGGGCCCCAGGAGATTGTCGTGGCCGTCTGGGATCCAACCGACGCGGGCACTCAGCCGCGCGGCAAACAGGTTCAGCGGCCCAACGGCATTTGGTACACGCCGACCAGCGGGATTTGGCAGACCGCCTGGTTGGAGCCGGTGGAGCCCGCCCATATCCGCAAGTTGCGGATTACGCCTGATTTCGATGCGTCAGCGGTGACCGTCCAGGCCCAGGCGTTGACGACGGGAGGTCGAACCGAATTCCAGGTGGAAGTCCTGGAGGGCAGGAAGGTGGTTCAGGAAGGCAAAGTGGAGGTTCTGGCGACAACCCGATCGATTCCGCCGCAGGCATCGCCCAGCATCAAGATGTCCGTGCCCAATGCCAAGCCGTGGTCGCCCGCCTCGCCGTTCCTGTATAACCTCCGGATCACGCTTTTGGAGAACGGCCGCAAGGTGGACCAGATCGAGAGCTACTTCGGGATGCGCAAAATTGCCCTCGGCCCGGACTCCAAAGGCGCGCTGCGTCTTTGTCTAAACAACCAGCCGCTGTTCCAATTCGGTCCCCTGGACCAGGGATTTTGGCCCGACGGCCTTTATACGGCGCCGACCGACGAGGCCTTGCGTTACGATATCGAGATGACCAAGCGCCTGGGATTCAACATGGCCCGCAAACATGTCAAGATCGAGCCGGCCCGCTGGTATTATTGGTGCGACAAACTCGGCCTGCTGGTCTGGCAGGATATGCCGAGCGGCGACAAATACATCGGAACCCGGGATCCGGATATAACCCGTTCCCCTGAGTCCGGCCGCCAATTCGAAAAAGAACTGAAGGCATTGGTCGAGGGTTTCTACAACCACCCATCCATCGTAATGTGGGTTCCCTACAACGAAGGCTGGGGTCAATGGGATACGGCCCGCATCGTGGATCTTATAAAAAAGTGGGATCCAACCCGCCTGGTGAACAACGCCAGCGGCTGGACAGACCGCCGTGTGGGCGATGTCATGGACATCCATGTTTATCCCGGTCCCGATGCGCCGTCCCTGGAGGCCAAGCGCGCCGGTGTCCTGGGTGAATTTGGGGGCCTGGGATTGCCCGTGAAAGGTCATACCTGGCAGGATGAAAAGAACTGGGGATACCGCAGCTACAAGTCATCGGCTGAACTGACCGACGCTTATGTAAGCCTGATCCGGAAACTCCGGGTGCTGACCGGCGACCAAGGATTATCCGCCGCCGTCTACACGCAGACCACCGATGTCGAGGTCGAAGTGAATGGCCTGATGACCTATGACCGCGCCAGGGTCAAAATGGACCAGGCGCGCATTACGGAAGCCAACCTCGAGGTTTACACCCCACCAGCTCCACGCAAGGCCTTGGGCACTCAATTGATCCCTCCCGCAACGCCTCTGGTGGCCTGTGATCCCTATTTCAGCATTTGGTCGCCCGCCGATCGGTTGTCCGAAGAAGACACCGTTCACTGGACGGGCAAACCTCATCGTCTGGGAAGTCTGGTGCGTGTGGATGGCAAACCCTACCGGATCATGGGCGCTTCGCCCGCCTCCGTGCCCGCGTTGGAACAGAAGAACCTGATGGTATTACCGACACGGACTGTTTATACATTTGCCGGCGCCGGGGTGGAGTTGACCCTCACCTTTCTGACTCCCGCTCTGCCGGAGGACCTGGATGTTCTTTCGTGGCCGGTCACGTATTTGACCTACGAGTTTCGTTCCATCGACGGCCGATCGCATGATGTGGTTCTCTATTGTGATGCGGCGGGCGAAATCACGGTGAATACCCCCAACCAGCAGGTGGTCTGGGCGGTCGAACAAGCGGGGGATCTGACAGCCCTCAAGATGGGATCCAAGGACCAGTCTATTCTGGCTAAGAGAGGGGACGATATCCGGATTGACTGGGGTTATCTTTATCTGGCCGCTCCGAAGGCCGACGTGGCAGGACAGGCCTTTGCGGGACGAAGCGACCTGCAGGCTGGTTTTGTCGAGCATGGCTGGAAGACCGTTCCCCAAAGCTCGCTCGCAGCGCCCGCGGCTGCCGAGAATGTGGCCGCTGGTCTTGTATTGCGACTCGGCAAAGTCACCAAACAACCCGTTTCTCGATGCGTCCTGCTGGCCTATAACGACCTCTATTCCATCCAATATATGCGCAAGAACCTGCGCCCCTATTGGCGCCGGAACGGCTGGGAAGCTTCCGACTTGCTGCAGGCAGCCGCACGGCAACTCGAATCCCTCCGCAAACGGTGCGAGGCTTTCGATCAGGAACTGATGGGCGACCTGACCCGGGCCGGAGGTGAAAAGTACGCCCGGCTCTGCGCGCTGGCCTATCGCCACTGCTTTGCCGCCGGTAAATTTGTCGCCGACGCGAACGGCCAGCCGATTTCGTTCTGCAAGGAAAATCACTCCAACGGATGCATCGGCACATCGGATGTGTTCTACCCCATGGCCCCACAATTCCTGCTGTTCGGGCCCTCGTTGGCCAAGTCGTTCCTCGTGCCCTTCATGAACTATGCCGCCAGTGACCGCTGGAAATTCCCGTTCGCTCCGCATGACCTCGGACAATATCCACACGCCAATGGCCAGCGCTATGGCGGGGGAGAGCGCACCGAGGAAAATCAAATGCCGGTCGAGGAAAGCGGCAACCTCCTGATCCTGATGGCGGCGGTCGCCCAGATGGAAGGCCACGCCGATTTTGCCGGCCTTTACTGGCCGCAGTTGGAGAAATGGGCCGAATACCTCAAAGCCAAGGGATTTGATCCCGAAAACCAGCTGTGCACCGACGATTTTGCCGGACACCTTGCTCACAACGTCAATCTCAGCGCCAAAGCAATTTGCGGCCTGGGCTCCTTCGCGAAGCTGTGCGAAATGCGCGGAGACAAAGACCGCGCCTCCGAGTATTTCAACTTGGCTCGGGAGTTTGCCGCGCGCTGGGTCAAGGAAGCCGCCGATGGCGAAAAATACCGTCTGGCGTTCGACAAACCCGGCACCTGGAGCCAAAAGTATAACCTGGTTTGGGATCGCATCCTGGGCTTGAACTTGTTCCCCGGCGATGTCCTTCGGAAAGAGATGGATTTTTATCGCAAGATGCAAAACCGCTATGGCCTGCCTCTCGACAATCGCCAAACTTACACCAAGCTCGATTGGATTCTATGGACGGCGACCTTGACGCAGAATCGCGAGGACTTCACCGCCCTGCTGGATCCTGTTTACCTATACCTCAACGAAACCCCGGATCGATCCCCCATGAGCGATTGGTATCAAACTAAGACTGCCAGGAAAGTCGGATTCACCGCCCGCCCGGTCGTCGGCGGTGTCTTCTTGCAGATGCTCTATGACAAGGCGGCCTGGGCCAAATACGCCCGCCGGGACGTAACCAAAGCCAAAGACTACGCTCCCATGCCCAAGGCTCCCACCCTCATCACCGTGCTGCCCACCGCCGATGATGAAGCCGTTAGTTGGCGGTTCACCACCCAGAAACCGGCCGCGGACTGGTTTAAATCCGATTTTGACGATGCCGGCTGGAAACAAGGCCGCTCCGGTTTCGGCACCCGCGGCACCCCGGGCGCTGTGGTCCGCACCGAATGGAATACCCCGAACATCTGGCTGCGACGCGAGTTCACACTCCCCGCGGGCAACTGGAAAAACGCCGCCCTCAAAATTCACCACGACGAGGATGTCGAGGTCTACTTGAACGGCATTCTGGCCGCCTCCGCCAGTGGTTACACCACGGAATACGAGGCGATCCCCCTGACGCCCCAAGGCCAGGCCGCGCTGAAACAGGGGAAGAACGTCATCGCCATCCATTGCCGCCAGACAGGAGGCGGACAATACATCGACGCCGGTCTTTCTGACCTCATCGAGGCCAGGTAGCCGGCCGTTCATCGGGCGGGTCCATATCCAATCGGAAGCTTCTCTTGGCAGCCGGTCCATTGGGCTGGCGAGGCTGCGTTCTGGCATCGGCGTCGGCGCAGAGCGCCATGGCGAGACCGCCAGGATTGCGGGGATCCCGGGGATGCGGCAGGATCCCGGCATGAAGTCGAATTGCGCAAGGCCGGTGATGACCTTTTCCGATGTGTGGCTGACCGGATGCGATCCCAGGCGTATGGCACGGCCAAGACGATGCTGTGCGAATCGCTGGTTCGCGCATGCGTGATCCGGTATCTGCATCGATACGAAGGGGCGCAAGCAGCCGATAAGGCAATCCGGGAGGAGATGAGCAGGGGCTTTGTGGCCATGGCCGAATTGGCGGCACTTCTTTACTCCAGCGATGTCATCAGGTGGCGGCAGTTCAGGACTTTTTCCGCCAAGTCCAGCGGGATGTAGAAGTAATGGTTCGAGGCCTCGAAGCCGATGCGAGAATCGCGGGTTTGGATGGCGTGCAACCGCTTGGCCAGGTCGATCTCCTCGCGAAGAATGTTTCTCATCTCCGCAGCGCAAGAGGCTTGGGCTGCCGATGACGTTGCGGCGGCTCGTGAGTTTCTGGCGCGAACGAATCGGGCCTGGTTGGCGACACTCCGGAAATGAATCGCCGCCGCTTCTGCGACACTTTGTTCGGCGGCCAAGGCCTTGCGATGATGGGAAGATAACTTCAGGGGATCGGTTGCGGCCTTGAGTTTCGACAAGGCATCGTCGAAGCCATGGGCGACTTTGGTCAATTGGCTGATGAATATGTCGAGGGGATAGACCGCGCGCCAGGACTCGGTGTCGTCATAGGGAAAACCCACCATCGAGGCGCGGTAGCCTGTGGGTTGGGAGTAGAGCAGGTTGGCGGGGCCCACCTGGAGGGGAGCGGAGTAGACCAGACCGCCGTGGTAAGGAAATTCACTGAATGCCCGGCTGAACTCATGCCAGGCTCGGGTCACGGCTGGGGCGGCCTCGGGGCCGTAACGACGGGTGGCGACGCGGTTCATAGCCTGTTCCACGGTGAACGAGGAGGCGCGCAATTCCGCGACGACTTCCAGGTTGGGCGAAGGGTAACCGCCTAGGGTCCAACCGAGCATGAAACCATCGAGTTGCGCGTCGCGGAGGTTGGCGGCGTGACGGGCGACATTTTCAACGGCGGGGATATAAGGAACGGCGGAGAGCTCCCACGTATTGCCGGCCTGGATTTTGGCGACGGTTTTGAGACCCCGTTGTCGGGCGGCGGCCCAGTGTTTTCGGGATCGAGGACCGGGACCGATGGCGGAGATCGAGTATTCGCCGACCGTTGTCGAGACTCCGCCCCGTTGGATCGGCAGGCTCCACTCGCTAACGCTCATCAAAGCGGCTTCGGGAGGAAGACGACGGATGGCCTCTTCCGCCCATGAATCGGCCCATCCCCAATCCCAGGCGAGGAGGCGGGCGGACGTGTTGGCCTTGCGAATGCCCGCGCAGACGAGGCTGTTGACTTCCGCGATGACCTCGGCGGGCGATCGTTTGCCGCAGCGCGGGCATTTCTGGCCGCCGCCATGGGACCAGCAATTGGTTTGGTTCTCGGAGGCGGTGATGGTGAAGAAACCCGCGAGATCCGGCGCCGCCCGGGAGACCGAGGCCACGGCATCGCTGAGATATTGCTGGACTTCGGAATGACTGGTGCAAAGCGTGGCATGATCGCCGGAGACGATGCCTCGCAGGTCGGGATGTTTGTCAAAGAAAGCGAGGGGCAGTGTGCGCGGTTCATTGAGATAGAGCCAGAGGCCCATGCCATAGCGCCGAAGTCGTGCTGTGAGTTTAAGGAGATTGGCCTGGCGTTCCTCCCAGCGTTGACTCAGAGCCGAGTCCCAGGGAAAGGGCGCCAGGCGCGTCAGGACGGCCTGCAGCCAAACGCCTCCGACGCCCATTTGGGCGAGTTTCGCCAGGTAACCATCCGGGTAGGGATCCAGGTCAGGTTCGAGCAAGGGATCGCCATAAAGAGCAAAGTAGGAATAACAGTAACTCAACGAGGGAGGCGAGTTGGCGGGCGCCGAGGCCGCTTGTTCAGTGGGAGCCGAAAGTTGGCGGACGAAATCGAACAATGGCTCTTCAGCCCTGGTCACTCCGGCGGGAAACTCCTGCTGGATTATTTGGCGCATCCTCTCCAACTGTCGTTGGGCGGCTGAATCCAGCGGTTCGAACTTCAGGGGAGCGCATCGTGGTTTGAGATGACCCAGTTTGACAAAGAGGAAATCATCCTCGCGCAGCGTGTAGGCGAGTTCATCACCCGTCCAGTTCAGCAATTGGAGAAGTTGTTCGTAGGACAGGAGATGCCAGTTGCGTTTGATCACGGTAATATAGGAACGCCGTTGTTGTTCGCGGGTAATTCGGGGGGGGCGCCCCAAACCCATGGCTTCCCCGAGATTTCGAATATCGGCGGCTGAAGCATCCACAACGGAAGCCAGGCGATCCAAGGGGACGAGGGACCAGTTGCGCCAGACGAACGCGCATAAGCGGTTTGGAAAATGCGGGAAGGGCAGGGGAGAAGGCGCGTTGCCTTCCGGGAGGGACACAAGCTTTGGTTCAGCCGGTGGAATCGAGGCGATACGACGTTTTCCGCTGGCACAACCACAGGCCAGCAGGCCTCCGGCGGCGATCGTTGTGGACTGGATGAACTGACGGCGGGGCCAAGGTTTTGAGGTCATCATAGTGCAAGAGACAATGCCGGTTATTCCGCCAACCTTTCTAAGGACGAACGGCGGTGCCATCTCGTCGGCGTGTGGGCAGCCAATACCCGGGATTGTCGGGCAGCGGGTACTTTTTAGCCAAGTCCTCGTTCAGATCGACGCCCCAACCCGGGGCCTCGTTGACATGGAGGTAACCGTTCTTGATGGTCGGCGCGCCGGGGAACACTTCGCGGATGGCCTCGTTGAACTGGACGGCTTCCTGGATGCCGAAGTTATGAACGGCGAGGTCGAGGTGGGCATTGGCGGCATGGCCCACGGGCGAGACGTCTCCCGGACCATGCCAGGCGGTGCGGACTTGGAACCACTCGGCCAGGGCGGCGAGTTTGCGCGCCACGGTGAAGCCGCCGATCTGAGAAATGTGCACCCGGATGAAATCGATCAAACGTTCGGTGATGAGCCCCGTCCATTCGTGGGGGCTGTTAAACAACTCGCCCATGGCGATGGGCGCGCCGCATTGTTGCCGTAGCATTCGGAAGTAGCCGATGGCCTCCGGGGCGAAGGGGTCCTCGATAAAGAACGGCCGAAAACGCTCCAGTTCCTTGCAGAGGCGAATGGCTTCGATGGGTTCGATGCGTTCGTGGATGTCATGGAGCAGTTCGATCTCTTCCCCGAAACGGTCGCGGATGCGCTCGAACATCTTGAGGGTGGCCAAGACATAGGGGCGTGAATCCATATGGCTTTCGACGGGTTTGCCGAACTCCTCGGCCTCAGGATCGGGCTTCGAGGAGAGGTGGGGTGATCCATAGCCGCCGACCTGGATGCGGATATGGCGGAAGCCGTTTTCCCGGTGTTTCCGGACGCTGTCTTCGAGGGCGCTCAGGTCTTTTCCGCTGGCATGGGCATAGCAATCGACGGCGAATCGGCACTTGCCGCCGAGCAATTGATAGACGGGCATGTTGGCCCGTTTGCCCAGGATATCCCAGAGGGCCTGGTCCAGCCCGCAGAGCGCGTTGTTAAGGACGGGGCCGTTGCGCCAATAGGAACTTGTATACGCCGTTTGCCAGAGGTCTTCGATTTGATCCGCGTGGCGTCCGCGGCAAAAGGGATCCAGGTATTCTTCCACCGCGGTTTTGACGGCCAAAGGCCTTTGGTTGAAAGTGGCGCAGCCGAGGCCGTACAAGCCCGGCTCGCTTGTTTCGACTTTGACAACCACCAGGCGGATCCTGGATTGCGGAGCGGTGAGAATGGGCCGGACCCGGGTGATCTTGAGCGGGGGCTGGCCTTTGTTGACTTGGTCGATGGTTTGGGCCAAGGCATTGTTTTTACCGGGCATCCACCCCAGGAAAGCGGCGGCGGTTCCCCAGCCTGTGCTTTTCAACATGTCCCGTCGATTCATAGTCCCATCCTTTCCGCTCGAATTACCAGGTTCTGCCTTTCAGAAGTTTTTCGCGCTGGTAGGGGGTGAGTTCCTGTCCCCGGGCTTTCAACCACTCGGTGAAATCCTTCTCGATATCATCCGTCCATTTGCGATCAATCTGGCCGGGCGTGTATTTGCCTTCCCTCAACCGCTGGTGACCGAACTGATCCCGGACCCGAATGATTTCGGAGCTCTCGACGACTTCCTGGGCGAGGTGGGGAGGGATGAAAATGGCGCCTTCCTTTTTGGCCAGCACCACATCCCCCGGCATCACGGTCGCGCGCCCAACCCGGATCGGCGCATTGATCCCCATCAGCATGACATCGGCGATGGCCGAGGGGTCCCATCCGCGGTTGAACACTGGAAAATCGGGGATCTGTTCCACGCCTTCAATGTCGCGCGCGCCCCCGTGGATGATCACCCCCGTGCCGCCGCTTTTGGCCCAAATGGAATTGGCGAGATTATCGCCCATGAAAGTGCCATCGATGACTTTGCCCATCAGATCGACAACGATGACGTCGCCTTGGACCACGGTATCGATCACCCACGAATTCTGCCCGCCCACTCGGCCGGCCTTATCCCCGTTGCGTTTGATCACCTCATTCACATCGGGGCGGGTCGGAAAGAAAAAAGCGGTGACGACGCGTCCCACGAGCGCGGGTTCCTTGGGGCCCGCAAGAACCCAATTGCCCTCGAATTGCTGGTTGAATCCATGCCGGCGCAGCACGGCCCAGGCTTCTTCGATGGAAACCGCCTTCATCCGTTTCAGGAGATCATCGGAGACCTTGGGGCGTCCATTGGGAAAACGCTCGCCTTTCCAATCCGGGGTGTATTCCTCGAGATGTTCCTTGCTGAAAACGCCGACTTGGCCCTGGAGCAGGCAAGGCCCTGAGAGCAAGGCCAGCAGGAGAGCGGCGATGCCGATCGTTTTGGATACGGGCCGAGGGAGAACGATTGGGGAATTCATTTTGCGTGCTTTCATAGGGATTTGTGAATGCGAAGGGGTTGAATCATGCGGATTTATGCGCTTGGCGCGGACTTGATATTTGGATACTGACTCCAAAGCCGGTCGTGGGACCGTTCCTGATTCCATTCGTTCGAGGGTGGAAAATAGAGTTTTTCGGGATCCCGGCCATTTCGGCGGAGCATGTCTTTAACGGCATCCTCGTTCAGGGTGACACCCAATCCCGGACTGTCCGGCACCGGAATGAAGCCGTCCTTATCCATAAAAGGCTTGGGGATGCCATCGACAAGGGACTCGTAATAGGCGGTGTCAGCATCATGGAATTCGAGAGCGAGAAAGTTTTCGGTTGCCGCCGCGCAGTGCACGCTGGCGAGCAACAGGATTGGCGAACCGGCCATGTGCATGGCCATGTTGATGCCGTGCTCCATAGCCAGGTCGCCGATCTTCTTTGTTTCAAGAAGTCCGCCGGCCGTGGCCAGATCCGGGTGGCAGATGGCAATGGCTTTTTTCTCGAACAACGGCATGAAGCCTTCCTTGAGATAGATGTCCTCGCCGGTGAGCAGCGGAGTTTTGCAGGCGTCGCGAATGCGGACGTAATCGTCGGGATAATCCCAGGGAATGAGGTCTTCCAGCCAGGCGAGGTTAAACGGATCCAGGGTCTGAGCCAATTTGATGGCATCTTCAACGCCTATATGACCGAAGTGATCAGCGGCGATGGGAATATCCCAGCCCACGGTATCGCGGACCTGGCGGACGTAGGTCTGGAGGGCGGCCAATCCTTTGTCGGTGATTCGGATGCCGGTGAAGGGATGGCGGATATTTTGGGAGAAGCCACCCCGGGATTGCCGGGAGAGATCCGAGGCTGGTCCGTGGGGATACGTCAGCGCGCCTTCCACGTCGCGCAGCAGTCCCAGTCCGATATCCATTTTGAGAAATGAAAATCCGCGTTCGCGGCGTTCTTTGAGGCGCTGACCCATTTCCTGGGGATTTCGGCGGGTGGGAGTGTCGACATAGAGCCGGATTTTATCGCGGAACTTGCCGCCCAACATCTGCCAGCAGGGCACGCCCCAGGCTTTTCCGGCCAGGTCCCAGCACGCCATCTCGATGGCCACGACTCCGCCGGCCTGGCGGCCGTGTCCGCCAAACTGCTTGAGCTTGCGGAAAATCCGGTCCACATGGCAGGGGTTTTCGCCCAGGACACGGCTTTTCAGCATGAGGGCGTAGGTCGAACTGGCCGCATCGCGGACCTCGCCGTAGCCGCACAGGCCCTGGTTGGTTTCCAGGCGGATCACATGGCTTCGCATCTCCCCGATCATGGGGACCAGCCGCAGGTCAGTGATCCGCAGCTTGGACGGTTCGGAGTTGGTGTTTACCCGGCCGCGGACTTCTTCAGCGGCTTCGAGGGAGGAGAACTGGGGCAGACCGGCCACGCTGGCCGCGGTTCCTAGCCCCAGGGATTTGAGTAATTCGCGTCTATTCATGAGAGTTCAGCGAGGATCAGTTGGGGATGGTTTGGGGGAAATCGGTATTGAATCGGGGGCGGGGCGGCCTCGCCACCAGGTGGCCAGGATGGAGCCCGAGACGTTTTGCCACGGGCCGAAGACCGCGGGGGCCAGGGCGGCTTTCGCGCTTTGGAGCGTGTTCATGGCCAATCCCGAGGCCATGCCGCCGTTTTGCATGCCGACTTCGACAGCCACCGTTCGAGCGTCAACCACGCTCAGCCGGCACGCGCGTGCCCCCCAATAACCCAGGAAATAGCCCAGCACATTGTGCAACATCGACGCCGCGAGCAGCGCGACGCCCACCCGTTTGAGATCTTCCCCCGAGCGCGCCGTGATGATGGCGATGATCCAACAGATGGCGGCCATGGAAAGCACGGGCAAGGCGCGGTCCATCCAATTCTTGGGGCCCCGAATCCAAATGTCCATGATCAGTTTCGCCAGCGCGGTGACACCGATCATGGCGAATCCCACAATCAAACCGCTCCGCAATCCGCCCAGCCAGCCGGCCGGGATCCAACTCACTCCCACAGCCGCCAGGACGCTGCCGGCGATCAGGCCAGCCACCACAGGGGATTTCTTCCAGCCGGGCGATTCGCCGTAGAGCATGCGATTCGCCACCAGCCCCGCGACAATCGGCACGATGATCATGTTAAAAATGTCGACCATCATTTTGCCGTAACTGATCTCGATGTATTGTCCCGCCAGCAGCTTCATCATTGCCGGAGTCATCAACGGGGAGATCAACGTCGAAAATGCGGTCATGGTGACGGACAAGGCGACGTTGCATCGCGCCAGGTAATTGATCACGTTGGAGGCGACCCCGCCCGGAGCGGATCCGATCAAGACCATGCCGGCTGCGATTTCCGGTTCAAAACCGAAGAGCACGGTCAGTCCGAATCCAACGAAGGGCATCACGGTGTATTGCAGCACCATGCCGACGACCACCGCCCAAGGCATCGTCAAGACCCGGCTGAAATCCGCCACGCTCAGCGTGGTGCCCATTCCGAACATGATGATCTGGATCAGCGGGACGATGAGGTGCTTCAGGTCGAATCCGAACCACGTGCCGAACGCCGACGGATAAACCATCGAAGCGGCCACGCAGGCAAATACCCACAGCGTGAACGCGTAACTCTTGAGGACCTGGACGCGCGTAAAGATCAATGCCGCGGATCCCAGCGCCAATACGAGCAACATTTCCATGGGGCAAGAGGCGGGGTAAAAGATTCTCGGGCTTTCGTGGGGTGTAGACAGCCTTCAGGGCCTCGCCGGAGGCAACTCGACGATCCGCAAGTTGCGAAATGAGAGATCGGTGGTGGGATCGTGGCCCTGGAGGCTCAGAACCCCCGCCTCGGCGCGGTAACCCTGGCGCGCGCTTTTTTGCGGGGGCCGGGTATCGGTAAAATCGGTGACCTGAACGCCGTTGACCCAGGTGGCCAAATGGGGACCCTGAGCCACAATCGTCTGAGTGAACCATTCGCGGTCATTCGAGACAACACGACGGGCGGGCTGGCGGTTGTAGAGGCCGCCGGTGCCGTAATCCACGGGTTTGGCGCGGTTATCGCCCTCCCATTGATTGCGGATCTGACTTTCATAACCGCTCCAGAATTCACCGCGGATCGCGCGAAAGAAAACACCGCTGTTGAGATGGGTTCCGTTCGAGATGATTTCGAGCTGAAACACAAAGTCGCCGTATTCGGTTTCGGACTGCAGATCGCCATTGCCATTTTTGACGTTGAGCCAGCCTTCCGGGGTGACCGAGTAAACGGATTTGCGGCCGGGGATTTCCTTCCAGCCGGTGAGATCCTTGCCGTTGAAGATCGATGTGAGCCCGAGGGGTTTGAGTTTAAGATTGCGGAATCGCACGTGGCCCTTGCCCTGGTAGTTTTGCAGCGCAAGGATCCCGCGTGACAACTTGGAATCGCGGGCATCGACAGTGGTCTCGCCGTTCAGAGTGACCCGAAGATGATCGCCTTCGGCCGTAATATCCAGATCGTTCCATCGGCCGGCTGTTTTTTGAGCGGCTCGGGCCTTTGCGACCTCATTAATGCTGCCGGTTGGCCATTTTTCATGGGCATCAAAAAGGTTAACCTCGTAGACATTGCCCAAGGCAAGTTCTCCCTGGGCGGGACCCCGCAGGAAAATTCCGCTATTGGCCTGGTCGTCGATCCAGAACTCCGTGTGCAATTTGAAATCGGCGAACTCGGTCGTGGTGCAGAGAAATCCGCCGCCGGACCCGGGGACGTAGTGGATCGCGCCTTCCCGGACTTCCCATCGGGCATCTCCCCGGGGCGCCCAACCGAACAGGGTTTCACCGTCAAACAACTGAATCCACCCGTCGGCAACCTCCTGTGGCGGGAGAATATTGGACGGTTTTTCCGCGGCGATTGCGGGCGGAGATACAAGCGCCAAGGGAAGAACGATGGCCAGAGCCCGGGCCAAAGGAGGGAACATTTTTTTCATGAGTTCCCATTCTCCGGGAATCGTCCATTGGGCTCAAGCCGAAAGTCGTTTTCGCGTTGCGTGCCTTCCAAGTTTTCGAATATAAGGACGGGCATTGTGTAACTCAGCTGTAAATTCCATGAAAATACGACTTTTCCTGATCACGTGGTGTGTTCTGGCTGCGATCAACCTTGGTTCGCAAACGGTGGATCAACTCCTGGTTGAGGGAAGAGCCGCGTTAGCGGCGCAGGACATGGTGGGCGCCCATCAGAAGTTTGCGGCGGCGGTCCAGGCCAATCCGACACATCCCATCGCCAATGCCCTTTTGGGCGCCAGCCGGATCCTGGTGCTTCCTTACCAGCCGCCCGCTCAGCAGTGGCTCGATCGCCTTGGCTTTTCCCCGACCAATCGAAGCATTTTCAATTGGACAGCCCGCCTGCCTCGAGACACCAATGACATTCCCATTATTCCCCCCGGGATCCAGACCGTCGAGCTGATGGATTTCTTTCGAACCAACATTGTGCCGCAAGTCGAGGCCGCGCGCGGCAACTTTGCCCAAGTGACCCGCAAGGACTTCCTGCTCACGCTCTCCAGCAACGAGTTTTCGGGTGAAACCAACATGACTTTTGCGTTCGCCGATATTCGGATCCTGCAAGCCGGTTGCAGCCTCGTCGAATTCCTGGGGCGCCTGGCGTTTTCTCAGAACCTCGATGCTCCCCTGGATGAACTTCGCTCGGTTTATGCGCGGACCGGCCTGGACGTCGAGCAGTTTCTCGTCCGGCATCCTCAGTTGCTGACGCTTCAGAAACCGTCGGAGCTCGCCCCGGCTCGCGAGGCCTTCGAGGCATTCCTGAGTCAATTGAACGAGGCCGCCCTCGAGCTGCCCAATCGCAGCACCAATTACCATTATGCCATCAGCGGCGACTACGAGATGCTGGCGCCTGTTGCCGCTCAGATTGCATCGGACTTGGAGAAATCGCTCTCGGGTCCCACTCCGATCTCTTTGTTTCCGGATTACGCAATTCATCTTGGAAAGTTGTTTGATGGCTCGCTGGTATTTCGTCGGATGATGCCCCGGTTTCATGGCAACAGCATGGTTCTGGGAACTCTGCCGGATCCAACCCTCGGGAATCTGATAACGGGCATCAAGGTTTCCGATTGGGAAACCTTGATGGCGGCCATTTTTGACGGGATTCCCCGTTTCATGGAAATCGGGCGGCCGGCAGCCGGCAGAATATCTATGAGCTTGAGCGCCCTGAACAGCCATACCTACGCGATCGAGGCGTCATCGGATTTGCGGGCCTGGACGCGTTTGGGGGTCTACTGCGCCAGCAACGGGATGGCCGTTGTCCCTCCCGATATCCTGACGAGTTCGACGCGGTTTTACCGGGCCCAGGATGTGAGCAACGATCTGTTTGCCGACCGGGCTGTGTTGCCTCCGCTGCCGACGACAGTTCTCGGGCAAAACACCAATGCCACCCAGGAAGTGGGCGAACCGCTGCTGACGAGTAGCAATTCCGTCTGGTGGACATTCACCCCCGCGTCGGCCGGGCGCTATGGCGTGTCATTGGCCGGCACCGATTTCGACGCAAGCCTGGGCATTTACAGGGGCGACACCGTGACTTCACTGACCGCTGTGACCAATCGTTCCGGCTTCGAAACTTATTGCGAGTTCGACGCGGCCGCGGGAATCCCGCTCCAGATCGCCGTGGGAATTGAATTCAACGAGTGGTGGAGCGACGAGCCCGGCAAGATCACGCTCTCGGCGGGCGTTGCGCCGGCCAACGACCTGTTTGCCAACCGGATTTCGCTGATCGGCACCAACGTGAAAGTCGCCGGTCACAACATGGTGGCCACGCGGGAACCCGGGGAGCCGCAACCTGTGGATTACGGGGATCCCAACCGATCGGTCTGGTATGCCTGGACGGTTCCCGCCGCAGGGGAAGCGACGCTGTCCGTCAAAGCCGGCTTCGAAGTTGCGTTGGCCGTTCACACGGGATCCTCGGTTGGCGGACTGACCCCGGTGGCCAGCGATCAGGGAGATTCCCTGAGCTTTGACGCGGAGAGCGGGGTAACCTATCAAATAGCCGTTTACGGAATGTACGACAGCGCGGGGCCGTTTACGCTCGGGCTGTCGTTGGACCCGTAGCCGCTTGGCTCGGCGAAGACGAGTCTCAGACTTGAATGCCTGGATATGAAAACACTTGCACGATGGTTGGCGGTCCTGGTTTGTCTTGGGGTCGCGATACATGCCGCGCTCGCGGCGAAGACGCCTGTGGTCCTGAGCACGGATATTGGGGACGACATTGACGATACCTGGGCATTGGCGCTGGCTCTGCGCTGCCCGGAACTCGATGTGCGACTGGTTGTGGGCGACTATGGGAATCCGTTGTCGCGCGCCAAGCTGCTCGCCAAATTTTTGGAGGCCGCCGGTCGCACCGATATTCCGGTGGGCTTGGGAGTTGACGTGCCATTCCAGTCGGATTTCAGGCAGGCGAAGTGGATCGAGGGTTATGACCTCGACCGTTATCCGGGCAAGGTTCACCGCGACGGCGTTCAGGCGATGATTGACATCGTGATGTCCTCGGCCGAACCGGTCACGCTGTTGTGCATTGGCCCGGTGCCGAACATTGCCGAGGCATTGCGGCGCGAACCGCGTCTGGCTCAGAAGGCCCGGTTTGTGGGCATGCATGGGAGCGTGCGCGTGGGCTATGGGAAAGGTTCGCCTCCGGCTGCCGAATGGAATGTCCGCGCCAACCCGGCCGCGTGCCGGATCGCGCTGAGCGCGCCCTGGGACATTACGATCACTCCCCTGGACACCTGCGGACGGGTGCAATTGCGCCAAGACAAATACGCGCGGATCCGCGACTGCGCCGATCCGATGGTCCGGGCTCTGGTGGACAACTACAAAGTTTGGAACGAGTGGAATGCCGGCCGCGACCAGAAGGTCGTTTCTCCTCCGAACGCCAGTTCGACCCTTTTCGATTGCGTGGCGGTTTATCTGGCCGTGAGCCGGGATTTGTGCGGAATGGAATCACTGCGACTGCGAGTGGACGACGATGGGTTTACGCGGGAAGATCCCGCGGCACGCTCGATGAACGTTGCCACCTCGTGGAAGGATCTGGCGGCGTTCGAGGACTGGCTGGTTCAACGGCTGACAAGCCCGGCGCCGCCCAAGCCATCGGCGGGCGGCATCAAGCAGAATCACGCCGCCGAAGGCGCATTGCCCCAGGGCCGGGGTTTGGCGGCCGGATTCCGCGCCGATGCGACCATCGACACTCACCGGGCCGTCATTTTTGCCGATGATTTTGAGAAGGGCGAATTGGGATCGCGCTGGGACGAAAGAGGCTCGGGAAAAGGCAGGGCATTAAGTCTTGCGCCAGCTCGGGGAGAGGTCTGCGGACAACGATGCATGAAAGTCGAAGCGAGGCTGGGCGAAAACCAGGGGGATGGCCTGACCCAGTGGTTCGAGGCGGCGCCGACGGTGTTTGTGCGGTTCTATGTCCGATTCGACGCCGGCTGTGATTATGTGCATCACTTTGTCACCTTGCGCGCCAACAAAGGACTGCGGGGCGGCGACAAATGGAGTGGTTTTGGGGGCGCCGGTTTGCGTCCGACGGGCGACGAACGATTTTCCACGGCCCTCGAGCCTTGGGGCAACTGGGCCCGCTGGCCCGCGCCGGGCAAATGGAATTTCTACAGCTATTGGCATGAGATGCAGGTGTCTCCCGATGGCAAGTATTGGGGGAACTCGTTCCTGCCCGAAGCCCAGGAGGTCATCCCCAAAGACCGCTGGATCTGCGCCGAGTTCATGCTCAAACACAACACGCCCGGCCAACCGGATGGCGAACAGGCTTTCTGGATCGACGGCCGTCTGCTCGGCCATTGGCGCGGCATCAACTGGCGCAAGACCGAAGCGCTGAAAGCCAACGCCCTGACCCTCGAGTCCTACGTCACAGACCGATGGACCAAGAATCCCACCAACATCGTTTACTTCGATAACCTCGTCATTGCCCGGGAATACATCGGCCCGGCCGGCGGATGAGTTGGGGCCAATTCAATGACTCCTTTTGTTGATGGGACTGTCGCCGCTTGGGGTGTTCCCAACTATGGAGTGCTGGATATTCCCACGGGTCTTAATCAGGTTGCCGCAGTAGCCGCGGGCGGCGATTTCAGTCTGGCCCTCCGGAAGGATGGAAGTGTGGTCGGGTGGGGGGCGAACTTTGACGGTCAAATTTCCGTTCCGGCGGGACTCAGCGATGTGGTTCAGATTGCGTGCGGACAGTAATCATTTCAGAAAGTGATTGTTGCATGCGGTTTTACAGGTCTAGGGGGGGAACACACAACCGGATTGCGAGATAGGGAGCAGACGGAAAACTCGAGGGGAGGCGATCTTGCTGGTTCGGATAATCCCATCCTCCTCAGGAATCACATCGGTTCTATCGCGCCAGGGAATCCCGCTGACATGAAAAGCCGAGCTTGGCGGATCACATGGCCGTCTGCGACAACCCGCATCGCTCGGTCACACTGCCGGGCGCCAGCTTCGCGGGATGGAACTCAGCTCAGGGCGTGGTCAGGCCATGGCGAATGGCATAGCGGGCGAGGGCGGCGACGTTGTTGGTGCGGAGTTTTTGCATGATATGCTGGCGGTGGGTCTCGATGGTCTTGGGACTGACCTGGAGGAGGTGGGCGATCGATTTGGTGTTCTCGCCATGGGCGAGGTACCGTAGCACTTCGCATTCGCGTTCGGTGAGGACTGAGGGGCCCGGGGGTTCCAGTGTGGGAAATTCGTGGTGTTTGGCTCGATCGAGGGCGGTCTGGCTGTCCTGGCAGAGGTATTGTTCGCCTCGAAGGATGGTGTGGATAGCGTCGGCGAGGCAGGCGCCGGTATTTCGTTTCGAGACAAAACCGGAAACCCCCGCTGCCAGGGCCTCGTGAAGGGTCCAAGGATCGGCGTCGGCGGCCACCATGAGAAGCTGAACGTGCGGATGGGTCTTGTGGATTTGGCGGGCGAGATCGAGGCCGCTGATTCCTGGGAGGTTCACGTCTAAAAGGATCAGGTGCGGGCGGAGCGGCTCAAGCTTTTGGGCGGCTTCGGTGGCTGAGCCGGCTTCTTCGAATCGCGCTTGGGGGAGGACACGCCGGAGGGCGGCTCGCAATCCATCCCGGATGAGGGGGTGGTCATCGACCAGCAGGACGCGCCAGCATTTGTCCGCGATATTCATTCGGCATTCTCCTGAGAATGAGGGGTGGACAAAGAGGAGAGGGCGGTGTGGAGGGCTTGTGCCAGTTGATCGCACGCAAAGGGTTTTTCCAGCATGGCAGACACTTGCAGTTGTTCGAGGCCTTTAATTTCCTTTCGGTCCGGCAATCCGGTCATGCCCAGGATGATCAGGCGGGGTTGGATGGCGCGCAAGGCAAGAATTAACGCCGGTCCATTCATCACAGGCATCATCATATCGGTGAGAACGGCCCGAATGTCGGTTTGGTGGACGGAGAAAGTGGCCAGGCCTTCAGCGCCGTTTGCGGCCTTCAAGACGCGATAGCCCAGGGCCTCCAGAGCCCGGCCCAGACTGTCCCGGAGTTCGGTTTCGTCATCCACGACCAGCACGAGTTCGTCATGACCGCGGGGCGGCGGCGCCTCGGGGGGGGCGGCGGTGGCTGAATCCAGCTGAGGGGAGGCCGGGAAAAACAGCTCAAACACTGTGCCGCGTCCGAGTTCGCTGTCTACCCGCAGGAATCCCTCGTGTCCTTTGACGATGCCCTGCACGGTTGCAAGACCCAGCCCCGTTCCCTTGCCCTCTTCTTTGGTGGTGAAGAAGGGGTCGAAGATCTGGGCGAGATGCTCGGGGGCGATCCCGGTGCCGGTATCCGCCACGCGGATGCGGACATAGGCGCCGGATTGGGCCCCGGGAGTCATGGCGGCAAAGGTGGCATCCACGGGCACGTTGTGAGCTTCCAGCGTCAAGGTGCCTCCCTCGGGCATGGCATCCCGGGCGTTCACGCAGAGGTTGAGGAGCACCTGGTGGAGTTGGGTGGGATCCCCCAAGAGCGTCCACAGGTTTTCGGAAACATCAACCACCGGTGTGATATTGCGGGGAAATGTTTCGCGAATGATCTTTTCCATATCCCGGAGGAAATGCCGGACGGGGAGGGGGACACGGGCATTGGGAGTGCCTCGGGCAAAGGTGAGCAGCTGCTTGATGACATCGGCGCCACGCCGGGCGCAGGTATCGATTGTTTTTAGAAGGTTGCGGCTTTCTCCGTCGGTGATGGTGTCGCTCAGGAGCGGGGCCGTCATGAGAATGGGGGCCAGAATGTTATTCAAGTCATGGGCAATCCCGCTGGCGAGGGCGCCAACGGCTTCCAGCCGTTGGGCGCGCAGGAACTGGGCTTCCAATTTCTTTTGTTCGGTGATGTCAATGGCGGTGGCGGACATGAACTCGGGCTGGCCGGCCGGATCCCGGATGAGGGTGATGCTCATGAGGGTGGGAAACACCGAGCCATCGCGTCGTTGGTGCCAGATTTCCCGGGCGACAAATCCTCCGTCGCTGAGGATTCGCTTGAGGTGTTCCTGCATGGCGTTGATTTGCTGGTCGTTATGACAAACCGTGAACGGTTGTCCCAGAAGTTCCCGGGATTTCCATCCATGCATGCGGGCGAAGGCTTCGTTCACGTAGGAAAGGGTGCCGTCCATCAAGACAATGGCGGAGCCGTAGCTGGCCTTGTCGGAGATGGTGCGGAACGTGCGAATTTCCTTTTCAGCCCGATCGCGTTCCGAGATATCGCTATCGACGCCGCGGTAGCCCTGGAGATTTCCCTGCGCGTCGAGAATCGGAATGCCGCTGGTTTCCAGCAGGACGCGGTGGCCGTCCTTGTGAAGGCAATGATTTCTGAAGCGATTGAATGGCTTTCTGGCTCTGGTATGATCGAGGGACGCCTGCAGCAACGCGGTTCTTTCCGAGGGAATGAATAAATCGTAATAGTGGCATTTCCCGACCAATTCATCGGGACGGTAACCGAGGATGGACTCGACGACGGGGCTGGCGTAGGTATAGAGACCATCGGCGGTCATTTCCCAAACCCATTCGCCCATCTGCGAGGTAACCTCCTGGAATCTCGTGTCGCTTTCACGCAGAGAAGCTTCGGCTCGTTTCAGGTCTTCGACCATGCTCAGCAGGACTTGGCGGGAGCGTTCGGCGGCTTGGAGGAGCTCGCGGTTCCTGGCTTCCGCGGCCTGGGACATTTCCTCAGCCCGGCGGCGGGCGTGGCGTTCCTTGGCGTCGCGCAACTCGCGTTTGACCGCGGCGCCGAGCCGGGCCAGTTGGTCTTTGAGCAGATAATCGTTGGCGCCGGCTTTCATGGCGGCGACCGCCAGTTCTTCACCAATCGTGCCGGAGATCAGGATGAAGGGCAGGTCGAATCCGCTGGCCTTGACGATCCGGAGAGCTTCGAGACCGTTGAACTGGTGCATGGCGTAATCCGATATCACCAGGTCCCACGATTGCCGGGCCAGGGCCGATTCGAGTTCCTGGCTGCTGGCGACCCGTTGCGCATTCGCGCCAAAGCCGTGTTGCTTGAGTTCGTGCAGCACCAGCCCGGCATCGATTTCGGAATCCTCGACGATCAGAACTCGAAGGGGGGGCTCAGCCTTGATTGTGGGGGCCGTTTCGGCGGGGGAATGACGCGGCTCAGTCATGGTTTGGGGACTGTTGGGGGAGGGTGGGGGACTTGTTCAACAGCAGCCAATACAGGCCCAGCTGTCGAACGGCTTCCATGAAATTGTCGAAGTCGACCGGTTTGACAATGTAGCTGTTGGATCCGGATTGACAGGCCCGAAGCAGATCGGCTTCTTCGTGCGACGAGGTCATCACGACAACCGGAATGGTCTTGGTGCGGGGATCGGATTTGAGGCGCCGCAGGACCTCATGCCCGTCGATTTTTGGCAGCTTGAGATCGAGCAACACCAGTTTGGGAGCGTGGTGGATGGGATCGGTTGAAACCGCCGTCAACCCGAATATGAGATCGAGAGCTTCCAGGCCGTTCTTCACCCAGACAACATGGTTGGCCAGGCGATAGCGTTTTAAGGCGCGGAGCGTCAAATCAGCGTCCAGGGGATTATCCTCGACCAGGAGGATCTCCACAACGGTCGGATACGGGGGCTGAGTTGGATTCATGCGATAATGAAGTTATTCTTCATGGCGTTGGCTCCATTTTGAAGTTTTAGAGGGGCAGTGTGAAGTAAAACGTTGCGCCGCGATCCGGCTCGGCTTCGGCCCAAGTGCGGCCGCCGTGCCGCTGGACCAGTCGCCGGACCAGGGCCAATCCCACCCCGTTGCCTTCGAACTCCTCCATTTGATGGAGACGTTGAAAAACCCCGAAGAGTTTGTCGGCGTATTTCATGTCGAATCCTGCGCCATTGTCTTTGACGCTGTAAACGGCCTCGTGGTTTTGGATGGATCCGGACACGGTGATTTCGGCGCGGTCGCGGCGCTGGGTATACTTCAGGGCGTTATCGAGCAGGTTCATCCAGACCTGGCGTATGAGGGCCGGATCGGCCGCGGCATCGGGAAGGGATGCAAGCTGAAAATCGACCGTTCGATCGGGCGTGAGCCCCCGCAATTCCGTGAAGACCTCGAGGGCCAGGGCGGTCATGGGGGTGTGGCGGATCCGGAGCGTTTGACGCCCCAGCCGGGAGAATTGCAGGAGGTCGTCGATCAGCTGGCCCATGCGCAGGGCCTCGGAACGGATGATATCGAGGACCTGCTGGCCGCTGACATCGAGCGTGGAGGCGTAGTCTTGGGACAGGATCCGCGCGTATCCGTTGACCGCCCGCAGGGGGGCGCGCAGGTCGTGGGAGACGGAGTAAGTGAAGGCCTCGAGTTCCTTATTGGCGGCCTCCAGCTGGAGAGTGCGATCGCGGACCCGTTGTTCGAGCTCGTCATTCAGCCGGCGCACCTCTTTTTCCGCTTTTATGCGTTCGGTAATATCCTGTCCTTGGGCAATGGTGGCGACCGGGGTTATTGCGTCAGGAGCGAGGACGGTGGCCGAATTCCATAGCACAGTCCGAACCGTCCCGTCCCGATGCTGGATGGCGATCTCGACGGTTTCCCATCGTTCGCCGTCGAGCGTTTTTTTGATAAGCTCCATCGTGCTTTGGACCAAGGCCGGGGGGAAGAGCAGATCGAGAGAACGGCCCATGACTTCGGAGGCGCTTCTTCCGGTCAGGGACTCGAAGGCGTGATTGAAACGCGTAATGTTAAACTGCGGATCCCAGACAATGATAGGGGCGTTTGCATAGTTTAAGAGGTTGTCAAGATATTCATTGGTTTCGCGGAGGGCGGCCTCGGCTTGTTTGCGCTCGGTAATATCCCGGCTGAACACGGTGAGCCCCTCGGGAGATGGATAAAAACGGTGAAGGAACCAGCGTTTGAAGGGAGCGTAATAGTGCTCGAGTTCGGTGGTCCGTTGATCGGCCATGGCCTGGTGGTATGCGTGATGAACCGGGCTGCCGATGGCCTCGGGAAACACCGTCCAAATGTTGTGACCGATTAAGTCCTCGCGGCGGCGACCCACCATCTGGGCGAGCTTGTCGTTAACGAATACATAATGCCAATTCCGGTCCAGAGAGCCGAAACCGTCGCTGATGCGACCCAGAATCTGGGTGAGGCGTTGAGTGGCTTCGTCGGCGGCAGTTCGCGCGGTGTGTTCGAGATCCAGGAGCCGTTGGCGTTCCTGGTCGGCGCGTTTGCGCTCGGTGATGTCCTGGAAGGCGCCTTGCACATGGGTGATCCGTCCGGTGTTGTCGCGAATCGCCTCCCCGATGGTTCGAGCCCAGACCCGATGGCCGCGGGCGGTGATGATTTCCATTTCTTCGTCATAAGGAATGCCCGCGTGGGCGCAGGCATCAAAAACGCGGGCGATCTTCTCTCGAAACTCAGGCGCATAAAAGCTCATGCCTGCCTCGACGCCGGGAGAGTAATCGGGTGGCGCTTCATGGATGGCGGCCACCTCCTCGGACCAGATGACCTGATTTGTTTTGAGATTGACGATCCATCCTCCCAGGCGCGCCATGCGCCCGGCGATTCGGAGCAAGGCCTCGTTCTCGCGGAGGGCGGCCTCGGTCTTCTTCTGATCCTCGAGCAGGCTGAGCAGGGCTTGACGGGAGACTTCGGCCTCGGCCAGCATGCGTGCCATCTCACTTTTCGAGGCGAGTTCGCGCGCCTCGGCCTGTTTGCGTTCGGTGATATCGCGCAAAAAAAGCTGGGCTCGTCCGCCGGGCAGTTTTCGGGCGCTCAGCTCGACGTCGATGACAGCCCCGCCCTTGTGTCGCACGCGGCACTCGCCGACGAAGGTCTGACCCGGATCCAGATTCTCGAATGGGGCGGTGACGGTCGATGGATCATCAAGGACGAAGAGATCGCGCGGGCGGATTTGCAGGATCTCGTGTGGCGTGAAACCGAGGAGTGAGCAGCACGCAGGATTTGCCTGGAGGCATCTTCCCTGGCTGTCCTCAATAATGATGCCTTCGATCGCCTGTTCGAAGAGCACACGAAAATCCTCCTGGAATGCGTCCAATTGACGAGTGCGAGTTTGGACGGTTGAGGCCAAAACGGACTCCCGTCTGGCAATGACGCTGGCCAGCCCGCCCGACAAAAGGGCGATCAGAAAGACCGACAGTCGGACGGATGCGATGGTAGGTTGGACATCGGCATGCCAGCCGGATTTTGGCAGAGCGGCCAAGGTCCAGTGGCGGCTGGGCAGGTGAACAGCATAGGTGACCGGATGATCGGTCGAAGTCTGCGGATCTCCGTGGAACAGCTGTCCCACGGAGTCGGTGAGGGTGATTTGGAGTCCGTAGGCGGGAGGGTGGATTCCGGGCAAATCGAGGAGGGCATCGAGATCGAGGATGGTGGTCGCCAAGCCCGAGAGCTGATCGGCCTGGAAAATGGCCAGCCGCGCCACCACGCCTTTTCCGCCTTGGCGCAGTTCGTAGGGATCGCTGACCGTTATCCTGCGGGATTGAATGGTCTGTTGAACATCGGCTCGGACGGACGGACGGTCGTCCTCGAGCAAATCCGTTAATCGTCGGTTGAGGACAGCGGCATTATTGCTGGCGGGATACACCAGGTTGGAGCCGTTGATCGGCATGATCTGGATAGCGCGAACGACGGTATCGTCTGCCAGCAGACCGGCCGCATAGATCTCGAATTTCTGATGAATTGAATCGTCCTTGGCATGGAGTTCAACAAAGGCGGCCAATGCCGTGAGGATGGATTGCCGCCGGTGGATTGCCGAGGTGAGAGAGGCGCCAATTTCATTTAGCCGGCCTTGGATTTTTGCCCGCTGTTGGGTGAGGAGCTGGTTCTGATAAGACAGGCTGTATTGCCATCCGACCAACATCGTCGCGGCAAAAACCAGAGTGAACAAGCCCGCGATGTTCCAGAAGCGCTTCGAGTGTTTCACAGGAGCAGAGGCCGCGATGGGCATGTTAGGAAAGGACTCATGCAGGAGCGGTGGGATTGGTTCCCTCGATGGCGCTGGGGTAGCGGAGCGGTTGACCGGCATTGAGCAGCAGCGCGTTGATCTCGCGTTTCAACTCAAGCACGCGGTCTTCGCGGCCAAGAGTGAGGTCATGCCATCGTCGAAGTTCCTCGTTTGGGGCGGCCGTTTTCACTTCGGCCCGTTTGCGTTGAATGGCTTCGACCAATGCGATGGAGAGGGTTTCGATGGCCTCCTGATCGTGTGGCGTGTAGTCCGAAGGCTTGTTACCCAGGGCAATGATGCCGATGGTGCGGCCCTCCTGTTTCACGGGAATCCCCAAGAAGCTGCTGAGCTCGGGATGTTCCTTCGGGAGCCCAACGCGGCTGGGATGTTTTCCGGGCTCATTCGCGATGAGGGACCTTCCGTCTTCCAGAACCTGTCCGAAGATGCCTCGCGACTTCATGTCGTTGACTTGCGCCTCGAGCTCGCCGGCATGTTCAAACGACACCCCCTTCCGGACGCTGAAAGCAATGGTATCCAGTCGCCCCGTTGGATTGAGCTCGCCGATCCAACCGCACGTGCTTCCCGTGAGCCTCTGCGCTTCGGAAAGTCCGATGCGAGCGACTTCAGTCTCCGTCTTCGCATGCAGTGAAGCCTGGAGAATCTCGTTTATGGCTGCCGTAAGGGCGATTTGACGACGCAAGCGATCCTCGGCCCGCTTGCGTTCACTGATGTCGCGGAGGACCACATGGATCGAGTTAATCCCCTCATCCTCGAACGGAGCGGCGCTGACTTCCACGTCTACGGGAGTGCCATCCAGGCGGATGATTTTTTCCTCGGCGGCAGCCACGGGCCTTCCCAGATCTCGGAGCACATGAATCCGTTGACGGACACGCGCATGGTCCTCGGGGTGGAACAATTCTAAGGGCGATTTGCCAAGTAATTGCTTTTGCGCCTGGGCGCCGAACAGATGGAGACATTCCTGGTTCGCCAGTGTCACCTGGTCCGAGCGATTGACAAAGATCGCAATCGGGGCGTGCTCGACGAGGGCGCGATATCGGGCTTCGTTTTGGCGCAACCTCTTCTCCATTTCCTTGCGGTCTGCGATATCTCTGAGGAATACGACCAGCTGACCGTTTTCGGCGGGTTTGTATTGGACACTCACGTCGACGGGAAAACAGCTGCCATCTTTGCGGCGGTGAATCGACTCGAAACGGTCTTCACCCAGGGTGATCACTTTCTGCAGATGGCTGGATGTATCGACGGGGGATTCGGCGGCCTCGATTTCGGCGATGCTCATGGTGAGCAGTTCGGCTTCGCTGTAGCCGCTCATTCTGCAATAGGCGTCATTGACCTCGATCAGGCGCCCCCGCAGGTCGACGCGCCAGAATCCGTCCATGGCGGTTCGTAGGATGGTGCGGTGGCGTTGTTCGCTTTCCCGAAGGGCCTCGTCTGTCTGGAGCTTGGATAGCGCCACGGCGAGATTGCCGGCGAGCCGCTCCCAGAGGGCAATGGTCTCAGGATTGAAACGGCCGGGGCGTCGATCATTCAGTTGGAGCAATCCGAGGCGGTCGTCGCCGACGCGCAACGGAAACAAGGCCACGGATTCGTAGCCTTCGCCGTTGCAGCGGTTCCGGGTGCGAGCCTGGCGATCGGCCTCGTTAGTGCTGGCCAGCAGCTGGCTGGTGCTATTCGTCCAAAACGTGCCCCCCGGAGTAAAGAACGGCAGGCGGGGATCAAACCGGCCGCAGATCACGTTGCCGCACATGCATTCGAGCATCGGATTGCCGTTGGAATCCCGAATCAATTCGCCGGCCGCGTCACGGGCACAGAGATGGGTCTCCAAGCGGGCGAACTCGTCCGGAAAACCGTGGGTTTCGTAATAGGGAAAGTCCTCGCCCTGGCGCAGGCGCACTCCGACCGCTTCGCAGCCGGACTGTTTTTGAAAGAAGGTGATCGCCGAATGGACCAGCTCGCGGGTGGTCTGGCTGAGGTTGGCAAAACGAAGCAGTTCGAGGGTCACCTCGCGCTCCAACTCGGCCCGCTTCCGATCGGTGATATCCCGGGCGATCGACAACACGTACCCCTCGCCTCCGCTCTCGAAGGCCCTGCTGGTGATTTCCACGGGGATCCTCACCCCGGACTTGCTTACATGGACTGACTCGAACACAGCATGGCCGCTGGCGGCAATCTTGTTCACAGCCTGGCGTATGACCTCGGTTAATTCCCCCGCGTCAATGTCTTGAGGTGACAGCCGCAGGAATTCAGTTCGGGTGTATCCCAGGCGTTGGCAGGCGACCTCATTGACCTCGGTAAACGTGCCGGGGGTCACGCCATCCATCCGATGCACAAAGACGGCGTCGTTGCCAGTGTTGAAAAGGAGCCCAAGGCTTTGTTCATTTCGACGCAGCTGACTCAGGACTTTGATCTTGGCCATGGCCCGGATCTGGGCAAGCAACTCCATTTCGTCGAACGGTTTGGAGAGGAATCCTTCCGCACCGGCTTCCAAGGCCCTGATGCGGCTTTCGCGATCGGTTTTCAACGCCGTCAGGAAAACCACCGGAATCGTTTGCAGACAAGGATCCGCTTTGAGTTTTCGGCAGATCTCATAGCCGTCCATGCCAGGCATCACGATATCGAGCAGGATGACATCAGGATCTTCCGCACGGGCCAGTTCGAGCCCTTGTGGGCCACTCGAGGCTGTCAGGACAGTGGCCTTGGGCATCCGATCGCCCACAACCGCTTTCAGAGAGATCTGGTTGTCCTGAGGAGCTTCAATAGCCAGTAGCTTCAATTTACAGTCCATTTTTCATAGAATCCGATAGCGCGCGCCGTGCACGATTCATCGGGCATGACTTTATACCAATTTTCTTTGAGCTGGTTGTTATGCGCCAAGTAATCCGAAAGGCCCTTACGGCCCTGATCTCATCGGCATTATTGCTGTATTAGTTAACGCAGTGTGAGAGAAATGCAATAGCAAGTGAAGATAGGGCTCGAATTCGTTGCTCATGGGCTTGACTTGCACGGGGGAGAACTTAGGTTTGGCGAATGGCTGAAGCGCCCAAAAAGAACAAAAGACGTCAGCGAAAGGTTTTGCTCGGGGTGGGTTTGGATTCCGACGGCCACAAACGGGTGACCACGGGACCCAATTTCGCCCTGGTGGGGGGCACCCAGGAGACTCATGAGTGCATGGTCGAAAAGGCGGTGAAGATTAACGAAAAACTGGCCTCCAAAGGCAAAACACTCGATACCGTCAGTTCGGAGGAATTCGAGGATGTCGCCCATTCTGTGGGCCTCAAGAGACATATTCCGAAAGAGAACGACTGCAACTGATCCCTTCCGATGAACGGCGACGCTCCTGGTTACCTGTTTCTGGCCGTTTTCCTCCTGGTAGCCGTCGTTTTCCCCCTGATCCCCTTGGCTTTAGCTTATGTTTGGTCCCGGTGGACCAGTCCTCCCAAAAGCGGGCCGGTCAAAAACTCGACTTTTGAGTGCGGTCTGGAATCCAAAGGCGATTCCTGGATCCGGTTTCGTTCGGATTTCTATATTTACGCCATTGTCTTTCTGGTCTTCGATGTGGAGACCGTGTTTTTGTTGCCGTTTGCTGTCGCGTTTCAGGGTTTGAGCGTTGGAGCATTTCTGGCAATGGCGGTGTTCATCCTGCTGTTATTGGAAGGCCTGATCTGGGCATGGAGAAAAGGGGGGCTTCGCTGGCAATAATCCACTATGGACGAAAAGCTTAGCAACAGCTTGAGCTCTCAAGGGGTGTGGGTGACCTCGATCGAAGCCCTTTATAATTGGGGACGGAGCAATTCACTCTGGCCGTTGGGATTTGGGCTGGCCTGTTGCGCCATCGAGATGATCGCAGCGTCGATGGCGCGATTTGACATCTCGCGATTCGGATCCGAGGTTTTTCGGCCTTCGCCGAGGCAGGCCGATCTGATGATTGTGGCGGGGACGGTGACCAAGAAGATGGCGCCGCAGGTTGTTCGGTTGTACAACCAGATGCCGGAACCCAAGTACGTGATTGCGATGGGGGCTTGTGCGATATCGGGAGGGCCGTTTAAGCAGGGATACAATGTCCTTAAGGGCATCGATCGGTATGTGCCTGTGGACATTCACATTCCGGGATGTCCGCCGCGTCCCGAGGCGTTGCTCCACGCGTTGATCACGCTGCAAAAGAAGGTGGCCAGCCAGGCGTTGCGTGGACCCGGACGGGCGCCCCACACGAAATCGGATGTGCCAGGCGAGTATCCCATTCCGCATTTTGGCGCTCATGACTTGGAGCCGTCATCCAATCCGGAGGTTTGGCGGCCGCCGGTTTTGGAACGAAAAGAGTGACCCAAGATCAGTGAGTATCCAGCAATGGAAACCCTGGAACAGATCAAGACCCGAGCGGAAGCGGCTGTGCCCGGCGCGAAGCTGGCGGTTGTTGCCAATGGCAGCGCGGGGAATCCCGATTCGCTCAGGGTGGATTCGGCGAGCGCAGTGGCGGTGGCCAGGTTTTTGCGGGATGATAGCCGGTTGCGTTTGGACTACGCCTCGAATGTCACGGGGGTGGATTGGCTCGAGAAACGCGTGTCCGAGGTCGTCCTGGTGAAGAAAGTGGTGGACGAAGTAGAACAAGAGTTTGAGCAAACCGTGGAAAGGGTTGAACCCGGTTATATGGAAGTCGTCTATCATCTGTATTCGATGGAGTTGCAGCAGGGTCCGGTGGTGCTGCGATTGCGGACCGGAAATCGAACCGACGATGTCCGGGTGCCCTCGTTAACGCCGGTCTATCGGGGAGCGGAGCTTCAGGAACGGGAAGTCTACGACTTGTACGGGATCGTATTCGAGGGGCATCCCGATTTGCGCCGTTTGCTGATGTGGCCCGAGTTTCTGGATCACCCGATGCGAAGGGATTACGTCGAACCGGACGACTACGAATACGAGCCGACGCCCCACGGCGAGGTGTTGACCAAGGCGAAGGGGCATTTCCCGCGATAACCGGCCATGGTGGATTTTGTGCATCCCAACCGATCGAATCTCGAAACCGAGAACCGGCGCTATCGTTTCCAAAAGGCGGAGAGGGAGGATTCCGAGGGCCAAGGAGTGCTCGAAATTTCGATGGGGCCGCAGCATCCATCGACGCACGGGGTGTTTCGAATGGATGTCGCCCTGGACGGCGAGACGGTGGTGCGCCTCAAGCCGGTCTTCGGCTATCTGCATCGAAACCACGAAAAGATCGCGGAAAAGACAACCTATTTGTCTTCGATGCCTTACACAGATCGGCTCGATTATTTTTGTTCGATGACCAACAATTGGGCCTATGCCCTGGCGGTCGAGAAACTGGCCGGGCTCACCGTGCCGGAACGGGCGGAATACCTGCGAGTGATTTTGGGCGAGCTGACGCGGCTGCAAAATCATGCGTGTCTGATGGGGTTTTTACTGCAAGACCTGGGGGCGATGGGCACGCCGTTGATGTATGCGTTCCGCGAACGCGAGAAAATCCTGGACCTGTTCGAATCCCTGAGCGGCTCGAGGATGATGTGCAATTACATGCGGTTCGGAGGGTGTCGGGTTGATTTGCCGGCAGGCTGGCTCGATCAGGTCAGACAGGTTACAGGCGGCTTCGGGCCTTTTCTCGATGAGTTCGAGCAGTTGTTGACCACGAACGAGATCCTGATGGCCCGGTTGCAGGGAGTGGGCGTGTTGCCCCGGGAACTGGCGATCCATGCCAGCATCACGGGTCCCGTCTTGCGGGCCAGTGGAGTGAACTACGACATCCGGAAGGTGGACCATTACGGGATCTATGACCGTTTTGAGTTTCGGGTGCCGTTGGGGGATCACGGAGACTGCTACGATCGGTTCATGATGCGGTTGCTCGAGATGCGGGAATCGCTGAGGATCCTCGAAGCGGCCATGCGTGACCTTCCCGAGGGGCCAATCTTGGATCCCAAGGTCAAGATCCGTAATTTCAAGCCAAAGCCAGGCGAAGCCTACGGACGAATCGAAGCCCCAAAGGGCGAACTCGGCTTTTACCTGATCAGCGATGGCTCCGCGAATCCTTACCGATATCGCATCCGCCCGCCCAGTCTGATCAACCTGACGGTATTGGAGGATCTGTGCCTGGGCCACAAGCTGGCCGATGTAGTCATTATCCTGGGGAGTATCGACATCGTCCTGGGGGAGGTGGATCGCTAATGTGGGGCCAGGGCATTATCAAGGGATTGCGGGTGACGGCCAGGAATTTTTTCGGGAGCTATTTTCACAAGAGTCGCCTGGTCACAGTCGAGTATCCCGAGCAAAAACGACCGACTCCTGAAAACAACCGGAATTTCCCGTTTCTGGTCTACGACGGGGACGATCCTGAAAAGGGCCTGCGATGCGTGGCATGCAAGATCTGCGAAAAAGAATGCCCGCCCCAATGCATTTACATTGTGCCGGAGAAAGACGAACGCGGCCGGCCGCGGAAGCACCCGCATCTTTTCGACATTGATATCTCGGTCTGCATGAGCTGCCAGATTTGTGTCGAGGTCTGCCCCTTCGATGCCATCAAAATGGATCAGGAATACGAACTGAGCCGGAGCAACCGGTTCGAGGGATTGTTGCTGCATAAGCGCGATCTAGCCAAGCCTAACGCCTACTATCGCCAGATCCATCCGACGGAGGCCTCGCTTGTGGACGCGGAGTTGGAACAGGCGCGCCAGCAGCAGGCGGCCAAGGAGAAGCCAGCGGCCGGCGCCACCGCCGGGCCCGGTCAACCCCCGCAATAATCGACCCCCCCCGCGATCTCGCATGCAAACGATCTTGGCAGTAACTGACCCCGAGTTTTGGATCGTGAACCTGGGCGCATGGTTGACGGGGTGGTTCGAGCCCGCATGGCGGCCGTGGATTCAGGCCCTGCTGCAGGCCGCCGCCCTGGTGGGGGGATTCGCCACGCTCTTTGCGGTGACGACGATTCTCGAGCGAAAGGGCCTAGGCAGAATCCAAAACCGCCCGGGACCAAACCGGGTCGGGCCGTTCGGGTTGTTGCAGCCGGCGGCCGATGGCATCAAGATGCTCACGAAGGAGGACATCGTTCCGGCGCGGGCGGACAAGATCGTGCATTTCCTGGCGCCTATTGTGATGCTGGCGCCGGTCACCCTGGCTTTTGCTGTCATTCCCTACGGACGCGAGATGACCCCGATGCCGTTGGACGCGGGACTCCTGTTCTTCTTTGCCGTAGGCGCGGGGAGCGAACTGGCGGCCTTCATGGCGGGATGGTCGAGTCGCAACAAATACTCTTTGCTGGGCGCCATCCGGGCAATCGCGCAGATGATCAGCTTCGAGTTGCCGCTGGTTCTTTCCACGGTGGCGGTCGTGATGATGGCCGGTTCGCTGTCGCTCGTGGAGATCGCCCGGCGCCAGGCGGAGTATGTGAGTTTTGTGCCGCAGTGGCACATCCTGACTCCCTGGGGGCTGGCGGGTTTTCTCACTTTTTTCACGGCGGCGCTGGCGGAGTCCAATCGCTCGCCCTTTGATTTGCCGGAAGGCGAATCGGAAATCATCGGCGGATTCATGACAGAATACTCGGGGTTCAAGTATGCGATTTTTTTCATGGCGGAGTATTTCGGCATGTTTGCGGTGAGCAGTCTGGCGGTGGTGTTGTTTCTGGGGGCCTGGAGCGCGCCGCTCCCGGGGCTTCAGTTCATTCCGTCCTATGTCTGGTTCGGGATCAAGCTGATGGGGCTGTTGTTTGTGTTTATCTGGCTGCGAGGGACACTGCCGCGGTTGCGGGCCGATCAGCTGATGAGTTTTTGCTGGAAGTTGCTTTTGCCGATGGCCCTGATCAACATCGGGGTGGCCGCCGGATGGCATTACAGCCGGGATTGGTCGTTTCCGGCGGCTTGGGGCTGCCGGTGGTTTCTCGGATTGGCGGGCGTGGGATTGCCCTTCATGGGATTGGCTTGGGGCTTGAGGCGCCGCCGCGGCTGGGGTCCGCGTGTTTATCGTTATGCAGAGTGATTTCTTTACACTGGTCTGTTGGGGGGTAATGGCAGCGGCGGCCATCGCGATGATGATGCGGCGCCCGGTGCACGCGGTTTTGGTGTTTGTCGTCAGCCTGGTCGGTCTCGCGGTGATCTATTTGCAGTTGAGAGCCGAGTTTGTCGCCTTTGCCCAGATCCTGATCTCGGTTGGAGCGGTGGCGATCCTGGTTGTGTTCACGCTCTTGCTGACGCGAAACGGCGGGGCGGAGGCGGAACTCAAAAGAACAGCGGGCTCCGCCATCGTGGGATTGGCGATGGCGGGACTGGTCATGGGATGCATTGGAATATGTGTGCTCGCATCATCTGCTGTTGAAACTTCCGGCGCCGTCACGCCGGCAACCGTGCGGCAAATCGGGGAGGCGCTTATGACCCAATACATATTGCCGCTCGAAGTTTTGGGATTGCTGCTCACGGCGGCGTTGATGGGGGCGGTGATTTTAGCGATGGATCCGGCGAGGCGCCACAACGAAAGGAAACCATGAACCCGTTGACGCAATGTCTCCTCGTATCGGGGGCCCTGTTCGGGATTGGACTGGCGGCGATTCTGGTGAGGCGCAACGCCATTATGGCGTTGTTGGGTCTCGAGTTGATGCTCAACGCGGGCAGCCTGAACTTCATCGCCTTCTGGCGGTTCCGTCCCGACGCCGAGCCGATGGGGGGGGTGGTTTTTGTCTTGTTCGCACTGGCCATTGCGGCGGCGGAAGCGGCGGTTGGGCTGGCCTTGATCGTTGCCATTTACCGGCATTTCCATTCCACGAACCTCGATGAGATGGATCGTTTGAAAGGCTGACGCATGGAGTGGATCATCAATCACATCTGGGTGATTCCCGGGCTGCCTTTGATGGCGGCGGGGGCCATTGCCCTGATGAAACGTGAGCAGCGGACACTGGCGGCTTCGCTGGCCCTTGGCGGGATTCTGTTGGCCTTTATCGGATCGGTATTGGCCTTTTGGCCCACGATGGCCGGGAGCGGGCATGATGCGGTTTGGCGGCATTACCAGAACCACGTCTGGTTTCAATTTGGCAATTACCCGCTGTCGATCGGATGGGTGTTGGATCCCTTGGCGGGCTGCATGCTGGTCATGGTGACATTGGTGAGCGGACTGATCTTCGTGTTCAGCCTGGGCTACATGGCGGAGGACTCCAATTTCACCCGGTTTTTCTGTTTCATGTCCCTGTTTGCGGCGGCGATGCTGGGGATTGTTGTGGCGAACAGCCTGTTGTTGCTGTTCATCTGCTGGGAACTGGTCGGCCTGGCCTCCTATCTCTTGATTGGATTCTGGTTCCACAAACCGAGCGCCGCGGAGGCTGCGCGCAAGGCCTTTTTAACGACCCGGATCGGGGATTTGGGATTTCTTTTGGGCATGGTTTGGCTCTATGCCCGCACGGGGACGCTGTTGTTTTACGATGGCGGCCAGGGATGCCTGGAGGCCGGCGCGCTGGAGGGATTGGTCGCGCGCGCCACCCTCGGGGGACTGACGCTGGCGACCTGCATCAGCCTCTTGATTTTTTGCGGAGCCATTGGCAAGTCCGGCCAGGTGCCTCTGCACGTGTGGCTGCCCGACGCCATGGAAGGTCCGACCCCCGTCAGCGCTCTGATTCATGCCGCAACGATGGTCGCCGCGGGCGTGTTTCTCATGGCGCGAATCTATCCATTGCTGGATGCGGACCCCGCGGGAGTGGCGGGGTGGTCTCCGGCGATGGTGGTGGTGGCGTGGACCGGGGCGATTACGGCCTTGATGGCAGCCGCGATTGCGGTGGCCCAGACCGATATCAAACGAATCCTCGCCTATTCCACAATCTCTCAACTGGGCTATATGATGATGGCGTTGGGGGTTGGGGGATATGCGGCCGGCATGTTTCATCTGCTGACGCACGCATTCTTCAAAGCCCTCTTATTTCTGGGAGCGGGATCTGTCATCCACGGCTGCCACCATGAACAGGATATCCGTCGTTTGGGAGGATTGCGGCGCCACATGCCCGTGACCTTTGCCACATATGCCATCGGCATGATGGCCCTGGCCGGGGTGCCTCTGCTGTTCTCAGGCTTTTGGAGCAAAGACGAAATCCTGCACGAGGCGATGGCTTGGCCGATATCCCGGGGGCCGTTTTTCCTGGGATTGGCGGGAGCATTCCTGACGGCCTTTTACATGACACGACAGATGGTGTACGTCTTTGCCGGAGATTACCGGGGCCAAAAACAGAAATTGAACCACTCCGACTCATCCAAAGGGCGGCGGCCTAACAAGCTTCCTCACGAAAGCCCGGCCGTCATGACGGTTCCTCTGATCATCCTGGCCGTGGGCGCCGTCGGGCTTGGCTTCATAAACACTCCCTTCTGGCCAGGGTTCCACCGATATCTCACCGGACACGAGGGGGAGGGAGTTTCGACGGGAACTCTGGGGCTGATGATTGTCTCCGGCCTCATTGTCGGGGCCGGATTGGGATTGGGCTGGGTGCTATATGGACGCAAGCCCGGCCGAGTTCTTGCGGCAACAGATCCCTTGGAGGTCATCCAGCCGCAGGGATTTCGCTGGCTCGGTCAACGGCTCTATTGGGATGAAGTTTACCAGCGCACGGTTATTGCCTGGACCCTGGCCATGGGACGCGTTTGTGACTGGATCGAACGTAACCTCTGGGAAAACGCGGTGGCAGCCGTGTCCCAGCTGACCTTGGGCTTTTCCTGGGCCAGCCGCTTGCTGGATGAATATGGGATCAACCTGGGTTTTGACCGGGTCTGCGACAAAATTCGGTTGGGGGGGCGGCGTGTTTCAGCGATGCAGAACGGACAGGTGCAACATTATTTGCGATCGCTGGCATTGGCTTTGGCGGCGTTGTTTTTGCTGCTGGCCTGGGGAGGCTGGCGATGAGGACGCTGCCCTGGCTCACACTTCTGACGTTCACTCCCGCTTTGGGGGGGGTGCTCTTGCTGTTGCTCCCCAAGCATCGGCAGGCCCTGAGCCGTCTCATCGCCTTGGGCGCGTCCCTCCTGACGGCAGGCTTGGCCCTGGGGGTTGCCTCACAGTTCGATCCCTCGGTGCTCGGGATGCAACTGGTCGAGCGCCATGAATGGATCCGGGACCTTGGAGTTCACTATTTTTTGGCTGTGGACGGCCTGAGCCTGTTGATGTTGGGTTTGACGGTCGTGCTGGTGCCGTATGCGATCCTGGTTTCCTGGGGCATTCAACATAAGCCAGGATTGTTCTTCTCTTTGGTCCTGTTCTTGGAGACCGGGTTGCTGGGAACGTTCACGGCATTGAATTTCTTCCATTGGTTCATCTTTTGGGAACTCGGCTTGTTGCCGGCCTTTTTCCTGGTCAAAGGCTGGGGGGGCAAACAGCGTGGATTCGCCGCAAACCAGTTCTTTCTTTACACGCTGGCGGGCAGCGTGGCGATGCTCCTGGCCTTTCAGGCGATTTTCCTGGCCACCGGCACCTTTGATTTTCTCGAACTCTCGTCCCGGGCCCAGGAAGGGAGGCTGACGAGCTCCTTGGTGGCCTGGGTAGGCTGGCTGGAGATGCCTCCGAAGTTGATTGTAATGCTGGTGTTTCTGGGCGTGTTTCTGGGATTCGCGGTGAAAGTGCCCCTGGTTCCTTTCCATATTTGGCTGCCCAGCGCCTACACCGAGGCGCCCACCGGCGTGGCCATGCTTCTGACCGGCGCGATGTCCAAGATGGGGGTTTACGGTTTCCTGCGGATCCTGGCTCCTTTGTTTCCGGAACAGATGCAGTGGTTCCGGACTCCCTTGTTGATATTGGCGATTGTCACCATTGTTTACGGGGCATGGACGGCGATGGCGCAGACCGACCTCAAACGCATCCTGGCCTATTCGTCGATCAACCATCTCGGTTACTGTCTGCTCGGAATCTTTGCCGCCGTCACCGCAACCGATCAGCCGCCGGCCGGCGTCATGGAAGGCTCGGCTATCCTGGCGGGCGTTCTGCTCCAGATGCTGAACCACGGTTTGACCGCCGCCACTTTGTTCGGTCTGGTGGGATGGCTGGAAACTCGCGCGGGCGGGATTCGGCATATCGACCGGTTTGGCGGGCTCCGTTCGATCCTGCCGGTCTATACGGGAATCACGGGGATCGCCCTTTTTTCGTCCCTGGGCCTGCCTGGCTTGAACGGTTTTATCGGTGAGTTTCTGATCTTCAAAGGGACGTTTGGGCTGGCGCCCTGGGCGGCCGGAGCGGCCGTGGCCGGTTTGCTGCTCACAGCAATCTTTATACTCACTTTGATCTTGAAAGTCTTCCACGGACCGTTGAAGGAGGAATGGCGGGGATTAACGGATCTGAGCCAGGGGGAACGTTATCTTCTGATGCCCGTGGTGGGACTGATGTTGTTGCTCGGGATCTATCCGCAAGTCGTGCTGCGCTGGATCAATGTTACCGTGACGCACTTGCTTGCCCAAATTAACTACTGACATGCTGGCCTGGACCATCTATCTCAGTTTTCTAGGGGCGGCGGCCGTCCTGCTCCTGCCGTCACAGCAGGAGCGCCGGGCCAAGGTCGTCGCCCTGGCGATGGCGCTGGCGACCTTTGTCCTGGGCGTCATTGCCGCAGCCCGATTCGCCCCGCCTCGCGACGGCAGCCCGATCGTGGACATCGTGCGCGTGCCCTGGGTGGCGTCGCTGGGCATTGATTATCATTTGGCGGCGGACGGCATCAGCCTGGTGATGGTCCTGCTGACGGGTCTTGCGGCGGTTGCGGGCATTCTGTTTTCCTGGAACATCGAGGAGCGACCTCGGGAGTTCTTTGCATTTTACCTGGTGCTGATCGGCGGGGTATACGGCGTGTTTTTGAGCTTTGATCTGTTCCTGTTTTTTGTGTTTTACGAGATCGCGATTGTGCCGAAGTATTTTTTAATTGCGATCTGGGGATCCACGCGTCGCACCTACGGGGCCATGAAACTGGCGCTGTATTCCTTTGTGGGCAGCGCGATGGTGTTGCTGGGCATTTTGGCGGCCTATGGGGTGGCCGGAGGCAGCAGCTTCAACTTGCTGGACCTGGCCCAGCACGCGTTCACCCGGGAGTTTCAGCAATGGGTGTTTCCCTTGGTGTTCGTCGGGTTTGGAATTCTGGCGGGTCTTTGGCCTTTTCACACTTGGGCTCCCACGGGCCATGTGGCGGCTCCCACAGCGGGTTCGATGTTGCTGGCGGGAGTCGTGATGAAGCTCGGGGCCTATGGGGCCCTGCGTGTGGCCATGCCCTTGTTTCCGATGGGAGTGGCCGCCTGGCAGGATTTCTTTGCGGCGCTGGGTTTGATCGGGATCCTGTATGGAGCGATGGTGGCGCTTGTGCAGAAGGATTTTAAGTTTGTGATTGGATATTCGAGCGTCAGTCACATGGGATTTGTTTTGCTTGGATTGATGACCCTGAATGGAGTGGGACTTTGCGGGGCGGTGGTTCAGATGTTTTCGCACGGGGTGATTGCCGGTCTGCTGTTTGCCGTGGTCGGCCGGATGGTTTACGACCGGGTCCATGAGCGGGATTTGGATGTGTTGGAAGGACAGGGATTGGCGCGATCGATTCCGTTTGCGGCGGCCACCTTTCTGGTTGCCGGAGTGGCGTCGATGGGGCTGCCAGGATTCAGCGGTTTTGTGGCCGAGCTGCAAATCCTGGTCGGGGCCTGGCGGAGTTTTCCGACCTTCGCCGTTCTGGCGGGGGCGGGCATTGTGTTGGGAGCGGCCTACATTTTGCGCGCCCTACAGAAGGCCTTTTACAGCGACCACGCCATGGGGTCCTCTGAGCCTGGGCCCCCGCTGCCGGCGATCAGCCTGCCGGAACGCGCGGCGGCCATTTTGTTGATGGCCACTTCCCTGGTCATAGGGCTTTACCCCAAGCTGCTGATTGACCTGATCCTGCCCGCGCTGCAGTCGGATTTGATGCGGGTTTTATCACGCCGGAGCCTCTTATGATCGGCATCGATTACTTCCAGATGATGCAATCGTTGTGGCCGGAGATCGCCCTGGTGATCACCGCGGCGGCGGTGTTGGGTTTTGACCAGTTCTGCGCCCGCGGTTTGCCCCTCGAGAGCCGATGGCGCGGCGGGGTATTGATCGCCGGAATCGGCATGCTCGCCGCCATGACTCTGGTCGTGCTTCAGAAAGGAGCGGTCGAGATTCAGGACGGTATGCTGATCTCCAATCCGGTTGTCCGCCTCCTGAAGCTGGCGATTCTGGCGATGGCCTTTTTCTGCGCCTGTCTGTCGCTTCAGAACCGCGAGAGCCGCCACGCCGGCGAATATGTGATTCTCCTCCTGCTCGCCACGCTGGGACTCCTGATCCTGGTCAGTTCGGATCATTTGCTGATGATTTTTATCGCAATGGAACTGGCCAGTCTCTCGTTCTATGTGTTGGCGGGATTCCAACTTGAAAACCGATCTTCCGCCGAGGCTGCCCTGAAGTACTTTCTTTTTGGAGGTGTCAGCAGCGCTTTTCTGCTTTTCGGGCTCAGTCTGCTCTATGGATTGAGTGGTGAACTCCTGTTGCACAAAATGACGATGGCCTGGCGGGCCAATCCCCAGGAGCCGCTCCTGGTTCTGGCGCTGGTCATGGTGGTCATCGGACTGGGATTCAAGATTGCGGCGGCCCCCTTTCACGGCTGGGCGCCTGACGTTTACCAGGGCGCGCCAATTCCGACGGCGGCTTTTGTCGCGTCCGCCTCCAAGGTGGGAGGCTTCCTGGTATTGGCGCGAGTGATGTGGTCGGGATTCTCGGGTCTGGAGGGGAGCGCGGCCTGGCAGGCGTGGGCCCCAGGATGGGTTCCTCTGCTGGCCGTTTTGGCGGTGGTGTCCATGGTCTGGGGCAACCTCGCGGCGCTCAGCCAGACCAGCGTCCGACGGCTGCTGGCCTATTCGGCGATCGCCCACTCGGGCTATATGCTGCTGGGATTGATTGCGGCGGATCCGCGGGGAATATCGGCGTTGGTCTATTATGTCATCACTTATGGTTTAACCACACTGGGCGCCTTTGGGGTGGTGGCGGTGGCGGCCCCCTCGGGCAACGATCATTGGGACGCTTTTGCCGGGCTTGCGCGGCGATCTCCGGGGCTCTCCTTTTGCATGCTGGTCTTTATCCTATCTTTGGCGGGGATTCCTCCGCTGGCGGGATTTTTTGGCAAGGTCTATCTCTTTGTGGGGGCATTGAACTCGCAGACGTCGCCACACGCCCTGCTTTGGCTGGTGGCGGTGGCCCTGGGGACGAGTGTGGTTTCCTTTTACTATTATCTTCAACTGCTGAAACAGATCTATGTCACACCCCCCTCCGAAAACCTGCCCGCCATCTGTCCCCAATTCTCGGTGCAGTTCGTTCTTGGCATCCTGGCGGTGTTCGTGTTTGTTTTGGGCCTGTTTCCAGAAGTGATCATGGCGAAGACCGAAATCTTTCTCATGGAAGCTGGATGGTGAGAAGGCCGGTAAGGCTCGAATGGGGTGGGCATCCTGGGATTGTGATGGGCTCGGTGTCCGGACCACGGCCTCAATCCAATCCCGAGCATCAAAAGATAAGCCCCACCCGGCGCCGGTGGGATGAGAGATCTCTAAACAGAATAAAGTAACAAATGTAACAAAGGTTGAACGATGAATGCAGTAAAGAATTCACGCATGATGATGGCCCTGGCGGCGTGCGGCTTGATGTTTGGCGCCGTGACCGCGCAGGCCGATGACATGGATCCCTACCTGGGCCATTGGGCCCTCACCACGCCGGGCGGAGGTCCGGGCTGGCTTGGCGTCACGAAGGAAAAAGGGTATTACGACGCGAGCATGCTCTGGGAGGGCGGCAGCGTGTTTCCGTTGGATTGTGTTTTCATGCGGGAGGGTGTGTTGCACGTGTTGCGGTTGCATGAAGTCCAACGCAAAGATTCAAATGGCAAGGTCGTGAGAGTTCAGCGTTATCCGGAATTGATCATGGCCAGGGTGGAGGGCGACCGATTGGAGTTGGAAACCATCCAAATTCGCCGCGATGGAATGGGATCCGACAGCAGAACGTTCTCGGGCAAGAGAATCCCGCCCCTGCCAGAGCGCCCGAATCTCGACGGGGTCAAATATGGAGAACCGATTCAGTTGTTCAACGGCCAGGACCTCACCGGCTGGAGACTGACGAGCCCCAACCAGGTCAACGGTTGGAGTGTTCAGGGTGGCGTTTTGATGAATCGGCCTGTCCAGGAAGAAGGCAAACCGCATAAGTCCTACGGAAACTTGCGCACAGACAAAGAGTTCGAAGACTTCAATCTGAAGCTCGAAACCCGGGTGAACAAGGGCGGGAACAGCGGGATTTACCTGCGGGGTATCTACGAGGTTCAAGTCACGGAAAGTTACGGGCGAAACCTGGACAGCCACAACATGGGAGCGATCTACAGCCGCATCACGCCCGCCATGAACGCTGAAAAACCGCCCGGCGAATGGCAGACCCTCGATATCACACTCGTGCAACGGCACGTGACGGTCGTGCTGAACGGCAAGAAAATCATCGATAACCAACCGTTGCTTGGCTGCACCGGCGGCGCTCTGTGGTCCGACCAGTTTCGTCCCGGCCCCCTTTATCTTCAGGGCGATCACACCTCGGTTGATTACCGCAACCTTGTGCTTCGGCCTGTGCTCAAGCCGTGAGTTCCTCCAGAAAGCGGTGAGTCTCCTTGCGGATCTCGGCGCGCAAAATGACCGCCAGACCGGCTAAAGGAGAAGGGCAGGGGACCGTCTGAGATCGCAGTTGGTCTCCGGCAAAATCGAGGTAGACCCACCGCTTTCCAACCGGAACGAAACCCTTCAGGCGATAGAAATCGCTTTGAACCCTCGCGAAGGCTGATTCAAAATGGTTCAGGTCAAAGGGATCCTTGACCCGAACGAATTGCGCCACGAAATGAGGATCCCGGCAAGGGGCGTATTGCCCGGTCGATGAAACCGGCCAGGGGTAAGGGGCAAACCAATCCAGGCTGACCTCGCCGAAAGTCGCGCGCACCATAAAACAGCGCGGATTGATTTCCCGGATGTCCGCGTCGGTCTGATCGATCAGGCTCTCAGGATGGAGATCGACCTTGTTCAGGATCACCAGGTTGGCGGCCTTAATTTGTTCCGTGACGTTTGGCAGGATCTCTCGAAGCTTGATAAATGCGCCTGGATCCACGACCACCACAATGCCGCGCAGCGAGAATTGCTCGGTCAACCGGCTTTCAAGGAGCAACCGGTGAACAACCGTCGGATTGGCCATGCCGCTGGCCTCGATGACGACTCCTTCCAGATCGGGGTAATCCCGATGAATGACACGCATCTGCCGGATGAACTCCGAGACCAGGCACGCGCAGAAGATGCTGCCACCCGGGAGCGCCACGACCGAGGAATGGCTGGCCGACAAACGGTGGCCATCCACGTCCTCGGGCGAGAGTTCATTGACGAGAAACAGGAGTCGGCGGCGGGTGGGTTCCCGGGCGATATGTTCCAGCACACTGGTCTTGCCGGCCCCCAAAAAGCCGGTCAGCAAACAGAGGGGAATCATGAGGACATCTTTTTGCGGGCGGCCTCCTCAATCGCCGCGACCAGCGTGTTTTGATCGGGAATGAAGGAGGAAAAGCGGATCTCGCCATCGATGCAGATGGTGGGAAGGCTCTTGACGCCCAGGCGCATCATCATGCCGAGGCCCTCGCGGACCTTGATTTTGTGTTCGTTGACAAAAACCCGGACCGGCGTGTTTTGGGAGGCCCGGCTGACGGCTTCCATCATGTATTGACAGGGGGCGCACGATGTCGAATCAAGGGTGATCACGTCGACCACAATGCAATGCCGGGCTTCGTAATCGGGAAGCTGGATATCGGCGAACGCATCGTCAGCTTTGGACTTGAGGGTGGTCTTGGCCACGTCCCGTTGGTAGGGATCATGGACCATCTGGGCAACAGCCTGAAGATTCTTGGGGGGCACGTGATAAGGCAGATCACAGCCCGGCGCCAGGACAAATCCTTGGGAACCCGCCTTGTCCAAGATCGCAAGCGTTTCAGTTCGGGCGTCATCCTCATCCCCAAGCAGCAGAACGGCCGTTAATCGCAAATTGCCGCCGAACGATTTGTTCTCCCGGCCACAGAGCTCGCGCAATTGGCGCAGGTCGATCTGTTCATCGACTGAGATATTATCGGCCCGGGTTTGGCACATGACCTCCAGATTGCGGGTCACATCGCCGCAGACAAAGAGCGAGGAGAGAGAGCCCCGAGCGCGAATCGAGTCGAAGACCCGGTTCAGGGGCGGGGCAACAAATGTCTGAAAATGCCGGGCTGAAATCTGACTCGTCATCGGATCCACGACTGCGATTACGTCGGCGCCATGGTCCAGGTAGTGCCCCGCCATCTGGATGCCGATGTCGGCGCAGAATTGCATGACCTCGCAGACGAACTCCTGGCGATCGAACATCGCCAGGAACAAATCGCTGCCCATCAGATGGGCGGCCAGAGTAAAGGGCCCGCAAATCAGGCCGTAGAGAGCGATCTCCTTGCCAACCTCGCGTCTCATACGGTTCATCGCTTCCAGCACCACGGGTAACCGTCCCTTGTCGGCCCTGAGGGTGGGGAATTGACTCAAATCGCCTCCAGCCAGGGGATGGGTCACGACCGAGGGCGGCACTTCGTCGGCCCAGTGAAGAGCGCATCCCAGGACTTCAGCCTCGATCTGCAAGTCAAACATGACCGGAAGACCGTCGGGCTCATAGAGCCTGAAGGCCTCGAGCAAGCCCTGGACGATCAGGTCGGGAGACCGGAGATAATCGGCGGCCGATTTGCCGATAAGCTTGCCGCCGTGGCATCCCACAAAAGGCAACCAGGCGGGGCGCGGCGTCGATTGATTCCGAAGCGCCGCCAGCAGAAGATCTCGTCGCGTCATAAGTGTGCCTCAAGGGAAATGTTGTTTCAGTAAAGTCGCAAGGAAAAACCTCTGTCTTGAATCCTGCGTCGACCGGCGCTGCGGGATTAATCCCGCGCATGCCGGGCCACTCTCGCTTCGGCGCCGAGGAGAATCGGCGCGCGGAATTCATTCCGCAGAAGCGTTTCTGCCAACTGCAGACCTCCGATTTGCAGTGCCGGGCATCGTCATCGGAAAGCTGAACATGAGGAAGCACTCAAATTCAGTTGGCTTTTCTTGAGTCAAAGGATAAAGAAAGAATCACTTATGAAAGTCCGACGGGCCTTAGTCAGGCGATCAACCAAAGAAACCCGGATCCGAGTGGACTTGGTGATCGATGGAAGCGGCCGAGGGAATATCCAGACCGGGATTGCCTTTTTTAACCACATGCTGGACCTCCTGGCGCGGCATGCGATGATTGATCTCAAGCTGGATTGCCAGGGTGACCTGGAGGTGGACGCCCATCACACCGTCGAGGATTGCGGGATCGCCCTCGGCCAAGCCTATGCCAAGGCGTTAGGGGACAAACGCGGCATCCGCCGGTATGGAACAGGGTTCGATCCGCGTAATCCCTGGACGGGAGAGGCTTATGTGCCGATGGACGAGTGCCTGGCCCGGTGTGTGATTGATTTCAGCGGTCGGCCTTACCTGGTCTGGAAGGGATTGGATCGCTGGCCGTTGCGCCAGTTGGGACGCGAAGAACGTTCCGGGGATATGGTGTGCGCCTTTCGCTTCGGCTTGGCCCGGGAGTTTTTTCAAGCCTTTGCCAATGAGGCTCGATGCAACCTCCACCTCGAGCTCCTCTATGGCGACGAACCCCATCATATCGTGGAAGCCTTGTTCAAGGCCTTTGCCAAGGCATCCGACTTCGCATGCCAAAAGGATCCGCGTTTGGGGGATCAACTGCCTTCAACAAAGGGAAAACTTTAGTGAGATTTGTAATGGACTTCTCTGAATATCCTCCGCGAATGTGCCGTCCAATCCGATGACAACAGGGCAAGACAATTCACTCGAGACGGATGAGACGCTCGTTCAGAAAGCCCAGAACGGCGACACCTCCGCCTTTGAGGGATTGGTGGCCAGGCATCGGGACAAGATTTACGCTCGCGCGTTTAGCTTGTTACGCAACGAAGATGAAGCCTTAGATCTTTCTCAGGAAGCCTGGGTGAAGGCCTGGCAAAGGTTGAATCAGTTCCAAAGGGAATCCAGCTTCGTGACCTGGATCACCCGAATTGTGATCAACCTGTGCCTGGACCAGTTGCGGCGCCAGAAGCGGCAGAAAACCGAGTCCCTCGATTCGTTGAACGAGGAATCGGGAGGCGTGGAACGGCAGGTCCCATTCACGAGTCCCAATCCGACTGAACGCTTGGAACTTCAGGAATTGAGGCAACGCATCGACCGGGCACTGGAGCAGTTGTCTCATGAACACCGAACCGTCCTTGTCCTGCATGAGTTTGAAGAACTCGAATACAAAGATATCGCTAAAGCCATGAATTGCTCGATTGGAACGGTGATGTCCCGTCTGTTTTACGCCAGACGGCGCATGGCTTCACTCATGGCTGGAATTAAACGGGAAGAACAGGCCTGAGACGCATGAAATCCAAACGCTATCTCAAGTGGCAAGCCCTGGTCGACGGAGAATTGAGTCCGGCCGAAGAAGCCTCCTTGCGCCAGCGGATTGAAGGTGATCCGGAAGCCCGACAATGGACAGAGGAACTGTCCCGAATGCGTGAGTTGTTGCGCGCCCATGAGGTCGAGCGCCGACTGCCAGTGGCCGGCGATTTTTATTGGGCCCAGATCGAGAGCCGTTTGAAGTCGGACCCCGAGGGGGCGACGTCCCGAGCGACCCCTGGGAGGACCTGGGTCTGGTGGCGATGGTTGGCTCCTGCCGGAGCCGCCGGCATGCTGGCCTTGCTCAGCCTCCATCCGTTCCAGAGCCCGCAACCCACAGTGGTTGCCGACGAGATTGAAACGCAGTTGACCGCAGCAAATTTCTTTACCTTTCGTTCCCAATCTGATGGAATCTCCGTCGTCTGGGTGGACACCAAAGTGGGTCAAGCGATGTCTACCTACCCGGAGGAACTTGACTATATGATTCAATAGACCGATGTACCTGCGTTTCTTTACAATATTCCTGCTGGCATTAACGGTTCCAGCGGTGGCACATGGAGAAGAAAAGGGCGTTAAATTGCAGGCCCAGCTGGTGTGGGGGACTGACCAACCCAAACCCGCCGGAAAAAACCTCAAAGATATCGGCGCCCCATTGTCCGAGAAACTGCGCAGGGTGTTCAAGTGGAAGAATTACTTCGAAGTCAGCCGACAAATCATCGCTTTGCCAAAACAAGCCGGGCAACGCGTCAAAATGAGCCCCAAATGCGAGCTCGAATTCAGCCAATGCGGTCCCGATGCCCTCGAAATCAAGCTGTTCGGCGAAGGCAAACTGGTTGTCAAGAAACGCCAACCCCTGGTTCATGGAGAACCCATTGTCCTGGCGGGGGATGATAAGAACGACACTGCCTGGTTCGTTGTCGTCCAATCGATTCAGGAATAAGGACTGGCTTACAGGAGCCCCTCCCGCAAGTTTCCCCCGGAATTATTGGATCGCTTCACGCCGATCTCTACCATCCATTTGGTGGGGAATCTCTTGGTCCCACAACTAATGGTGTTCAGGCTGGCACGGCGCAAGAAATAAAGATTGTGCTGGGGAGCGGAAGTTTTTAGTATGAAAGCGCGCGTGACTGACAAGCAGGAGTGTATCCGCCGGTTGAGATCCTAAGGGTTGCAACCATGACGCATGCGGGATGATAAACGCTGCGAAAAATTCATGGAGCGCAGGGGGCCCAGCGAAAGAGGGGTTGTCAGCAAGTTGGTGACGCGTGTCGATGGGTAGAGATGAGTATGGAGAATGATTCAGTGCCGCCGGTGGTGGATCCGAATTCGAAGTATGACGCCTCGAAGATAGACAAGCTCGAGGGCTTGGAGGCGGTTCGGAAGCGACCGGGAATGTACATTGGGGATCCGGACGAACGGGGGTTGCATCATTGCGTTTTTGAGGTGCTCGATAATTCCATTGATGAACACCTGGCCGGATTCTGCAGCACCATCACGGTGGCGGTTCATGTGGACGGTTCCTGTTCGGTCCAGGACGACGGCCGGGGAATCCCGGTGGATATCCATCCGAAGTTCAATATACCGGCGGTGGAACTGGTGCTGACGAATCTGCATGCCGGGGGCAAGTTTGGGCAGGGGGCCTACAAGTATTCCGGGGGGTTGCACGGGGTGGGCGCCAAGTGCGTGAATGCGCTTTCGGATTGGTTCAAAGTCGAGGTCTCGCGAGACAACAAGGTCTATCACATGGCCTTCGAACGGGGGATCACGAAGCAGAAGCTCGAGGTGATCGGCAAGTCCAGGCACACGGGAACGCTGATCACGTTCAAACCGGATCCCACGATCTTCACCCTGACCACGGAATTCAAGTTTGAGTTGCTGGCCAATCGTCTTCGGGAACTGGCGTTCCTGAATCCGGGATTGGAGATCCACTTGAAGGACGAGCGGGAGGAGAACAAGAGCGAACGCTTTTTTTATCGGGACGGCATCGAGGAATTCGTCCGGCAATTGGGCAAGACGAAGGTGGTGCAGCATCCCAAGCCGATTGTGCTTTCGCAGAAGAAAGACGAAGTCATTGTCGATTGTGTGCTGCAATACAACGACAGCTATGTGGACCAGATTCTCTGTTATGCCAATTCAATTGCCAATCCGGATGGGGGGACGCACCTGACCGGTTTTCGGACCGCCTTGACGCGCGCGATCAACCAGTATGCCAAGGCCAACGAACTGCTGAAGGAAAAGGATCCGCCGATTTCGGGCGACGATGTCCGGGAAGGCCTGGTCTGCGTGCTCAGCGTCAAGCTGCCCAATCCGCGGTTCGAGTCCCAAACCAAGGTGAAGCTGGTCAACACCGAGGTGGAAGGCATTGTGTCGTCGATCGTCTATGATGGTTTGATGACTTATTTTGATTCGAATCCCTCGGTGGCGAAAAAGTTGGTCGACAAGGCGTTGATGGCGGCGCGCGCGCGTGAGGCGGCGCGCAAGGCGCGCGAAACTGTTCGGAAAAGCGCGCTGAGCGGAGGGGGCTTGCCCGGCAAGCTCGCCGATTGCTCCGAACGCGATCCGATCAACTGCGAGTTGTTCATTGTGGAGGGCGATTCGGCCGGTGGATCCGCGAAGCAGGGGCGGGATCGCCGGTTCCAGGCCATCCTTCCTATCCGAGGCAAGCTGATCAATGTGGAAAAGGCCCGGCTGGACAAGGTGCTCCAAAACACCGAAATCCGGACCATGATCACCGCGATCGGCACGGGAATCGGAAACGGCGAAGGCGAAGGGGCCTTCAATGTCGACAAGCTCCGCTACCACAAAATTGTCATCATGACCGATGCCGATGTCGACGGGTCCCACATCCGGACACTTCTGCTGACCTTTTTTTATCGGCAGATGCATGAGCTCATCCGGCAGGGATTTGTCTACATCGCCCAGCCGCCGTTATACCAGGTCACCCGCAAAAAACGCGTCGAGTATGTCGACGATGACGCCCAGATGAACAAGATCCTGATCCAGTTGGGGGTCGAGGACGTTTGCCTCAGGAACCTGGCCGACGGACGCGAGTTCTCGGAGAAGCAGCTTGATGACATCATCGAGTTGCTGGTGGCCCTGGACAAATACGCGGCCGCCCTGCGACGGCACGGCGGGAACTTCGCCGAGTTCGTCGAGAAACTCAATCCTCAAACCGGCGAACTGCCCCGCCACCTGGTCAAGGTCCGCGACGGCAACGACGAATCGGTTCACTATTTTCACACGGAAGAGGAGCTCGCCCAGTTTGGCGAAACCAATCCGGACCTCGGGCTCTTTGGCGATGAATCCCCGGAGGCGGTCGAGCGGGTCCGCAACGGCAACATCCGCCGGGCGCATCACGTCGAACTGCACGAGAGCAAAACCGTTGTCGAGCTGTTGAACAAGCTCACGCGCCGAGGGCTGCACCTCGAGCATTACTCGGCCCAGGACAAGCCGTTGTTCGAGCTGGTCGAAGGGGAAGGGGAGCGCGCTGTGGTTCGACCGCTGTTTTCCATCCCGGAAATCCTTTCCGCCATCAAGGAGTCCGGCCGCAGGGGCATCCAGGTGAAACGATTCAAAGGCCTGGGGGAAATGAACGCCAAAGAGCTGTTCGAGACCACCATGAACCCGGCCCGGCGCAAGCTGCTTCGCGTCGATCTTACCGACGCCGTGGAAGCCGAGGAGATGTTCTCCAAGCTGATGGGCGACGAGGTGGAGCCCCGCCGACAGTTCATTGAAGACAACGCCCTGAATGTTCGCAACCTCGACATTTAAACCGCCCGGGGGCTCCCCTATTTCCACTTGACTATGTCGGAAAATCCTAATGAACCTCAAGCCCCCGCGGGCGCGTCTCTCTTCGCAACCGGCGAGAAAATTGTGAAGATGAACGTCGCCGACGAGATCAAGAATTCCTTCTTGGATTACTCAATGTCGGTCATCATCTCGCGCGCCCTGCCGGATGTCCGCGACGGTTTGAAGCCGTCGCAGCGTCGGATCCTGTACACGATGCACGAGCTGGGGCTGTTGCCCGGGCGCAAACATTTCAAGTGCGCGAAAATCTGCGGCGACACCAGCGGCAACTACCATCCCCACGGGGAATCCGTCATCTATCCAACCCTTGTTCACATGGCCCAGCCATGGGCGATGCGGGAGCGTTTGGTGGACGGGCAGGGGAACTTCGGATCGGTGGAGGGCGATCCTCCGGCGGCCATGCGGTACACCGAGGCGCGGATGACGCATCTGGGATCGGCGCTGATGATCGACATGGATCGGGACACGGTGGATTTTGTTCCGAACTATGACGAGCGCCTGACCGAGCCCACGGTGTTTCCGGCGGCCTTTCCCAATTTATTGGTCAACGGCGGCACGGGAATCGCCGTCGGCATGGCCACCAACATTCCCCCCCACAACCTGGGCGAGATCATCGACGGCGTTTGCGCGCAGATCGATCGGCCCGAGATCACGGTGGCCGAGCTGATGAAGCATGTCAAAGGCCCCGATTTTCCCACGGGCTGCATGCTTTGTGGCCTGGATCCCATCCGGCAGTATTTCACGACCGGTCGGGGCAGTTTGAAAATCCGCGGGCGCATGGGCGTCGAGCAACTGAAAAACGGCCGTGAGCAGATCGTCGTGACGGAAATTCCCTACAACGTCAACCGCGCGCAATTGGTGGAGCGGATTGCCGAGCTGGTCAATGAAAAGACCTTGCCGGACATATCCGGCATCCGGGATGAATCCGACGAGAACACCCGGGTGGTGATCGAGCTGAAGCGCGACGCCATTCCGAAGGTCGTCATCAACAACCTGTACAAACACACCCAGTTGGAGACCTCCTTCAGTGTGATCATGCTCGGCATCGATCATGGACGCCCCAAGGTTCTCGGACTGAAAGAGCTCATTCAATGCTATATCGATCATCGCCGCGAAGTGATCTTGAGGCGCACCCGATTTGAGCTGCGCAAGGCCGAGGAACGCGCGGAGCTGCTCGAGGGATATCTGATCGCCTTGGCGAACCTGGACGATTTCATCCGGATCATTCGCACCTCCGCCACCCGGGAAGAGGCCAGGGTCAAGTTGCTGGCTTACGAGTTTTCACGGTCCGCCGTCGAGCATTTTGGCATTCTGATCCGCAAAGAGGATCGTTTAACCAATGGGCGCTACGCGTTCAGCGAGGCGCAAGCGGATGCCATCCTGGACCTTCGGCTGTATCAGTTGACCGGCCTGGAGCGGGAAAAGGTCCGTGCCGAATACGCGGCTTTGCTGGAAAAAATCAAGGATCTTCTGGATATCCTGGCCAAGGAATCCCGGGTGATGGCGATTATCAAGCAGGAATTGCTCGATATCAAAGCGCGATATGCCAATCCCCGTCTGACCGAACTTGTTCCGGACGAAGGCGAGATTGCGATCGAGGATCTGATCGCCAACGAAGGCGTGATCATCACGCTGACGCACAATGGCCTGATCAAACGCACGAATGTCAGCTCTTATCGGGCCCAACGGCGCGGCGGCAAAGGAGTGATCGGCATGGCCACCCGCACTGAATCGGCCGTCGAAGGCGAGTCCGCCGATTTCATCGAACACCTGTTCACCGCCAGCACCCACGATTTCCTGCTCTTTTTTACCAACACAGGCCGGGTTTATGCCGAACGGGTGCATGAGGTGCCCGACATGGCCCGGGCCGGCAAGGGCCGTAGCATCGCCAACCTGCTCGAGTTGCGCGCCGACGAAAAAATTGCGGCCATGATCCGCATCGTCGCCAAAACCGGCGCCAATAACGAGGACGAAACCTGGAAGCAGCCCGGCCACATCTTTTTCGCCACCCGCCAGGGTACCGTCAAAAAAACCGCCATCGAGGAGTTCGCCAATATCCGCAAAGACGGCATTATCGCGATTGGCATCGAACCGGGAGATCTGCTGATCGATGTCAAACTCACCTCCGGCCAGGACGAGGTGGTGCTCATCACGCGCGAAGGCATGAGCATCCGGTTTCCCGAGGAGGACGTTCGATCCATGGGGCGGCCGGCGGCCGGGGTTCGGGGCATCAGTCTGGAATCGAACGACGCCGTCGTCGCCCTGGCTGTGGTTCAATCGGATGCCACCCTGTTGGTGGCCGGCGAGAATGGCATCGGCAAACGAACCGACTTCAGCGAATACCGTTCTCAATCGCGCGCCGGCAAAGGCATCATCACGATGAAAACCACCGATCGCACGGGCGCCGTCGTCGGGGCTCTGACCGTGAAAGATCAGGACGAAATCATGCTGATCACGGTCGGCGGCCAGATGGTCCGGATCGGGGTGAAGGATATCCGTGAGGCCGGCCGAAATACGATGGGGGTGAAGCTGATCGATCTGGCCGAGAACGACACCCTATCCGCCATCGCCCCGGTCATCAGCGAGGAAGAAGATCAGGAAGAGGCGGATGCCGCCCCGGCAACACCGCCACCAACATAAACCGGCGTTTGGCACTCCATGGAATCCCATCCTGAAAGCGGGGCGCCGGCGGCTGCCCCGCCATATCCGCCGGGAACGCGGCTCGAACTGACCATCGACGATCTGGCTTTCGGCGGGGAGGGCGTCGGCCGGATTCGGGATTTTGTGGTGTTCGTCCCCTTCACGATACCGGGCGAACGGGTGATCGCCGAGTTGACCGAGGTCAAAAAGAAATTTGCCCGCGGCCGGATGCTGGAGATTCTGGAGGCCTCGCCGCAGCGGGTGGAGCCACGTTGCCGTTACTTCGGCAACTGCGGCGGTTGCCAGTATCAGCATCTGGATTACGCGGTTCAGCTGAGCCTCAAACGCAAACAAGTGCGCGATCTCCTCGAACGCATCGGAGGTTTCTCCGAGCCCCCCGTCGAGGCGGTGGTTCCATGCCCTCAGCCTTATCATTACCGCAACCGCATCCTGGTTCGCACCCAGTGGGATAAATACAAACAAGGATTGAACCTCGGTTTTATTCGCGCCCAGGATCGGCTGGTGATCGACATCGAGGAATGCGCCATCGCCGAACCTGAACTCAATCAGCAACTGATCGAGGTCAGACGGCATCCTCCCCCGAAAGGCGGACTCAAGGTCCAATTGCGCAAAAATCCTGAAAACTGGGTGGTGCCCGGCCACTCCTTTTTTCAGAATAACTTTCATCTGTTGCCCGCCCTGGTAAATACCGTCCGCCGGATGCTCGATCAAAGCGCCGCGCGAAACCTGGTGGATCTGTATTGCGGCGTCGGTTTCTTCGGGATCGAGCTTGCGGGAAACGTGGAACATTTTGTCGGGGTTGAGATCGATGTTCAGGCGGTTCGCGCGGCCCGTCTAAACGCACAACACCGGGGCGTCACCAACGGAGAGTTCTGGTCCGGGTCGGCCGAGGAACTCCTGCCTCGATTGTCGGGTCAGTTTAATCCCGGGCAGTCCGCCATCCTGGTGGATCCTCCCCGAACCGGTTGCTCGCCCGAAACCCTCCAATGGCTGCACGGTCTGGAATATGGCCAGGTGCTTTACATTTCCTGCCATCCCGCCACGCTGGCCCGTGATCTGCAGCAGCTGTGCGCGGCTGGCTCTTATGAGCTAAAAACGGTGGCCCCGCTCGATATGTTCCCCCATACCCAACACGTCGAATGCGTGGCCGACCTTCGCCGGCAACAACCGTCGCCAACGGTCCTCGGTTGACTGGCCCTGTCGCCTCGGTCGACGCAAACCGGCTTTAAAACAGCCCTCGAAACCGGCGCAGCGGCTATGCATGAAAGTGCCCTGAAGCAGGAACAACAGGGCTAACGCAGATTTGTCGGGACATTTGCCGGTGAACTTTTTAAGCTCAGCGGCATGAAACAAAAGAAAGGGCCGTCGGGCAAGCTCTCCGAGAGCGCTCAGGAGCAATTGGAGCAGGTTCAAATTGTGCTTGTCACCGGGACGGCGGAACGCCGCCGTTTTCAAAAGCTGCTCCGAAAACACCATTACCTCGGCGGACTAAGAGCCGTGGGCGAGCAGATGTATTACGCAGCTGTGGATGCCCAAGGCCATTGGCTGGCCCTGCTGCTTTTCAGCGCCGCAGCCAAGCATCTCAAGCACCGGGACCAATGGATTGGATGGACCCGAGCCCAGCGCGATCGGCGCTTGAGTCTGGTCGTCAACAACAGCCGTTTCCTCATTTTGCCGCATGCCCATATTGCCAACCTGGGTTCCCGGGTGCTGCGCTTGTCTTTGGCGCGCCTCAGCGCCGATTGGCAAGCGCGTTATGGCCATCCGGTGCTGGTGGTCGAGACCTTTGTCGACCCCGAGCAGTTCAATGGCACCGTCTA
>JAKLHY010000049.1 GCA_022709905.1 Verrucomicrobiota bacterium | reverse complement strand
AAAAAGGTTCTGGTCGCCATTGACCAAAGTATCGAGGGATTTCTAAACCAGGCCCTGCAAATCACCCCGCAACAAATAGAGGTTCAACTCAGAGCAGAAGAGTTAGGCTATGTATGACTTTTCATCGCCAAATTTATCGCCAAAATGTCAGAATTAATACTCCTCCCGCCAGCAAGGTTTGATGCACTTCAATCACCTCGGACAAATTATGCACGTCCGCCACCGAGGGCGGCTCGACACCGAGCATTTTCACACGCTTATCGACGCACCAGTGGGCCAGTTCGAGACTCACGCGCGGCAGTGCATCCCTCCATCTGGCCTGATCCACAAAGGCACTCCAGCCTGTGCGCAGCAAGAGGCTGTCGCCCGGAGCCAACCTGGCGGCGATGTCTCCCAGGCTGGTCACGGTAATGAGGGCCCTGGGTTGAATGCCGTCTAGATTCACCACCCAGGCGGGACCTATGCACTGTTCAAGAGGTATCTGATCGACTGTCTGAGGCCCGGCTTCGGAATGAGTGGGGGCGTCCATGTGCGTGCCACAATGCGAGTAGAGCACCAACGTCTGTGCAACCCAGCCGTGCTCTTTGAAGTTATACTTCGGTTCAAAAGCAACGCCTCTCATGCCTGGACGCAGTGTGAGCGTGAGGTCAATGAGGCGGGTGAAAGGGCGGCCTTCCAGCCAGCCGAAGCCATCGGAGCCGGAGGGGATGACAGGGCTATCCCCACTCCCACCTGACGCGGTGCTGGTCATAGTGCGGCGATGATTTTATCCGTCATTTGTTCTGTGGTCAGATTTCCGCCCAGGTCAGGCGTGCGGTTTGCAGGATCTGCCAAGGCCAGTTCCACCGCCTTTCGGATCCAATGGGCTCCCTGTCGGGTTTCAACGGTGTCTAACCATTCCAGCATCATTGCCGCGGAAAGAATGGTGGCGATGGGATTGGCAATGCCTTTTCCAGCGATGTCGGGCGCGGTGCCATGGGAAGGTTGAAACACCCCGTAATCTTCGCCCAAGTCGGCCGAAGGCGCCATGCCCATGCCGCCCACCAGGCCGGCAGTTAAATCGCTCAGGATATCACCAAACATGTTTTCGGTCACCAGCACGTCGAACGCTTGCGGGCTCTGCAGGAGATAGAGCGCTACGGCATCGACATAGACGTGGTCCGCCGCCACGTCAGGGAATTCCAGGGCGATCTGATCAAACACCGATCGAAAAAAGACCATCGAGGGCAGCACGTTGGCTTTGTCGACAATCGTGCACTTATGCCGCCGCTGGCGGGCGAGTCGGAAAGCCGCACGGCAGATGCGCTCGGCGCCAAATCGTGTGATGCGGAGTATGTCGGAGACTTCGCCACGGGCCGGATGGGTGTGGTTGAGTCGGGAAGAGAACAAACCTTCACAGTTTTCCCGGACCAGCACCAGGTCAATTTGACCCGCGGTAACATGCTTTAGAGGAGTATCCTCTGCATGAAACAGCTTGATGGGACGAATGCCGGCATAAAGATCCATGCGTTCGCGCAGATCAATTTGTGGAGTGAGTTCGCGTCCATCAGGCCAGCGCACCTGAGGCAGGCCCATGGCGCCGAGAAGAACCGCATCCGCAGAGCAGCAGGCTGCATAGGATGCTTCGGGAAGGGGATCTCCGTTGCGAAGGTATTCGGCCGCCCCTACCGGATACTCCTGGAAATTGAAATGTAATCCAGACGTCATCGATTCGATGACGCGCAGCACCTTCAGAGCCGATGCCACAACCTCGGGACCAATACCATCACCAGGCAGCACGGCGATGTTCCAAGCTTTGCCACTGATCGCGGCTGACTCTGTTGGTTTGGTCTCAGTGTTGTTCATTGGAAATAGTGCGTATTGGATTCATCTGTTTTTACCATGTGTTGCACTGTTCTTAATTTTGCTTAATGAGTGCCATGGAACCCGCTTTTACAAAAGAAGATTGTCATTTAGGGACGCTCCTCCATCGAGTGTCCAGAAACCATCGATCCGAATTTGCGGCGACAGCCGGGAGCCTGAAATTCCAGCTGCCACCACGCGGACTTGAAAGCACACCGGGCATGCTACTCTTTGATCCGGAAAAACTTGGTTCCGGAGGCTGATAGGCTTTGTGGATTGGCCTGGTTTGCGGAATCGGTCCAAGGTCCGGTCACGGTCGAGGACTCCTGCAACATGCCCTGACCAGTCCAGGAAAGCGTCACGGTGTTCCCGTTGCGGGTGATTGGGTTGAACTTTGGAGGCTCGTCAGGCAAATTGAGCACCCAGCGGACGGCGGCATCGAACATGGCCCAGCCGTTCTCGTTCCAGCTGACGACCATCCCGGGTCCTGCGATGCCAAACTGCACGCGGCGTGCCGGATGGATATAATCCCCGGTGTCAGCGTCGGCCAGCACGCCATACACCGCAGGCGATGTCTCATCGAGCGCGGTCCCGACTGATCCGAAGGCGTAATCGGGAACGGCGTTGCCGGTGTGCCAGGTGCCAGTGGTCGTGCCTTCTTTCACGATGCGGACTGTCCCGGACAAACCGGCGGCGAAAGGAGAGGTCGCATCAGTGATAATGACAGAATACACATTAGCGCCACCGGGCGAAGCCCCTCCCCCCGCTAAGCGCCAGTCGGCGACATTGCCCTGCTCCACATTGATCACGGGGATAGGCAAGCTGTTGTCCCGAACAAAGTTGATATAGGGCCGGGCTCCACCGGAGGAGACGGCCTCTGAGTTCCAGATCATTTTGTACTGCATCAAATAGGCCTTGCCGGCCTCGGGATCAGGATTGCTTGCGCTGTTGGCGGAAACAGTCGCTTCGGGTAGATTGTCAACATCCATGCCGAACCTGGAGGCAAGCCGTTGTGCAATTTGCGTGTCACCGGCACTGAGTCCTACTACGAGCGCTTTCAAACCGGTCTTCGTCTGAAAATTCCAGGATCCAACCGCGCCAGCGTACTCGACCGACACGTTGACGACCTTGGGGGATCCCCAACCGCCTGTGTTCGTGTAGGCAATCGTGGTCTGGTTTCCCACCGTCGAAGTCGAGAACGCGACGGGCGCCCCGTTCACTTTGAGCACAGGAACAGTTGCGCCCAGGTTGACGAGGACCACCCGGATTGGCTCATTCTCGGCTATGCCGCTGCTCGAGATGCCCGGGCTGACCGAATCCACATACGGCCGGCTCGGCACGGTCAAGGCCCGGTAGGCTTTGGCCGCATTGGGAACGAGAGAATCATTCACCAAGGCCCGGTTGTTTTCGTCAGCGGGATCGGCCGTGAAAAACTCGATCTGGCAATCGGCGCTGCCAAAAAGGGTGTGAACAACCCGGAATCCATAAATCCCGGCTTCCTGCACATCCAGCAAGGCGGTTCGAGTCTGGAGGCCGCCGTTGGAGTCGAACCACACCGGGGTTTCCCTGAAGAGGTCACGTGGATCATTGCGATGCATGGCGATCTGTACGGCGTCCAGAGCGCGGGCGCCTATCGTGATGAGGCCCTTGGGAAGTTCGACCCAGGCCACTTCCTCCCAGGCAAAGGCATTGACGTTTTCCGCCAAGGAATAGGTATCGTCCATCCACCCAGGAAGACCGGGATAACGCGTATCGTTATAGCCATTGGCGGAATTGAACAATCCGTCGTCCAAGACGTCGTTTGGAGGAGTCGAGCTGATGCTGTAATTGATGACGTTGGTATTCACGAACGTGCCATCGGCATGGACCGGATTGGGGTTGTCTGGGGCCAGGTGGTCCAAAGTCTGTGCCAGGTTCAGATACGGAGCAGGCGGGGCAAGTGTATTGTCAATCAATTCGTTTCGTAATTGCGCATTAGCGCGGCCGATGGACGCGTTGAATGATTGATTGGCGCGGGCAACGTGAATCTTGCCCACAAACCCGGGCTTCGTGGCGTCGCCCGAGCCGGGCGGATAGGCGTAGCTGGACGGGATGACGGTTTGACCTTGGGTCAGGAGGATGCTGCTCGCCAGGACACCAGCGAGCCATGCGATCACTAGGCCCCGGCTATTAGGATGAGAACCATGGATTTGTGCAGTTTTCATAGTTTTTGTTAGGTGGGATCATTTCTTTGGATTACCGGGTGGTAGCACGCTCAGCAAGCCAGCCAGCGTCTGACTTGCCCACATACAAAAGCCAGGCCAAGTCCATCTGCCTGGTGTTGTTCAGGCAGTGCATGGCTTGGCCTTTAGCTTTGGCCTTGCCCAGAGCGGGGAGAAGCATGTTGGCAAGAATCGCAATGATGGCGATCACGACCAGCAACTCGATCAACGTGAAGCCTCGCTGTGCGGGCGCGTTCGGAGTAACCGGAGCGATGGTGTCCAACTCCAACCCGGCGAGGGCAAACACTGTCTTCATGACTTGAACTTGTTCAACGCCTGCAGGCTCGATTGCACCCCAAGGAGCAAACCAGCCGCCTGCCGTAAACGAGGTTGCGGGTCAGGCTGACATCGCAAGGCAATTCTGTCCATGTGCCTTTCCACATTATTCTTGTGGTTTTGCGGCAGTAGTGGATGCTGGAGCATCTCCCATGAAAAACAGCAAAAGCAAGGGCGCAAATTGCTCGCGGACCGCGGTGGCGCTGCTGATCGAAACTTCGAATGCCTACGCGCGGGAGTTGCTCCACGGCATCCAAACTTACGCGCGCGCGAACCGGCATTGGGCCCTCCACCTCACCGAGCAGGGCCGGGGCGAAACACCGCCCGCATGGCTGCGATCCTGGCGCGGAGACGGCCTGATTGCCCGCGTCGAAACCAAATCCGTCGCCGACGCGGTCCGCCAGGCTGGCGTCCCGGTGGTCAACGTCAGCGCCGCTGAATTGGCGCCGGAGTTTCCTAAGGTTATCAGCGACAGCGCGGCTATCTCGCGCTTGGCGGCGGAGCACCTGCTCGAGCGCGGATTCAGGCACTTTGGTTATTGCGGCGATGGGCGGTTTGCCTGGTCCACGCGTCACGGGGGGAACTTTGTCCGGCATTTAGCGGACGCCGGATTCGAGTGTGCGGTCTTCGACTCGCGGCCCTCGGACGCCGAGGACTGGGAACGCGAACAGCGCAAGCTGGCCCAGTGGATCCGATCTTTGCCTAAACCGGCGGGAGTGATGGCGTGCTACGACATTCGCGGCCAGCAGGTGCTGGACGTGTGCCGCGCCTCCGGCGTGGTGGTGCCGGACGAGGTTGCCGTCATTGGCCAGCACAACGATGAACTCCTGTGCGACCTCTGCGATCCGCCGCTGTCCAGCGTGATTCCCAATGCGCGGCGCGCGGGCTATGAAGCCGCGGCGCTGCTCGACCGGATGATGCGGGGCAAAGCGAAGTCTCCCCAAGGGGTATTGATCGAGCCCGTGGGTGTTCTGACTCGACAAAGCACGGATGTCCTGGCCGTGAGCGATTCCCGGATCTCCGCCGCCGTGCGATTCATCCGGGAACATGCCTGCGAACGCATTGGGGTCGAGGACGCCCGCAAGGTGGCGGCGATGTCTCGCACGCTCTTCGAACGTCGGTTCCGGAGACTGCTGGGGTGTGCGCCTTATGAGCAGATTCTGAAAGTGCGCCTTGCCAAAGCGCGCGAGCTGCTGGCTTTAACGAATCTGACATTGGCGGAAATCTCCGAGCGCGCCGGCTTTTCCAGTCCCGAGTACTTCAGTGCCGCCCTACGCAAACGCCTCAAGACCACCCCCAGCCAACTGCGCCAGCGTCTGCGCCAGGGACATTAACGAGAGCCAGCAGACGGCCAGCAAAACGCCAAGAAGTGTATCAAGGCGTTACTGATTTTTCCGTGGTTCGGCCTCCCTTTTGGCGTCATAAGGGATCAAAGGCTCTGGGTTCGCCACCCGGCCGAGCGGGCGCGATCCGGGCGCCGAGCCGGAGAGACCAAGGTCTCCCTCCATCTGAGCGGCGAGTTGTTCGAGCCGGGCCACGATGGTCGGATGTCGCGCGGCGACATCGGTCGTTTCGCCGACATCGGTCCTGAGGTTGAACAATTGTGGCGCCCGGCGGGCTTGGGCGGCAGATTTCCCAGCATTCTTGGCAGGGGCGTTGGTCAACGAGGCGGGGAGCACCAGCTTCCATTGGAGGTCGCGCACAGCTTCCAACTCGAGGCCGCGGTAGTAATAGAAAACCTCATGTGCCGGTTTGGCGTTCGGTTCACCGGCCAGGAGCGGCCAGAGGTTAGCGCCGTCCAGCTTGCGATCGCTCGGCAGTTTGCCTCCTGCCAGGGCGGTGAACGTCGGGAGGATGTCGAACATTCCGCAAATCGCGTCACTGGCCGTTCCGGCAGGAATGCGGCCCGGCCACCAGACGATGGTGGGGACGCGCATGCCGCCTTCCCAGGTTGAGTTTTTGAAGCCGCGCAGGGGTCGGTTCACCGCCCGTTGCGTGCCCCCATTGTCGCTGGTGAAAATTACTAGCGTGCGGTCGGAGAGGGCGTTTTCGCGGACGGCGTCCAGGACCTTTCCGACGCTCCAGTCCACTTCCTCGACCCAGTCCGAGTAAAGGCCACGGATGGATTTACCCGCCCATTGCTTGCCCGGGTAAATGGGGAAATGAACGGCGTTGTGCGCCAGGTAAAGAAAGAAAGGGGCAGTCTTGTGGGCGGCGATGTATCGCACCGATTCCGTCGTGTAGAGTTCCACGAGCGATTGCTGGTCATCTGGCAGGACGCGTTTGACGACCTGGCTGTTGCGCAGGAGCGGGAGCGGCGGCTGACCCCTGCCTTTGGTTTCAGGCAGCGGTTTGCCGAGATCGCTCTTCACGCCGTCCTCGGCGGGCCCCATGTCGTTCGAGTAAGGCAGACCGAAGTGCAGATCGAAGCCCTGCCGGTTGGGGAGGAATTCCGGCTGATCTCCGAGGTGCCACTTGCCGACGATGGCTGTGGCATACCCCGCGGCTTTCAATACTTCGGCCACCGTGTTCTCTCCGGGCGCCAGGCCGGTCTCACCTGCGGGAAAGAGCACATGAGGAATCGGTAGGGCGCGTTTGGGATAGCAGCCCGTCATCAGGGCGGCGCGCGACGGCGAGCAGACGGGCGCGCCGTAGAAGGAGGTCAGCTTGCGGCCTTCCTTGGCCATACGATCCAGGTTGGGCGTGCGATTGAGCGCAGACCCGAATGGCCCGATGTCCGCATAGCCGAGGTCATCGATGTTGATGACGATGAAGTTGGGCTGAGCCGCGGCAACAAAATGACCGCCCAGTGCGCAAAGGAGCACGACAAGAACGAGCCCTGATCTCATGGTTCGCAGCGACATGCGCTATTGATAGCATCCTTGCGATGCAGACTTCAACGAAGCTTCTTGTCATAATTGGGCAGACGCGGCCATGGACCGAGTGGAGGGGGAAGGGCTGGCGGGATTCATTCGGGCGTAAGCCGGCAACCCGCATCGACGGCCTGGAGCAGCAAGCTAACTATTATTTTAAGGGCAGACCCAAAAAGGATGGTCGGCAGTTCTTATCGGCCGACCCGCTATACCCGGGACGTGCTGCAGGGTCGATTGGTTTTTGATCCATCCTTGGGGAAGGAGGGACGGGCGACAGTGGGATTGCGGGCGTTGTATGTGCCCCGGTTTGTAACCAGGATTCGATTGACGTATTTTGCCGCACAAACACCCCAGGTAGCGGTCGACTGTCGCCGAAGTAAGTGTCATGGGGAGAGATAGATCCGTTTAGAATAGCTCCCTATTGAGTCGTCACGGCCGTTTTTCTGGCCTGTTATTTGCCTGTAACAGACCGAACACATTGGCGGGATTTGAGCATGACAGGCGGTATGTGAGGGATTGAAGTCGTGACGAAGTGCTTGAGAAAACGAGCTTTGGGAGTTCGGACGTGATGCGGAATTGCCTTGCGACCGGTGAAATTGGCGCGCCGAGTTCGGCCCCTACAGGGCGGGGGAGATTGGTTTGGACCGGGTTCCCAGGGCGTTGCCCTGGGCTGGAGGGTTGTTGCGCCTTTGGCGCGAATCATCGGCATGTCACAACCGGTCGAACAATCCGAGGTGAATCGGCCGCAACCCGTTCTTCAGCCCACCGGGTGGCATCCATCATCCTGGGGCAACACCCTGAGAACACGGTCATTCAAACCATCAGCAGCCCTGAAGGGACGACAACCGGAATGAGCCCATTACAGGCAAAAAAGAAGCCCAAAAACAGGCGCTAAGGCCGAAAACTGAATGGCTTTTTCCGCATCCACCTGCCATCAAGTCAGTGGTCTTGGCGACAGTCGGCTGCCGAAGCATTCCAGTCTGTGCGCGGAATTCATTCCGCAGGAATAACTTCCGATAGCCAGTCTGGCGACATTGCTGCCGATTCGGCATCGGGCTTTTTGACAAGGGAGCGGACTGAAGTCCGCAGTCGGCGCCGGTATATAGAGGAATCCGCAGGAGAGAAGACGGGTGCATAACCTCAACAATGCACAAAAACCTCAAAAACACCTTTGTTTTGAGTCTCTTTTGGCCATTGATATGTAGCCCATCTGGCGATCTGCTGAGTCTGCTTCAATTCGGCAAACTCGATTTGAATCGGACCGAATAAATGTATCGTTATTTCGGAGATCCCGGACTAGATTTTGGCCATGTCGCGCGCGGAGTTTGTTCATCTGCATTTGCACACCGAATACTCGCTTCTGGACGGGGCCTGCCGCCTGGACCGTTTGATGGAGAAGGCGAAGGCTCTGGAATTTCCCGCACTGGCCATGACCGATCATGGCGTGATGTTTGGGGCGATCGATTTTTATCGTGCGGCCGGGCAGGCGGGGATTAAGCCGATTATCGGGTGCGAGGTTTATGTGGCGCCGGGGAGCCGGCGAGAGAAGAAAAGCCATGCCGGAGGGAAAGATGTTTATCATCATCTGGTGTTGCTGGCACGGAACGACATTGGCTACCGGAATCTGATTCAGTTGGTCACGCGGGCGCATCTGGAAGGTTTTTATTACAAACCTCGTGTCGACAAGGAGTTGCTGGTTCAGCACCATGAGGGATTGATTGCCTTGTCGGGCTGCCTGGCGGGCGAGATTCCCGAATCGATCCTGAAGGACAACCTGAAAGCGGCCCGCGATGCGGTGGATTGGTATAAGCAGACCTTTGGGATCGATCATTTCTATCTTGAGCTTCAAAATCACGGGATCTCTGAACAGAGGGTGGTAAACCGTCAATTGACGGCCTGGGCAAAGGAGTTCGGATTAAAATTGGTCGCGACCAACGACGTCCATTACTTGGAAAAGAACCATTCGCACGCCCACGACTGCCTGATCTGTATCGGGACGCAGACGACTTTGGAGGATTCCAAGCGCATGCGATACGCTCCCGAGCAGTATCATCTCCGATCGGCCGAGGAGATGAAAGCCCTATTTGCGGAGATCCCCGAGGCGGTGTTCAACACCCTGGAAGTGGCCGAGAAATGCGATCTCAAGATTGAGTTTAACCGTTTGCACTACCCGAATTTCGAACCCCCGGCAGCCTACGACCGATTGGGATACCTTCGGCATTTGCTGGTCGAGGGGCTGGAGCGGCGATATGGGATCTGGGCGCGGTCCACCGAGGAAGGCATCATGGCGGAGAGAGTGGTGGATGCGAGGATTTTGCCGACGTATCAGGCGTTGTCTGGCGGCGGGGAGGGGGTTAAGGCCGATGCTGGGAATTCCAGCGACCTAGAAAATCCGGCGGTGTCGGCTGCGGTCCAGGGCATCCTAGACCGGCTGGGCATGGAGTTGAAGGTCATCGAGAAGACCGGTTTTGTCAGTTACTTTTTAATTGTGGGAGATTTTGTTCGGTATGGTCGCAGCGTCGGAGTGTCTTGTGTGGCCCGCGGTTCCGCCGCCGGCTCGTTGGTGACCTTTTTGCTGGAGATATCGAATGTCGATCCCATCCGTTACGGTCTGTTATTTGAACGCTTCCTGAATCCGGAACGCGTCAATCCTCCTGATATCGACATTGATTTTGCCGATGACCGGCGTGGGGATGTGATCGAGTATGTGCGGCAGAAGTATGGCCGGGAATCGGTGGCCCAGATTGTGACCTTTGGAACGATGGGGGCGAAGTCCGTGGTGCGGGACGTCGGGAGGGTGATGGGATTGGCTTACGGAGACTGCGATCGCCTGGCCAAGATGATCCCGAATGAACTCAAGATGGACCTGACCAAGGCCCTGCAACAATCGCCCGATCTCAAGAAGGCTTATGACACCGAGGAGATCACTCACGAGCTGATCGACACGGCATTTGTCCTGGAGGACCTGACCCGGAACGCCTCGGTGCACGCGGCCGGCGTGGTGATTGGGGATCAGCCCCTGATCCATCTGCTGCCGTTGAAGCAGGACGAGGATGGCGCCATCGTGACCCAATATGCCATGGGACCGGTGGGAGATCTAGGATTGTTGAAGATGGATTTTCTCGGGCTCAAGACCCTGACCGTTATTCGGAACACGTGTGAATTGGTCAAGGCGGTCCGAGGCATCGACGTGCCGATTCATCAGTTACCCTTGGACGACGCCAAGACCTACGACCTGCTCAACAAAGGGCTGACGGTGGGCGTGTTCCAGTTGGAATCGGGTGGGATGCGCGATCTGTGCCGGAAGTTCCAGATCAGTTCGATCGAACACATCACGGCGTTGGTGGCCCTTTACCGTCCGGGTCCCATGGATTTGATCCCGGATTTTATCAAGCGCCGTCACGGAGAAGTCCGGATCGAGTATGAGCATCCCCTGTTGGAGCGGATCTGCCGGGAAACGTATGGGATCATGGTCTACCAGGAGCAGGTGATGCAAGCCGCGCAGGTCCTGGCGGGTTACACTTTGGGAGGAGCGGACTTGCTCCGGCGGGCCATGGGCAAGAAGAAGGTCGAGGAGATGCAGAAACAGAGGGCGCAGTTCGTGCAAGGCTGTGCCGAGAAGAATCAGATTCCCGCTGCTCAGGCGAATGAGATTTTTGACCTGCTCGAAAAGTTCGCCGGTTACGGTTTTAACAAATCCCATGCCGCCGCCTATGCGATTGTGGCCTACCAAACCGCTTACCTGAAGGCGAATTATCCGGTGGAATTCCTCAGCGCCATGATGACCAACGACATGGGGGATACCGACAAGGTCAGCATCCTCATTCAGGAAGCGCGTGCTTTTGACGTGGATGTCCTTCCGCCCGACATCAACGAGAGCGAGGCCGGTTTTGCGCCCGCTCCCGATCGGCGGGCCATTCGTTTTGGCCTTGCAGCCATCAAAGGAGTGGGCATGGTGGCGGTCGAAAGCATCCGGGAAGCCCGCCGTCAGGGAGGACGGTTTCAATCGCTGGACGACTTGTGTGAGCGGGTCGAGACACGAACCGTCAATCGCAAGGTTCTGGAGGCCCTGATCAAGTCTGGCGCCTGTGACGCATTTCAGGTGACCCGGGCCTCGTTGTATGCGCAGATTGATCGCGCCCTGGCGCGCGCCGCCCGGACCGTCCAGGACAAGTTGAGCGGGCAGGGATCGTTTTTTGGACTTTTTGAAAGCAAAGAACCGCTGCAGAAGGACCATTTGATCGCCTTGCCCGAGTGGCCGCAGAGCGAACGTCTGGCGGCTGAGAAGGAGTTGCTCGGTTTCTACGTGACCGGCCACCCGGTCATGCCGTTCCTGCCGCTGATTGAGCGTTATGCCTTGAAGAAGACGAGCGAGCTGTCCTCTCTGCCGAATCGGTCTATGACTCGCATTGGCGGCCTGATCACCGCGGTTCAAGTGGGGGTTTCCAAAAAGAACGGGAAGTCTTACCTGATGGCCACCCTGGAGGACCTCGAGGGCACCGTCTCCGTGCTATGTTTCCAGGAAAACTTCGAAAAAATGAAGGCGGTCCTCACACCAGGCCAGGCGGTTTTGATAACGGCCGAAGTGAATTCAGGAGAGGACAAGCCCAAGCTGTTTCCCCAGGAGGCGGTCCTCCTCGAGGAAGCCCCCGCTCGTTACACCCGTCAGGTTCATTTTCGACTGCGCCTGGCCGATGTGACCGAGGCGGATCTGGATGAGGCGCGCAATATTGCCCTGGCGCATCCGGGAAAATGCCCGCTTTTTCTCTGCCTCATTCGGCCGGATGGGATCACGGTATTTATTGAAACCAACGAAAAATACGCGGTCCAACCCTCCATTTCGTTGCAGCAGGCTCTGGAGGAGCGATTTGGCGCGAACTCCTATTATCCCAAAGTGGATATGAGCCTGCCGGAGAAGGCCCCTCGCAAATGGCCGCGAAAGACTCCAGGACAAAATGGCGAATCCTAACGAGACTGCGCCACAAACCAACCCTTGGCGCGACGGCACAAATCCTGCGGTAATTTGAGAGTTGCTTTTTTCGAGGCGTGCGATTCACTGGGCGTTGCGAAAACTTGAAGTTATGACAATCTGGATATTTGCGATTTTGGTATTGGCCTTGGGTGGAGCGATTGGATTTGCCCTGGGGGCCATTCGGGCCTTGGTCTGTTTTGTTGGATTGTTTCTGGGGGCCTTATTGGCGGTCCCAATCGGGATGTTGCTCGGGCCGCTGATTGGTTTGATTGGCCTGGCCAATCCGGTTTGGGCGATGGTGCTTCCGCCCTTGGTTTTTCTGTTGATTGTGGGGTTGGTTTTCCTGGGGATCAGCTTTTTTGTTCACCGCCCCATCGAGACGCATTATCGGTACAAAGCCGACGATTTCCATCGCCGCGCCTGGGAACGGATGAATCAGCGTCTGGGGATTGTTCCGGGCCTGTTGTCGGCTCTGATCTTGCTTTTGGTTACAGGCGTATTCATCTATGTGGCCGGATATGTGACCGTGGCTTTTGCCCAGGAGGAGGGCGAGCCTTTCAGCGTGCGGATGCTGAACACGATGCGCAAAGACATGGTAAGCAGTGGATTTGATCGCGTCATCGCCCCGCTGGATCCGGCGCCGGCCAAGTTTTACGAAGTTGTCGACCTGGGGGGATTCATTTACTGGAATCTGCCTAAGATTCGCGAGCGCATGGCGAATTACCCCGTCTTCTACTCCATGCTGAACAATGCCGACGTTCAGGCATTTTTGGAGGACAAAGAGTATCAGGAAATGCTGAACAGGAAGGCTTCTTTTACCGAACTCTTTCAGAATCCAAAAACTGCAGCTATGGTCGTCGGTTTGCCGGCATTGCCTGAGATCCAGAATTTGGACCTTAAGGATTTACGGGCCTATCTCGAGAGTGGCAAGTCGTCGAAATTCGACCCTTTGCAGATCCTGGGCACGTGGGAATTGGATGTGGAACAGGTAATCGTGCAGACAAAAAAAGCGAAGCCTGACATTACCAGTTCCCAAATGGCCGCCTTAAAGAAGGTGCTTTTGACCGTGGCCAGCGGGATCAATATCAAGGCGTATTACGACAACCGCCTGGCGTTTTCGATCCAGCCGGTGATTGGGGACTGGGAGCAGATGAAAAAGGCCGCCGCGGCCCTGTCGGCGCCTCCGCCTCCTCCTCCGACGGCTGTCCAGGAGGAACCGGGGATGCGGGGCATCCGTCCAGAGGATCGCATGCGCTATGGCATGGGAGGACGAAGGGCGCGACAGGATGAACCTCAGGAGGCTCCCGCCGAAGCGGCGGCGCCTGTCAAACTCGATCCTGTGGTGATTCAGGGCACCTGGGAAGGCGAAGACGATCGATACACGATCAAACTGCAGGATCCCAAAGGCAACGCCCAGGAGATGGTCACAAGGATTGTTGCGGATGAAATGGTCATCAGTTACGGCAGGCAGAAGCTGGTGTTTGTGAAGCAGTAATCGATGGCGTGTGGGCTTCCGATGGGCCAGGAGCGTTTCGCCCGCCACGGTGCGCGTCACTGTTTGGGAAACCGCCATCGCAGTTCCCGAATGGCGGATTTCCGAGAATCGGCGGCGTGAACCAGATTGAGTCTGGCGCGATTCTCTTTATCGGTTGCGACCAGGCTATCCGAGCTGAAATCGCCCCGAATGGTTCCTGGAGGGGCAGAGGAAGGATCGGTGGGACCCAGCAGGATCCGGGCCCTAAGGATGGCGTTGGATCCGGTGAGAACGCAGGCTACGATGGGTTTGCCGGTGAGATAACGGACGCTTCTCTGGAAAGCGCGGGGATTATGCCGATCCAAAAGGGTTGCTGCGTTTCCCCGCGATCGCGACGTTGGGATTCGCGAGAAGCGTGGTATTTTAATCGGGTGTTTTGAGCCCAAATCGAACGGATGGGGATCATGACAACGCGAGAGTTCAAGCTTCTGGTCAATGGCCGGGCGCAGACCGTGACGACGTCGCCGGATCGTCCCTTGGTGGAGGTCTTGCGTGAAGAATTGAATCTGACTGGGACCAAGGTGGGATGCATGGAAGGCCAGTGTGGCGCCTGCACCATCCTGCTGGACAACGAACCGGTTCTTTCCTGTTTGATGACGGTTTCGGATGTGGGCAACAGGAGCATTCGAACCATCGAAGGCCTGGCCGATGGGGAACACCTGCACCCGGTGCAGGAGGCTTTTCTGAAGGAGCAGGCCTTTCAATGCGGCCAATGCACCCCGGGCATGATTTTGGAGACCGTGGCTTTGCTCAGAAAAAAGCCACGTCCCAGTGATCAGGAGATTGCCGCTTCTCTCGATGGGCATCTTTGTCGTTGTTGCGGGTATCCGCGGATTATTTCGGCGGTGCATCGAGCCGCGCAGCGGCTGGAATCCGGGGGTGTGTCATGAAAGAAAAGACACAAGCCCGTCGGGCGTGGGAGATGACTGGGAGCGATTCGGGCGGAGAGGAGGTCTGCTCCGGTCAGGTGAGTCGTCGTGAGTTTGTCGTCAGTTTGGGAGCGGGTCTGCTCGTAACGGTTTGTGAGCCGAGCCTGAGGGCCCAGTCGAGTCGTGGAAGGGATTCCAGGCGACAGGCGATTTCGGCGCGGGTGCACATCAGCGATCGTGGCGGTATAACTGTCATGACCGGCAAGATCGAGATGGGACAGGGCGCCCGCGCGGAGCTGACCCAGGCTGCGGCGGAGGAACTGGCGGTGGTGCCGGAGCAGATCCAGCTGATCATGGGCGACACGGATCTGACCCCCGACGACGGGATCACGGCCGGAAGCCGCACCACGCCTTCGACCGTGCCCGCGGTACGGCAAGGGACAGCGGCAGCCCGGGAGTTGCTGGTGAAGCTGGCGGCGCGCCGATGGCAGGTCGGGGCGACCGAGCTGCAGGTGAAATCGGGCAAGGTCATGCATCCGTCCACGGGCCGGGAAGCGACTTACGGAGACCTCGTCAAGGACGATTCGGCGCGGGAAGACTTTGATGCCCCTGTTCCGACGGAGGTCACGCTTGTGGCCGTGAAGGACTGGAAGACGATGGGGACGTCCTTGCCGCGTCCCAACGGGCTGGACATTGTGACGGGGCGGCATCTTTATCCTTCCGATTTGCGGCGCAAAGGCATGTTGCACGGCCAGGTTTTGAGGCCTCCGAGTTTTGGCGCCCGGTTGACGTTTGTTGACCTCTCGCCTGGCGAAGCGATGCCAGGAGTGGTCGTCATCAAGGAGGGAGAATTTGTTGGGGTTGCGGCGCCGAGCAGCCATGAGGCCCGTGCCGCCATCGAGGCGATTTCGCGGACCGCCCGATGGGAATCCAAGGCCCAGCCCTCAAGCAAAGAAGTTTTCGATTATCTCCGCAACCAGGCGCGCACCCCGGAAGAGTTGAGGTTCTCCGGTCCATCGAAGCCTGCGGGGACAAAACAACTCCTGCATCGGACGTATCGCACCGCCTATATCCAGCATGCCCCGATGGAGCCCCGGGCGGCGTTGGCTGAATGGGAGGGGACGAACCTGACCGTGCATACCGGCACGCAGAATCCTTTTGGATATCGTTCGGAAATTGCGGCGGCCTTGGGCTTATCGAGAGATCAGGTTCGGGTGGTTGTGCCCGATTTTGGCGGGGGATTTGGCGGCAAGCACACGGCCGAAACCGCGATCGAAGCGGCTCGTTTGGCGCGAGGCGCCCGCCGTCCGGTGCTGGTGCGCTGGAGCCGGGCCGAGGAGTTTACGTGGGCCTACTTCCGTCCGGCCGCCCTGATCGAGGCCGAAGCGGGTTTGGATCAGGAGGGCCGCGTCTTGACGTGGCGTTTTGTAAACATCAACTCGGGCCAGGCGGCGGTGGATTCTCCTTATCAGATTCCGTCGCAGCGCTGTCGTTTTGTGGCCTCGAATTCGCCTTTGCGCCAGGGTTCATATCGCACGCTGGCGGCTACCGCCAATGTTTTTGCCCGCGAGACCTTAATGGATGAACTCGCGCACGAGGCCAAACGGGATCCTCTCGAATTCCGGCTGGCGCACCTGGATAATCCCCGGTTGCGAGCAGTGCTGGAGGCGGCGGCGAATCGATTCGGCTGGAAGGAACGCCTTCGACGAACCGGATCGTCGGTCGGTATTGGGCTGGCCTGCGGCACAGAGAAAGGATCTTTCCTGGCCACGTGCGTCGAGGTTCATGTCGATGCGGGCCGACGGGATTTTCGGATCGAGGAAATCCTGGCCGCCTTTGAGTGCGGGGCCAAAATCAATCCGGATAATCTCATGGCTCAGGCTAAAAGCTGCATTCTGATGGGCTTGGGCGGCGCCCTCTGGGAGGAGATGGAATTCAGTGAGGGACGGATTCTAAACGCGAGTTTTGGCCGTTACCGGGTACCCCGCTTTAAAGATGTGCCGCGGCTGGAAGTGCATTTGCTCGACCGCCCGGACCTGTCATCGGTGGGGGCTGGCGAGACGCCCATCCTGGGGATCGCGCCGGCGATTGGCAACGCGCTGTTTCATGCGACCGGAATTCGGATTCGTCAAATGCCCATCATGCCCGCCTGGAAATCCCAGGCCAAAGGGTGATTCCTAACCCGGAACCACAAATCAAAGGACTTAACGGCGAATCGATGCCAATCAACGCGAATCATGGCAGGCCAAACACGAAGTTGCTGAAGGGTTGGGAACATCGATGGAATGTCTGGGATTTTCAAACAGGCTCTTAGGCTTTTGTTCGCGTCTATTGGCGATAATTCGCGGTATTGGGCGTGCTGGAAAGGCATATCTTGCCAATGGCACGGTCTGAGCGGTCAGCAGTTCTGCCCATGAACTTCGGAGGGACGAGCGCCCCGAGTCCACAAACTCGGATTCCAGGGCCTCGTGGAACTCGGCCCTCCGAAACGAGCGGTTCATGGGCAGAATTGCTGCTGAGCGGCAAAGCGCTTTTATGAACAATGGACTCGATTCGTCGTCTTTACCTCCGGAACCGGCCAGCCGTGTCAAGACGGAGGGCTATCATATGGATGCGGCCGAGTTTCGCCGCCAGGGACACCAGGTCATCGACTGGATTGCGGATTATTATCAGCAGGTGGAGAAGTTGCCGGTTCTTTCCTCGATCGAACCGGGCCGTATTCGGGCCGCCTTGCCGGAGCAGCCGCCGGGAGAGGCAGAACCGTTTGAGCGGTTTCTGTCCGATCTTGATCAGATTATTATGCCGGGGATCACGCATTGGCAGTCGCCAAATTTCTTTGCTTTTTTCCCTGCGAACACTTCGGGGCCGAGCATCCTGGGCGATCTGGTATGCTCGGGTCTTGGAGTGCAGGGCATGCTTTGGGCCACAAGTCCCGCGTGCACCGAGCTGGAAACCCATGTGCTCGATTGGATGGCGGATATGCTGGCTCTCCCGCCTCAGTTCAAATCCGGCGGCGACGGGGGCGGGGTGATTCAGGACAGCGCCTCCAGCGCGGCATTATGCGCCATCCTGGCTGCCCGGGAACGCGCGACCGGTTTTCAATCTCGGGAGAAGGGAGTGGACGCGCGTCTGGTGGCCTATGCGTCATCGCAGACGCATTCCTCGGTCGAGAAAGCGATCATGATTGCTGGAATAGGACGGGAGCGATTGCGGTTGATCGAGGTCGACGATCGATACGCCATGCGGCCGGATCGATTGACGGACCAGGTGGAACAGGATCTGGCCGCCGGTTTGAAGCCGTTTTTCGTCTGTGGCACGGTGGGGACCACCTCTTCCAACGCGATGGATCCTCTACCGGAAATCGGGGCCATCAGCCGCCGGCACGGCCTCTGGTTGCATGTCGACGGCGCGATGTGCGGGACGGCGGCGCTTTGCCCTGAGTTCCGATTCATCCACCGGGGATTGGAACTGGCCGACAGCTACTGCTTCAATCCCCACAAGTGGATGTTCACCGGATTCGACTGCGACTGTTTTTATGTGGCGGATCGCGCCGCCTTGATTCGGGCCTTGACCATTCTGCCCGAATATTTGCGCAACCGGGCGACGGAATCCGGCGCGGTCATTGATTATCGGGACTGGCAGGTTCCTTTGGGCCGCCGGTTTCGTTCGATCAAACTCTGGTGGGTCATTCGCTATTACGGGGTGGCGGGTCTTCAATACCATGTGCGCGAGCATGTGCGATTGGCCCGGGAGTTGGCCCGGGAGATTCAGGCTTCAGCCGATTTCGAGCTGGTGCTGCCGCCTCCGCTCAATCTCATCTGTTTTCGGCATCGGGCGGGTGACGAATTCAACAGGAGATTGCTGGAAGCCCTCAACCGCAGCGGGCGGATTTACCTCACGCACACGCTGCTCAAGGAACGGTTTGTCCTCCGGCTGTGTGTTGGGCAAACACAGACTCGGGAACCTCACGTGCGCGAAGCCTGGGATTTGATCCGGCAGACCGCCCGCGCCCTCTCATGAAGGAGGATTGGCCGTCCCATGATCCTCCGAAGAGTCATGGGGTGGATCCCGCATCTCCAGACTGCGGAAGAAATGGTTTGAGAACGGGATCCTTTTTCATGGCTTCGTAAAGGTTGTGGGAGACCGGATGTGGATGGCCGTTGAGATAGACTTTATGTCCTTCCGGCCAGAGCCGGGCCTCGAGGAAAAAGACGAGGGCCAGCCAGCGCCCGGACGAAGCCTGGTAAGGGCGCAGCAGGACTGGCGAGGCAAAATGGCCGGATCGATCCGGCCGATCGGGCCGTCGGGCCAGCCACTCGACCGAACGCCCGTCGTGGTAATCCTGGCGCAAGGGCAGTCCTAAAGCGGCCCGGTAGACCGGACCGTCGTGACGTTTCAAGCCCGCATCGTGATCCGGGCGGGTCCAACGCAAGGCGGGCTCGAAGGTGTTCAAGTGGTTTGGGCTGCGGCCGTAGTTTCGCCATTTTCGAAGCCACTGGGCCAGGACCACGATGGCCTGGGAGGCATCACGGGCTGGCAGGTGCTTTACAATAATCCGGTCCTTCCAGTTAAAGCGTTCGAGGGCGGCCTGAAGGGCGGGGGCGGAATCCTGGTAACCCAGGGCGCCAAAGGCCCGCCGCGATCGGAATCCGAGCGATCCCCAATGCCCGAAAACGTGGAGAAGCGCATGGAGGTCTTCCCACAGATCTCCTGGGCCGCGCCAATGGTAATCGAGATGGAATGCGGGCAGAGTTACCCCGGAGAAACCGGCCCGGGGCCTGCGCTGCAAGGGATGAAGAAAGTAGTTGGCGGCGGGTCCCGCCTGGTTTTGAACAGCCTCTGCGGTGAGAGCCATGCGGGTGGTGAGTTGTCCCCCCGTTGGGACCGATAGGCGGAGGACCAAGGGACTGGCGTGGCGATGCGGGGCGGGTCCTCCGCCAAATACCAGAGACTCCTGCTGGAGCAACGGCAGGGCCTCGAGCGATCTGAAACCGCCCAAGATTCTGAACCACCAGCGCAATTGGCCGCGGATTGCCGGGACACGAATCTCCGCCTCCTGGTCCGGACGGGTTCCCCCGGCAAAACAGGGTGTCAGCAGTCGCAGCTTGAGGCAGCCGGTGTTCATGGCATTTTCCCGAGATCGCGATCGAGGCTGAAAGCGCGAATGGCATGTTCAACCTGGGCCCATTGTCCTCCTCGACGTCCCCTTTGCTTGATCCCCTCCCAGAATTGGATTTGGCTGCCTTGCAGCAGTTCAACGATGGCTGACTTTTCGTCGAGGGACAGGGATCGGAAGTTTTGCAGTTTACCCCAGAACTGGCTGTCATTGACTGTTGATTCCAGAGTTAAGGATTCCTGGGTGGGGGCGGGCACGGCCGGATGAACGGAAGGCTGCTCGGACGTCGAGGGCGTTTTTAAAAGGGTCTTTGATTCGTCATCCGTCTGGATTTGAACGGCTTGGCGCAGGAGATCTTGGACTCGGACAAAATCCTCGCGATAATGCGTTTGCAGGGCTTCAGATGTTTCGAACCAGCCGTAACCGGAGGACTTTCGCGCTCCCAAGCCGACGTGGTTTAATCCACGGCCCAGCCATTCGCGCGCCAGTTTGTGAAATCGGCTTTTGCCGGGAACCGCAAAGGCAAAGACCTGACCGGGAGTGATAACCGGATACAGACGGGGAATTGCCCGCTCGGTATCGGGCGCCTGGGCATAGGCCGGATCTCCCCGGTAATACCGCGAATGATGAGGCGTGATAATCTCGATGGCCAAGTCGGCTTGGGTGGCATCCCAGGCAAAGGCAGAAAGAAAACAGGCCCGCCCAGCTGCGCGGGCGAGTCGCTGAGGGCATTGCTGAGCCGAGAAAGCCTCGTTGGGATAGAGGTTTTGCCAGAGAATTTCCTGAGCTTTTGAGCAAATGTCTCGTCGTTCAGCCTGAGGCAGAAGCGCTAACAGACTGCCCGTTATGTTATCCGCCGAGGACGAAGGCGATACTTCCGGGACCGGCGAAAGCGACCAGTCCCGCCATGACCAGCCGAATACCATGGCGATGTCGGCCAGGAACCGTGCCTTGTCAGGGAGATTTTCAATGGGGCTCAACAGTTCAAAGGCCATCTGGCGGGCACAGCCTTTGACAGTCCGGCCGGGCAGGAGGGGGCGATTGCTCAATCGGTCCAGCAACAAGCCGCCCGAGTCTGCCGTGTCCGTTGAGAGATGCAACGAAAGCCGGCTCATCAACCGGGCGAATACGACTTGGTCCGGGGTCAGGTCCAAGTCAATCGTCAGAAACTGGCGCCAGGCATCATTCCAGCAGGAAACCGGCTTGAGTTGGAGAATCCGATCCAACAATCCTCCCTGTTCCTGCCAGTTGTGGGCGACTGTTTCCCGACGATCCAATAGAAAGGAGCGGTTCTCATTCAACACCCCGTTTCTGCCCAGGGCGTGTTCGGTGTCTTTGGATAATGGGATCGGCATGACTGGACGATGACTGCGTTCAACGAGGACAAGTGCGCTTGAGAAAACCGAGGTAATTCAGGCTTTCGATGGTGGCCGGCAGCAGCATCACCGACGAGCCGGCGGTGAGCCCCCGCAGGAGATCCTCCAGAGACCGCACCGGGAAGGATAAAAGACCGATTTCGCGTGAAATCAGGTGCCGTCCGATCTCAAGCAACAGGACCTCTTCGAATGTGGATTGGCTGCCGCCGCCGTTCCGGCGAATTTCATGAAGGGACGCCGTGACCGAAAGGAGTCCCCGCCGGTGGATGGCGGCGCACAACTTTCGAAGGGATGCCTCGATCTGTTCGCCTCGGGGGGCATGGCGCCCCAGGTCATGCCAAAACCGCTCGGCAGCCGAGGCGCGCTGGTGATTCAGGCTTTTCATGATCTCTCGATGGCATTTTTCACCTCGACCCGGCAGAATCCCAGACCCGTGCTGGCATCACCCCCAAACTGAAAAATGCGTCGGTGCAAACGGGATTGGATGATTTGAAGCGGGTTCGTCTGATCTCCGGGTGAGGCGGCGCTTCGATAGGCAAGCGAGTGGATCGAGGCAAAAAAGAGGGTTTCGGCTGGAACGTTTTCCTGGCTATACGTTTCTCCGGGCCGGGTGGCCCCGGTTTGGGGATCGATCGTTGTGTGCGGCATGACTTCGCAAGCTAATCGGGTGAGTGCGCTCAAAATGCCATCGTTCACCACAATTAATCGCGTGGAAACCTCCTGCCACACAACATCCGTGATGAGCAATCCCTGGAAAAAATCGCCCAGCGAGACGGATCCAGATTCCGTCTTGGTCGATGGAGGGGGGGCCTTGGACGTTGCCGGCAGATCACCGGCGTGAAGGAACGTGTATTCTTCAAGCACGACTTTGGCCTCATGTCCAAGCGCCACGGTCACAGGACTGGAACGCGAAAACAAAGCCTGGTCGTCTCTGAGGGCAAGAGAGGGGAGCAAATCGGCGGGCATGCCGCCATCCCGAACCAGTCGACGCAACGCCAGCGGACTGGTGATCCAGGCAAAGGCGCCACGCGCTGATCGCACAGGAAAGGCCAGGAGTTTGGCCTCGGTAAATTGGATGCAGCCCGGGGCCGAGGCTCCAGGTTGATTCTTGCCAAAGAACCGGAGGCCTTCCTCGGTTCGCGATCCGGTCGCCGCCTGCGTCCATTCCTGGGCGAAGCGACTCTTCAAGGTCGATCCTGGCAAGATGGGAAATCCAGTGTGCCGTTCCCGAAGTATGGGCTGATCGAGGGTCGCGTCGACCGCGCTGGTTCCGATATGCAGCGGAGTCTGTGTGATAATAAAAGCCAATTTGTGCATAACGAAGTCTGGAAAACCCATTCAATCACCTTTGAGGCTTTATGGAAAGTCCCGACCTCAGGAATCACTCAGATTTGAGATCAAATTTGGGGTTCCTGCTGCCGGTTCTGGCGATGTGTTCGACGTTCCAACGGCTTATGGCAAGGCCTCAAGCCGGTAATAACGGGCCGATTCATGGGGGGCTGGGTCGATGAACTGAATAAAATCGTCCAGCGCCAACTCGCTGGGGCGCACCGGAGTCCAGACTCCCTGCGCGCCATCGCCGCGGCTTAACAGCCGATAACGTTTTCCGGGCCGCGCGGCGGCATGCAATTCCATGCCCAGATCGGTTTTCCTGATGCGATCGATCCTGAGACAGGAATGGGGATCTGTCGGATCCGTGCCGGACCAGAATTCGGCAAAATTCGGAAATCCGTCCTGATCCGGATCGGCCTCAGGATGGGCTTCCGCAGCGGTGAACAAGGGGAAATACTGCCTCTGAAACCGGTCATCCAGGCCATCGAAGTTATCGTCAGGAGAAGAGGGCAGGATCTCCACGAAACCGTTCGCATACGCCCGATCTGAGCCGCGGGTCAGCCGCAGGGTGCGCAATCCCGGCGTGGCATTGCTGGCCACAGTGACGGTGGTCGAGACCATGTTGAGCCCGGTAAACGCCGCAGGCTGAAACAACGTCGGACCGAGGGTCAAACCATCGCCATCGATGGAAAGGATCGCCCCACTGACAGGCAAATTCGGCCCGTACACCCCTATGTAAACGTTCCGGGTTCCCAGAACGAGGCTCGCCGGCGCGTTAATCACGCGCCAATAAGTTGAATTGGTCGTGGGAGGACGAATCCGCGAAATGCGAAAGGAAGGTTCGCCTTCTTCGACATGAAGGGCCAGAGTTTTGGAAATGCCTGCAATCAGGTTGACCATCAGGTTGGTGGTGGGGCGGAAATCGGTGGCCGGGATGAAGGTCGGATTCGAGGTGATGTCTCGGCCTCGCAGCAGAGCGGAGGATGCCTGGGCCGGATCCAGGGGGCACACGCGCACCGCATGGGTGCCCGGGGGCAGGGCGGGCAACAGGTATTGGCCATTCATTTGGCTCACGGTTCCCTGGATCACGTTGCCGGTTTGATCTTCCACAATGACCACCGCCCCTGCAACGCCGCGACCGTTCCGCAGGATTGTTCCCTGCAAACAACTGAAATCAGCGGCGACAGAGGCATCCGGATAAAGGTGCCGGACCGCGCAGATTTCGTCCGAAGCCAGACCCACTTGAGCGTTAATGCCTCCCAGACTCCGGGCGAGCATCGTGGCGCCCCCGACCGGGGAATGGTCCAGGCCGATCCAATGTCCAATTTCATGGAGCACCACGCCTTCAATAAACCGGCTCTCCGAATCGTCCCGGTCAAAATCGCAAAACCATGGAAACTCGACTCCGTTTAAGACGATGTCGGCTTCCAGGAGTGTGTGATCGCTTGAATATCGGTAATAGGTGTATCCCAGGGCTCCGCTAATGTCGTCCAGCCCCCCATTGACGAGAGTGACTCGCTTGGCCCAAAAAACGACATTCGTATGGTCGTTGACATTGACATCGACGGGAGGAGCGATCAGTCCACCTTCCTCAAAACGCAGCCGGGTGCGACCCACCGACTCCCACTGCGCAAAACAGGCTCGAACCGCATTCAATTCCGCGTCAAGGTTCACTCCGCTGAAACCGTCCGATCCGATATAAAAACGAATGGCCTTGGTCCGGGGATTGACCGAATTGGTATGGATTGCCGGAGAGGATTTGTCGAGGTTCCATCGGCAGATTTGTCCGGCATCATTATAGCGGAAGACTCCGCCGTATGCCTCCAGCCAGCTTCCCAGAAAGATGAAAAGGCCTGTCGCGACGAGTCTCATCGAGTGGCCTCCCGCACCAGACGCCTGAGCTCCGTTAGGGACAAGGCCATGGAATCACCAGGCCGGACAGCGATTTTCGGGCTCAGAACACCTGATGTTGCGGTGGATCCCTTAACTTCCAAGAGGGTGGGGTGGGCTTGAGGGATCACCGAGAATTTGCCTTGAGCCAATCCGACCGTCACTCCCTCTCCGCGTTGATTCCAGACGACGAAAGCGACCACTTCCTCGCCGACATTGTATTGAACCTGCCCGGTGGTCCGGGCGGTTTCTCCCTGCCATTCGCCACCGCTGTGCACAATGTTGAGTTCGCCAAGGTCTGTTCGGCCTTTCCAGACCTCGAGAATCCGCAACTCGATCCTTGTATAAATCCTTCCGGCTTCATCCTTGCGGCAGCTCTTCCCTGTGACTTGCCCGTGGACAACAGCATCGGCGCGCTGGATCAACGGGCCGATTTCGAGAGGGAATCCCTGCCAGGCGCCGCCGTACGGAATGGGGAGGAGGCAGATCGCCAGGATTCCCGCCCAAGTTGACAACAGTTTCATCTCAGATTTCTACTCCACAGGCTTGACAGGCGCAAGCCAAGTTGGTTTTGTTACACGATATGCATGCGGGGCTGATCACGAGGGCTTTTAAGAATCTGAAACGTCATCCGTAGAACCCGGCAGGGAAGTCGGGTTACGGAACGCAGGCCCGTTTTCCGTTCGCAGGCGTATCCTTCCTCCAACCACGATCCCAACCAATCGATATTTTTATTTAATTGATCAACTATGAGTTTTACCACCCTACCAGCCTCGATCACTGCCCCTCAAGGCTTCCGAGCCGCGGGCGTCGTTTGCGGCATTAAGCGCCTGGGAACGGGCAAAGGTTCCAACAAAGGACCCAAGCGTGATCTGGCATTGCTCGTCTCAGACCTCCCGGCGGCTGTGGCCGGCATGTTTACCACCAACCAGGTGGCGGCGGCCCCCGTCAAGTTGAGCATTCCCAGGGCGCGCCAGGCTTTTGCTCGGGCGGTCGTGATGAACTCCGGAAACGCCAACGCCTGCACAGGAGCGGCGGGCATGCGGGATGCCCGAGAAATGACGAAACTGGTTGCCGATCAGCTCGATTTGACGGAGCGGAGTGTTTTGGTCTGTTCCACCGGCCGGATTGGCGTGCCCATGCCGATGCCCAGAATCAAGCGGGGCATTCTGGCGGCCGCCGCACATCTGGCTGCGTCTCCCGAGAATGGGCACCAGGTGGCCGAAGCCATCATGACGAGTGACACCCGGCCCAAGGAAATTGCCGTGGAACTGGTGTTGGCCAAACAACGTGTGCGCATCGCCGGAGTCGCGAAAGGAGCGGGGATGATTCAGCCGGGAATGAGTCTCAGCGGCGTGCGGCCGGCGGCGCGTCCGCTTCATGCCACCATGCTGGCGGTCTTAACCTCCGATGCCGCTGTCGAGTCCCGGGCCCTGAAATCGTCGCTGGCCGAGGCCGTTGCCAATAGCTTTAACCGGATCACCGTCGACGGGGATATGAGCACCAACGACACCGTGATCCTCCTGGCCAACGGCATGGCTCGCAACCCTGTCCTGACCTTGAATCCGTCGTCGCGCCCTCTGCTGCGCAAGTTTCAGGAGGCCTTGAACCATGTGGCGTTGGAACTCGCCAAGATGATCGTGCGCGATGGCGAAGGCATTTCGCGGTTCGTGACTGTCAGGGTCAGTGGCGCGCGCAACTTCACGGATGCGGATGCGGCCGCGCGAGCTGTGGCCAACAGCGCCCTTGTCAAGACGAGTTGGTGCGGGGGCGATCCCAACTGGGGTCGAATCCTCGATGCCCTCGGCTATTCCCAGGCGCGGGTCAACGAGGAGAAAGTGGATATTGCCTACAGTCCGCCGGGTAGTTCGCAACGGATTTACGCGGTCCAGGGCGGCCGGCCAGCCCGGACCCCATTCCGCCGTTTGTGCGCCGCGGTGGCGGCCCCCGAGTTCGATTTGCATATTGGACTGAATCTGGGCAAGGCGAAGGCGGTGGTGTATACATGCGATTTGACCGAGGCCTACGTCGATTTTAACAAGGGCGATATTGGCAATCCATCCGCCCTGGGAGGTTAGGGTCTGCAAAAACTAATTCCGGAATTAGATTTTGCACCGACTCTTAGGGAGGCTGCTTGGGCGCCTCAAATGGCTTGGTGTTGAAACGATCGCATGAATGTTCTGATCTCAAAAGCTGAAACCCTGCTCGAAGCGCTGCCGTACATCCAACGGTTCCGAAACCAGACCTTCGTCATCAAGTATGGCGGCAGTTTCATGGACTCTCCGGATCCATCTGTGCGGGATGGAGTGGCGAGAGACGTCGTGTTTTTGGAGGCGGTGGGGGTGAACCCGGTGGTCGTCCACGGCGGCGGCAAGGCCATCAGCCGGGCCATGAGCGCGGCGGGACTCAAACCGCAGTTCATTCAGGGCATGCGAGTGACCGATGCCGAGGCCGTGAATGTGGTGGAACGGGTTCTTTCGGAGGAAATTAATCCGCAAATCGTTCGCACCATTCAAGCATTGGGCGGGAAAGCCCGCGGATTTTCCGGGACCGAGATTTTCACCTGCCGGAAGATGCTATTGACCGGCCCCCAGGGGGAGTCGATCGATGTCGGGTATGTGGGAGAGGTGGTGTCGGTGCGAGTGGAGCCGCTGCTCGAATGCATTCGCGACAATGTCACCCCGGTGGTCAGCCCGACGGCTCGCGGCCCCGAAGGCATGATCTACAATTGCAATGCCGATATTGCCGCCGCGCAGACGTCCATCGCCCTGAAGGCGCGCCGACTGGTCTTTATGAGCGATGTGCCGGGTTTGCTGCGTGACGTCAAACGGCCTGATTCGCTCATCTCGCACCTGCCGATTGCCGAGGTCGAAGGGCTGAAACAAGCCGGCATTATTGATCAAGGCATGATCCCCAAAATGGACAGCGCCGTGGAAGCCATTCAGGCGGGCGTGGAAAAGGTGTCCCTGGTGGACGGCCGGATCCCGCATGCCGTGTTGCTCGAGATTTTCACGGACGCCGGGATTGGAACCGAGCTCGTTTTATGAACGAAAAAAATGATACATCCTCCTTGGGAATGGCGGACAAAGCCTCCGCCGTCAAGGACCTCTACAAGCAATATGTGGTGCCTTCCTACGGCCGCTTCGATCTGGTCTTCAGCCGGGGAGCGGGGAGTTATCTTTTTGATGTGAACGGACGGCGCTATCTGGATTTGGGGAGCGGGATAGCGGTGTGCTCGCTCGGTCATGCGCATCCCGCCATCGCTGAAGTCCTCGCCGAACAAGGGCGGCAGCTGGTGCACATCTCCAACCTTTACTACCATGAGTTGCAAGGCCGCTTGGCGGCTGAGCTGGTCCGCCGGCTGGGATCGGGCAAATGTTTCTTCGCCAACAGTGGCGCCGAGGCCAACGAGGGCTTGTTCAAACTGGCCAGGAAGTTTGGACATGAAGAGGGACGGTTTGAGATTCTCACAGCCCAGCAATCCTTCCACGGACGAACTCTGGCCGGCATCGCCGCGACGGGACAAGAGAAGGTGAAGAAGGGATTTGAGCCGATGACTCCGGGATTCCGGCATGTGCCTTATAACCAGCTCGAGGCGATCCGGGCGGCGGTGTCACCTGCGACTGTGGCTGTGATGATTGAAGGGATCCAGGGAGAGGGCGGAATCACCCCCGCATCGCCCGAGTATTTGCTGGGATTGCGGCGGTTCTGCCAGGAACGCCATCTGCTATTGCTGATGGACGGCGTCCAATGCGGATATTTCCGAACGGGCCGTTTCCAGAGTTTTCAGCGAATCCTGGAAGGGATTCCCGAAGGCGATCGTTTTTTGCCCGATGGCATCTCCATGGCCAAATCCCTGGCCGGCGGCTTTCCGATGGGCGCTTTTTGGGTTCGGGAGCCCTATGCCGATTTGCTGGGCCCTGGGTCTCACGCCTCCACCTTTGGTGGAACCCCCCTGGCCTGTGCGGTGGCCTTGAAGGTCCTCGAGGTCGTGGAAAGGGAAGGCTTGGCGGAAAACGCCCGGCAACAAGGCGAGTTTCTCGCCAACGGATTGCGCGAGCTTGCCAACCGCTATCCTCAAATCATTCAAACGGTCCGGGGACTGGGCTTGATGCTGGGATTCGAACTGGCGCCATCCCTTCCCGGGGCGATCCAGAATGATAAACCGCCGTCTCTCCAAATGGTTCACCGCTTGCATGCGGCCGGATTGCTGACGATTCCGGCCGGACAACACGTCGTGCGGTTGTTGCCGCCGCTCAATCTTAAACGAGCCGAGGCCGAGGAGGGACTGGAGATTCTCTCGCGGGTTGTCGCGCAGGTGGCCGCAACTTGAGCGCACACCCGGGTAAATTACGGCTGATCCAAGGAACATTATGAAACATCTTTTGAGCATCGAGCAATTAACGGCTTCGGACATCGGAGAGATACTGCAGGCCGCCCGCCAATATAAACAAAGCCGTGGCCGGGAGAGCTCCTTGCCGCTCCAGGGGCAGACTTGGGTGTTGATTTTCTCCAAGTCTTCCACCCGGACTCGAGTCTCTTTCCAGGTGGGCATCCGGGAACTCGGCGGCTATTCCCTGTTCTTGAATGCCAGTGAAATCCAATTGGGAAGAGGCGAGCAGGTCAAGGACACCGCCCGTGTGCTGGGCCGAATGGTGCATGGCGCCATCATCCGAACCTTCGCTCAGCTCGAAGTCGTCGAGTTTGCGCGGCACTCCGCTATTCCCACCATAAACGCTCTGACGGATGAGGAGCATCCCTGTCAGATCCTGTCCGATCTGTTCACCATTCAGGAACAACTCGGATCTCTGCCCGGCAAAGTGATCACCTTCGTGGGCGACGCGGCCTGCAATGTGGCTGTATCCTGGATTTTTGCCGCCGCTCGACTCGGTTTCGAACTGCGCCTGGCCGCTCCTCCCGAATTCCAGCCCCCGCCCGAGCTCCTGGCGCGTGCCGGAGGCCGGGTGACATGCCTCGAGGATCCTCGAGAGGCCGCCGCTGGCGCTCACGTGATCTACACTGATGTCTGGGTGTCCATGGGCAAGGAGGCCGAATCCGCCGATCGCCTGAAAGTTTTGCGGCCCTATCAGATCAACCAATCGCTGGTGCGATGCGCCCGGCCCGAAGCGATGGTCATGCATTGTCTTCCGGCTTACAAGGGGCAGGAGATCGACGAGGAAACCTTTGAAAAAAATGCCCGGATCATTTTCGATCAGGCCGAAAACCGGCTGCACGCCCAGAAGGCCATTCTCGCCTGGCTCGTGGGCGCGGCCCCGGCGTCCTGAACCTTTATGAATCCTCAGAAGATCAATCTGCGTCGTCCCGACATCATGGAGGCCGTGCAGGCGCAGGTCCTCTCGCATTACCGCAGCGAGTTGGTAGATCGCATTCGCGCCCGGGGAAACCACCTATCCGTCCCCGGCCTGACCATCAAACTGGCCAAGGAATTCGGTTTTTGTTACGGAGTGGAGCGTGCCATTGACCTGGCCTATGCCGCTCGAAAGGTCTTTCCCGACCAGCCCATTTATATTCTCGGCGAAATCATTCATAATCCCGACGTCAACGACCAAATTCGGGCCATGGGCATCAAATCTCTTTCCGGCCCCAAAAAAGAAGCCAATGTCCAGGAGTTATGCGAGGATGACATCGTGATCATTCCGGCCTTTGGCGCTGATCTTAAAACCCTGGAACAATTGCAGGCGCGCAAATGTCGGTTTGTCGATACGACTTGCGGCGATGTCATGAGCGTATGGAAGCGGGTCCGGCAATACGCCGGGGATACCTTTACAAGCATCATTCACGGCAAGGCATGGCATGAGGAAACCCAGGCCACCAGTTCACGCGCCACCGCGGGCGGCAACGGCCATTACCTCGTGGTCTATTCCCTGGCCGATACCGACTACGTTTGTTCCCATATTCTGCAAGGTGGCAACAAGGAGGAATTCCTCCGGAAATTCCAGGGCGCTTCTTCCCCCGGGTTCGATCCCGATACACACCTCGACAAGATCGGCGTCGCCAACCAAACCACCATGCTGCGCGGGGAAACCGAAGAGGTCCAACGCCGGCTGCGAGAAGTCATGATCAAGAAATTCGGCGCCGCCGCCCTGAACCAGCATTTTCGGTCATTCGATACCATTTGCGGGGCGACCCAGGAACGCCAGGATGCCCTCGAGAAGCTCCTGGCTGAACCTTTGGATTTGCTGCTGGTCCTGGGGGGATACAACTCATCGAACACCTCGCATCTGGCCGAAATGGGCGAGGCCAAACTGCCCACCTTTTTTATCAAGAATGCCGGCAAAATGATCTCCGAGCGGCTGATTGTGCATTACAGCCTACATCTGGAGAAGGAGGTGGAAACCCGGGACTGGCTTCCCGCCACGACGGCCATTGTGGGGATCACCGCCGGGGCCTCCTGTCCAAACAACCTGATCGAGGAAACGATCCGGCGCCTGCTCGAACTGCGCGGGATTTCCCTTGAGACGGCGATGGCAACGCTGCAATGAATCCAGGCCCGTTTATACCATGCCTTGTTCCCGACAAGAACTGGAAGAGCGCGAACGCCGGATCCTGGCGCCGTACGCTCAGCTGAGCTCCGAGTCGCGAGGCCGCAAGCATCCCGAGGACCCGCCCGATTGGCGCACCCAATATCAGCGGGATCGGGACCGGGTCATCCATTCGCGGGCCTTTCGCCGGCTGGAGTACAAAACGCAGGTCTTTCTGAACGGCACGGGCGACCATCTTCGCACCCGCCTAACTCACACCATCGAAGTCGCCGCCATCGCGCGCAATATCGCCCGCGCTCTGAAACTCAACGAAGACCTCGCCGAAACGATCGCTTTGGCCCATGATCTCGGGCATTCCCCCTTTGGTCATAAAGGCGAGATGGCCCTGAACCAGCTCATGAAAAATCACGGAGGCTTCGAGCATAACCGCCAGAGCCTCCGCATCGTCGAGGAACTCGAACAGAAGTACCCCGGATTCCCGGGCTTGAACCTGACCTGGGAGGTTCGCGAAGGCCTGATCAAACACGCCACGAGCTACGATGATCCCGACCAACGCATTGGCTTCGAGGCCGCGTGTTCCTCCCTGGAAGCTCAGGTCGCCAATCTGGCCGATGAAATCACTTATTACAGCCACGACCTGGACGACGGCTTGGACTCGGGTTTGCTTGAGGAGGACCGGTTGGGCCGCGAGGTCGAGCTGTGGAGACAGGCTGCGCTGACCGTCCAAAGGGAGCACGGCCAACTCCATGACGAGTGCCGCCGCTATTTCACAATCCGCTGTCTGATCGACGGCCAGGTGCGCGATGTCGTCCACACCGCCGATCGCCGTATTCAAGAGGCCGGCATTCAGTCAGCGGACGAGGCCCGCACCCAACCCGAGGCCCTTGTGGTTTATAGTCCGGAACGCCGGCGCCTGAACCTCGAGCTCAGGGATTATCTTTACCACAACTTATACTATAATCCCATTGTCCACGAACCTAACCTGCAGGCAGTGCGGCGGCTGGAAGAGTTATTTCGGTATTTTCTCCAAAACCCGGATCAAATTGGAGAACAAAGCCGCCGGCGCGCTGAAAAAACCGGGTGGCCCCGGGCCATCTGCGATTATCTCGCCGGCATGACAGACCGCTACCTCATCCTCGAGCATCAACGCCTGCTGCAGAATCGACCGACCTAATTCACTCGCTGGCTGCGGCTGATGCCGCAGCCACTGGAGTTTGGACATTTTTCGCTGGACTCGCACTGGCTGCGGCTGATGCCGCAGCCAGTGTTCCGGCTAGACCTTGCCCATTTTCTTCAGGCCTTGATAACAACGCCTGACATTCTCGAGCGCGTTGCCCTCGCGCTCATGCTCGACGATGTACCACTCGGTGACCCCGTTTTTCTCGCAAAGATCGAAGACTGCGGGAAAATCGACTTTGCCTTCGCCAATCACGGCTTGGGCGTCGCCCCCCCATTCTTTCAGGTGAATCGTCACAGCGCGTTTGGCATACTTCTTCAGGACAGCCACAGGATCCGCTTTGCCGTCCATGCAGTTCGAGGTGTCCAACTGCATCACGACGTCATCCCGAGTGTTCCCAAAGAATAGATCCCAGCAGGAATCGCCGTCGATGAGGTCAAAGTCATGGCTGTGCGCATGGTATCCGACCAGCATTTTTTCGGACTTCACCTTTTCGGATTGCTCATTGAACAGCTTGGCCATGTCCAGCCAGCCTTGTTTGGTCTTGGGATCCATCCAAGGGACAATCAAATATTTATTCCCGAGGGTCTTGTTGAACTCGATGGTGGCGGCCAAGTTCTGCGGCTGAATGGTTTCCAAGGGGGTGTGAGTGCCGCAGCAAACCAGTCCGTTGTCATCGAGGAGCTTGCGGAGTTCGCCCGCCTTGCGCCCGTAGTAGCCGGCAAACTCCACGCCCTTGTATCCAATCTTGGCCACGGTTTCGAGCACCTTGGGCAGATCTTTCTCGCAATCGTGGCGAACCGAGTAAAGCTGGAGTCCCACGGGTATCTTCTTGTCGGCAGCCAGCAGTTCTGGAATCCCGATGCTCAAAGAGGCAACGCCCGCGGCGCTGGCTCCCAAAAAATTCCGGCGCGACATGTGGAAGGATAACGATGCATTCATGATCTGTTTTGGTTTGATCAATTCTGGTTTTATTAAACCGTTGTTTGACGATCAAGCTACGCAAAATCGTCCGGACACGCAATAGGCGATCCGACTCAAAATGAACTTACCTAACGAAGCTGCGCCTCGAAGCACCCATGCGGAGATAATCCAAGGAATGAACCTCGCTCGGCTGGTCGATTTGAGGTGTGGCTTCGTTAGACATCAATAACCTCGTCGGGGAAGTCCGGCCCTCTTCGTTGGGGCCTGAACTTCAGACAGAGGGCAGCGCCGAAGATGAAGCCCCCGACGTGAGCCCACCAAGCCACGCCTCCAATGGCCTTGGGCCCCGAGAGCAAGCTTAAGGTGCCGTTGAAGAATTGCAGGAGGAACCACCAGCCCAGGAAAAGAACGGCGGGCACCTGAAAAAACGGCCCCAGAAAAAATGGAGGGATCAACATCGTGACGCGGGCATGGGGGAAGAAACGAAAATAGGCGCCCATAATGCCCGCCAGAGCGCCGGAGGCGCCAATCGCCGGAACGGAGGATTGCGGGTTGGTGATGATGTGCAACAAAGAGGCTGCAATACCGCTGGTCAGGTAGAGCAGGAGAAACCGCCCGCGTCCCAGACGGTCTTCGACATTGTCGCCGAAAATCCAGAGAGTCCACATATTGCCCAGGAGGTGCACCCAGCCGCCATGGAGAAACAAAGAGGTGAAAAACGGCAGGATCTGGTCAAACAAACCAAAGAACTGGGCGACATCGCTGCGCGTGTAACGAACGGGGACAATCCCCCACTCGAACAGGGCCGGATGCAACTGTCGACCCCAGTGGATCTCCTGCAAGAACACCGCCAGGTTGACGCTGATCAGGGCCACCGTCACAAACGGATACTGGCGGGCCGGAATATTGTCTCTCAGGGGCAGCATGCCTTGAATCGCCTACCCTTCCAGGTAGGGGCGCAGCAGGGGACGGAGTTCGCGCCGGGTTTTGGCCGGCCAGAGTGCGCGGTCGGTCAGGATCGCGTTTTTCAGGGCCTGATGGCAGCCACAGGAGCATCCCGGAATTTGAGGAATATCGGGCAGTGCATCCAGGATGATCCGCCGCGCCTGTTCCGCGTTACGTTCGAGATTCCGGATCACAAGATCGATGGTGACATGCTCCTCGTCGGTTTTCCAGCCATCATAATCCGTGACCATCGCCAGGGTGGCATAAGCGATCTCCGCTTCGCGGGCGCAGCGGGCCTCGCCCAGGTTGGTCATGCCAATCACGGAAAAGCCCGCCTGATGATTGGCGAGGGATTCGGCCCGGGTGCTGAATGCCGGCCCCTCCATGTTCACATACACGCCCCCATCATGAACCCGCCCCCCCTGCCGCCGGGCGCTGGTCATGAGAATCTGACGCAACATTTCGCACACAGGATGCGCAAAGGCAATATGGGCCACAATCCCCCGCCCAAAAAAGGTATGCTCGGCCGCTTTCTTGGTCCGGTCCAAGAACTGGTCCGGCAGAACGATGTCGCAAGGCCGGTATTTCGCCTGGAGAGAGCCCACGGCGCTGACGCTGATGACCCAAGAAACCCCAAGCCGTTTCAGCGCGTAGAGATTGGCGCGATGGTTGATCTCGCCCGGCAGCAGCCGATGCCCGCGACCATGACGGGGGAGAAAGACCACGGCCCGTCCCGAGAGCTCGCCAACAAGCAAACGATCGGACGGATGGCCGAAGGGGGTGCGAATCGAGATCCATTTCTGTTTTTTAAAATCCGGCAACTGGTAGAGCCCGGTCCCGCCAATAATCCCCACCGGCGAGGATGAATTGATTTTGAGCATCGCCACGCTTTGGTCCATACCCCAGTTTCTTTGGGGCGGCAATCTTTATTGCCTCCAGCTTTCCCGCGCAGGTATAAACAAGGCAGTGAACCGACGACGGACCACATCCGGAAAGACCCGGGTTTCCGCCGGCCGGTCGTATTGGGCGTATGAGGATTTTGGCGATTGATCACGGAACAAAACGAATGGGCTTGGCGATCAGCGACGCCATGCAAATGATCGCGTTGCCGCTGGGCTATCTCCCCGCCGAGCCGTTCAAGGATTTCCTCTCAAGCCTCAAGGATATCATCCGGACCAAGGAAATCGAAATGATCCTGGTGGGCCTGCCGCGAAACATGGACGGCAGCTACGGCCCCGCGGCGCTCAAGGTCCGCGAATTCGTGGCGGTGCTTGGAGAGATCGTCGCCATTCCCATCCGGACCTGGGACGAACGGTTGACGTCGGTGCAAGCCAATCGTTTTCTCATCGAGAATCGGACGCGACGGCGTCAGCGACGGGAAAAGGTTGATACGACAGCCGCCACCTTGCTGCTGCAGAGCTATCTCGAGTATCTTTCCCTCCATTCCCAGACTCCCCCGTCCGGATCATGAATTCCCTCCCCAATCCCTCCGGCGTCCCCGAAAAACCGCCGTGGAAACTCAAGATGACTGTGGCTTACGAAGGTACCCAGTATTCGGGCTGGCAGACTCAAAAGACCGGAATCGGCGTTCAGCAGAAGCTCGAGGAAGCCTTGGGCCAGCTTTTCCCGCGCCCCAAGGTCGTCCACAGCTCCAGTCGCACGGATACCGGTGTTCACGCGCTGGGCATGGTTGTCCACGTCGAAATCCCGCGTCACGAACTCAAAATGCCTCCCCGCAAGCTCCTGCTCGCCCTGAACGCCCATCTGCCCGAGGACATTCGGGTCATGGCCGTTTCCCGTTGCCGGGAGGATTTTCACGCCCGCTTCAGCGCCGTCGGCAAGGAGTATCGATATCTTGTCTGGAATCATCCGGCCATGAATCCCCTCTGGCGTCATTGCGCCTGGCATGTCCCTCAAAAACTGGATTTTCAGCGGATGAAAATTGCCGCCCGCCATTTTGAGGGCACTCACGATTTTCGAGCGCTGGCCGCCAATCGGAACTACCCGTTCACGAACACCGTCCGCACCCTCGCTTGCTGCCGGCTCCAGCGACGCGGCCCTATGATCACCATCATCCTGCGAGGCAGCGGATTCCTCTACAAAATGTGCCGCGGCATTGTCGGCACCCTCGTCCAAGTGGGTCAGAACAAGATTTCTCCCGGCGATATCGTTCGGATTCTGGACAGCCGCGACCGCCGATTGGCCGGGATGAGCGCTCCCGCCCACGGTTTGGTTCTTTGGAAGGTCTGTTACGGTCCCACTCGGCCCACGCCCGCCGCACGGTCCCACTCGGCTATCGCCAGCGAACCATGAATATCGTGCTGGTTGAACCTGAAATTCCGCCGAACACCGGCAATGTGGCTCGTCTTTGCGCCGCAACCCGAACCCGTTTGCACCTGATCGAACCCCTCGGCTTTCGGATGGATGATAAGACCTTGAAGCGGGCCGGGATGGATTACTGGCGGGCAGTGGATTGGACGTTGTGGCCCGGTTGGACTGCGTTTTTTGAGGGGCTCCCGCCCAATGCCAAACTCTGGTTCATCGAATCACTCGGGCCCAAGCGGTATACCGACGCCGAATTCGCTCCCGAGGATTATTTGGTTTTTGGCCGGGAAACCGCCGGGTTGCCCCGCGCCCTACTCGAACAACACCCGCATCACTGGCTTCGCATTCCCATGCTGCAGCGGCCCGCCCGATCCTTGAACCTGTCCAATTGTGTGGCCCTCGTCCTCTATGAAGCGCTGCGCCAGTTGGGGTTCCCCGGTGAAATTACAGGCCCGCCTCCGCGTCGCGAATCAACTGAATAACCTTTTCCGGACGATCCGTCACCATGAGTTGGTTTCGCAATCTTGGCTCCCGCAACAACCGGCTCAATCGAGCCAGAACTTGCAGGTGTTGACTGACTGTCGGGGCGACCAGGAGAAAGAAAAGCTTGGCCGGCTGGTTGTCAATAGACCCAAAGGGAATCCCTTGCTGGTGACGGCCAAAAACCAGCACCGGATTTCGCACGAGTCCGACAATCGCATTGCGGGCATGGGGCAGGGCAATGCCATCTCCGATGCCCGTGCTGCACAGCTGTTCCCGTTCCTCCAGGGCGCGCAACAACGTTTCACGCTGCTCTGGACTCTTTTCGAGTTCAGGGATACAGGAAACCAATTCTTCGAGCACCGCATCGCGGTGGCTCCCGCGCAGCGAGAGTTCAATGGTTTGCGGCGTGAGCCATTGGCTCAAAATAAATCGAGGTGTCTCGCGGGTATCCATGCCCGGCCAGAATAGCCGGACTGTTCCATCGGGAAAGCAAATTCAGCTTCAACGATCGCGCGGCAGACGAAACACCCAGTAGAGCCGGATGATCCAGACCGCCATTCCCGCCAGGTAAATGCCCAGCAACACGGGAAAAAGCAGTCCGAGCTGCCGTTGGGTCTCCGGCTTCAGACTGACCCGCAAGGTCAGGTGGTTCAGAGCGATCATCCAGCTGTAGGTTAACAGGGCCAGCCATTGCATGGCGATCTCGATACCATGCTCCACAACCGGCCATCGTTCGGGGGTGGCCCAGTATTGCTTGTTGGGGATGTTGACCATCGAGATAGGCAAGAAACGGATGAGCCACGGCAGGAGAAAGGCCAGAAAGAACATCAGGCCCACAAACCCCGCGTTGATCAGCAAGAGATGATTTCGGGATGCCCAGCCGTCAACCTCCCCCATCGCGTTGAAATGCGATGCCACCCGCATGGGCAATTTCGGATAATAGTACACCCACTGTAACAGGTGCGCCAGCAAAGCGACAGCCAGGCCGGCTGTCCGTAAGTTGAAATAGGGAATCATGGTTTCTCTTCGGATCCGGAAAGTGGGGTGGGTCGGCTGCCCGCCTGGGTTCTCCGACGACGAAGAACCGCCTCGCGCAACAGATACTCGATCTGAGCATTCACGCTCCGCAGGTCTTCCTGCGCCCAGGTCTCCAATTCAACCCAAAGCGCGGGACTCACCCGCAGAAGAAATGATTTGCGTTGCTCCATGACGCCCCCCCCTTTTTCTCACGTATACAACGTGCCCGTGTTTACGATCGGATTCACTTGGGACTCGCTGCAAAGCACCACCATCAGGTTGCTGACCATCGCCGCCTTCCGCTCGTCATCCAACGCAACCACCTGCTTCTCCGCCAAGTCTTTTAACGCCATCTCCACCATGCTGACCGCCCCATGCACAATTTTCTGACGCGCCGCAATCACCGCTTCCGCCTGCTGACGCCGCAACATGGCCTGCGCAATCTCCGGCGCGTAAGCCAAATGAGTCAGGCGCGCCTCCTCGACCACCACGCCCGCCTTGCTCAAACGCGCTTGCAGCTCCTTCAACAAGGCGTGCGATACCTCGTCCACCCCGCTCCTGAGCGTCGTTTCGTTTTCCTCCCCGTGATCGTACGCATAGCAACTCGCCAAATGCCGAACCGCCGACTCGCTCTGCACCATCACGTAATTCTTGTAGTCGTCCACATCAAAACTCGCCTGCGCCGTATCCTGCACCCGCCAAACCACCACCGCGGCAATCTCGATCGGATTGCCCCGCTTGTCGTTCACCTTCAGCTTCTCCCCGTTTAGGTTCCGCGCCCGCAGTGAAATCTTGTGACGCCCCCCGCCTCCCCTTTGACCCGCCCTCCGCACCCCTCCTTCCCCCGATGTTCCGGTCCCTGCCGCCAGCTCCGAAGTCCTGGAACCGTTGGAATAAAAAGGATTGCCCCAGTGAAAGCCTCCCTTGCGCACCGTTCCACGATAGGCCCCAAACAAAATCAAGACCCGCGCCTCGTTCGGCTCGAGCGTGAAAAAGCCGACCATCATGATGATGCCGGTCGGAATCATCAGCAAACCCATGATGACCGACGTCCACAGCGGAACCCCTCCATGTCGCTCCCCGTAAGCAATGCCAAAGATCAGCAACGCAATGCCCCCCAGTAAAACCAAAATTACCAAGGGCAGCAGCGCCCACCCATTGAAAACCTCGACTTCCCTCTCTCGATTGCACGCAGAACGCTCGGTATTCATAGAATTCCTTTCTTCACGGTTGGATTATTTAGCTTTTAGCTAACATATTGATATCATAATGAAATATTGACCGAGTGCAAGTGTCAAACGAACAATTTGTTATAACTTGTTGGTGGAAAGCTTAATATTTTCGGGTTCCCGTTTCGCGGAGCGGAACACAACTCACGAAGCCCTGCCTCAAACCGTGCCAGAGGGATCAACGCCCTGGAAAAGATCTTCGTGTGACGGGTGGTTTGAGGCAGGGCTTCGTGAGACGCTGATGGCCATTGAACGTCCGGCGATCCAGCCGGTAGTCCAGGCGGCCTGAAAGTTGAATCCACCCGTGAGACCGTCGATATCCAGGAGTTCCCCTGCAAAAAACAACCGTGGGCAGATGCGGCTTTCCATGGTCTTGAAATTGACCTCATTGAGATTGACGCCGCCACAGGTAACGAACTCGTCCTGGTTCAGGCTTCTGCCTTCGACGTTCCACTGGGTATGGTGCAATTGTGTGAGGAGGTTTTGCCGTGAGGCGCGGGTGAACTGAGCCCAGCGTAAATCCAGGGGAAGGCCGGTGTCAGTGAGGAGTTGACGCCACAGACGCGAGGGCAGGGGGGGGAGGGGGGCTGTGGCCAATTGTCGGGCGCCATTTTGTTGACGGTGGGTGTCCAGATGACGAGCGATATCAGCCTCGGTGAGATCAGGGAACCAGTTCAGGCGAAGAGGAAATCGGTAGCCGAGTTCATTCAGGATCGGGGCGCCCCAGGCGGAGAGCCGCAGGATCGCGGGGCCGCTGATGCCCGAGTGGGTCAAGAGAATTGGTCCGCACTCGCAGAGGTCTGTGTTTGGGACAGAAACCGCGACGCGAGGCACGGACACGCCGGCCAGGTCTTGGAGCCAGGAGAATCCGAGTCGAAAGGCGAATAACGAGGGCACGGGAGGTTTGAGGGTATGCCCGAGCGACGTGGCCAGATGTCCGGCGGAACCGGAGCGACATCCTCCTGTGGCGAGCAGCAGGCGGTCGCACTCGAGGGTCCTGTTGTTCGAGAGTTGGAGAAGAAACGCGCCATGCGACTGGCGGGTGATGTTCTCGATTGCCGATTGGAGCCGGAGGTTCACACCGGCATGGGTTGCCGTTTCGATGAGGCATCTCACGATTGTCGCCGATGTGTCGGTTACGGGAAACAATCGTCCATCGGATTCGGTTTTCAGCGGCACCCCGTGTTTTGCGAACCATCCAAGGGTATGGTTCGGGTTGAACTGATGAAAGGGCCCGATCAGCGCGGAGCCGCCCCGGGGATAGTGATCGGCGAGTGTCCTGGGATCAAAACACGCATGGGTGACATTGCACCGTCCTCCGCCTGAGATGCGGACTTTGTCGAGAAAACGCGGACCCTTTTCGAGAACCGTAATGCGCGCGCGGGGTGAAGCTTCAGCGCAAGCGATGGCCGCGAAAAAGCCTGCCGGACCCCCTCCCACGATGGCAATGTTCGGATCAGACACGACAGGAAGAATGAGGGGAGGAGAAATCGGGGTTCATGGGGGCCTTGGAAGGAGCCGCAAAGATCGGATCGGAAAAGGCGGACAACAGGCTGGCACTTGCGGGAAGTTGGGGAGAAATCATAGGGCGATCCTCAGGGTGCTGAAAACCGTTGGATTCGTCAAGGGGTCGTATGTTCGATCAGCAAACGGCGCTCGTCTTGGACACCCAGTTCCAGCAGGGCGGCATTATCGAAGAGTTCCTGGTTGATACGTCCGGGGGGTCTTCCAGATTTCCGGCGTTGGTTTTGGATTTCTCGGGCCGAGAGGAGGTCGAGGGCCACCGGATCAAGCCCCAGCCGGATTTGGTTGAGAACAGTGGAGTAATGGAGCAAGCTCCGTTGTTCGCCTTCATACTGGCAGATCAAGGCATCGACGATGTTCAGAACCACGCGGTCTCCGATTTCAGGCAAAGCCATGATCTCCGGCACGGCCGTTGCCAGCCGGCCGGAGTGTCCTTCGAATCGCTTCACGTTATCGACGCTTCCCAGGGCCAGACTGTAGAGGAGACCCGAGACTCCGGCCTGGTTATGATTCAGCAGGGGAGCGATATTGATAATCTTCGTGATCCGCCTCGTGAGCAACCGGGTCACATAGGATTTTCTTGCGGTATCAGCTTCCTGACTTCCGAAATCGCGGTCGCCCCACACCAATTGGCCGAGCAAGGGATTCTCATAAAAGACTTTTTCATCGTAGCCTTCTTCGGCGCTGGAGGCGGCTTCGATCCCGAGTTCGCGGGCCAGCGCCACCATGCCAGCCGATTCCAGATCGGCGCGGTATTTATCCCACAGGAAGATCCGGGAGGCGGGAAATCCGGATTCCTTCAGGCTTTGGACGACAGCGGCCACCACCTCAGGTCGGGATCCAACAAGCCTGCCTGGAGAGGAAAACAGTTTAATGCCAATCACTTCCTGGCTTTGAACCAGACTGCGCCACGCCTCGGTTTCAGTCGGTTTCTGTGTTAACTTGGTCAGACCGAGCGCCAGCATGGGGCGGATTTTTTCGGAATTCACGCGAAAGGCCCTGACGGCGTTGGGATCATCCACCACAACAATCCGCGTGTGAGGGGCATAATCGGACACGGGGGTAACCAACCAGTTCGTTTCGTTTGAACCGGCATACCCAATGGTCCAGGCCAGAGCCCAGAATAGGATCAGCACTGATCTCATGTTTCTGTCATTTTGCGCTTTTCCAATCCCGGCGACAATAGGCGGGATAGGAACGGGCAACTGGGGCGTTTCTTGACACCCAAAGCGGCGGATGCTACCACGGTGGCTAATGCTGACCACAACAAAATGGATTGCGGTCTGGTTATGGGGAGCAGGCTTGGCTGCCGTGCTGCTGATCTCGGGGTGTGTGCCCGCTGGACCCCGCGCGCTTCTCGAGGGCGCCAACCTGTTGGAGAAAGGAAAATACGCCGAGGCTGCGCGCAAGTTTCGCGTGGCGGCCGAACTCATGCCCGGGGAGGGGCGCGCATGGAATTACCTCGGTTTGGCCTACCATCGGGGGGGGCAGCCCGAGTTGGCTCTCACGGCGTATCAAAGGGCTTTGTCCTGTCATTATCCTTCAGCCATACCCCGGTATAACCTGGGTTGTCTTTATTTGGAGCTGGACAAATACCCGGCGGCCATCGAGCAATTCACAGCATATTTGCAGGTGGATCCCAAATCGGCTCTTGCGTGGCAGTGCCTGGGGTTAGCCCAGCTGCGTTCCCGGCAGCATCCATCGGCGGAAACCAGCTTCAATCAAGCCCTCCAGTTAAATGCCAGTTTGGCCGAATCCTGGAACGGCTTGGGATTGCTGCGCTGCTATCGCGGGTACTATCGAGAAGCCACCAATTACTTCACCACGGCGATCCGTTATGGGCCCAAATACGCTGAGCCCAACCTTAATCTGGCCATTGTCTATCATCGATATCTTAAGAATCCCGCGGCTGCCCTGGTGTGTTATCGCCGTTATCTGGCCCTGGCGGAGAACGCTCCTGACCGCGCCCGGGTTCAGGAAGTGGCCGAGCGGCTGGATCGCGAACTGAACCCGCCGGCCCTCGCAGAGACCGTCCAACCTCTCATCGGAGCGACTCAGGCGATCAGTGGGATGAAGACATCCTTGCTGGCTTCTCCTGTCATTCGGACGCAACTGATGGCCCTATGGCCCGCGACCTCGCTGGTGGATCGAGCGACTTCGCCCCCGGCTCTTTCGCCCAAGCCCGTAGAAAAAGCCATCGTGACCGAAGCCCCCAAACCGTCGACATCCACCTCGGCTTTGGCGCGCGTTGAGAAGCCAGTTCCGGTCACGACCAATGCCCCAGCAACGGCGAGTGTCGTTCCTTCTGCCGCTGCGGCGACAAATGTTGTGACCGAGATCGCCGCCCCTCGTCGTGATTCTCAGGAATTGACTCAGGATCATCGGCAAAGCGCCATGACGGAGGTGGCAGCTCCTCCTCTGATCATCAGTCAGCCCTCATCGGAACCGAGAACTTCCGTTACCGAACCCGCCGAATCCGAATCCGAACCGGGGCGATATCCTTACCAGCCTCAGTTGCTGCTGGGCGCTGGCGACAGAGCTGAAGCCGAGAAATCTTATCGCATCGCGCTCCAGGAGCATAAGGCCGGACGGGTGTTGTCGGCGATTGATGCCTATCAAAAAGCCGTTCAGAGCGATCCTTCTTATTTCGAGGCCTACCACAACCTGGGTTTTCTGGCCTTTCAATCGGGCAATCTCCCGTTATCGCTCCACGCCTACGAGCGCGCCTTGATAGTGCAGCCTACCTCGGCGCCGACTCGCTATAACTTTGCCTTGGCCCTTCAAAGCGCCCAGTATCTCCAGGACGCCGCCCTTGAAATGGAAAGGGTCATCGCCGCGTCTCCTCAGGATTCCCGGACACACCTGGCCCTGGCCAATTTATACGCTCAGCAACTGCATCAACCGCTCTTGGCTCGCCAACACTACGAAAGAGTCCTCGCCCTGGAACCTCAGCACCCCCAGGCTTCAGCCATCCGCCGCTGGCTGGCCGCCAATCCGTGATCGATTACTTCGATTTGATCTGCGTCCAGATTTCGTCGTAAAGGCGCGTCTTGCGGCCCAGGTCCTGGAGGAATTCGAGTTTCTGCATGACTTCAGCCGGCGGATAAATGGCGGGATTCTTCAAATCCTCCTCGCCAAGGAGAGGCTTGGCGGCCTTGTTGGGGGAGGCGTATTGGCTGAACTTGGCGACTTTGACGGCCGTTTCAGGTTCCAACAGGAAGTTAATGAATTTTTCGGCCATATCGCGATGGGGCGCCTTGGCGGGAACCGCCAGGTTGTCCACCCAGATTTCGCCTCCCTCGCGCGGAACGAAGAACACCGTTTCCTCATCCTCACTCATCCCACGCACCGCGTCTCCGTTGTAGACGATCGCCGCCATCGTGCCTTTGGCCAGGACTTTGTTCTTTCCCCCCACTCCGTTTTCGAAACCCTGAGACCTGCGCTTGGCGGCGAGCACCAGTTCGCGGGCCTCCTTCAACTGCGCGGGATCGGTCGAGTTCAGACTGTATCCCTTGTATTTGAGGGCGGCGCCAATGGTTTCGCGCGCGGTGTCCATCAATACAAAAGGGCCGATCTGTTGGGCTGGATCGAAGAGGATACCCCACGATGGATCCAGCTTTATGTCTTTGGGCTTTCGCACATACAAGCCCACGGTCCCCCACTGAAAAGCCACAGAGTATTTGTTGCCCGGATCGTAGGGGGGATTGATGAATCGATCTTCCAGGTTCTTCAGGTTGGGCAGGTTTTCCAATCGCAGAGGAGCCAGCAGCTTTAACTTGATCAGACCCGGAATCGTCTGGTCAGGCGGCACCACCACGTCATACAAGGCCTTGCCGCCCCCTTGCAGTTTGGCCTGCATGCCCGCTTCGTCCTCGTACAAATCCACCGTGACCTTGCAGTCGAATTTTTTCTCGAATTCGGCCACAACGGACGGATCGAGATACTCGCTCCAGATAAAGAGATTGAGTTTGTTGGCCTGCGCCTGGGCGGTGTTCCAGGCCAGGGAGGTTAATAAAACGGCCACCAGGCCGATCGATCGGCTCATAATTCCTTTGCTTTATGGGGTTGCTGTAACCAAGTGATCCATACCGTCCCGAGGATGGATGCCAGGACCATCAAGGCCGACAGGGCATTGATATCGGGCGTAATACCACGTTTGACCGAGGAGTAAATCAAAATCGGCAGATTGGTCGATCCTGGGCCCGACGTGAAGAAGCTGACGACAAAATCGTCCAGGCTCAGCGTGAAGGCCAGCAGCCCTCCCGCCACAATCCCGGGCAGGATCAAGGGAAAGGTCACCCTCCAAAAGGTCTGCCATGGAGTTGCGCCCAGATCTTGCGCCGCTTCCACATAGGCCGGGTCCAGTCCGACCAGCCTCGATCGCACCACCAGAGCGACGAACGGTATTTGAAAGGTGACATGGGCCAAAACCATGGTGGTCATTCCCAGTTCACCCCAGGGGATCACCTCCCGCAACAGGGAAAAGAACAACATCAGCGCCACAGCCATCACAATATCCGGGATTACCACAGGCACGAACAGAAACCAGGCGACCCAGCGTTTGCCAGGAAACCAACGGCGGTGCAGGGCGTATCCCAGCATCGATCCCAACACGGTCGCGATCAGCGTGCTGATGGACGCCAGAATCAGCGTGTTTTGCATCGCCGACCAGGCCTGGGGATTGTCCCAGAGCACACGATACCAACGCAGCGTGAAACCACGCCAGCCCGCCCCAAAGCGGGCCTGGTTGAACGAATGGAGGGTTACAATGAATATCGGGGCATACAAAAACAGGTAAAGTCCGATCGCCGTCGTTCCAAGCCAGAACCGAGAAGGTTTCACAGAATGCCGACCTCCTGGCGGCGGCCCATCATGCGGGCATAAAACCAAAGACCTGTCATCACCAGGCCCATGGCCAGCAACGTAATGGCCGAGCCAAAGGGCCAGTCATTGCTCGAGCCGAATTCCAACTGTATGGCGTTGCCCAGAAGCAGGATCTTTGCGCCTCCCAGCAGGTCCGGCACCACAAACTGCCCCACAGCCGGGATGAACACCAAAAGAACTCCCGCCAGCAGCCCCGGCATGACCTGTGGCAGAATGGCATGACGAAACACCTGCGCCCCGCTCGCCCCTAGATCCATCGCCGCCTCGACAAGGTTCCAATCGAGCTTTTCCACCGAGGCGTACAACGGCAAAACGAGAAAGGGCAGGAAATCACAGACCATTCCAAGGGTTACAGCGGTCCATCCCGGATACAACGCTTCGCCCGGAGAAATCAGGCCGAGGAAGGCCGCGAGGGCGCTCAGCCAGCCATCATGAGCCAGAAGGATTTGCCAGGCATAGGTGCGAATCAGCAGGTTGGTCCACAAAGGAATAATCACCAGGGTCAAGGCCAGGTTCCTGTGGCGGCCATCCAAACCGGCGATGAAAAAGGCGAGCGGAAAACCCAGCCCGACGCAGAATAAGACTGTGACCGCCCCCAACATCAGGCTCCTGAATAAAATCAAAGGAAACAAGGGATCGTAGCCCAGCAGTCCAAAACCACAAAAACGCAGGTAGTTCTCCAGCGTCCAGGGCAGGCCGATCTCCCCGTGCGGTCCACGCGATAAAAAACTGATCACGGCAATCAGCCCAAATGGAACCAGCAGGAAGAAAACGAGCCAGAATACCCCAGGACCAGCGGTGGCCAAAGACAACCACAGTTCGCGACAGCGCTTATGCCGGCTCATCATGCCGGGATGCGCTGATCCTGCGGTCTGAGGCATCGAATGGTTTTGCATGATCCAGCTTGGACGGCACGAGACAGACGCGTCAGGCGCACGTTAATCCTCCAGAACGATGAGGGATTCCGGCGGCAGGAGGGCCGATACGGGCGAACCGGGGGGATACTTGCGGCCATTCAAACCGGCATTCAGAGCGCAGACTCTGAATGACCAATCCGCCGCGCTCAACAGGTATTGGGTTTCTGCGCCGCTATAGACTTGATCGCGCACAACCGCATGAAGGGTATTGGCGGCCAGATGGCCGTTGCGGGGAGCAAGGCTCACCTTTTCCGGACGCACCGCCAGAGTGCACCTCTGTCCGGGAACCGGAGGGGAGGCGGCGGGATGCGACGTGAGTCGAAGCGGTCCTACGGCGGTGCGGACGACAATGGCCTCGCCCTCCCTGCCGTCGATGGTGCCATCGATCAAGTTGCACGAGCCCAGGAACTGGGCCACAAACCGCGTGCGCGGGCTTTCGTAGATGGATTCCGAATCGCCCACCTGCACGATGTGGCCATGGTTCATGACCGCAATGCGGTCGCTCATCGACAAAGCCTCATCCTGATCATGCGTGACATAAAGAAACGTGATGCCGAGCCGCTTCTGGAGATCATGCAGCTCCGATTGCAGTTGCTGCCGGAGCTTCAAATCGAGGGCGCCCAACGGCTCGTCCAGCAGGAGAACCTGAGGTTCGTTCACGATGGCCCGCGCCAAGGCTACCCGCTGTCTCTGTCCGCCCGAGAGTTGATGAGGCTTCCGCCGAGCCAGGTTGGACACCTGGACCATCTCCATGATGCGTCCCACGCGTTCGGCCTGTTCCGCGCGGGGGACCCCTTTCATCCGCAAACCAAAGGCAATATTATGCCAGACGTCCAAGTGAGGGAAAAGCGCGTAAGATTGGAAGACGGTGTTCACCGGCCGACGATGCGGGGGAATCCGGGCCATGTCGCGGCCCCCAATCCATACGGATCCCGCATCGGGCAAATCCAATCCCGCAATCAGCCTGAGCAAGGTGGTCTTGCCGCAGCCCGAGGGCCCCAGCAGTGAAAAGAATTCCCCGCTGCGAACAGCCAGGCTGACTTGATCCAGGGCCGATACCTCGCCAAACCGCCGAGCCACCCTCTCCAGCTCAATCGCCCAAGCCGGATCGGATGCCCGGCTCTCCCCGGGTCTCTCTTCGTCTTTTCTCAACTCGCCCCTCACTTCGACTGTGACGACAAAAGGAGAAGGGCAGGGGAGATCCGCTTCCGGAAAGAAGCCAGGCCAGCCCTGCCCAATATGCAAAAACGCTGTTATTCGTCTGTCTTGCCCGCTTGCGCTTTTTCTTTCTCTTCCTTGCTCTTGGCTATCACTTTTTGTTCAAGTTCGCGTGGCATTTCCTCGTAATGACTGAACTCCTCGGTATGGATGCCCCGGCCTCCCGTCAAGGAACGGAGTGCTGTCGAATACCGGTAGAGCTCCATGGCGGGAACCGTGGCCTTGACAATCTGATAGCCGTCCTGGGAGTCCATGCCCGTAATTTTGCCGCGCCGGCTCGAGAGGTCGCCCACCACGCTGCCCATGCATTCTTCGGGGATGCGGACCTCGACATTAAAGATAGGTTCGAGCAAACAGGGACGGGCTTGCAGGAAGGCATCCTTGAAGGCGCCCTTGCCCGCGATCTGGAATGAAATATCGTTCGAATCCACCGGGTGCATCTTGCCATCGTAGAAGTCGATCTTGATGTCGACCACCCGATAGCCGGCCAAGACTCCCTCCTTGACCGCCGACATCACCCCTTTCTCGACGGACGGCACAAAGCCCCGATCGACATTCTGCCCCGTCAATGTTTGCGTGAACTCCACGTCTGTATCCCGTAGCTTCGGCTCGATCCGCATCCAGACCTCCGCAAACTGACCGGCGCCCCCGGTCTGTTTCTTGTGCCGATACTTGGCGTCCGCCTTGCCCTTAATGGTTTCGCGGAATCGCACCTTCGGTTCGACCAGATCAAAGTCCACCTTGTAACGCTGTTTGAGCCGGTCTGAAATGACCTCCAAATGAAGGTCGCCCTGTCCCGAGATCACGGTCTGATGCAGCTCCGAATCTACCTCGTAGATGAACGTCGGATCCTCGTCATGCAGCGCCGATAAACCCACCGCAATCTTCTCTTCTTCGCCTTTCGCCTTGAGTTTCAGCGAGACGTGGATGTTGGGTTTGGGATAAATTACCTTCTCGAGCCCCACCGGTTTCTTGTGAGAACACAGGGTGTCTCCCGTGTGGGTGTTCTTCAGTTTGACCACCGCCCCGATGTCCCCCGCGCTCAACTTGGTCATGGCAGTCCGATTCTTGCCATTCATGACGAAGATCTGTCCGATCCGCTCCGAGGTGTTTCGAGTGCTGTTCAGAAGATCCATCCCCATCTGAACCGATCCCGAGTAAAGACGAAAGAACGAAAGATCACCCACATGACTCTCGCTGATCGTCTTGAACACGTAAAGCACCGGATCGGAATCGCTCAGCTTGACCTCCATATCGCCGTCAATCGACTTGGTGATCGGATGATCCAGCGGGCCGGCGCCAAACTTGGCCAGAAAATCCATCAGCCGTGCCACCCCGACGTTGCTCCCCCCGGCCGTGCAATACAAGGGCACAAACACCTGCTTCTGAACCGCCAAGTGCAAAGCCTTCCGCAGTTCCTCTTCCGATAACCCGCCCTGCTCGAAAAACTTCTCCAGCAGTTTGTCATCCGATTCCGCCACCAGCTCGATCAACTGCTGATGCAGCTCCTTCACCCGGCTCTCCATCTCGCCAGTCGCCGGCTGCTCCTGAAACTTTCCCGACCCATCCGTCTGATAGGTGATCAGCTCGCTCCGCATCACATCCAGCAATTGATTGAATCCCGGCCCGATCTTGACCGGCACCGTCATCGGGAAAACTCGTTCGCCGTATTTTTGGCGGAGATTGGATAGCGCCTGGTCGAATGAGAGATTTTCCTTATCCAACATATTGAGCACAAGCACTTTGGGGATTTCGAATTTCGTCGCGTATTCCCAGACCTTTGTCGTGCCAAGTTCGACTCCCTGGGCGGCATTGACGACCACGACCGCTATATCGGCCACGCGGGTTGCCGTCAGGGCTTCACTGATAAAATCGAGGTAGCCTGGCGTGTCGATGATATTGAATTTTTTATCCAACCATTCTGTGGTTATCAGGGAGGCGTGAATGGAAATGCCGCGTTTTTGCTCATCCCCGTGATAGTCGGAGACGGTGGAACCGTTGGCGATCGTGCCCATGCGGTTGATGGCGCCGCTGCAAGCCAGCATGGCTTCGCTGAGCATGGTTTTTCCGGATGAAGCGTGTCCCACAAGGGCAATGGTGCGAATGTCTGCGGATGCGTATTCTTTCATTAATTAAACCTCTCGATGTTGGGGATCTGCACGGAAGACAAGCAGGTCGGACCATCAGGACGGGCTTTGAAGCCATGCCCGGGTTCTGTGGTCCTGGGATCCTGCCGGAAGACCAGAAACGAATCAGCTTCTTGACAAAGCTGGGAATCCCTCAGCGGGCGTCCATACGAGGACAGGACGACCAGCCCCCGTTGTTGCCTCGGAACAAGGGGACCACACGGCTGAGTTCTGGCCCGTGGTAACATTCCGCCGCCCAAATTGCGTGCTGGCCCAAATGGAGTCAAGCACATTGCTCGGTTCCTGACGTGAAAGGAGAGTTCGGCTGAGTTCGGAGCCGCATTTGGCTATCCGCGAGGCCGGACCATCAGTTCTTCCACCACCGCGCGCGAAGGCAGGTTCACGGCCAGCATCACGCAAGCCGCCACGTCCTCAGGTTGGAGCATATGCGCCCGGGCCTCGACCGAGGGCGGATTCGGCCGCAAGTTGAGGATGGGCGTATCGATATCCCCCGGGAAAATCGCGCAGGCCCGGATGCCGTGGCCGCGTTCCTCGGCGTTCACGGCCTGGGTGAGTCCAGCCAGGCCGAACTTGGACACCACATAGGCCGGGCCGGCTTTGGGGCTCGCTTGTTTGCCGGCGTCCGACACGATGTTGATGATGGTTCCATTTTGCTGGAGGCGCATGGCGGGAAGAAAGGCCTGGATGCAGTGGTAGGCGCCGGTCAGGTTGGTATCCACAATGCGCTGGTAATTGCCGAACGTCAGTTCGGCCAGGCTTCGTTTGGGGGTGTTGGTGCCCGCGGCATTGACCAGGACCTCGAGGCCTCCGAAGGCGTCCAGAACCCGATGGGACATCGATAACACCGCTTCCGGATCGCCAATGTCGCAAGGACAGATCAACCCCTCGGCAGGTTCGCGGCCCGATAGGGTTGACGTTTCGCGCAATGCCTCCTCGCGGCGTCCAACAATCGCCACCCGCCATCCCGCTTTGAGCATCGCCAAGGCCACCGCGCGCCCAACCCCACTGCCGGCACCTGTGACCAACGCCCTTTGGCTCATAAACCAGACCCGGCCGAAGGTTTTCGATTCGCGGCGCTGTCGCGCTGTTCATCCAATGCCTGCCGTTGCATCGCGTCAAAGTAACGATCGGCTTCCGCGATCGAGGCAAATATCTGTTCCTTGGGCAGGGCGTTGGCAATCTCTATAATCCGGGCGATCTGCGGCTGCAAATGGGTCAATAAAAGCCGCCCGCGATGGCTCTCCAACGATTTCCTGGCCTTGAGCAACACCCGCAAGCCCATGCTGCTGATATAGGTCAGCTTTTCCAGGTCTAGGATGAGGGTGATCGCTTGGACAATGAGCGGGGCGATCTGGTCTTCGCACTGCTGATAGGTTTGGGTGTCGAGACGTCCATCGAGAGCGGCCACATATCGCCCCTCCCGGTCTTTTCTGATTTCAATCTTCAATGACATGCGTGATCCAAGGGTTACGTTGGTTTCTTGCTCTGCTTGTTAGCACAGGCCTCGGGACGAGGCAATCCCCGATTTTTTTCCATGGAGAAGAGGCCTCAACGGGCACTGGTCACAACGCGGTTGTCGCGATCGGCAATGGTCTTTTCCCACAGACACCAATTGAGCGTGGTAATCCTGCCAGTAATCCAGCAGATCGCCGTTCGGCGGAATCCGTAAATGGCCCGCACAAAGCTCCTGCAATCCCTCATAGGAGATTTCCTCGGGACACCAGCCGTGTCGGTGAAAAATCCGCCGGGTATAGGCATCCACCACGAAGCTGGCATGATGGCCGGCATACAGCAGCATGCTGTCCGCCGTTTCGGGACCAATCCCTGAAATCGCGAGCAACCGCGTTCGGGCGTCGCAGGTTCCGCCGGCAAACAGACTCTCCAAGGAACCTCCGCATTCCTCAACCACCAGACGCAGAAAATTCCGCAAACGCACCGCTTTGACGTTAAAATAACCCGCCGGGCGAATCAAGGCCGACAGCCGGTCCAGGGGCAACCCATAGAGTGCGACTGGAGATAACACGCCGGCGGCCTTCAGGTTGTGGATGGCGCGTTCGACATTGCCCCAATTCGTGTTTTGCGTCAGGACAGCCCCCACGCAAACTTCGAATGCCGTCTCCCCCGGCCACCAGTGCTGGTGGCCGTAGTGCTCGCGCATGAGGGTGTAGGCCTCATTCAGCGCCCACTCGATGCTCCGGTTGCTCACAGCCCGGCATTTGTCGCAGCGCCCGCGGAATGGGGCAATCTCAAATGTTCGACTCTCGCGGAGCCCTGCCGCCCCATCCAGGAGGCACTATGAAAAAGGGCGGGACGGATCGGCATCCGGGTCGTTCCATGATTGACAAAGTCCCCGTGGATTGCCATCCCATGGGAATCGAGCAGGCAACGGCGAAAACTCAAAATATCAAATCGGGAAATGATCGTTCACAACGCACGCATCCGCCGCAGGCACGGCCGGGTTCACGGGAAAAAGCCGCGGCGGCAACACGCATTCCTGGTCATGGCGGCGGTTTCGCGGTAGCCCCTTTCTTGCATGTCCTTCAACTCCGTCATTTTCATTATTTTTCTCCCGGTGGTGTTCGCGTTGTATTACGTCCACGGAGGACGGCGCTGGCAGAATATTGTGCTCGTGATTGCCAGCTACATATTCTATGGCTGGTGGGATTATCGTTTTTGCGCCCTTTTGCTGGCCTCCTCGCTCTTGGATTACACGATAGGCAGGTGCCTGGGGGGCGCCGGATCGGTTGGCCGCCGCCGATTCCTGCTGGGCCTGTCCCTGGCTGGGAATCTTGGAGTCCTCGGTTTTTTCAAGTATTACGGCTTTTTTGCCGATAGTGTGGCCATTGGATTTTCGGCTTTGGGTTGGGAAGTCAGCACGACCACCCTGAACATCGTGCTCCCAGTGGGCATCAGTTTTTACACCTTCCAGACCCTGAGTTACACAATCGATATTTATCGCGGAGAACTCGAAGCCCGGCAGGATCTGCTCGATTACCTGACTTTTGTGGCTTTCTTTCCCCAGCTCGTCGCCGGGCCCATTGAACGCGCAAAGCACTTGCTTCCTCAATTCGCTCAATCCCGCCGGTTTTCCCATGCCGATGCGGTGGACGGTTGCCGGCTCATGCTCTGGGGATTTGCCAAGAAAATGGTGCTGGCGGATAACCTGGGACGTTTGGTGGACGAGGTTTTTGCCCATGCCACAGCGGCCAGCGGCGCGGAATTAGTGGTGGCAACTGTCTGCTTTGGGTTTCAGATCTATGGGGATTTCTCGGGCTACTCGGATATCGCCACGGGAACCGCCCGGCTGTTCGGCGTCCAGCTCCAACGCAATTTTAATTTTCCCTACTTTTCCCGAAACCTCACCGAATTCTGGCGGCGCTGGCATATCTCCCTATCCACCTGGTTTCGCGACTATGTCTATCGGCCTTTGGGCGGGAGCCGTTGCGACGCCGTGATCACGGCCCGAAACATAATGATCACCTTTCTGCTGAGCGGACTCTGGCACGGCGCCGCCTGGCATTTTGTGGCTTGGGGCGGGGCGCATGGCTGCTGTCTCCTGCTTTCGCGTTGGTTTGCCGGCCGGAATCCGGCCTCCAATCCAGATCCGCGCTTGAGTTCGGGAAGGCAGGAACCCACGATGAGAACGCTTGCCAGCATGGCCTTGACCTTCCTGGTGGTTTCGCTCGCATGGGTGCTTTTCCGGGCCGGAAGCCTCGATGAGGCGCTTGGGATCTATTTCACCATGACGCGGGACATCGGCCGTTGGGATTTCTACCGCGATCTCGTCGTTCTGCTGAGCCATAATGCCGAACTCCTGACCGTCCTGGTTGCCTTCGTCGGAATCGAATGGCACGGTCGGAGTCAGCTCAATCCCCTCAGGTTCGATCGATGGCCCAGACTCGCTCGCTGGGCCGCCTATACGGTCGGGTTCTGGATGATCCTGGGCTGGGGAACCCAGCGCACCGCTGACTTTATCTATTTCCAGTTTTGAATCCGGATGAAGTCCTTTCTGCTCAAAATCGCCGTGTTCAGCCTCCTCCAGGGCCTTGTGGCTGCGGGATTGCTCTGGAGCTATGATCCTTCAAAGGAAACCAATTTTCTGGCTGCCACCTCGGCCAAGCATTGGCGACTGGCCCACAAGGCCCCCCCGCGCCTCATCATCACCGGCGGATCCAATGTGCCATTCGGGCTTCAATCTGATCTTATCGAAAAGGCTGTCGGCAGGACTGTGGTCAATATGGGATTGGCTGCGGGATTGGGACTCGATTTTATGCTGGCTGAAATCCAGCCTTCCCTGCGATCCGGCGACATGGTCCTCATCAGCCTCGAATACGACCAGTTTTCCGGCGGTTATGATCCGGATGTGATCCAGCAGGTCCTGGTTTTCCGCCCATCCAACGTTCGGTTTCTGCGGGCAAAACATCTCCGGAAAGTAATCCTGGACCGCGGATTGATCCTGGCGGGAGCCATGGTGCGCCGGGCCGTCATTTCATTCAATCCATTCGGCGCATTTCAAGATCGGGACCGGCCGACCGCCGCGCACGGCTACAATACTTGGGGAGACTTGCGAGCTCACTACGGGAAGCCGCCCATGCTTTCTGCGGAAGCCCCCGACCGCCTCGTACCACCCGGGAGGGAATGGCCGAGTCCATCCGCAATAAAGACCTTGACTCGATTTGCCAGCCATTGCCATGATTACGGCGTCCAAGTCGCGTTTTCCTTTCCCCCTCAACAGCTCGCGCGCTTGAATAACGATCGCCGCGCCGTCGACCAGATCGCATCCGCGCTCCAGTCGATTCCTCACTTGATCGTCCTGGACTCACCGGATGAGCAATCGTATCTGGCGGAATTATTCTACGATACCGGTTATCATCTCAACGAACAGGGAGCCGCGCTCCGCACCCGTCGTCTCATCGAGGACTTGGTGCGGACGCCCAAAGTGCCGTCCGAAAATGACGGCGGAAATCCGTGATGATATCCTGCTCAGATCTTGAGATAGACAACACTCTCGCGGTCTGAGCAGTATATTCGAGGTCAGCCCGTCCGTCGCCGTAGCTCAAGGCAGCGCCAGCCTTTACAGTATCCATCCCGGTCGGTAATCCCGGTGGAGAAGCTGATGGGCGCGGTCCGAGTTCAGGATTCGTCCGCTGACGATATCGTATTCGAGAGATCCCTCGATCTGGGTCGCCAGATTGGCCAACTGCATTAGCTCGGTCAGTGGTCCGCCGATTTCAAATCCGGAGAAGGTCTTGCCCCGGCCTTTGCAGGCATTCACCCATTCCCGGTGATGGCTGTCAATCCGTGGAAGTGTCTCGGGCGGGCCGCCTTTGAAACCGTCGAATTTTTCCTCGGGCAAGAGGACAAAGCGGGTATTCCAGGGGCATTCCGAATAGAGGGAACCTTTCGATCCCACCAGCAAATCCCCCCAGCCCGCCTGTGGATAACCCCGCATCAGGTCCTGGTTCGGGCGTTCTTTAGCGTAGATCGTCAAGGTCACGGACGGCAGATCTCCCCGGGCCGGCAGTTCCATGACCGTGCGCGAGGAACGAGGATATCCCTCGGGATCCACCTCGGACGGTTGCGATCGGAACTTGATCACAACCGGCCGCTCCGGCGCCCCCCGTTGGGGAGTCTGCCAGAGCCGGTCCAACTGCAAGGCGCGAAACATGATGTTGCCCGTATGACATCCGAAATCACCCACAATTCCGCTGCCGAACGCTCGCCAGGCCCGCCACTTGCCCGGAAGATAGCAGGGATGATAGGGGCGCTCAGGCGCCGGGCCCAACCACAGATCCCAGTCCAGCGTGGATGGCACCGGCGGCGTCTCCTGAGGACGCGATTGCGGGCCGTTCCCGCCGTCAAACCAAACATGGGCCTCGCGCACCTCGCCGATCACTCCGCCCCACACCAGTTCGACGGCGCGTCGGAGCTGTCCCGAGGCCGAGCCCTGGTTCCCCATTTGGGTGACCACTTTTTGACGCAGGGCGGTCTCGCGCAGAACCCGCGCCTCCTTCACGGTGCGCGTCAACGGTTTTTCGCAGTAGACATGCTTGCCCAGGTTCATCGCCATTGCCGCGGCCACCGCATGCGTGTGATCCGGTGTGGCGACCAGCACCGCGTCAATCTGGGACGACATCTCATCGAACATACGCCGGAAATCCCGGTAGGGTTTGGCTTGAGGGAACTTGGTCCAGGTGTCGCGGCCATACGCCTGGTCCACGTCGCACAACGCAACCACATTCACTCCCAGACCCGCGAAATTATCCAGATTGCTGCGTCCCTGGCCCCCAATGCCAATCGCGGCAAGATTGAGTTTGTCGTTCGCATCAGCCGCAAATGCCATCCGCGAGTTTGCCAGAAGAATCAGCCCGGAACCACTCCATCCCGCGGCCCGCAAAAAGGCCCGCCGATTATATTTCTGCTTCATATCAAAAGCTCCTGATACAATGTTGTGCATTCCGTTGATTATCGACGCGGTCCGATCAGCTCGATAAAATTGCCGTCCGGATCCTTGACTGCGACCAGAAAAGTCCCCCCGCCCAGGTCCACGGGCGAATCGCCCAGCAATTCCACTTCGCCTCGCTTCAGCCGCTCCAGGGCACGGTTCACATCCTTGACGTAGATGGTCAGGTATCGAAAACCAAGCGTGGAATGGATAAAGGCCTGATCGGCCGGCTTGCCCGGCGCTTGACTGAAGGAAAGCACTTTGATCCGTGTCGCCGGCTCGGTTTCCTCCAGGACAAACACCCTCACATCAACTGGATGCCCGTCGATCAGACCAATCTTCCGTCCGAGTTCTCCCGTGACCGGGAATCCTTTTACTTCCTTGAAGCCAATCGCGTTGGTCAAGAAGGCGGCGGAACGATTCGCATCCTTGACGACCATGCCCAGGTCAATGACCGGCTTCGAGAACTCGCCGGCGCTCTCGGCGGCCTGGAGCCAGGCCGAGGCCGGCCAGATGGCCACAAGGACGAGGATGAATACGAAGCGCAAATTCAAATGCCGTAAAAATGAGGTGTTATGCATGCCGGCACTCTATCAAATCCCATCGTCAAGGAAATGATGAAATGGAGTGCCACGATTCCTCCTTACCCGAGTCACCAGCGCAGCTGCAAAAAAAAGAGCCACTTTATAAAGTAGCTCCTTTGAGAAAACTGGATCTGTAACGCTTTATGCCTTGCATCGAAGCGCCCGCAAACCAGCCAAGCCAAGACCGAGCAGCGCAAGCGTCGCCCCCGCTTCAGGGACAGTACCCTTGGTGTATGTCAGGTCGTCCACAATGAAGTGATTATAGGTTGATGACTTCAACTGGACCTCGTCAACCCCAGGCCAGTTGAGACTTAAAAAGATCTGCCATTCAAACACATAATGAGTTGACTCATAGATCTTGGTGCCGTTGTTGTAGCCCTCCCACCATGTCTCATTGCCGTAATCACTAGCCTGGATTTCCACGGAAAAGAATTAACCTAAGTCTTGGGCTTATTTGCCGGTCCGTTGTAGGTCGTGAGGC
>JAKLHY010000048.1 GCA_022709905.1 Verrucomicrobiota bacterium | reverse complement strand
TTCAGCCTCTGAAGCTTGCCGCGACATAAATCACGGAAATCCCCGTTTTTGAGGTGCGGAATGTAGGCGCTGAGGCCAAAAAAGAACCGATTTTTTTCCGCATCCACCTGCCATCAAGTCAGTTGTCTTGGCGACAGTTGACCGCCTAATGTCTCCGATCTCGTAGAGGAGGGTCAGGCCCAGGGATTGGCCGATGAGCATGCAGATCGATTCCGCAATTGAAATCGGTGGTGGAGATGAAATACTTCATGCGTATACTGATGGGGATGCTCAAGAGCACCGGTTAATGATTCAATCGTTAACGCGGGGGGTACTGCAACACTCCCCGCCCGTTGCCCGGGAAGTTAGGGCAAACCACCAAGGGCTTGAATGGAAGTATCAAGTCGCTCCAGCGAACCCGGGGGGGCGTCGTGGCTGCAATTGTTGCCTCCCGTGAGCCGGGTCGCTGAGCTGGGTCGTTCGATATCAATCGTATGGCCGTGATTGATCGCAAGGGGCTTTGGGCTTTCCTGGCGCTGACCTTCGGCATGACCTTCGCCTATGAGGGCTGCCTCATTGGGTCCGGCATGCGCATGAATTTCGGGCTTACTTCCGCGGGACCGATGCCGCCGGTATATGCACCACTCCTCATCGGCATGGTCATGTGGGTTCCCACTATTTCGACCGTGATCGTCGTGAAGTTCATCACCAAGGAGGGATTTGGTGTGACGAATTTGCGGATCGGCGCTCTCAAGCCATACGCCATGTCCGCCCTGGCCATCCCGGCGGCGTTCGCGGTCATTTACGCGCTGACTTGGCTGGTCGGGTTGGCAACGCCGGATTGGGAGTTGGAAAGCCTGCGCCACGCCTTGGCTGGCAAGGGCATTGACACGGCAGATATGCCTAAGCCCCGCGTGGTGCTGCCTGCCATCTTCCTCGCCAGTCTGGTCTTAGGGCCCGTTGTGAACGGACTTTTTGGCTTTGGCGAAGAGTTCGGCTGGCGCGGCTACCTCCTGCCTAAATTGATGCCGCTGGGGAAATGGAAAGCCTACACCCTGGTCGGGATCATTTGGGGACTGTGGCACGCCCCACTGATTCTAGCGGATTTTAACTACCCCGGCTTTCCAGCGCTCGGTGTACTTGGCATGATTGGCATGACGACGACGTTTGGTATTTATATCAACGAGATGACGCTTCAGCACCGGAGCTCAGTTCTAGCTGGGTGGATGCATGGAGCTTTCAATGGCCAGTTTTACGGCGTTTGGCGCATTCTCTTTCCCACGGTTCACCCGCTGCTGGGCGGGGTTACGGGCTTGGTGGGAATGTTGGTCTGGGTTACTCTAGGCCTGGCTGTGGCCAGTAGAACAGAGACGCCTCTTGTCGAACCCAGACGGTGAAGCGAACGAGAGCCAGCCGATTCGCTCCCAGATCAATTCAACGGTCGGCGCTACGCGCCAGGCATGTTCGGAGTTGTGCAACCACAGATGAAAACGGATGGACACCGATTCGAAGTCTGAGTTTTTATCTGTGTTGATCCGCGTCCATCTGTGGTTACCCTTCTGAGCGCGGTGACTTGCCCGGACGTCGCTGGGGGTGCGAGAGATTAGGCCGGAGAATATGGAGCTATGGACACGACGAACGTCAATCCAGCGGATGCACAGAGCCCCGCGAAAGCGCCGCAGCTGACAATCGGTTGTCACTGCCCTCACAATACCGCAAGAGGGAACTCAAGAAGGTTACCGATGCCTTCGGCAGAATACCTGTGTGGAGAATCGTCGATGATAATGCCAGCGAGCCTGCGTCGTCGTGGCGAGATGCCCCTTTTCCTTACCTGGTCACGCATGCCTTCGACTGGGCATCGCCAGTTTGCCGCGGCGATGGAAAACCACCGATTCCTGTATTCAAGCTTTCGGTGGCTTTCGAGCAGAAGGAGCAGTTGTATTTTTGGAAGCGGAGCTATTACCACCACGAAAGGCTAAGTGGGGATCCCATTGCGATTTTGCACTCTTTACCCACATCGAGAACGGTACCCGTGTTGTGGTCACGGCTACCGAAGAGGGCATTCTACTCAAACCCGTGACGGCGGCGCTGATCAAGCGCAAGGCCCGTGAGCCGCCGATGTCGGACTCGGTGCCTCCGTGAGAATTCATCGATCCAGGCAGTGCAGCGAGTCTCGCCCGGGGGCTGGATCGCCCTTTTTCGTTCGGTCGCTTGCGCATCCAGCGCTTTTCTGGCCTATGGTTGCTATGCGAAAAACCACTCAACGTGAGTTCAGCGTGATCGTGGAGCGGGATGAGGAGGGCTACGATGTGGCCCGCGTTCCGGAATTGCCCGGCTGCCATACCCATGGCGAGAAGGAATCGACACCCTGGCCGGCAAGGTGAACTTTTTGGTGGCTTCCGAAAAGTTTGCCCTCCAGGCCTGTGCCCTCGCCCACCTCGCTGAGGAGCCGGATCGCCAGCCCTGCATCCGCCAGCTGAGACAACGCTATGGCCATGGAGTGGTTGTCACGCTCGGCGAGAAAGGCGTGATTGCCGACGACGGCCAGGGCTACTGCCGTGTGCCAGCTTATCCGGCTCGGACGGTGGACACGACGGCGGCCGGTGACATTCTGAGTGTCTGCATGATTCTGCTGCACGAATATCCCGATGTGCCCGCCAAACTGAAACTGGCCAACACCATCGTATCGCAATTCATCGAGGGGCAAAGGGCCTTGATCCCGTCGTTTGCTGGGTCCAGACCGGCGCGGTATAAAAGATCAGGTAGGGACGGACCGCTTGGGACGACCGGGCTTGTCTGAAGCATCCCGCTCTTAAGTCCCTGCGTTCAGCGCGCCCATCGATCGCGCCCTACCTTTCGTCCCTGCGCCTTCGCGCCTTTGCGTGAAATTCCCTCGTGCGCCAAGGAGGATCGGACCGTCTGGGCCGACCGAGCCGCATCCCACCGCAGGGATGGCCGAGTTATTCGTAAGTCATGACGACATTCGATTCTTGCACTTGGATCGAGGTGATTTTGAGGGCCTGAGGGCCTGCCAGGCGGTAGAACCGGACGTTGCCGTTGATCGGCACCAGGACACGTCGAGCTGAGGTGTCCACTACAGCGGTTGCATCGGCAGCATATCCGGATGAAACCAGGACCGAAGATTCCACGGTAACGGCTGGAGCCGGCACGATATCGGTCCAGGCCTTGATGGCGGTGGGCGATGCAGGATCGTTGATCAAGGTGCGCGCGCCGGTCGCGGGATCCACGGAGAACCATTCGGCGTAGGCGTTCCCCGCCCGTTCGTACCAGATCAGCCTGAAGGGATAGAATCCGTCGACGGGCGCGACGAAATCGAGGGTCAGGTTGGAGGTGCCATCATTGAGGGCCATCACCGCCGACTGATCGCTCAGGGTGGCGCCGGAGGTGAGCTTGAAGCCGTCGTCGGTGAGAATTCCCAGGCGATAGCCGCCGGCTTTGAGTTCGAGCCATGCCGTCATTTCAACGGAGAAATCATTGTCACCGTTATAGCCATAGAGTTCGAGGCCGGGCACCAGTGCATCCGGGTAATTCGGATCCTGGAAATTGCCATTGTTCCGGTCGTCCTGAGTCCAATTGACGAGCTGGCTGACGGTATTGGTGGTGATGAACGGGGGAGTGGGCAGTTGACCGGCCAGTTGTTTTTCCGCCATTTCGGGGCTATCGATGGAGACCTCGCCGGCCACCGCCTGGACCATACGGACGTTGAATCCGCGATTCTTGCCGGGGCCGGGCTGGCGGTTGGCGGTCTTGAGCGAATAATAACTGATGGCGAACTTCCAACTGGTTTCGATATTAGTGCCCTGGTTATCTTTAAAATAGACCCGGGCCAGATTCATGGCATCGGAGGACGGCAAGGGGGACACACTATAGCGCACGGTGGCGCCGGTGGCGGTGGAGGTCACCGTGGCAGGCACGGTTTGTCCATTCAAATCGAGTTTCACCGATGAGACATCAACCGTAGTATCCCGATTGGCGATCGTGGCTTGGACCGTGAGGAAGGCCGTTTGCTGGATGGAATCGGCGGCAGGGTTGACTTCGCTCACCGTTGCCCGTTGAACGCCAGTATCCGCGACCGGGATGAAGACCAGGTAGTTTTGGAACCGGCTTCCGTCGCCGGGATCAGGGGTGATTTGTTTCAACCGCAGCGTGGTTGGGCCGGACAGCTTCAGGACGATTTTATTTTGGCCCGAGCCGTCGGTCAGGGGGAAGTTCCGGTAGTTGAAGCCGGTGATCCCGGCCAGGAAAGTGCCGAGGAATTGCGTGGCCGCGTCGGGTTGCGTCCGGTCACCTGTGACCAGCTGCAAATGAGATTCCGCGTTCACGATGTTCAGCAGGGATTGACGCAGGTAGACCTCGTAGGAGCCGGCGGGGAAATCCCGGGTGTATTGGATCCATTCATCGGCTGCCAGATCGCCTACGTCGTAGTCAAAGACGCCCGAGTCGGTTCCTCCCGCATCTTGGAATTTTTTCCGGGGCACATCATAAGTATGCTGCATGCGGACGGGATCATTGAGGCGATACATCGTATTGGCGCCGTTCGGAGTGGTTCGAGTGTCGTTATAATCCACCAGGCTCACACCGGTTTGGCCGCTATAGGATTGCGCCTGAGGACCGAGCCCCTCGGCGATCGGGATGGGATTGTTGTAGTAGCTGCCGCCATCGAAATTATAGTCCTCCGCCTCGATGGTCATGAGAGAGGTCGCGAAGGTGTCGAAGTAGATCGTGGTGCTGACGGCGACGCCGCCCGCATCGACGACTTTGAGCAGGGCGGTGTAATTCACATTCGCCTCGAGTTTGCCGGCCAGGGAGACGGTTCGGGCGCTAGGATCGCCTGACAGCGTCAGGCCGTTGGCGGTCGTGTATGCCGTCCCGTTTAACTCGATTGAGATCTGGTTGTCCGCAAGCGGTTGGTCATCGGCGGCTTTAAAACTGATCGAAGTGGCGGGGGCCAGGAAACTGCTTGAGGTTTTCGGAAGGACATCGGTAATGACCGGCGGCTGATTGCCCTGCACCGGCGGGGCTTGGACGGTGGCGTTGTCGAAGGCCACCCGGTAATTGTCTTCCAGTGGAGAGCGCTTGATCGCATAAAGATAGAGGGCGAACGAGCCTTTGCCCTGGCTCGGGGGATTGGGCGCAATGAACGGTTTTTGAGCGACCGCTCCCAGTTCGGCCTCATTGCCAAAATCGGCTCCCGGAGTGTCGGTCACGGTCTTTTCCCAGAGGACAGCATTCTGGTTGTCCTTATCGAGAACCTTGCCCGTAATCACGACATTTCCATTCTTTCCAACGAGGGACAGGACGAGTTTGACGTTCTCGTGTTTGACGGTCGCTTCCGGGGTGTCGTCGTCGATGAAGTAATGGTCCAGCGCCTTGACCAGGATGATTTCGTTGGCGGATTTGGCAAGGCTGTAGCCGAGCGTCTGCTTGGGATCAATGCCTTGGGGCGAAAAGGCCAGGACGGCGTAGGCGTCGTTGCCGGAACCTTGCGTCAGATCGACGCTGAATTCGAGGGGTTCGCCTTCTTGGATCGTGTATTCCCTGGAGGTCTTGAGACTGGCGGTAAAGAGGCCGGCGTCACTGGCCCCGACAGCCGCCTGGGGAACGTCCATGACGAAGGCGCCTCCGGTTTCTTGTGGCAGGAGGAAGGGAAGATCGGCCACAGGATAGTCAGTCCAGTCGGTCTTCTTGTTGTCATTGAAATCGTCCACGACGGTCGATTCGAGCACGACGGCTTCGGCGTTATCAAAGGCGGCGCGATAGGTGTCCTCGATGGCCGGGCGCTTGATCGCGTAGAGATAAAGCGCGAAACGACCGGATCCCATGGCGTCAATGAAAGGTTTTTGTCCAATGGCTCCCAGTTCGCCTTCATTGCCAAAATCGATGCCGGGGGTATCCGTGACGGTTTTCTCCCAAAGCACAGCGTTTTGAGCGTCCTTATCGAGGACTTTGCCGGTGATGACGACATTGCCGCCTCTGCCGGTTAGCGTCAGCACCAGCGTCACGTTTTGGTGTTTGACGGTTGCGGCGGGAGTGTCGTCGTCGATGAAATAATGGTTTAAGGCTTTGACGAGGATGATTTCATCGGCGGACTTGGCCAAGCTATAGCCCAAGGTTTGTTTAGGATCGATGCCGTTGGGAACGAAGGCGAGCACCGCATAGGCGTCGTTGCCTGCGCCTTGAGTCAGATCGACCCGGTATTCGAGGGTGACACCCTCGCGGATGGCGTATTCTTCGGATGTCTTGACACTGCACGTAAACAGGCCCGCGTCGCTCGCCATGACAAGGGCCTGGGGCACGTCCAGGACGAACTGCCCCCCTTGTTCCTGCGAGAGCAGGGAGGGGTGGTCAACGACGGGAAAATCACTCCAGGCGGTTTTGATGTTGTCATCGAAATTGTCCACCACACGGGCCATGGCGGACAAGGCCATGGCGAAACCGACGAGGATAACGAGGGTTGTTTTTTTGGCTTTTAGAGTGCTTATCATATACATCTCCGGTTATTTGGTTTCATACCCTTTCATGTGCCCGGCGGGAGCGGCCGGGGAGGATCCTCTGACCAATCCCATGCGGGCCGGGACCAAGGGAAAACCATAACTATGGTGTGGATTTGTCCCCGCAATTCTCCAGGCAGAACGGTCATTCGTCAACAAGAAATTCCAGATTCTGTTTGGCTTGTATTCGGTGTTGCAAGCGGTTATGAATTTGGTTCATCACATGAACTGGACCGCGGGATCGGCCGTTGTCATAGGATTGCTGGGGGGGCTTCTTCAGGCCGGCCAAACGGCTTCGAGGCCGGATACCGAATGGGGACTGAATGTGATCCGGAAGGAGGATCCTGGCCGATTTCTGGTGCGCCGCTGGCAAGCAAAAGAGGGATTTCCCGCAGATTGGATCGAGTGCCTGCTACAGACGAGGGACGGTTGTCTTTGGGCGGGAACTCCCGAGGGGGTTATTCGTTTTGACGGGGCCAATCCGGCCTTGATCAACGCGTCTCGGTGTGCGGCATTTCGTTCGGAGGTTTGCAAGGCATTGGCCGAGGACACCCGGGGAGGTCTTTGGATCGCGACCAAGAAAGGCGTGGTGCAGTTCAGCGAAGGCAAGGCGCGACTCTTTCTCGCGGCAGACGGTCTGGGGGGAGACGAGACAACATCGCTTTGGCCGGACAAAAACGGGGGAATGTGGGTGGGAACCAGCCAGGGATGCAGCCACTACGACGGGTCAAATTGGCGGACTTATGTCGATACGAACGCCCCCAGTCCCTTCGTGTTCTCGGTGTGTGAAGACTCCCAAGGAACCATTTGGGTGGGAAACGACGCGGGGCTTCAGCGGTTGGACCCCCAGACCTCGCGGTTTACGCGGGTTTGGGAACTCGATGAGCCGACGAATGATCCGGAAGCGAGGATCGTCCGATGCATGGCCGTCGATGGGGAAGGGGCATTGTGGTTTGGAACCGATCATAGCGTGTTCAAGCTTACTGCGAGCAGGCTCCAACGGATTCAGCTGGGGCACAGTTCGCGGCATTCACGCGTGAAATGCATTCTCCCTCTGGAAGATGGCCAGGTATGGGCAGTGATCGGGTTTTCACTTCGCCGGTGGAACGGAGAAAGTTTTGAACCGATGGACACTCATTTTGGACTGACTGACCTCACCGCGACCGCCTTGTATCAGGATCGGGAATCCAATTTGTGGGTTGGCACCCGGTATGGTGGACTGGTCCGGTTGAAACCGACTCCCTTGCGGCTTCTGACCAAAAAAGATGGCCTTAGCCACAACAATGTCCGATCGCTTTGCGCCAGCCGGACAGGGGACGTCTGGATTGCGACCGAAGGCGGGATGAACCTTTTCCACGACGGTCTCATCAGCAGCGTGCCGCTGGGCATCGATGAGGATCTGTATTCCTGTCGTTCGGTCTGGGAAGACCGCGCCGGTAACGTCTGGGTGGGCATGGCCCCCGAAGGACTGGTCTGGTTGACGCGGGATGGCGGACAGTATCAAAGTCGGGTGTGGATGCCGATTCAAAGCGAAATTGCGGCCCTCTACGAAGATCGATCAAGCGGGATCTGGGCGGGATCCAAGCGGGGATTGGTCCTCATCGAACCGATGACTTCGGATGATCGCGTTTCTGTCGGCAGCCAGGCGAGCCCGGAAAACATCGTGAAACGTGAATGGGTTTTTCAGCCTGGGGAAGTCAAGGTTTTGGAGGGCAACCGGCTGACGCGGCTGATTTCCTCTGGAATGGTGTATGTTCAGGAAGGGACAAACCGGATCGGCGCCTGTTCGATGGCCGATTTCGAACGTCAGCAGCCTCCGTCCTGGTTTTTAATGCGGCCTCGTGGGGAGCCGGTTTCTTATGATTTTCGGTCCATCGTTGAGGATCGAAATAATTCCCTCTGGTTTGGCACGGCTAGTGGATTATGCCGGCTTGAAAACGGAGTCATTGCCTCGTTTTTGAACGAAGACAGGCTTCCGACCGCCGGTATTCGCTGCCTCTACAAAGATGATCATGGCGCGCTCTGGATTGGGACCGATTGGGGACTGACCTGTCTAAAAGATCGTGATTCGGTGACGATCGACGTCAGACACGGATTACCCCATCGCGCCGTGCATCAGATGATCGAGGACCAGCAAGGCTTTTTATGGATCGGGAGTCCGGTGGGCATTTATCGGATCAACCGGGCAGAACTCGATGAGGCGGCCGGGGGACGACTCCAGGCAATACAACCGTTCATTTTAAATGATTCCGATGGAATGCTTACAAGCGAAACGACGATGAACGTTCAACCTTCGGTCTGCAAAACAGGGGATGGCCGGCTCTGGTTCTCGACGCCACAAGGGGTGGCCATCGTCGATCCTTCCCAGGCCTGCTGGAGACCCAAACTGCCCGCCATTCAAGTGGAATCGATTCGGGCCATGAACGAGGTCTGCTACGACAACACCCGGTTCGTTGTGGATGTCCCCAATAACGGCCATGAGCCGACTCAAAATGGCTCAGTTCTCGCGACCACGCCTGGGGATCGACTGATTCGCCTGCCTCCCGGTAGCGGTCATTACCTGGAAATCCGCTACTCGGCAGTCGACTTGTCGGCCTCCGAAAAGCTCGAATTTAAGTATTGGCTGGAAGGTTATGACCACAACTGGATCGAAGCCCGCGGTCGGCGGGTGGCTTATTATACGAATCTAAGGCCGGGAAATTACCGGTTCCGGGTGAGGGTCGCCGACAAACACCACCGTTGGAATCCGGAAGAGGCGACGATGGCCCTGGCGTTGACTCCGTTTTTCCACGAGACCCTGTCTTTTTACGGGCTCTGTGCCCTGGGACTCCTGGGACTCTTTGCCGGTTTTCATCAGAATCGTCTGCGGCATCATCGGAAGATGCTCCGGCTTCGGCAGGAATACGCCTTGGAACAAGAACGCGTCCGCATCGCCCGAGATCTGCACGATGATGTCGGCGCCAGCTTGACGGAAATCAGCATCCTCAGCGAAGTGGCCCGGACCCGATCGCCCGATTCCACCGGATCGAGCGAACATATGGACCGGATTGCCGAAACCGCGCGCCAGGCGGTCGATCGATTCAGCGAACTGATCTGGACCACCAACCCGCGGAATGACAATTTGGAGAACCTGGTGTCTTATCTGCGTGAACACATCGCCCGGTTTCTGGAATCCGCCGCCGTTCAGGCCGAACTGCAATTTCCCACGTCAATCCCGGCGGTGCGCGTCAGCACCATTTTTCGTCGTCATCTGCTGCTTGTGGTTAAGGAAGCGCTGAATAACGCTGTCAAACATGCCAAGGCCCGATCCGTTAAGATCAAGGTCAACTACACGGAAAACCGCCTTGAAATCACGGTCGAGGATGACGGGGTGGGCATGGAAACCCTCGAGGCCTCGGATGCCCCCCATGGCTTGGCCAACATGCGCAAACGCATCGCCGAACTCCACGGAACGCTGACGTTGAACTCGAGTCCCGGCCGCGGAACACAAATCCTTATTAAAGTGCCGTTGCCTGCCTGACCCGGAAGGGAATTTTGCCATCATGTCGATCAAAATTGCGATTGTTGAGGATAACCGAACCGTCCGCGAAGGCCTGGCTTTCCTTGTCGGTAACTCGCCCGGTTTCGAATGCGTCGGCCAATGGGCGTCCGGCGAGGAAGCCTTGGACCACGCGCCAAAAATCAAACCCAACGTCGTGCTGATGGATATCGGACTGCCCGGGATGTCCGGCATCGAATGTATCACCCGACTCAAGGAAATCCTCCCCGATACCCAGGTCATGATGCTGACGGTCTTTGAAGACGATGACCGCGTGTTTCAATCCCTGTCCGCAGGAGCCACCGGATATCTCCTCAAAAAAACCCATTCCGCCCAGATCCTCGAGGCCATCGCCGACTTGCACCGTGGAGGCGCTCCCATGTCCAGCCAGATTGCCCGCCGCGTCGTCGAGGCCTTTAAAAAATCGGCCGATCCTCCTTCGGATGTCGATGCCCTTACGCCCCGCGAAAAAGAGATCCTCGGCTATCTGGCCAACGGCTTTCTCTATAAAGAAATTGCCGAAATGCTCGGCATCCGCGTCGATACCGTCCGTACCCATATCCGCAATCTTTACGAAAAACTTCAGGTCCGAACCCGCATGCAGGCTGTCAATAAAGCCATGCCGAACCGCCCCATCAGCCCTTTTCTGAAATTCCCCCCCCGTCCTTCTTCCGATTCAAAATAGCCGCAGCCTGATCTCTACTACTTTTATGCGACTGGACCTGAAAATCCATTGCCCCTAGTCTAGAACTACTAAGGCCTTCGGGATTTGCGGCTGAAGGATTCGAAGCATCAGAAAGTAGTGGATTCTTAACGCTGCGGGGCCAGAGCCTGAAACGTGACCCTCATGAGTTGAGGTCCTTGGCAGGCTGGCTTTTAAGTCTCGATCATCTCGATCACGACGCTAAGGGGGTGGGGTGTATTCCCGATATCGGCAAAAAAAAGCTCAGGACGGCTTGACACGCACTGTATGAGTGTTACAGTACAGTCATAGAGTGAGCGTATGTCGATGGCGTTACATTTTCAAATCGATGGGCAGTCGGGCCTGCCTGTTTACCGGCAGTTGATGGACCAGATCAAGTATTATGTGGCTTCGGGCGCCTTGGTTTCGGGGGATCAATTGCCGTCCATTCGTGAACTGGCGCAATCGCTGGCTTTGAATCCGACCACCATTGTCAAAGCGTATAACGAACTGGCCCATGAGCGGGTGATTGAGCTTCGGCAAGGCAAGGGGGCATTTGTGGGGGCGCAGGCGAGTATGCTTTCGGCCAGGGAACGGGAGAAAATGCTGAGGCGGATGGCGCGTCAACTGGCGGTTGAGGCCTCTCAGATGGGGATTGAGATGGGGCGTTTGGCACAACTGCTGGAGGAAGAGGCGCGAGAAGTGCAGGGGAACCGGTCGTCGGCAGAGGGCTTGGCGCCGGTGGTTGTGGCGGGTTTGAAGAGGTGAGGCATGGCATCGACCATTACAGCGCGAGACCTGACCAAGACATTCAAGGGGCCTGTTGTAGCGGTGACAGGGATGGATTTGGACATTCCGGAGGGGGCGGTTTTTGGGTTGATCGGGCGGAACGGAGCGGGGAAAACCACGACGTTGCGATTGCTCATGGGCCTGATTCGCCCGGATAGCGGGTGCTGTCAGGTGTTGGGCAACGACATGATCGCCGCGGGAAGCCAGGTTCGCCAGAAGGTGGCCTACGTGGCCCAGAGTCTGCAGTTGCCGGGATGGATGAGCGTTGAGGATTTATGTCGTTGCCACCGGCATTATTATTCCTTGTGGGATGACGATCTGGCTGGACGACTGGCGAGGCAGTGGGAAGTGCCGTATGCGAGGCCGGTGAGCCAACTATCCGGGGGCCAGCAGCGGCAGGCCGCCATTCTTCTTGCCCTGGCCGCCCGACCACGGGTGCTATTGCTAGACGAACCGGCCGCGGGTTTGGATCTGGTTGCGCGCCGGGAGCTGTTGTCGGGATTAGTGGACGCCTTGTGCCAGGAGGAAGGTTGCACGGTGGTCTTGAGCACCCATTTGATTGGGGACCTGGAACGAGTGGCGGACCATATTGGCATCATGGATCGCGGTCGTCTGACGGCATGTGTCCGATTGGAGGAGTTGCTGCAAACCACACGGCGTGTGCAGGTGGTCTTCGACCAGTCTGAGGTGCCCGAGGGTTTTACGATTCCGGGGGCGCGGAGTTGTCATGTGCGGGGACCGGTGATTAGCGCGGTCGTGCGCCTGACGGAGGCGGAACAGCTGCGGCGCCTGCGGGAAATGCCCGGCGCCAGGGTCAACATTTTCTCAATGAATTTGGAGGACATTTTTCTGGACTGGTTCGACCGCGACGGCGGGGGCCGATCGATGGTTTCGGACGACCAAGAGGACTTCAGTCTTTCGTGATAGAAATCAAACCAACGAAACTATGAATACGAAATCGATTTGGAGAACAGGAGTGGCCCTATGGGCTGTTCTCGCATGGGGCGGCGGCTTGCGGGGCGCCGATGATTCAGACAACAACCTTCCACCGGCCGTTCGGATCACCCAACCTGCCGACGGGACCACATTTGCGCTGGGTGAAACCATCCCCGTCACAGCTGTTGCCGAGGATCCCGATGGTTACGCAAGTTACGCCGAGTTTTACAGCGGAAACGACAAAATCGGCGAATCCCAGATCATGTTTGTGCGGGCGCCGGATCCGGGGGACCCGATCCAGCACAACCTGGATTGGAAACCGGCGACCGCAGGCGTTTATCACTTGACGGTCAACGCGGTGGATGATCGGGGGTTGGGAGGGGTTTCGTCTCCGGTACGGGTCACGATCAAGTCGGTGGCAAACGAGCTCCCGCAGATCGAGGAAATCTGGATCGAGAAAGACCAAGTGGTGGTGTCGTGTGACATCCCTACCGGCTGGAGAAAGGTCACTCTGGAATCCCGCTCGCGATTGGGAGTGGGAACCTGGCAGCCCAAGGCCGTGCAACGACTGGATGGCTCGAAAGGCAAATTGACGTTTCGTCTTGATAAATCCGGCGAGCTCGAGCTTTTAAGGCTTCGCGCCGATGCCTCCGAACCGTTGCCCGCCACTTTTTATGCGGGGAAGACAAACTTCAACGGCCAGGCGAGCACCTACGCCCCCTCAACGTTCGGAGCGGGCTATTGGGAGCTCGACAGCCGCGACGCCGCGACCGGCGCCCCGACGGCTAACCGCGAGGTGGTGGAATCGGATATCTGGAAAATCGAGGAGAACACGCTCTATTTCTTCAATCAATACAGGGGCCTCCAGATCATCGACATCACCCAAATGGACGCCCCTGTGGTTAAGTCCACCCTCGCCCTGCCCGCCGCAGGCGAACAGATGTATGTCATCCAGAATCGCTATGTGGTTTTGCTGGCCCGGACCCAGAACACTTACGAAACGGACGCGGAAAGCCAGGTGTTGGTGGTTGACACGATGGATGCGCCACGGATTGTGGCCAAGACGCCCGTTCAAGGTTCCCTCCAGGAAAGCCGCCTCGTGGGCTCAGCCCTGTACATCGCCTCCCAGGCCTATCGTGAGGAGACAATTCCGCCGAAACCGGGCGATCTCGAAGGACGGGGGGAGACCGTCTGGAAATGGGGTTCGGTTGTGACATCCATCGATCTGGCCGATCCTGTGTCACCCGTTCTGCGGCAATCCCTCTGGTATGAGGGCTATGGAAACGTGATTCAAGCGACGGATCGCTTTCTGATGGTCGGGATGCAGAGCCAGGAGGATTACTGGCAATCGTTGGTGCGCCTGGTGGATATTACCGCGCCGGATGGAACGATGCGGGAATTGGCGACGATCAAGCCAGCCGGGCGGGTTGCGGACAAGTTCAAGCTGAACGTCTCGGGCGACATTTTCACCGTCATCTCGGAGGCCTGGAATCGGGAGTGGGGTTCAAACACCTGGCGAGCCAGTGTGCTGCAAACCTTCTCCCTCGTTGATCCGACCGCACCCAAGGCCTTGGGCAAACTCGAGGTCGGACACGGCGAAGGGCTATACGCCACGCGCTTCGATGGGGATCGGGTTTACATTGTGACTTTCCTGCGAATCGATCCGCTTTGGGTGGTCGATCTTAAAGATCCCGCTAATCCCACGCTCTCGGGAGAACTCGAGGTTCCCGGCTGGTCAACCTTCATTCAACCTTTGGGGGACCGCCTGGTCACCATTGGGATCGACAATACCGTTGGCTGGAAGGTGGCGGTGTCGCTTTTTGACGTCAAGGATCCCGCCAAGCCCGGATTGCTCGCCAAGATTCCGTTGGGCGAAAACAGTTCCTGGAGCGAGGCCACCGATGATGAGAAAGCCTTCACGGTTCTGCCGGATGCCGGCCTGATCCTGGTGCCTTATCAGAGCTGGGGGACCAAGGGATACGCCTCGCGCGTGCAGGTGATTGATCTCGGCCCGGACACGCTGAAACAACGGGGGGTGATTGAACACTCGCTTCAGCCCCGGCGCGCCACCCAATACCGGGACCGAGTGGTGTCAATTTCGGGGCGTGAACTGCTGGTTGTCAACGCCACCGATCGAGACCAGCCCGTGGTCACGGCAGAGATCGAGTTGTCTTGGCCGGTGGATCGTGTGGTGGCGGCCGGTGATTACCTGATTGAAATCGCCAGCGGCGAGAGCTGGAATGGTATTCCCGATCCGGTTCTGCGCGTCGTCAGGGAACAGCAGACCGATGAAATCGTGGGACGCTATTCTTTCGGCAACGGATTACCCATCGTGGGCGTTGAAAAGAAAGACAACCGTCTCTATGTGCTCCAAGGAAAGAGCGTGGATTCAGGTGGAATTTTGATCCTCGAGGATGGCGAGGTAAAACCCGATGAAGTGCAACCCCAGTCGAGCCTGGTGATGTCCGTGTTTGATCTGGGGCTCCTTCCCAAACTGGAACTGGCGGGGCGCGCGGAAGCGCCGGTGGAACTCCTCAATTACTCCTCGCGATTCAAGCCGGTGTGGCCGAAGCCAGACCTGCTGGTTTGGGTGGGAGGCGGCGGTGGATGGTATGGACCGTGGTATCGGGTGGGCTTGGTGGACGCCATTTGGGGCAGGCCCTGGCGGGGCGGATCCAGCGGAGGTTTGCTGTTTGCCTTCAACACGCAATCCCCCAGTTCACCCGCGATGGTGTCATCGCTCAACCTGCAAGAAACAAACAGCTGGTGGGACTTCAGCGATCCGCATGTGGCGGATGGATTGGTCTACCTAAGTCACCAGCATTCCGAGTTTCTCCCGGATGTGATGCCTCCAGGTTATGTCAGGCCATCGCCCACGATCATCGTGAACGAAGACGGGACCCGGACCACCAATGTTCCCCCTGTGGGAATCTGGGTGAGCCGCAACTATCTGAATGTGATCGATTATGCCGATGCGGCCAATCCCACAGTCCGCAAACCGGTCAATATTCCCAATCCTTTGGCAGGCATCTCCCACCAGGGCTCGATGCTCTACACGGTGGGACCGCACTGGGACGCAGATTTTTCGACCGACTGGACCCAGCACCTGGACGCCAGCGCTTACGATGGTGTGACGGCATCGCTGGTGGACTCTCTGAAGCTGACGAATTCGTGGCCGGAACCTCTGATCCTGACCGGAGGAAATATCCTCACCGTGGAGAATGGGACAGATAATCGAAGCCAGTGGCTGGCCTGGCAGTTGGCTGTTAATGGACGGTTCGTGCGCTTGTCAAACCAGAAACTCGAGTCTGCCCCGTCGAGTCTAAAGGCCTTTGGGGACCTGTTGGCCGTGCAACTCAATCAAAAGATTGCCCTTTATGATGTCAGCAACATCATCGCCCCCGCCTTTCTGACGAGCGAAACCATGCCGGGTTGGATTTGGCCCAGCCTGGATTATGCCGATGGTTCGAGGCAGCAGGGCCTTTGGGTTCCCTTAAGCGACTATGGGGTATTCAGCATTCCCTTGGGGCACGCACCCTAAAGGAACATTAAACCCGTGACTTTCCTCAGGTGTTGGTTGTTTGGGTTACAATCGGGACGGCAGTATCCGAAGGATGGCTGCCGTCCTGATTGTTCTTCCAGGACCGGAAGACCGCACACCCAAAAGGCGGTGAGATCCGCCTTCACCCTGGTGGAATTACTGACCGTCATTGCCATCATCGCGATCCTTGCCACCCTGCTCAGCTCGGGCTTGGCCTCCGCCAAAAAGGCATCGCAACGCGCCCGGTGCACTTCGAACCTGCGTCAGATCTCTGTGGGTTTTCATCTCTATCTGGATGATTACGACAAGCGCCCGCTGCGATTGACGGCGTTGTTCGATCATGGCCAGTTGCCCGCCCGGGATGTCTTCCTCTGTCCGTCCGATCGGTATGGCGGCTGGGCGGACCGGATACAATCCCAGGTCGGTTCGGATACTCTGGACAACTCGTGGGCGGAGTCTGGATCCACTTCGAAGACCGCTCAACCGCCCATCGCGCCCGTCCGTCTCTCGTATCTGCATCCTTTGGGTTGGGACGACGACTCCTGGCAACAACTCAGCAAAAAAGGCAGTCAGGCAGGCATCGCCGCCTGCCAACTCCATGGTCTGGGTCGTCCCAACCCCGATTTCCCCTCCCTTCACGACTTTCAAGGTCTCGTCCTGCGAGCGCAGTGGGACGGTGCGGTTGTCAAACGCCAGGTGTTCTGGGATAATAATGTCATGGCAGGTTCTGACATCAGAAACCACGAAACATTTGCGCCTCCACCCGCGATGGCGACGGAAGACAAACCCTGGCAGCTTTTTAGCGACGAGCCCATTCAAGCGCCAACGCCCTGAAGCTCGATTTGCCTTCGCCTGAAACGGGAGGGGAACAACTCTTGAAAGATCAGCGTCCAAACGACAAACTCGCGGTTCCGGAGGACATCTCGGCCATTCGCGTCCTTGCGACCGAAGACATCCCGGCCTCCAGCAACCGATGTCGCGCGTGGAAAGGCATTCTTTCTTTTGAATGGCAGGCGCACAGCCGGCTGTTCCTTTCCCTGATCGCTCTCTGGCTGGCTGCGGTCTGGATTTTGCCCCTCGCCGATAATCCCGCCTGGATTCTGGCCTTCGGCCTCATTTACGCCCTCATTGCCGGTCCCGCAGTCGGGGGCCATGACATCCTGGAAGGCTGCGAGGAATACGCCCTTGCCCTGCCGCCCTCCAGAACAGAACGGTTCTGGATCCGTTTCGCCCTTGGAGGAGGGTTGCTGATTGTTTTTACCTGCCTGGACTTGCTGGCGCTTGGACTGGATCTCTCCCAGGCCGTGGCGCGGCTCTATGTCGATGCGGGGCTCTTGCGGCCGGCCGATGTGTTGGAGCCTCGATTGTTGCTTGGCCTGGTCATTGCCTTTCCTTTTGCCTGTTTCGGACTGACATTTGCCTTGGCTGCCAATGCTCCCACGCGTTCGCTGGTCTTGACCTCATCGTTTTGGAGTGTTCTTGCATGCCTGTTGATCCTGCGGATGGGTTTGTTTTATGAGTATTGGCATTGGGGGGGATGGATGGGCTATGTCACGACGCCCGCCTTGATTCTGGCTGGCCTGAGCGCTTTATGGATCGGCTGCCGATTCTATCGTTCCAAGGAATTGGCTCTTGGGGCCAAACCTATTGTCCTTCCGACCCATTGGTGGATCTGGACCCTCCTCGTCCTGGCTGGGGCCGGACTCTGTCTGTTCCTGGTGCGTTCTCTCCTGGATGAGTTTGTTCGAATCCTCAGACAATAACTTTTTGTGATTTCGGCAGCCGAGCACCCAAAGCGATGGCGTGCGCCCAGGCAATTTTTTATGGCTGACACCGTCTAATGAGGTGTCACAAGATCAAGCAAATGCCGGCCGTGATTGGAAAGGATGAACCCATGAGATTTTTGGGCCATGCGCCACATCAGAAAATCTGGAAGAGAATTCCCGGATGTTGTTCCGTCTTCAGCAGGATGAAAGGGGATCGGGAAACGGGTAGGGCCTTTCAGACCTGCCCATCGCCCATGGCAACGAGAGGGGCTCTGCTGGACATCGGTTCGAGGGTATTCATGGCGGCAATACTATTGACGGGATTGATTATTCAGATGAACGGCGCAACTCGACAGGAATTGTGGCAGGCGGTCCAGGCGGCAGAAAAAAAACGTCAGCCCCGCACCGCCATCACCAATTTGGAGCCGATTATCCAAGCCGCCTTGAAGGATAAGGCTTATGGCGAAGCCACCAAGGCCATCCTGGAGCGGGTTCGATTCCAAACCCTGATTCAGGGGGGGAAACCCGAGGAAGCCATTCAACAGCTGAAGAGCGAGTTGACCCGGACGCCTGCGGAGTTATCTCCGGTCTTGCACACTGTCCTGGCACATAATTATTGGACTTACTTTCAAATGAACCGATATCGTTTCCTGCAGCGAACGGCCACGGCCGGTCCGGCGGAAGGCGATTTTACCACCTGGGATTTGCCGAGATTATATCGCGAAATTGACCGCCATTTCCAAACAGCGCTGTCCCGCGCTGATGAATTGAAAAAGATCCCGGCTGCGCGCTACGCCCCCATTCTGAATCAACCAGGAGACTCCTGGCCTTTCCTGGCGCCTCAGTCCGATGCCGAGGACAGTCCATCACCGGTTTTGGACAAATATCGGCCGACCTTGTACGATATTTTGACCCAGGAAGCCTTAAGTTTTTACACTTCCGGCGAGCAAGCAGCCGCCAAGCCGCAAGAGAATTACGAGATCGAGGCCTCCGGTCCGATTTTCGATAACCCCGATCGGTTTATAACGTGGGCTCGCGCATTGCCGATCAAGCAGTTCCCCGATTCGCCTTTAATTAAAGCCCTCCAGATTTTTGGCGAATTGATGGTTTTTCATGCGAAGGACGAAGATCCATCGGCTTATGCGGATATGGATCTGTCGCGGTTGCGCTTCGGTCACAACCAGGCTGTCGGAGAAGATCGCGACCCGCGGTACTGGGATTCGTTAAAGACATTTGTTGAACGCTGGGCGGATCACGAGACCTCGGCGCTCGCCCTGTATTACTGGGCGCAAATGCTGAAGGACGACGGCCAGTGGGCGGAAGCGCGGCAGCTCGCGTTGCGGGGAGTCCAGACGCATCCAGAAAGCGAAGGAGGCAAACGCTGTCGCAACCTGGTGGGCGAGATCGAAGCCAAGGCCTTGCGAATCACCACCGAAAAATCCTGGAACTGCGGCCGGGGATTTGGACCCGGAACAGATTCTGATTCCTCGCAGGTCAACACCAATCTTTCAGCCTGCCCCACAATCCAGGTCACCTACCGGAACCTGACCCATCTCAATTTTCGGGTGATCGCATGGGAGTGGGAAGCCTTCCTCAGCCGGGAACACACCCGCCCCGAGAATCTTAACGACCGGGAAAAACAGCAGTTGCTGGCCAAGACACCGTTGCTCGAATGGAACGAGATCCTGCCTCCGACGACCGATTTCAAAGAGCGCTGGATCGAGTTGCCCGCGCCCTCAGGCCTGGCGCCCGGTCATTACTTTATTGTGGCCAGTCCCCGCGCGGATTTCAGCGACCAGGACAATGTGGTCAGTTACGTCGCTGTATGGGTGGGCGAATTGACCCTGGTGGTGCGCCCCCGGATGGGAAACATCGAGGGCCTCGTCTTGAATGCCAACTCCGGCGAGCCGGTGTCCGGCGCCGAGATCACCGCGTGGTACCTCAATCGAAATGGCATTCGCATCGCGGAGCCAAAAACGAACTCGGACGGCGATGGATTCTTTCTTCTACAACCCAGTGAACAACGGGCTTATCTGATTCGCGCCCAACACCAAGGGCACACCGCGTATTCCCAGGAAATCTGGGCGCAAGGCGTTCCCCAGATCAACCCATCCACCCAAACCCTTTTTTTCACTGATCGCGCCTTGTATCGTCCCGGCCAGACGATTCGGTATAAGGGCCTCTGTCTCCGGGTGAACAAGGAACAGAACGACTATCAACTGCTGAACGGACGGACGATTTCGGTTGTGCTTGCGGATCCGCATGGCGAGGAAATTGGCCGGATGGAGCACCAATGCAACGATTACGGTTCGTTTCAGGGCAGTTTTGTCGCTCCACGGGATCGTCTGATGGGCCGCTACGTCATACGGCTGGATCCGTCTGAAGTCAGCGAAACAGCCATCCAAGTCGAGGAGTATAAACGCCCGAAGTTCCTGGTGACGCTCGAAGCCCCCAAGCGCATGACGCGCCTCAATGAGGAGGTCGTGATGACAGGCAAGGCGGAAGCCTATACCGGCGCGGCCATTGATGGAGCGGGCGTGGCCTGGCGGGTTGTGCGCGAACCGCAGTGGCCCGTCTGGTGGGGATGGTGGTCTTGGCGGCGGCCTGATCCGCGGATCGGTGGCAGCCAGGAAATTGCTCACGGCGTCGCGGAGACACAGGCCGATGGCACGTTTCCAATTACCTTTGTGGCCCGGCCCGATCGCCGGATCTCGGAGGCCGATGAAGTCGCGTTTCGTTACACGGTCTACGCTGATATCACCGACAGCGCCGGCGAGACGCGGTCCGCCGAGCGTTCGGTGCAAATCGGGTATGTGTCTCTGCGCGCTTCCCTGGAGGCCGCGGAATGGCAGTCCGTCGATGCTCCTGTGGAGTTGACCGTATCTCTCCAGACGCTGGATGGCGAACCGCAGGTCGGCGAAGGCGTGGTCAAGGTGCATCGACTTAAAGAGCCCGCCAAAGTCCATCGCAAGCCCCTCAGAGAAGATCGCTGGCTCGGAATCGACCCAAAAGATCCCCACGCCCCTTCTTTCGATCTTTCCGATCCCAGCCGCTGGGATTTGGGCGATGTCGCAACCGAGGCCGGATTCACCTCGGATAACACCGGCAAAGCCAGGCTGTCCATCAGATTACCCGCCGGCATCTACCGCGCCGTTCTCGAAACGCGGGACAAAGACGGAAAGAAAGTCTCCGCGATGAGTCCTCTGCAGGTTCTGGATCCCCAAGCCAGCAAGCTGGCTTTCAATGTGCCTAATCTGATCGCCGCCCCACAATGGGAAACCTTCCCAGACAACGAATTCACCGCCTTTTGGGGAACTGGATACGATCGGGGCCGGGCCTTCATCGAGATTGAACACCGCAACAAGGTTCTGCGAAGATTCTGGACGGAACCCGGACGCACCCAGCAATCCATCCAGTGGAAAGTGACCGAATCGCTGCGCGGTGGTTTTATCGTGCATGTCACCCAGGTGCGTGAGAACCGGGCCTATCTCACCTCGCGTCATGTGGACGTCCCTTGGCGGAACAAGGAATTAAACCTGAAGTGGGAACACTTCACGTCGAAGCTTGAACCCCAACAAAAGGAAACTTGGAGCCTTGTTGTTAAACCCATGGAAACCGGAACCGGCACCCAGGAGACCGGGGCGGCCGAGAAATGGGCCGCCGAGATGGTGGCCACTCTCTATGACGCATCGCTCGATCAGTTTTTGCCGCATGAATGGCCGCGGCGGTTTGATGTTTTTTACCAGGATTATGGTTCTGGCGCCGCATGGTTTGCCAATTCTCTCGAGGCTTTCCGGCATATCAAGGGCCGCTGGCAATCTCAGGCTGTGGGTGTAACCCATCCAAGATTGCGGATTCATCCCCGCTATCTGAACAGCGCGCGGTCCGGATTGGCGGCACGCTATGGCTTGGCCCGCGGAGTGGATGTGGCCTCCGATTCCGCGGTCATGATCTCCAACGCGGAGGTTGCGCCCATGGGCGCGCCGATGATGGCCATGGCCCCAAGCCCCCAGTTGGGTCGCCAAGCCGGAGAAACGTTCGGGGCCGCGGTTGAAGCCGCAGGCATCGGCGGAGGAGCGGGAGCCGCCAAGGGCGTATCTGCCACCGCCCCTAAACCTGATCTCACCCAGGTCGCGGCAAGAAAGAACTTGCAGGAGACCGCCTTCTTTTACCCGCAGTTAACGTCCGATTCCAACGGAATAGTGCGGATCTCGTTTGCGATGCCCGAGGCCCTCACCACCTGGCGGTTCTTGGGCTTTGCCCATGATCGACAGCTTCGATCCGGCTTTCTTGAAGACCGCGCCATAACCGCCAAGGAACTCATGGTCCAACCCAATCCACCCCGTTTCCTGCGGGAAGGTGATCTCATCGAGTTCACTGTCAAGATATCCAACCAATCCGCCGCCCGCCAAAACGGCCGGGTCCAACTCGACTTTAAAGACGCCGCCACCGACCAGGAGGCCAATGCGATCTTGGGGAATACGCAGCCCGCCTTCGATTTCGATATTCCCGCCAAGGAATCACGGTCCTACGCCTGGAAAATCAAGGTCCCGGACGCCGCCCCCTGTCTCGTATATCGCGTGGTGGCTTCGACGGGCCGGTTGTCGGACGGTGAAGAAGGTTATCTGCCGGTCTTGGCGCGGCGTGTGTTGGTCACAGAATCCTTGCCGTTGCCGATTCGCGGACCCTCGACGCGGAAGTATGACTTCGCGAGCCTGCGGCAGTCCGATCGATCCCGATCCCTCCAGCACGTGAGTTACACCCTTCAAATGGTCTCGAATCCAGCCTGGTATGCCGTCCTGGCCCTGCCATACTTGATGGAATATCCCCATGAATGCGCCGAGCAGGTCTTCAATCGGCTTTACGCCAACGCCCTCGCGCGGCACGTGGCGGCCGCGGATCCCAAAATCCGCCGGCTGTTTGACCTATGGAAAGGCACCGCCGCTCTCGACAGCCCGTTGGAGAAAAACCAGGATCTGAAAGGGATCCTCATCGAAGAAACTCCATGGTTGCGACAAGCGCACGATGAAACTCGAGCTCGTCAAAACTTGGGGGCGCTCCTGGACGATAATCGCCTCGAGTCCGAGCTCCAAAAAGCCGCCGAGAAACTGATCCAGATGCAGCTCGAGGATGGCGCCTGGCCCTGGTTCCCCGGCGGTCGGGCCAATGACTACATCACCCTCTATATCGTGACTGGATTCGGCCGATTGCGGCATTTGGGCGCCGAAGAGGTGGATGTGGCTTCCGCCGTGCGATCCCTGAACCGCCTGGATGCGTGGATGGGGCAACGGTACCGCGATATCCACAAGGAACCTAAACCCGAGGATTACGTGCCAAGTTCCACCGACGCCCTTTTCTTATATGGCCGCAGTTTCTTCCTAAAGGACCACCCTCTGGATTCAACCGCAAAAACCGCTGTCGAGTTCTTTTTAAAACAAACCCGGCTGCATGGGCTGAAAGTGAACTCTCGACAATCGCAGGCCCACCTGGCGATTGCCCTCAAACGCTGGGGAGGCGAGGCAAACCTCGCCGCGGCCCGCGATCTCATGCGCAGCCTGAGAGAACGCGCGGTCACCGACGATGAAATGGGCATGTTCTGGCGAGATACGGAATTGTCCTGGTGGTGGTATCGTGCCCCCATTGAAACCCAGGCGATGATGATCGAGGCCTTTGACGAAGTCGAAGCGGACTCGGCATCGGTTGAGGCCTGCAAGGTCTGGCTCCTCAAACAAAAACAGACCCAGGATTGGAAGACCACCAAGGCCACCGCGGACGCTGTATACGCCTTGTTGCTCCGCGGCAGGGATTGGCTGGCCAGCAACCGCCTGCTCGAGGTCAGTGTCGGCGACATCGACATCACCCCTCAGCAAGCCCCCATCAAAAAGGACTCGAGGCAATCCAAGGCGGATCCCGTGTCTCCGGCCAGCGTGGAGCCCGGCACCGGTTTCTATGAGAAAAGGTTTGCTCCAAGCCAGATCAAGGCCGCTTTGGCCGGGATCACTGTGAAAAAACTGGATGAAGGCATCGCCTGGGGCAGCGCCCATTGGCAGTACCTTGAGGACGCCGCCAAAGTGAAAGCCTACACCCACACGCCCCTAAAGTTAACCAAGACCCTATTCCGACGCGTCAATACCCCCGGCGGCCCGGTCCTCGAACCGGTTCAAGACCAGCTGCGCGTCGGCGATGAACTGGTCGTGCGCATCAAGCTCAGCGTCGATCGCGACATGGAATACATCCATCTCAAGGACCACCGGGGCAGTGGAACCGAACCGACCCATGTCCTGTCCGGTTATCAATTCCAGGATGGGCTGGCTTACTATGAAAGCACACGCGATACCGCCAGCCATTTCTTTGTGGACTATCTTCCCAAGGGCGCTTACGTGTTTGAATACTCCACTCGAGTTCAGCATCGCGGCCAATACCAGACGGGCTTGGCCACCATCCAGAGCATGTACGCCCCCGAGTTCAGCAGCCACTCGGAGAGCTTCCTCCTGAAAGTGGAATAAGACCGGCCAAGTTCCCTCGGCGATCGCTCCTGCCAGAAATTGTTCGTTCGGATGGTCCCGAGGCCGGATCCTTTGATGGGAGCTTTGCCGACGGGGAGCACAACGGCAAGGGTGAACGACCCAATGGGCCTTTCACATATTCGCTTTTGCGTTCCGGACGCCTTCCCCCTAGAATGCAGTCCATAGGTTTGAAAATGGAAGTTCTGTTGATCGATCGATAAAACGCTTTCATTTGCGATTATGATCACTCGCCGTGCCGTGCAAAGTCCGCGTCCTCCATGGCGTTACCTCGCCATCAATATCATCTCGCCCGCCATTCTCACGTTCGGCCTTTTCTTCGGCCTGATTTTCGCCGTCATCATTCCCAGCATGAAGAAGATCATCATTGACCGAAAAAAGGAGATGATTCGTGAGCTCACCCAGGCCGCGTGGAGCGAGTTGGCGGGCATGCATGAACAGGAACGGCAAGGGGTCCTGTCTCGGACCGATGCCCAACAAGCGGCCATCGCTCGAATCCAGAACATGCGATACGGGGATGACGGCAAGGATTATTTTTGGATTTCGGACACGCAAACCCGCATGATCATGCATCCCTACCGGCCCGATTTGAACGGTCAAAGCCTCCTCGATTATTCGGATCCGGCCGGCAAAAGACTTTTTGTCGAATTCACTCAGGTGGTTAAAGCCCAAGGGGATGGTTATGTCGATTACTTGTGGCAATGGAAAGATGACGAAAACCGAGTGGTGCCCAAGTTATCCTACGTCAAAGGCTTCGCTCCATGGGGCTGGATTGTGGGAACGGGTATTTATATCGAGGATGTTCGCGATGAAATCAGCCGCTTAACCCGCCGAGTCCTTCAGATTTCCTTGGGCATCTCCCTGGTGATCGCGGTCCTGCTTGCTTACATTATCCAGCAGGGACTTCTTTTGGAGCGTCAGCGTTGGCGCGCCGAAACGGCCCTGCGCAAGTCGGAGGAGAAATATCGCCTGCTTGTGGAAGGGACAACGGAAGGTGTCTTGTTGGTGCTTCAAGACCGGCCCGTGTATGCCAACAAAAGCCTCTTGTCGCGCTTGGATTACACCGAGGAGGAGCTGGCCGAAACCCCGCTCGACAAGGTCATCGAGGCGATCCCCAACGGCGACGAGGCCGCCGATGGTTCCGAACGACGAGCCAGAATCTTCGGCAAACAGGGGATCCCCGTCGATGTGCTGGTGGCCTCCGCTCCGGTCACGATTGGAGATAAGTCCGGTCAAATTTTTTCCGTCAAAGACATCACGGCGCGGAAGAAAACCGAAGAAACCCTCGCCCGTCTGGTCGCGGATCTCCAGAGCATGTTGCCTTTGGCGACTCGTTCCATCAAGGCCTCCTCCTTGCCTCTGGTTGCCTGTCCATTGGATACTTCAATCCAAAAGGCCGCCGCCATCATGGCCAGGGCCAAATCCAGCGCCATCCTCGTCCAATCCCCTTCGGGCGACTCCATCGGCATCGTTACGGATCAGGACCTTCGCAACCGTGTGCTGGCCGTGGGACATTCGACGGCCTGTCCTGTCTCCAGCATCATGAGCGCCCCGCTGGTTCGCATTGAGGATCGGGCTCTGTTATTTGAAGCGGCGCGCATCATGCAAGAGCGCAGCCTCCAACACCTGGTGGTGGTCAACGAACTCGGCGCCATTCTTGGGATCCTCACCGGCACCGAAATCCTGCATGCCCAACGTCATGCCATCGGAGCGTTGCTTGGAGAAATCCAGGAATCGCAAACTCCCGAGGAATTACGCGACTGCCGCGGAAAACTCCCGGTCTTCGTCAAGGCCTTGCTGGAAAGCGGCGCCCGAGTTGAAAGCATCACCCGCATTATGACCACGGTATCGGATGCCGTTCTGATGCGGCTGATTCATTTGGCTGAAGCCGAAATCGGCCCCCCGCCTGTCGCCTTTACCTTTGTGGCCCTGGGCAGCGAAGCTCGGGAGGAACAGACTCTGGCGACCGATCAGGATAACGCGATTATTTTCGCCGACGTTCCCCCGGAGCAGACCTCCACGGTGCAAGCCTATTTCCTTCAGCTGGGGGACAAAGTCTGCAACTGGCTGGACCTCGTCGGCTACCGGCGTTGCAAGGGGGAAGTCATGGCGAGCAACCGCAAGTGGTGCCAGCCCTTGGAGCAATGGCGCCAGTACTTCTCGGAATGCGTCAGCGCTGCCCGGCCTCAGGATCTGCTGGACGTCAATATCTTCTTCGATTTCCGTTGCGCCTTTGGCGAGGCCCACCACGTCCAACTGCTGCGGGAACACCTGCATGGACTCCTGGAAGACGAGAGGCACAATGCCTTTTTTTTCCATTTGGCGCAAAGCACCCTGCAGTTCAAAGCGCCGCGCGGTTTTTTTGGCAACATCCATCTGGAATCCTCGGCCGAACGCCCGGCTGCGTTCAACGTCAAGGCCGCCATCATTCCCCTCGTGAATTTCGCCCGAATGTATGCCCTCCGGCACCGATTCGAGGTCACCAACACCCTCGAACGTCTGCACCGCCTGCGCGACCAGGGTTTGCTGGTGCCCTCCAGCCATGACGAGCTCGTTCAGGCCTTCACGGCGCTTATGCAAATGCGCCTCAATCACCAGGCCGCCCAAATCGGACGCGGCCTGGAACCCGACAACTTCATTGGCCTTCGGGAACTCACTCAACTGGAGCATTCGGTGCTGAAGAAGATTTTCGCCGATATCACCGTTTTTCAAGCGCGTTTGGAAACCGATTTTGCCCGAACCTCTTGATTTTATGCGCGTCTTGATTGTCGGCGATGTGCACGGCCAGCACCAGCGGCTGGCTGAAAGCCTCCGCCAGGCCCAGGCGAATTTTCGCATCACAGCCGCCATCCAAGTGGGGGACTTCGGCTTCTACCGCGACCAGATGGAACATACGCGCATGGACGGTGTGCGCTTCCCGGTTCCCTTGCATGTCATCGATGGCAATCACGAGGACCACCAATGGCTGCGCCACGCCCTGCGCCTCGGCCTGGAACGAATCTGGAAAAACGAACTGAACCTGATCTATCAACCCCGTCCTTCTGTGGCCCGATTCGGCAGTTCCAAAGTCGGATTTCTGGGCGGGGCCCTGCATGTCGATCGCCCGCAGCGACACAATTGGCTGGGCGGCTTTCCCAATTATATCCTCCGGCGCCATCGCGAGCACGCCGCGACCTTGTTCAACCAACAACAACCCGAACTGATTATCACCCACTCCTGTCCCTCTCGCATCGGGATCGGCATCGTCGGAGTGCCCGAACTCCAAGCCGCTGTGACAGAGCATATCACCGCAGCCGGCTTCGATCCCGGTCCACGCGAAGATTGCGGCGAAGTTGAACTCGGACGTCTGTGGCTCGATCTCGCCTACAGACCCCGCGCCTGGGTTTTTGGCCACTTCCACCGCGCCCACAATGCCGTGATCGAAAGCACACGGTTCGTCTGTGTTGGAGACGATCTGGATTCCTCCGCCCGCCCGCTCGTCATCTGGGATACCGAAGAAAAGAAGTTGCTTCTCTGCCCCGCCGATCCTAGCCTGCTTTCCCCATGAATCCGGCTTAACACGACAGCGACAATTCCGCAACGAATCAGATCGCGGGTATGAGACAGGGCCCCGCCCGCAATCCATGGTCCTTTCAAGATGCGCTTAGACGCTGCGGTTTGTCCTTATGACACAGCCGCGCTCCGAAGTGCCGCTGAAGCGTTAATGCCCCCTCTAACCCTGAGGCTCTGTCCTTACGGTCGCTTGTCGCGACGTCAGAACAGACACCAAAATTAACACCAAAAAGCCCAAGGGAATCGTGATGATGGCCGGTTGACTAAATGGCACAATGGCCCGCGCCGGATCCAAGCCGTAGACATCCTTGTAAGCTTGGGCGCTCAAGAGAATCCAGGCCAGGGAGGACACCATTCCGACAATTATGGCGGCCGTAATGCCCTGCTTGGTCGTGCGTTTCCAGAAGAGCAACATCACCAAAGCCGGCAGGTTGGCCGAAGCGGCGATGTTAAAAGCCCATCCCACCAGGAAATTCACGTTCATGCGCGCAAATAGAATGCCCAAACCTATGGCCAGCAATCCCACGCATAAGGCCGCGATTTTCGCCGCACGCACCTTTTGAAACTCGTCCAGATTCATTTTTAGAAAGTTGGTCATCAAGTCATGCGCAACGGCGCCGCTGGCGGCCATGATCAGACCGCTCACGGTGCCCAGGACGGTCGTAAAAGCCACGGCGGACAGCACAGCAAAAAGAAATTCGTTGATGCTGCGGGCCAGCAGCGGGGCGGACATGTTCGAGTCGGTAACGTCAAGATTACCGCTGGTCATGGCGCCAAGTCCCAAGAACAGCGTGAGCACATAAAAACATCCAATGGCAGCGATGCCCACGACGGTGCTCTTGCGGGCGCTGAGTTGGTCCTTGACGGTATAATATCGGATTAGGATGTGCGGCAAAGATGCCGTGCCACAGAATAAGGCCAGCATGAGCGACAGGAAGTCCAGCTTATCGAACAGCTTGGCGCTGCGCACCTTCTTAAAAGTCGGACTCGATCCCGGCGCCATGAAATCCGAACCTGGCGTCGGATTTTGGTAATAGACCGTAGTGACTCCGCCGTTTGATTCCGTGATTCTGTCCGAATTCCAGAGAATGACTTCGCTGTCCTGGAGAGTACGCAGAAATCCGAATGGCCCAATCGGACCCGTTTTCTCCACTCCTCCTGGCAGACGCGATACATAACCGACAGGCGCCAGATCAGCCTCACCGGCATTTTTGCCTCGGGGCAGGCCATTGACTAACTTACGACCGTCTCTCAATACCGTGACCGTTTGTGCCTCCGAAAGCCGATCTCCCTCCTTGCGCCATACGGATACTTCCCCCGTCTCATTTTTTACCCGCAGATACGGCTTGCCGATCCATCCCCCCTCCTCAGGCAAGATTGTCGCCCCCGTTGTCACCTCCGCCACAGGCACATCCCGCTTCATAATTCGGGCTTCCCGGCCCGCCGAATCCGTCGGCTTTGTGGAAACCCCGCGGAAGAATATGAGCACCGTGATGAACGCGCACAATAGGACCAACATCGTCCCTTTGATGAATTGCACCCAGGTTGTCGAAACCATTCCCGCCGTGGTCACAATCAGGGTCACGACCATTCCCACGACAATCACTCCGACATAATGAGGGAAACCCAACAACGGCTGAACCAAGGCGCCAGCCCCGACCATCTGGGGAATCAGGTAGAAGCAACTTACGACCAAGGTGCTGATCGCGGCCGCCAGCTTGATCCCGCGCGAGTTGAATTTGTTGTCCAGCGCGTCCGCAAAGGTATATCGCCCCAGACGTTTCAAAGGCTCCGCAATAATGAACAAGGCTACAATCCATCCAGCCAAATAGCCGATCGAATACAGAAAACCGTCATATCCGTAGAAGGCTATCATGCCGCATATCCCCAGGAACGAGGCCGCAGACAGGTAATCCCCCGCAAAAGCCACGCCGTTGACCGCCCAGTGAATACCCCCGCCTGCCGCAAAATAGCCGCTCGCGGACTTGGCCTTGGAACCGAGGTAAAAGCTGATCGCCAAAACCGCGCCCGCAAAGAACAGAAAAACTAAAACCGCAATCCAGGATGTCTCGTGAATCATGGGGGGGGCCTCCTTATTTGGATTTACGACAAACCTTCATATAAACCATCGCCAATACCAGGGCCGCCACTATCAGCGCGAATCCATAAACCACCGCCAAGTTGGCGCCGAACAAAAACGGTTTGCTCATTGCCTCCGGCCAAAAGGCGCTCAGCGCCATAAAGCCCCCGTAAAAAACCACGTAGACAATGAATAAAACCACCCCGGCACGTGTGTTGTGTGCGACCACCGCCGCATCCTCGCGTTCTTTGACCCCCGTTGCCTTAAAGTCTAATCCAGCCATAGCTACTGTTCTCCGATGCAATGACACTTCCGGGATCCGCTTTCTGTCCCGAAATAGGCCCTGCATTTATTGGGCAAACCACCCCAAATGCCAATCGTCCCTCCAACCGCCGGGGCTGGATACACGCCATCGGCATGATGGTTATTCGCGGATTTCTCTGATATGCTATCGCGTAACCCTGTTAAGAAGCAAGTCTTATTGCTCTCTTTTATCCTATCGCTGTCTTGTCTCAGCTCAAATTCTGGATTGAAATTCGGTCAAAGCCGAGTCATGACCTTGTGGAGGGCGCTTAGGGTCCGTGCAAAAATAAACTTCCGATTTTGGCGGGAGCGCCGCCGGGTCAGATGCTAGGCGCGTGAGCGGGAGTGTATCCTCGGCGATACTCGACCGTCCATGCAACAACGCAGATGACCCGGCGCCGCCCCGCCCCGGAGGGCTGCGAGGCTTTGGCACGCGGACTTCGTTACTCCTCAGTCAGAGACCGCTGCGGGTATCTTCCCTCGTCGAGCCTCGCCAGCGAGCCAAATCCTCAGCAGCAAAATCGGAATTTATTTTTGCACGGACCCTTAGCTCTTTTTAACATTGCCTGCGGGCTTGCGCCAACATGGGAGTTCGAAAATGCGCTTAAAATGAATAGTCACCGCTTTTCCTTCTGTCATGATGGGAGTAATTTCAGGCATAATCCATAAACGAGGGCTCTTAGCCAAGCACTTATCGTACGCCAACGATACCCAGATGTCCCTGCAAGGATGCTGGTCAGGTGGCCGAGCGGGCGAAAAGACCGCTGGCCAAGGCGTGTGGTCGATCCTGTTTCGGCTAGAAGCTGTGGTCTAAGTCAAATCAACCCGGTCATTCCTTACTCCATATGGGCAAACCATTTGTCAATTACGGCAGTCTCAGGAGATCTCTTTCGACGGGCATCCTTGCGGGGCTGGCTGCCCATGCAATGATCGTCGATGGGGAGGAGGTTTCGAAGGTTATAGGTCGCTTTGACCGCCACGTGGTCGAGGTGACTTGGAGCGGGGCTTGCGCCACGTATTCGCACACGACGAATACCTATTCTGATGCAGAGGTCCTGCTGCCAATGTCCGTGCTACCCCGTACTTGCCTTGATGGTAAAATCGAACTGGATGGGATGCTGGCATTGATCTTTCCAGCGGTCACCCCACCCGCTTCTCTTGGGTCGAGTGACTCCCTGGTATTCAACCCACCACTCAATGCGAATGTATCGTTGGAGGGCGACTTGACGATCCCCAATGCGCCGCGAAACAATACGCAGAAGCTGACGCTGATGGCAGGGCCAATCGGTGCTGGCACCACGAATCTCTGTCCCTTCAGCACAGTGACCCATGGTCCGCCCCTGAGTTCTGGCGCCAATCCGCTAAGGGTGATGTGGTCATGCCAGCGGAGCACGCTGACCTCTCCCGAACGCGAGGGCACCGATTGGGTTTATCGATTGGTCTCCACAGTGAGTATTCAGCTCCAAGAACCAGCCTTATCCTTTCCTTCCAGTTTTCTTCTCGGTTGCACGATTAACATCAAGTCTTATTACCGCGTGGATATCGCCGGTGGCATGCAATTGGATCCAGCGCAACTCACATTCGATGTGACCCGCAGCAATCCACCGCCTCAAACCGTGACCGTCAGGAATGCTGGCAAGACCAACCTGAACTTCCACGTCAGTACCGCCACGGAGAACAGCAAGCCTTGGCTTCAAGTGGGACCACTGGTCGGCACGCTCGCGCCTGGTCAAGTCACCAACCTGTTCGTCCAGATCGAGAGTGGCGCGTTGAATCCAGGCACTAACACAGGCTTCATCACCCTGATTGGCAACGCCTCAAACAGCCCAAAGATCCTGCCGGTGAAAGTGATGGCAACAGATCTGGAATTGGTTGCCCTGGAAATCATTCAGGCGGTGCAGAACTGGCGAAACAGCGTGCCGCTCATTGCCGATAAACCCACTCTGGTGCGGGCGCATTTGCAGCTCCTGCGCCCGATGATCCCGCCAAAAATCCTCCAAGGCCTTCAACTCCGGGGATTCCGGACTGGCGTAGAGTTGGCAGAGTCACCCCTCGGCGCCATTAACGCGGGTGGGATTCTTGTTCACACTAATTCGAATCAGCGCCGCTCGACCTTGGCCAGCAGCCTAAATTTCGATCTGCCTCGAGGGTGGCTGACTGCCAACCTGGAACTGAGGCTTGAGCCGGGCGCCGAGCCAATTCTGTTCCATGAACCCGCCGAACGCGGCGGGGTGGCAGGTGATGGCAGGATTCATGTGGGTTTTGATCCTGTTCCCGAATTCAAGATCCACTTCATCCAGGTGCGTTGGACCAATGCTAACGGCAGGGTGTTTCAGCCGGGAACAAATGAGGTCGACAAACTAAAATTAAGCTTGCAGGCCGGTTTTCCTGTCTCTCGCGTCAAAGCCACCCGAGGGCAGCTGATCTGGCAAAATGGCTCGCCGATTCTTGAGGAAGTCAACGCGTTGATCGCACTGATGCGTATGCAAGATCCAAGCGGTCGCCTTTATTATGGCATTATCACCGGCATTGATTTGGGGGGGCTGGCTCAAGGAATACCCTCCGATATTTCCAGTGGTGTGCTGACCGGCGATCCCTCTGATTACACCCGGACGCTTCACATGCATGAAATCGGCCACACCCTGGGCCAGCATCATACGGTGCACTCCGTCCTCGGATTGACGACGAACGGATATAAACAAGGTTACTGTGGAGAGGTCGCCGATGCAATCGCCCCGGATTATCCGTTCTTTGCTCCCTTGCGGTCTGCAGGGATGATACCCGCGTTGGGGGACATGCTGAGTGGCCCGGAACATTTGATTTATGGGTTTGATCGAAGCGCATGGATCGTGGTCGATCCGTATCGAACGGCGGAATTGATGAGCTATTGCGAATTCAGAACACAGTGGGTATGGCCATCGGTATATACATATACTAATCTGTGGCTGGCTATCAGCAATCGCTTTAAAGCCGCCCCTGCGATCCACGCAGCGGGCCCGGCATTGGAATGGCAGGAATACCTTGTGGTTCGAGGCGCAGTAAATTTGGTGAGTGGAGCTGCTCAGTTCCTGCCGTTCACACGGTTGCGCACCTCTCAGACCATCACCCCGCCACCGGTTGGGGAGTATACACTCGAATTCCTGAACGCTGCCGGATCCATCCAACAGGTCATTCCATTTGCGTTGGTAACAGGTGTTCCAGACTACGCGACAAAATTGCCGGAGACTGGTTCAATCCTGGTGCCTGTGGCCGCTAATCCTGCGATCCGACAGGTTCGGTTGCGGCATCGTGGCGTCATGATCCTGTCTCGCAGTGCCAGTCTCAGTTCGCCGAGCCTTCGAGTGCTCCAGCCCAATGGCGGGGAAACCATCGGGACCGGTTCGGCGGAATTGGAATGGATGGCCGGCGATGCCGACGGCGATGTTTTGAGTTATCTGATTCAATTTAGCGCCGATAACGGCAGTTCTTGGGAAACTCTCGCTGCCGATTGGCCTCTGAACCGTTACACTATAGACGCCGAGTTCCTGCGCGGTACTACAGAGGGTCGCATTCGCGTCATCGCCAGCGATGGTTTTAACACAGCCGTCGACGAATCCGACAAGCCGTTTACGGTGCTGAATCGTCCGCCGAACGCCTCGATTCGTCTGCCGGCATCCGGGACCTTGTTCAGCGGCGAACAGGCAGTCGTTATGACCGCTACCGCCAGCGACCTGGAGGACGGGTCGTTCCCGGACGAAAACCTGCAATGGACGTCGGACGTCGACGGTTGGATCGGCAGTGGCGAATACCTCCAGCGCCCGGCCAGCGCTTTCACTGAAGGTCCTCACTTGATTCAACTCACAGTCCGGGACTCCTACGATTCAGTCAACACGGCAACAGCCCGGATTCTCATCCAAAGACATGTCCCCGCGAATCTTGCCGATCTCGAGCTGATCATGGAAGGGGGCCGGACAGCACCTGCCGGAATCCAATTCCAGATCCGGCTTAGGAATCTGGGACCGACCGATGCGAATGAGGTCCAATTCATCGTAAAACCACCCCCCGGTGTGATCCTGGTTTCAGCAACGTCGTCGCAAGGTTCCACGCGAATTGAGGCTGGGACGTTACAATGCTCCCTGGGCATATTGGCTGCCGGTGAGGAGGCTAATCTCGAAGTTAATTTGGAGTATTCGGGCCTTCTCAGAGGTTCGTTCCACGTCCAGGCCACGACCCAGAGCACCGATCCGATCCCGGCCAATAACAACGACTACTTCGTTCTGGCCGAATTGCCGGTGGAATCCGAACCCGTTCGCCTCGCGTTTGAAGTCGTAGCACGCGAGATTATTCTATCCTGGCCAGCCTCAGCCTTTGGCTATGTCCTTGAGAGCACCGATCGTTTGTCTGAATCCAGCCGATGGCAGGAACACAATAACTTCGAACAGGCAGGCGGCCAGAACACCTTCAGGATTACGCCAGCCGAAAGCTGCCGATTCTACCGCTTGCGCCAGCAGTGAATTTTCACGGCATGGAATTCAAAAGAGCCCGGCCTAAAGCCCCAGGCGGGCGCGGTCATAGGCCTGGCGCTGGGCGGAGGTCATTTTGCTGAAGTCAGGTAGGCCATTGGATTTTGTTGGCCAGGTTTGAGTCGGCTGTGGACTGGATGGTTGCGAAGGCAATTCGGGCCTGGATTTGGCGGAATCCACCGCGGGCTCTGTCTTGGGCTTCGGCGATCGGATCGGCGTGCTGACCAGAATTCGACTCCGGGAATCACCGCCGTAACTCATGCTTTGATCGGTCAAAGCCAAGTCTTGTTCGAGGGACAGCTTGGGTTTGATCTGACGGGATTGCAGCACTCCATGGTAGGCGCGGACGGCTTCCTCGGGAGAAATCTTGCCTTCCACGATCAGGCGGAGCATTTCGATAAAGGCCAACTGGTGTTCGGCGTTGTTGATTTTCCGTCCGAACAAGGCGACTCGCGCTCCATATTTTTGGGCGTCATGAATCAACTTGAAGGCATCGTAGGTGGTTCCGGCGCTTCCGCCCAGGATGCCGACCACCAGCTGGGGATCATACTGGGCCAGTTCCTCCATGAATCGAGGACCATGGTAGGCGATCTTCAGGAACAAGGGCCGGCCGGCCGCCGTCACACCCGCCAGGCTTCGGAGGATGCAATCATTGATGAACTCGCCCAGCACTTCGGGCGTGACTCCACTGGCCACATTCGGATCGAAGACCTCGAGGAAATACCTAAACTTCTTGATTTCGGCCTCCTCGCGGAAGGCCTTGAACGCCAGCAAGGCATTACGATCCTGTTCGAGGTTGTTGACGAACGTGATGGAATAAAGGCCGAGGTTGGCGCCGGGGAAATCATCCCGGGATCGATCGCACTCAAACTGCCCACACTGAATATGGTCGATCGTGGCGGACCGAAAGGGGTGGGAGGGCTCTTTGAGATACGTGCCATGGCGAACCGCCCAGACGTCGGTCGTATCGTTGGCCCGAGCCGCAGGAGTGACGGCTGAGTTGCGGAACAATCCCTCCTTGATGCTCAATTGCTCGTTCACGCTGGCCGACATGAGCATGATATCGACCTTCGCCTGATGCACGATTTCGCGGATGATATCGAGAAATTCGGGAAGGTTCCGGTAGCCGAATTCATCGCGGGTCCAGACCTCGGGCGAGAACTGGGCGGGACGCGCCCCCTGAGCGGAGAGATGTTGGCGGGGGCCCGTCGCCCGGATGCCAAAGGCCATGTCGGCGTCCTTGGCGTCGGCGATGATAAACGCACGGCTCGCGGGATTGGCTTTGATCTCCGCAAGTTTGTCGTCGAGTGACTTGCTCATCATGGAGGATCATAAGTAAGCCGCACCCGGGCGCAAGCGAATAGAATGCACCCCAAGACTTATGGAGGGGGTGAATCGGAAGCGGCTTTGGGCAACATTCGAGCCATGACATAGATCAGTCCACACCCGACGATCAGCAGGATGGCCCAGAAAAGATACTTGGATTTCTCCGGAAGACGATCGCCTGCAAACCAGGATTCGCCCTTGAGCGAGACCTCCTGTCCGAGGGTTCCGTTGGTCTTTTTTGCCCGCAGAAGCTGGGCGCCGACCAATTCCAGATCGTAAGTGGGAGACGAGACTCGGGGATTGCCATAGTAGAGATGCAAATTGGTCAGAGCCGGCGGGGTTTTGAAAAGCAGCCGGGTCACGCGATGCCAGGCTTGAACATTGTGAATCCGGAGGGGTGGATTGTCCGCGTTGTCAATCTCGAGGATCAGACGATCCGATTGGAGGGATTCGATGCCCAAGGTAAGAGGGCTGGGTTTTTGTTCGGGGGTTTTGGTCCAGAGCGCATGGCCATGAAAAACCTGGTAGGGATCTCCCAATTCATTTTTTCTTTCCTCTAGAAGCCGGACCTCACGGCGGAAAAACCCGGCGTCGGTGGTCAATGTGACTTTGGTGACAGGAAGTCCTGTTTTGGGCAGGAGCATTTCCCACCGGCTGACCCGGGGGCGTTTGGGATCGTCGGCGACGGTGATCACCGGCGCCAGGGGGCGAATGAGGGAGGTCCGTTCCACAAGAAAGGGCAGTTGCTGTTCGGCCGACAGAAGCCGCAAATCCGCCAGGCTCCGTGTGCGCGAGAGCACCTCGAGATCCAGTTCGACCTGGCTGGCCCCTGCTGCGGGCAGGCGGACTTCCTTTCGGTATTTCCAGGCGGAGACATCGAGGGGATTTCCCAGGGTGATTTCGGGGATGTGATCGGTGGGTTTAAAGGCCGGATTGTTCGTGAGGGTTTCTGGAGAGAGGCTGAGTAACGGGGCTTTTCGCAATTGATCCATCCGGTTTGCCAAGTCGTACCGGGGGGACGGGCAAGTCGTATTGCCGCTCAGGAGATGGTAGGAACCCTTCTGGTTTGCCAGGAAAATCAGGTGAACGGGCCGGCGATAGGCACGGATGCTCCGAATCGTCAGGGGCGGGCTGTCCCCATTATCGATTTTCAGGACCAATTCGCGATCTTTCAACGGCAGATCCGAGGCAAACCAGACGTTGGACACTGAATCCTGGTCGTCGACTGCCATCCGAAAAATGACCGCTTGATGCACGATACGTTCTTCCACCTCCTGGCCGCTTAATTGGCGAATTGACAACGAGATCGACCGTTGAAACAGCACGTCGGATGTGTCCAGAGCAAGACCGGCCAGCAGAAGGTTCTGGCTGGGCAGTTCGAGCCCCCATCGGGATTCGCCCGGGGTATCCTCTTGCTGCGAGATTTTTAGATCAACCGGGATTTGAGGGGTTGCCATGGCTTCGGATTCATGGAATTGGACGCCCGTAATGGGAACGGGCGTTGATCGCCGGTCGTCGATGGTGCAACGAAAATACCGCCACCCACCGGATTCGAAGTCCAGAAAGACCCGGTTGACGCCGGTTGCATGTCGAAAGAAAGGCTGGTTCCGAACCAAGGTCCGCCAGGTATTGCCATCCGGGGAGGCTTCGATCGTAATGGCCTTGATGAAATCGCGCGCCGGAGTTTCCAGAGTCAATCCGGAAATCGGCAGGGCCGAGCCGGAACGAAAAAACAGCCGGGTTCGATCGTTTTCGATTTCCGTTCGAAAATCGCGCGCGGCGATGATTCGTCGGGGGACTTCGATCGGACGATCGATGGCGAAAGGGATCTCCTTGCCCTGGTCATCGAACAGTCTCAAGTCCTCCAACCCAGGACGCAATTGGTTCAGCGTCTCCAAAGGCAAATCAATCTTCACCAATCCTTCCTGGGGAATCGAAAGGGTCTGGAGATAACTCCACCCCGAGGGAAAGGACGCTCCCTGAACGGTCCAAAGACCGAAGACGAATGCCAGGATCGAAGCGCACAGGCTTAACCGATGTAGCCTGTGAGATTCTGCTGCCACTGTGAATGAGGATGCGTGCATGAGATTACCTGTTGGATTGTGGGCTGGGAGGTGGTTTCTGTTGGGAACCGCGCGCCAGGAAACGTTGGTAAATAAAGGAGACCAGAATGAGTGCAACGGCCAGGCCGACGATCGATCCAATCCGATAGAGTCCTCCCAGGCGCCAAAGGTCGTGGAGGAAGATTTTCAGCAGGGTGATCGTCAGTAACCCCAGGCCGGCATAGCGCGCATAGCGGATATCTTTCAGAATCCCCAGGATAAAGAGGAGGAAGGCGAAGGTAGTCCAAGCCAGGGAATAGGCCATGTCGCGTTTGAGATTGCCGGAGAATTGGAACGTGACATAGGTTCCGGAACTGAAGAAATCGGCAATTTCGATGTTGAGGAGAAGAAACGCCAGGAGGGTCGCCAGACTGTAGAGGACAGGGGGGGCGTTGAACTGGCCGATGAGGTTTCTGGGGGGGGCCAGAAGACGGGCCCCAGCCATGAGACAGAGGGTGGTCAGCCCATAGGCGTAAAGAAACCAGTTGAAAATCGGCACTTCACTGCGCGGCCAGTAACTGAGGACACGCTGATTGAGGGCCAGACGAATAAATGCGGTCCCCAGCAGGATTACCCCCAGCAAACGCAATCCCGGATGGGGTACCCGATGAAATAGCCAGATTAAGGCTGTTCCCTCCAAAGCCCACCCAATCGTGATCCATTGACGGTCGAACTGAATCGGCATGATCAGCGTGATGAAGAACAAGGCCGAGCCTCCGAACAATGCCAGGACGGTATTGCGTTTCGGGTGATCGGACGGCATGTGTTTCAGGGCCCATATCAATGCCGCGAAGGCGGGCAAAGCCAAGACCGCGGGAATTAAACCGGGATAAGGATTATGCGGGTAAGCGCGCTTCAACAACTGGTAGATCAAATAGAAATGAGCCGGGCCCGATAGAGCCGAGACCGCCCAGGGAACCATCCGCTCCCGAAAGCGGCCCGCCGAAAAAAACGGGAAGACCATAAAGACCGCGTAAAACACAAGATGCCAACCCAGGGGAATCAGGGCAAAGTCAGTCGTGAAACTGCGATGAAACCAGAGGAGCTCCAAAGCCAGAGTGCATAACAATCCCAGGATCAACACGGGATCCGCGCCAAACGCCCGCGCCAGGTAAAACAACATGAGGACCAGAACCAACGCCAGCCCGAAAACCGCGGATGGATTGGGGAGCGGCATGCGGATGATGACGAGCATCAGCAGGAAAAAGGGGAGCAACGCCGAAAACAAGGGCGTCTGGAGAACGATGTCCTGTCGCGGATCGCCCAGTCCCAGATCAATGCCAAGCTTCGGAATCTTGTCGGCATCGCCGTGGGATTTCATCCGTTCATAGATCCTGCCGCCAGCCCACAGGCCCGCGCTAAAAAAGATCACCGTAAAACCTGCCAGCACGCTTATGAGGAACGTGAGATTCAGAAAATCGACCGGCGTTCGGCCGATCCAAATGCCAATATTGACCAGGGAAAGGCCAATCACCACCAGCACGGGAGTGAGCGAACCCAACACCACGGCCACAGCCAATGCCAGAAAATCCACCAGGAGAACAGCCGGCCAGAGCACCCAGGATAGTTCCGACCCCAGCTTGACCACCGGCAGAATCATCAGGGCCGCCGCGGCGATGGGAAACAAGGGAAGCCAAGGATACTGTCCCGTTTGGGGCTGGCCTTGTTGCAGGGCAATCGGAAATGCCGAGTGTAATACGGCAAAAATCAAATAGAGCCCCAAAGCCCAGTAGAGCAGGGGCGGTTGCAGGAAACCGATCGTCCAGGTAGTGAGAAGAAAGAAAACGATGCCTCCGGCGATCAACTGAATCTTGCGCAGATGCTCGCAGCACCAGCAAATGGCCAACGGCGCGAGATCAACCAGAAACACATACCCAAAAATCAGGCCCGGTTTGCCCGCCAGCTCTCGATAGCGGTGCGGCTGCCACAGGAGATACAGCACAAAAGCAAACGCCGAGAGTATGTTGATAAAAGCGGCGGTTTCCAGCCGGTCATTGGCCTGCTGACGGCGGTGAGCCATCAGCAAGGTGAGGGTTGGCAACCAGGCGAACACCAGAAAAACGGCCAGGGCCACCAGGATTTTTTCACTGGCAAAAAACTTGCCGACCCAGGCGAATTCCATGATCACCGTGGCCACGCTTGCCAGCACCACCTGGTAGCTCCATCCTTGGCGTAAGGCCACTGCCGCCAATCCCGCGTTCAGGATCGCCAAATACCCGAATAATCCCACGGGATTGTCTTTGCCGGTGGATAACAGGACGGGCGTTAAAAAGCCGCCCAGCAATCCCAGGAGGGCCACGACTTGGGCGTTGAGACGAATCGCAAGCAGGAATGCCGTGGCCGTGACCAGGATCATCAAGAGGAACGTGAGAACCGCCGAGGGCAGGAGAGTGTAAAAGGCATGCGCGGCAAAAATGTCCGCATACAAAATCACTATTCCCGTTGCGCAAAGGGTCTGGACGGTCACTGGACTCTTCTCCAGGGACAGCTTCAGCCCCCCAATGATCAGGCCAAGCCCCGTGAGAAATCCAAGACCCACCCGCATGGACGGCGGAATCAGATCGTTGTCGAACGAATACTTGACAAAAAAAGCCACCGCCAAAAACAGCGCCAAACCGCCCACCCACGCGAACAATTTGACCCCGATGTATTGTTCCCAATTGACCGAAGCCAGCGACCAGGAAGGCTGCGGAGCGGGCTCGCCGACCAGCGGTGGAATGGAGGCTGGCTCCGGCGCCGGCCGAGGCGGCGGCACGCCAGTGCCCGGGACCTCCTCGCCGGCCGTGGGTTCCGAAGGCACGGATTCCTGTGTCTCGATCAACGGGGGAGTCTCGGGAATAGCTTCGGGCTCGGGCGGAGGGGCGGATGGAGCAGGGGATTCTTTCCGGACCGATGCGACGATGGCTTCAGCGAAGGCCGCGGCGGCGGGGGCAGGGGCGGTTTCGTCGCGCGTCGTGCGTTCCTCTGGCGCGCGTCGCGCGGCTTGGATCTCCCTCAGGATTCTCTCCTGCAGATCCAACCGCCGATCGAGTTGATCCAGGCGCCGGCGCAGATTGAACGTGCGCGCGATTGCAGCGATTCCAAGAATCAGAGGCCCTCCCAACAAGATGACCACCAACAGTAAAATGACTTGTTCCATAAGTCGTCCGTTCCTCAATCAAAGCCACTTATCCGAAGAAGATTAGGAAAATTGTGCCAGAAAACCTTTTTGAATACAACTCTCTTTGAGCGCCATGTATGAAATCTACCACTGTTGGATCTCTGAAGACAGGGCGAGTGGCCCGCGATACAGTGCATTTCATCCAATGGATCCTTTGATTTAACGTATGAAAACTGTCACGACCCGGCGTCATTTTATTCGTCAAAACCTGGCGGCCGCCCTGGCTGTGGGCGCCATTCCCAGCCTGGTTCCGGTCTCGGTCCTGAGCCGCGCAGGGCAAACCGCGCCCAACAGCCGAATCCAAGTGGGTTGTATCGGGACCGGACCCCAGGGACGCGGCGTCATGGGCGGTTTTCTGCCCCAGACTGACGCCCGGGTCATCGCCGTTTGCGATCTGGCCCAGCGCAACCTCAAAGCCGCCGTAGACCAGGTCAACCCGCAATACAAAGACAAGGCCTGCGCAACTCACGGGGATTATCGGGAACTGCTGGCCCGTCCGGATATCGATGCCGTTCTGATCGCGACACCCGATCATTGGCACGTGCCTGTGGCTGTCGCCGCTGCCCGCGCGGGGAAGGATATGTACCTCGAAAAACCGATGGGATTAACCGTGGCCGAAGATCAATTTCTTAGGAAGACCATCCAGGATCAGAAACGCATTTTTCAATTTGGCACCCAGCAGCGATCTCAAGAACAATTCCGGTTGGCCTGTGAACTGGTCCGCAACGGGCGTATCGGCAAACTCCAACAGATCAATGTCTGGTGTTCAGCCAGCATGCCGGGCGGTTCGACCACTCCCGCTCCCGTTCCCTCCGACCTGAATTACGACCTGTGGCTCGGCCCCGCGCGCCACACTCCCTACACCCCCGGGAAATGCTTCGATAGCGATCCGCCAGCCACCTGGAAAACCTGGTGGTTCAATTATGATTACGCCCTCGGATTCATTGCCGGCTGGGGAGTGCATCCTTTGGACATCGCCTATTGGGGACACCCGCAAATGATGAGCGAGACCTTCGAAGTCGAAGGAAAAGGGGTCATCCCCACCGAAGGCGCTTGCAATACCTCCGTGGCGTGGGATGTCAATTTCACTTTCGCCGATGGGGTCCGCCTCTGTTATCGTGGCGCGCGAAACGGATATGAACCGGTGACGCCGATGAACGACCTGTCCCCCTGGGCCAAAAAATACGGTCGCGCCATTGATCATGGCACCGCTTTCGAAGGAACTGACGGATGGATTTTGGTCGATCGAGGCGCCATTCGCACCTCCCCCGAGCATCTCATCGAGGATAAGATCGATCGTCCCGGCGATAGGCGCCTGATCCGGAGTTCCCATCATGTGCGCAATTTCCTCGATAGCGTGAAATCCCGAGTGCCGGCCATCTGCCCGATCGAGGACGCTGTCCAGGCCGACATTCTGTGTCATTTGAGCGACATTGCCACCCGGCTCGATCGGAAATTGAAATGGAATCCGAGAAGGGAACGATTCGTCAGGGACGACGACGCGAATCGTCGCCTCGCCTATCGACCGGTGCGCCCCCCATGGAATTGGCGTTAAACAGCGCTCGGAGCTTGACCCGACGGGCTCAACAGCTCAGGTTTATCCCGCACCCTTGAACACATTATGAATCTCAAACCATCACCACTCGGCCGTCGCGACTTTCTTCGGACTACCGGGACCCTCGCCGCCGCCGGCGCTGTGCTGGGTGTCCCGCAATTCCTTTCCTCCCGCGTCCTGGGAGCGCCAGGCGTGAAAGGCGCCAATGAACGCATTGTCGTCGGCCATATCGGCGTCGGAGGCATGGGCGGCGGCCATCTTCAATACATGTATGCCGAACAAAACCGGGGTAATGTCAGCATCGCCGCCGTGTGTGATGTCGATAGCCAGCGCCTGGCGAAGGCCTTGGATACCGCCGGAAAAGACGCGAAAGCTTACAAAGACTATCGCCACGTTCTGGAACGGAAAGACATCGATGCCGTCGTGATTGCCACCCCGGACCACTGGCATGCCGTGCAGACCGTGCACGCGGCCGAATGCGGCAAACATGTGTATGTCGAGAAACCCGCCTGCTGCACCATCGAGGAAGGCAAAGCCATGGTCGCGGCCGGCCAGAAAAACCGGGTGGCCATCCAGGTCGGATCCCAAGGGCGTTCACAGCCCGAAGCCCATAAAGCCCATGCCTATATTGCCAACGGCATGCTGGGCAAAATCCATAAGGTCACCTGCTGGCACTATGAAAGCCCGGCCGATAGCCAACCCGTCCCGGATGGCAATCCACCGCCCGAATTGGATTGGGACCTTTGGCTGGGGCCACTGCCATGGCGTCCCTACAATCCACGCTATTGCCACGGCACTTTTCGATGGCTCATGGAATCCGGCGGTGGACAAATCCGCGATCGCGGCGCCCACGTCATGAGTAATGCCCTCTATTTCATGAACGCCGATCATACCGGCCCCGTGTCCATCGAGGCCAAAGGAACCGTCCCCACCAAAGGCCTGTGGGATTCCGCCGTAACCATGGAGGTTACTTACGAGTTTAAAAATCCGGATTGGACCCTGATCTGGGCGCAACCCGGCCGTAAGATCCCCTATTTTGATGACGATAAACGCAAACGCGAAGGCATCCGCGACGGGTACGGCGCGGTTTACCAGGGCGACAAGGACTCGTTGATCGTCTGGGTCGGCGACGGCCAGGTTTATACCGAACCCAAAGCCCTGAACTTCAAAGTGCCCGCGGGAGGCGTCGAAGTCTATCGCAGCCCAGGTCACCACGAAGACTGGTTCCAGGGCATTCGCACCGGGAAGAAAACGATCATGAATATCCAAGCCGGCGCCGCGACCGCCTTCCTGACGGTCCTGGGAAATCTGTCCCTGCTGCTCGGCCGCAAACTTGAATGGGATCCTGTTAAACAGGAAATCGTGGGCGATGCGCAAGCGCACCGCCTGATGAGCCGCCCCCAACGCTACCCCTATTGCCTGTAAAACCACCTCGGAGGATTTGAACATGAATAAAAACCAGCTTTCTGAATCATTAGGTGTAATCGCGTTGGCGGGAACAGCAATAACCGCTGCTGGCGGCGATGAGGCAGCCACTGCGAAGTTTATTGCCGATCTTAAGAGCGCCGATGACAAGACGCGCGCCGAGGCCTTGGATAAATCGGCTCGCTTCGGGGCTTCGGTTGTCCCCGCATTGGCTGATCTCCTGGGTTCTGCGGAGACTGAACACCGTCGGGCCGCTCAGCGGGCTCTCTACCGCCTGGTTCGCCACGCGGGGCGTCCTGGCGCCGAAAGCGAGGCTCGATCCGTCGAAGTGGAATTGGTCAAGGCCTTGAATTCGAACCGACCCGCCCAAGCCCGTCGCGAATTGCTGTGGATGACATCCGAGATTGGCAAGGATCTGGCCATCGACACCGTGGCTTCCCTGCTGGGAAGTAGTGAGCTTCGCGAAGATGCCCGCTGCGTTCTTCAACGGATCCCCGGCGATAAGTCGCTCGAAATCTTAAAGACAGCCTATGAAGCCGCCCGAGACGACTTCAAGAAAAACCTGGCCGAGTCCCTCGTGAAACGAGGCGTTACCATTCCCGGATTCCAGAGCGAGAAACTCAAACCCGTCAAGGATTAACCCGCAATCCGGCCACAAGCCACAATAGGGGGATGGCCAATCAATTGACCTGTCCCTTTGTCGGGCTCAAATCTCAAATCTCATATTTCGTTTCCTCACAGGAGGTCCAAGGCCCACGAGCGTGAACTCTGGGGCAAAAAGGCTTTCCTTGAACCGCAGGCTGTTAGGGCGAAAAACTGGTCGGATTGATTATAAGCGTCGCTTACACTAAAGTCCTTCCATGCATGCGACGATCTATGCACGCGGACAGATGGTCATTCCCTCGCGGGCGAGGAAGACCGCTGGGATTAACCACGGGGACGTGGTTTTGGTCGAACCTGACGGGAACGGTCGGATTATTCTCACCCGCTTGGAACGGCCGGCCGCCAAACCGCTAACGACCAAGATTCGGTATCGCAAGGGCACACATGCCGTCGGCACCGTCGGTCGATCCATTAGCAGCGAACAGGTGCGGGCTCTGCTACTGGATTTCCCATGAAATACTTGCTCGATGTGAACGCTTTGATCGCTGCGATCTGGACCGATCATGCCCATCACCCGGCGGTTGACGCCTGGATCAAAGGCATGAAGCTGGCCAGCCTGGATCACGCCATTTCCCATCCCGCGGCGGCCGTCATCGCCTGATTTTCCTCCGGTATCAAGGATATTGGTATTACGATTCGACCAGAGTATGCTAAGGGTCTGATCGGGGCGGTGGTGGAAGACAACGCAGATGAACTGGCCGAGCCGATTGACCGGGGCCTGACGAAAGAGAAGGCGCGGAAGACTATTCGGACGGTCGAGCGGCGGTATCCGCGCACGGGGGATGTGGCCACGCAACTGGTCCTACGCCTTCCTGGTCCAAATCGCCAACGCCACCGAACGGCCGTTTTATGAGATCGAATCGGCACGGGAGAACTGGCCGCTGGCGGAGATTAAGCGCCAATATTGACAAATTAGAGGCGTGGATGACACGACGGGATAATCTAGCTAATCTGTTAATCACGCGAGAAGAAAACCATGAACTCAACACATTCGCCCATTGACGAGACTCCGCTATTCGGACCTTTACCGGTTGAGCTGTCGGAGAACTTGCGGTCAGTCAATCCTTGGTGGCGAGGCGAGCCTGGAGTTAAATTGCCCGAATACTTGCGGTGGCCATTTGAAAAGTTGCACCATTTGCTGCGCAAGGGAATGACTCCCGCCACCGTGTTGCGAGGGCCGAGACGCGTTGGTAAGACGATTCTCTTGCGGCAACTCATCCACCGGTTATTGACCGACGGAGTTGAACCGGAGCGAATCCTCTATGTCCCATTTGATGACCTGCCCACGATGCGTGGCATCAAAGAGCCCGTCTTGGCGATCAGCCGCTGGTTTGAAAAGCAAATCCTGGGAGTCTCTTTTAATACGGCCACGCAACGCGATAAACCAGCCTTTTTGCTTTTGGACGAAGTCCAGAACCTGGATTCCTGGGCTGAGCAAATCAAACACTTGGTGGATAATCACTCCTTGCGCGTCTTGATCACCGGCAGCTCTTCTTTGCGGATTGAACAAGGGCGGGACAGCCTGGCTGGACGCATCACCACGCTCGAACTGGGTCCCCTATTGCTCCGCGAAATCGCCGGATTGCGCTTTGGATTTCATCACTCCCCTCTGTGGCCTAATGGCGCCACCGAAGTCCTTGCCCAACCGCAGTATTGGTTGGACATCAAAGCTAGCCTGGCCAGCACCAATGAAATACGGAGGAGTGCGTTCCGGGAATTCTCCCAGCGAGGCGCGTACCCCATTGCCCAAGAGCAAACGGAAACCCCCTGGCCGGAACTGGCGGATTACCTGAATGAAACCGTCGTCCGGCGCGCGATCCAACATGACCTGCGTTCCGGACCCAAGGGGCAAAAGCGCGATGAAAAGCTGCTTGAAGAGGTGTTTCGACTCGCGTGCCGCTATGCGGGACAGATCCCCGGACCGTCTGTCTTTGTCCCCGAGATCAAGCAGACTCTTGCCGGCAATATCGGCTGGAATCGCATTTTGACTTATCTGCGGTTCTTGGACAAGACGCTGTTGATTCGGATGATCCCACCAGCGGAGTTAAGATTGAAGCGGAAAAAATCTCCCTCAAAAATCTGCCTCTGCGACCATGCGCTGCGCGCCAGTTGGTTGCAGGAAATCATTCCGTTGGATCCTGCAGGCCTCGATGCCCAACCGCATCTCGCGGACCTGGCCGGCCACTTGGCCGAAAGCGCCTTGGGGTACTATCTCGCGTCAATCCCGAGTCTGGACGTCGCGCATTTCCCGGTTCGTGGCGCGGAGCCGGAAGTCGATTTCTTACTCACCCTGGGATCGCGGCGCGTCCCAATTGAAGTTAAATACCGCAAACGAATTGACGCGCATCAAGACACGCTCGGTTTGCGCGCCTTTCTGGAGAAATCTGTCTATAATGCGCCCCTGGCTTTGTTGATCACGCTGAATGACCAAGTCCAGGTCAATGATCCGCGTATCGTATCATTGTCATTATCTGAGTTCTTATGGCTGCGATAATCATCGTAAAAATGACCACCCGCGATTGATTAAGTCTCTGTGCAAAAACTACTTCCGGAATTAGTTTTTGCACCCTAAGGTGGCGTTTTCGCTGAAGCAGGCGTCACTGGATTCGGTGCATGAGAAGAACATGCGCCACGGGCATATTTCGACCCTCCTGCAAGACAAATTTTCGCCGATGCCGTGCACTTTCGTCAACGTCAATTATTCTTCTTAAGCTCATATGGCCATCTCGGCCCGGTGCGTTCCGCCGTCTTTAGCACCAATGGCAATACCATCCTCACTGGAAGCTTTGATCGAACCGTCCGTCTCTGGCGGCTTACTCCAAATCGTTGGACTCTGGAGGACATGGAACGTGTGGCCTGTCTGCAAGCAGGCAAACGCGCCGACCAAGCCGGTGGGCTTAGGCTTGTGATTCCAGATGACCTGGAAGCTCTCTGGGAAGATCTAAACAAGCAACGCCCGGACTTGTTTGTCACGCCGGCAGGTCGGATCAAGGCATGGCACAAGAGACAGGCGGCTGCTGCGGAAGCGAGTGAGAATTGGGGTGCGGCTCGGTTTCACATCGAGCGAGGATGGGCCTCAGACTGACGATTCGACGCATACCCAATATGCGTTAAGCAGGCACATCAACTGAGCCTGAATGGTCTTGGCCGTAGCGCTGGTCATTTTGCTTTTGATCCGAAGCAATGGAGGCGGGTGAATCCCCGCAGAAACACTTGGCCGTCGCTGATCGCCGGCGACGCATAGCAGGACTCGCCCAACTCGAATGTTGCCACGCGCTCGAAGCTTGGACCGGGCTTGATGACATTGATCTGGCCGTCATCGTTGATCAGGAAGACCAGACCGTTGATGAGGACGGGCGAGGCATGATGGCGTCCGAGTTTTTCCTGCCAGAGCACTTTGCCAGTGGCTGCTTCATAGCAGAAGGCCACGCCGCCGTTATTCACGCTCAGGAGGAAATCGCCTGCGACGATCATCGAAGGGACATAGGGAGCTCCCTTGCTGTCGCGCCACGCGACATGGGTTTGGGTGACATTACCCGCGCCGTTGGGGCGGATGGCGTATAAGACCTGTTTGGGCCAACTGCTGCTGATATATACGAGGTTGGCTTTCTCACTGTAGACCGGGGTGGACACAAACTCCTCCGACGGACCGTCCACGGTCCAGATTGGTTTGCCGGTATCGGGGTCAAAACTGGTGACGCAACGATCGCCGCACTGAATGAGTTGAGCCCGGCCGTTCATGGTGCGAATAAACGGCGCGCTGTAGCTGATGCCCCGGTTCGTCCGTTTGACTTTCCAGAGTTCCTTTCCGTCCGCGCGACTGAAGGCCACAAGAAAGGAATCACCTTTGCTGTCGCCGTCCACGATGACTTTGTCCTTGTATACCACCGGTTCATTGCTGAAGCCCCATTCGCCAGCGTGTGTGCCCGGACGGGAAAGCCAGAGTTGTTTGCCGGTTATACAATCATGCGCCGCCACAACGATATCGTCCCCAACACGGAAGGCGGTATAGACTCGATCCCCGTCAGTGGCGGGTGTGGCCGAGGCGTAACTGTTTTCCTTGTGGATCTTCTCGAGGGGACCTTGAACCACGGTTTGTTGCCACAGGATCCGGCCGGTGTCGCGGGCCATGCAGAGAAGGACCCGTTCCTGAGTAGCCGGAAGGGCGGTAGTCGTGAAGACTCGATCGCCCCAGACGATGGGGGAGGCGTGTCCCTGGCCCGGGATCTCGCTTTTCCAAAGGGCATTGCTCGGATCCCATTCAAGGGGCACCCGGGTTTCAATACAGGTGCCATCGCCGCGCGGTCCGCGCCATCCGGGCCAGTATTCAGCGGCTGCCTGGGCGATTCCAAACCACAGGCTCGTTAACAACAGCAGCCATCCAGCGGTTCCTTTTTTCATGGTTCTCATTTCCTACCGTTAATGACTTGGTGATTCCAGACAATTTCGATCGATGGAGGCGCTGACCGTTGATCGTTGATGACAATCTCCTTTGTTTCCGGTACAAAGCGGGCGTGATTGTCTTCATCCAAACGAACTCCACCTTATGAAACTCGAACTCATTAATAAAACAGCGATCCTTCTTTTCCTCTTAGCTGGCGCAATGTTCCTTTCGGCGGCGGGTAGTGAAACAAGAAGCCTGGCTGCTCCTCGGATGAACGGGGGCAAGCCCCTCCTCCAGACGCTCAAGGAACGGCAATCCATCCGGGAGTATGTTCCCGACGTGTTGAGCGATCAGCAATTGTCCGATCTGCTATGGGCGGCCTTCGGGATGAACCGCCCTGAGATCGACCATCGCACGGCGCCCTCCGCGCAAAACACCCAAGATGTCGATATTTACGTCGTTATGGCTCAGGGCGTATTTCTTTACGAGGCAAAACCCCATCAGCTGAAGAAGGTTTCGGATCGTGATCTGCGGCCTCTGACCAGTGGACAGCCCTTTGCCAAGATCGCCCCGGTTCAGCTGGTGTTTGTGTCGGATTACGCCCGAATGCCCAAGGTCAGCCCTGGATTGAGAGATCTGTATGCCGGGGTGGATACGGGTTGCATTGTGCAAAATGTCTATCTCTTCTGCGCGTCCGAAAACCTGGCGTCCGTCGTGCACGAACTGGATCGGGATCCGCTGGCCAAAGCCCTGGAATTGCGCCCGGATCAGCACATCGTGGTCGCCCAAACGGTGGGCTATGCCAAAAAGTAGACGATGGCAGAAGACGCGTCTCGGGACGATTACCCCTATAAGAAACAGCTTGGGGGTTTCGGAGACTAAGAGCCTCTTTGAGCGCGCGGAGGCAAGAAGCCCTCAGGCAGGTTTCAAGGCATTTACCCTGATCGAACTCCTGGTGGTCATCGCGATCATAGCGATTTTGGCCGCCATGTTATTGCCGGCTCTCGGCAAGGCGAAGGAGGCGGCAAAGAAAACCCAATGCAGCAGCAACTTGCGGAACTTGGGCATGGCCATGCTCATGTATGCGGACGACAACGAGGGTTATATCCCCCGAGGCAATGATCCGATTTGGTGGCAGGTGCTGACGCCGACCCTGGGAGGTCGCACGAGAACTGACTACAGCCAAGTCAAAGTTTATGCCTGTCCCAGTTACCCCGACAAACGGCAGCTTATTGGTTATGTGGTCAATGCCTGGGTCTTCAGCAGTCCCAGGGACAAGGTCGGCTCTGAGCAACGAGGTCTCACGCGCATGACCAAGCTCCACAGGCCAACCGATACGGTTTATCTCGCCGACAATGAACACGGTTCCTGGCGTCCGATTATCGCGACGTTGAACATCACCGGTTCCATCGAACTGAATGATGTCTGGAGCCCAAGCCACCTTCCCTATGCGTCCGGGGGCAAGACATTGAACAGCTCCCGACGGGTGGCGCGAGCCCGTCATGGCCAGGGGCCGAATCTGCTCTTCTACGACGGGCATGTCGGCTGGATGAAAGCCGATCGGCTTACTGTGGATGACTGGCGGGAGCAGCGGTATTAAGGGTCTGGAATCCAATTTTGTGGACTCGCGGCGCTCGTCACTCCGAGGTTCAAGGGCGCAATGCGCGCCGAAGGTCGAGGGGATCTCATTTGGCTTCAGGCGGCTTGTCTTTTCGGATGCGGACTTCCCGGGCTCCGGGAGGAACAGGAGTATGGCTGACAGCACCTCCCGGCCAGCGCACCAGGACCGATTCGACGGGATCGGTCATGCTCATGACTGTTACAGCCGCATCCTGCGACCAGTATCCGCTTCCACCGTGAACCTCGTGCGCGGCGCTTAAACGCCCGCCTCGATACTGCATCCGAATCATGGCGCCGAATCCCTGCGGATTGCCGGGGGGACCTTCGAGGATGATTCGCAGTCCCGGTTTTGCGCCGTTATTATGGAACAATTGGGTGGCATTGCCGTTCTGGGCAACCGCCAGATCGAGGCGACCGTCATGATCATAGTCGCAGAGGGCCGACCCTCGGCCCTCCCCATAAACCAAAAGCCCGCTCTCGTGTCCATTCATTGGGCTGAAACCGCCTTTGCCGTTTCCCTTGCACCAGACTCCCCGGCCGCCGTCCAAACGCGAAATCTGAGGGGGGACCTGGAAGAAATTCTGGCAGACATAAATATCCTGGTGACCGTCCCCGTCGAGGTCACCCACGCAAAGACCGAAGACAGGAGAGAACTGGGTTTCTCTTGGCAGAGGGTGGGCTTCGAAACGATCGCCCCGGTTCATGAACACCATGCTTTCGAGCGTGTTCACGCTCAGATCCTTCATCCCGGACAGGCGTTCGCCCAGGAATTCATTGACACCCGCTGTGCTGAAAGACGTGAAATCCTGGTAGCGTTCCCGGATGAACGGCAGAGCGGAGGCGACGGTTTCCCAATCCCGCCACGGAACTATTTTGTTCATTTCAGGCGCGAAATAGGCCTCGATGACTTCGAGATTGCCGTCGCCATTCAAGTCGCCATGGTAAAAATGCAGGGATGGGGACAGATGCCCCTGGTATTTGGAATTGCATCCCCAGTTGCCTGCCACAAGATCCATTTTGCCGTCTCCATCGAAATCTCCAGCGCTGACGCTATTCCATAAGCCAAGCCATTGCCCGAATCCCAGCTTGTCGGTAATTTCCCGGAACTGATCCGCTTCGAAATGGAAGACACGAATCGGGCCTCCGGCGCAGGCCAGCACGAGCTCTGGCAGCCCGTCGCCGTCCAAATCGCTTGCCAGCGCCCCGCTCACCAGACCGGCCAGTGCCAAGGCGTCGCTGGCTTTGGGGTTCTGCTGCCATTTCCCGGCCGTCAATCGATAGACATGGGAAGCCGCCGGCTCCGGAAATCGCCCGGGAATGATTCGACCCCCGACAATAAGCTCCAGGTTGCCGTCCGAGTCGAAATCGGCCAGGACAAGGGGACCGGTGCTCGAACTCTGGCCCGGTGTGCCATCGGTCATGCTCATGGCGGCCGGATCGCACAGATAGGTCGAGGGCTCGCTGATTAAGCCATCTTCGTAATTCGCTGTGCCAATGAGCAGGGAGGGTTTGCCCTTGGCATCCATCCATCCGAGGGCTGTGGTCTGATCCCGATTCGCGATAGCATTGTTTGGGGATTCCTGGACGCGGACAAAGGCGCCCTGGCCATCCTGGAGGCAGACCGCCAGTTGACCGCCTCGGCCGCTGGGAATGATGAGGTCTTCCCAGCCATCACCGTTGGCGTCAAACCAGCAAACGCCGGGTCCAAGCTGACTGAGCTTGAACGGCAACAGCGGTTGGCGTTGGTAATCGTCGAACGGTTCTTCGGCATGCCGGTGGTCGATTAAATGGCTGACATTCTGGAAGAAAGGTGGGGGGACAGGGCGGGGGATCTGGGAGGTCTGAGCATTCGAGACGATTGAAGAGACCCCCTGGGCGAGCGGCTGAGATGAATTGGCCAGAAACGCGGCATCCGGCTCGAAGATTTCATAGAGCCGGTTAGGCGCAGCCTCCGATATCATGCTGGTGCGGCCGCTCCGCCATTTGACGGAAATCGTGAGTTTGGCGTCAGGTTTTCCGGCGGCAAAGACGCGGATCGGATCGTCCCCGGACAAGTAATGACCGCCGCAAATCATCTCCTGGCTTTGGACAGGCAGGTCCGCCTGGGTCACCTGAATCTTCGCGCCAATACCGCGGGTATTGGGCGGCAGGCCTTTCAAGCGAACAACGACCCGAGGCCGAATGGAATCGTTGCGGAGGATGAGCGGTGTGTCATCGAGACAATTAATGGCCACATCCAAATCCCCGTCGTTATCGAAATCGGCAAACGCAATGCCTTGGCAGACCTTGCGCGAGTTGAATCCCCAGGAGGCGCCCATCTCCTCGAAGGTCAGATCGCCCCGATTCCGAAAGGCAAAATTCGGAACTTCAAGCCGCGTGAACATCCGGCGCAAATTGAGTTGCTCGAGCTTGGACATCGGCTTGGTTCGACGGAGGGCCTCGATGCGTCTCGAGATATCAATGTTTTGGGCATCACGCACATGGCCGGTGACGCAAAGCAGATCTTCGAATCCATCAAGGTCGACATCCAGAAATGCGGGACACCAAGTCCACTCCGAGGCCGCTATCCCGCTGAAATGCGCGATTTCCGCGTAGGCGCCGTCGCCCCGGTTCCAGAAAAGAGTGTTGCGCGAATACTGGGGGCGATCCTCGATCTGGCCGACGGGCAGTTGGACCGGCCGGCGATCCATCAGCTGCACTTGGCGGCTGGCATGATGCCGGCTGAGCATGTCGGCCACAAAAAAGTCATCGTGTCCATCGCGATCAATGTCGGCAAAATCCATGCCCATCGAGAAAATGCTGGTCTGTCTTATGGCCAACCGGCCGATCGCGTGAAAGCCGCCTCGCCCATTATTGATCCAGATGCGATCGGGCGAGTGGAAATCGTTGCAGACATAGATATCCGGCCGTCCATCCTCGTTGAGATCACGGAACATCACCGAGAGGGCCCAATCGTACGGAACAGAAATGGGTTTGCCATCTTCGTCAAGGAACGTGCCATCCGTCCATGACAGGGGGGTGAACCGGCCTTGGCCGTCGTTGCGGTAAACCACATCGGCCTCGCCGTTCTCGAGGATTCCCATGTTGGGTTCGTAGGTATACCGCCCCACAAGATCGGGCTCGGTGACCGGACGGCCGTTGACCGCGATGATTTCATAACGCCCCTTGACTGTGGCGGCCTTGAATCGGGCGTCGAGTTCATCCCGCCAGGTGGTGGATCGGTAGTTGGCCGCATACAAATCGAGCGTGCCGTTTCCATCGATGTCGGCCAGGGCCAGCGAGGTGCCCCCATCGCCTCCGCGCAAGCCGGATTCGCGAGTGCTTTCCTGGAATAATCCCTTCCCGTTGTTTTGGAAAAGGCGGACACCGGTTCCCACGCCGTTCACCATCAAGTCCAGGTCGCCGTCGGCATCGACATCGGCAAACACAGTTCCGCTGGAAGCCTGGCCGGCACAGGCCACGCCGGCTTTTTGGGTGACGTCCTCGAATCGCCACTGGCCAAGGTTGCGGTAGAGGACAGACGGACGATCGATGCCACAGAAAAAGAGATCGCACCAACCATCGCCGTCCACGTCGCCGGCCGCCACACCCGAGCCGTTGAGCAGGATCTGGTTCGTGAGGTAACGCTCCATCGGCAGGGCGTTGGTCAATGTCACGCCGGTCTGACTGGACAAGAGCTCGGTGAAGCCTGTCTTGCCAGTGGCTGGCACAGCGAGCGCGGTCCATTGGGCTCCTGCTGTGGATTGCCACTCGGCGGCATGGGCGCAAAAAAATGGCGCGGCCAGGAGTAATCTCCCGGCCAGCGCCATGATGTGTCGGTTCAAAAGGACGTCCACGTTTTCGGGACGCATGAATCAAGACCGTCTATTGCCGGAGGCGATAGAACTGCTGCTGGTTTTGGGCCGCCTTCGGTATGGTGTAGGACATGCCGGAAGGCGCCGGGCTCACGTCCGTCCAGACGCCAGGCAGCGAGGCGGCAGACTGCAAGGTGCCCGCGCTGGTCCAACTGATGACCAGATCCCCGTTGGCCTCTCGAGTGATGGCGAGGCGCAGTTCCGGGGGCAACTCCGGATAGTTGTGGATCACGGCGTTGTCGAAGAAGCCGCGAGTCGTGGTGCCGGCGGCATTCCCCACGTTGGCGTAGGCGGCAAATCCAAACCGGATGCCTTGCGCGAACGGAAAGACTACGTCGGCTCCCAGGATGCCATCCACATAGAGCTTCACCGTTGAACCATCGGCAACGACTTTCATGTGATGATTCTTCTGGTCGAGGTATTTCGCCTCGTTGAAGACGTTCATGTAGATGCCGCCGCCATCGGTCAAAGGGGTGATCGGATTATCGCCGATCTGGCCGATGACCCGATGGTATTGCCAGCCGCCCGCCACGGTGTTCCAGCTGCCAAACTCGGTGAAGAACACATAGTTGGTTGTTGAATCCTTGATCCAGATTCCGACCCGTTCTTTCGACGCGTCGCCGCCCGTCAGCACGTATTCCATCTTGGTCCGGTCGATCTCGAAGTCGATCGGGGAAAGCTGGCTGGCACTGTAGGTATCCTTGGTGTAAAGGGCGAATCCCACCCAATCGTTATCCGTCACATAAACGCTGGTGACATCGATTTTCACCTCGCCATTGACGATGGACACTCCGGACTCAGGCGTGGCCGTGCTGCCTTCGACCAGCGGGGTCGAGTCAATCGTCCACTTGGTCGTATCAATGGTGGCGGCATCGAAATTGTCGCTAAACACGACCGCTGGCGGCGGGACCACCGTGATTTTGACATCGTTCGCCGCGGCAATGCCTTGTTCACTGGTCATCGTGAGCGTGGTGATGCCGGGTTTGAGGGCCTGGACTTTAAAGCTTTGAGTGTTTGCTCCTCCGGCCGGGAAGGTGAGCGTCAGGCTGCCTCCCGTTGCCCCTTCCGGAATGGCAACGGTGGGATCGCTGCTTGCGACCGTCACTTTGGCCTCGGCGGTTGCGTTGAGGAAACTGGAAATGGTGACCGTTTCCTCGAGGGTGTTGTCGCCCTTCACAATCATCGCGCTTGCGGGCGCAATGGTGATGGGGGCGACGATATGATGGATCTTGGCGTTATCGAAGACGCCTTTGACCGAATCGTCGTAATCGCGCGCATACACACCCACCTCGGCATGGATCCCAGAGGTCACCGCGAAGTTGTATTTACCGCCGGACACGCCATCGAGGAACAGCTCCACCTGGCTGCCGTTGGCGACGAGTTTCATCTTATGCAATCCCGTGTCGGTGACACCGGAAAACTGGGAGATAGCGGTCCCGCTTCCGGTGGCGCTTACATTGACCTGCCACCCGGTTTCTCCCACATTCTGGCCAAAGAACACGTAGGTAGTCCGGTCGTCGGTGGTCAGAAAGACACCCGTGCGCGCGCCGGTGCTGGGGGTGCCGTCGGAGAGTTTGTTAGGATCGATCGAAACCCGGTCGATCTCGACCACCAGCGGGAGGGCGGGGGTTGCGGTATAACTGTTGACGGTTTTGATCGATAGACCGGGCCAGTAACCGTATTGATCGACGGTGCCGCTCATGACCAGTTGACCGCTGGTTTGTGCCATCTCAAACGTCCCCGCGCCGGTGGTTTCAAAGCCCAGCGGGTTGTTGGTCCATTTCGTCGTGTCTAGGCTGGAGCCGGAAAAGTCGTCGACCAGGTTCACTCCGAAGCCTTCCACAACCACAACGGAGAGGCTGTTGGCAGTGCTCATGCCGATCGTATTCGACAAGGTCAATTCCGCCGAGCCCGATGGCCCGATTGACTTGACCTGGATGGCTTGTTCGTTGGAGGCGCCTGCGGCGAAGGTCAGGGTCAGGGTGTCTCCCACCGCCCCAACAGGGATGACCATACCCGGGTTGCTGGTGGTGACCTTGACCTGCACGGCCTCCGTTTTGTTAACACCCGGAGGAATGCGCACCAGGATGTCTGAAAGCGTCTGGCCTGAGACGATGGTCGCGCTGCTGGTGGAGAATGCCTCCGCCCCCACGTTTTCCACCTTCAAATTGTCAAAGATGGTGCCGGCGGTATCGTTGTTGGCGCGGGCATAGCTTCCGATTTGAACGGTGATCGGACTGAAAGGAAACTTCACTTCGGCGCCGAAAACGTCGTCGAGATAGAGCTTTACGGTCTTGCCATTGGCAATGACCTTCATCTGGTGTTGTCCGAGGTCGTCCCACAACTCGCCATCGAACTTGGCGATATTGTTGCCTCCGCCTGTCGGCACATCACCGGATTCGCCGATTTTTCGGTTGTAATGCCAGCCTCCCTCCATATTGACGTCCGCAAAGAGAACATACTTGGTCCGGGCATCGTCCATGATCCAAAGGGCGCTTCGGGAGCCGGTGGTGCCTCCGTATTCCATCACGCGATCCACCGTGACGATGACGTTAGTTTCAGCGGACGCGGGAAATGTGGGAACCACTCGGAGTGTCGCGCCCGCCCACCATTGTTCGGTGACGGTGCCCGTAAACTCGACAACGCCGTCATGAACCTGAGCGGCAATCGTCCCTTTGCCGCCCTCAAACATGGGCGAATCCGGAACGAGCTTGCTCGAGTTTAGTGGACCGGAAAAATCCTCCGTGAACACGGTGTTTGTGATTTGCGCCGACGCCCGCGGGAGGAAGAGCATCCCGGAGACGGCCAGGGCTGCAAACACAGATCTCAGTTTGGGTTTCATACGTTTTGTTTTGAGGATTGGGTTGAACTGCGACCGGTTATCCGCCAGAAGTGATTCGGACATTCTGTTCTGTCCTTCGCAAAGCTAGGACGGAATCAGGCGAATTTATTCTGCGAGGGATCACGGGCAAGATCCTACTCCCAGGCGGTGGCGCGTCAAGCCGTCCTTTGCCGGTTTCGATGAAATCAGGCTGGCCAGAGACCGGCGGGATTCTTTATCCTAAGCGTCATCTATGAAAAACCATCCTTGTCCTTGTTGTTCCTGTGCTCATCAACGTCCGATCCAAAGTTCTTTCCCCAATTTCAATCGTCGCGACTTCATCCTGAGCGTGAGCGCGCTAACGGTGGGGGGATTGGTGGGAAGCGGGACGAACATCGAAGCGGCCCCCTATGCGCCCCGAGCCGGGCGTCGTCCCATCGAGCAACGCGTATTGCGGGTGTTGCCCGTCCTGACCTACAGCGTTCCTCAGCGGCGGGAAGCGACCAGTTGGCGGGACTGGGGAGCCATTCAAACCGAGGAAAGCGCGCTCAAAGAAAAACAACGCATCGAGCAGGAATTGAGTCGGATGATTGAGACGGCCGACTTTCGGGCCGAGGTCCTGCCGGCGGCCATGGTTCGGAAGATGGATCAGGTGGCCAGCCTTCGGAACACGCCTCATGATGTCCTGTTAATTTACGCGGCCGGTGGCGGAACTCAGCTTGTGGAAGCCGTGGCTCAGGCGGGTCATTGGCCGATCATGTTCCTGCGCCATGATCCGGGCCCGGTCTATTTGTGGTATGAGATCGCGCATCCCCGGTTTCTGCGCAAGACCGTGGATGACTACAGCCCCGGCATGGATGTCCACGATGTGGTGGTGGACAGCCAGACGGAGCTGCAATGGCGGTTGCGTGCGCTCTACGGGCTCAAGAACACGTTGAACAAGAGGATCCTGGCGGTCGGCGGCGCCAGCGGTTGGGGTGAGGGAGGACGACAGGCGCCCGCCCTTGCGCGGGAACAGTGGAAAATGGAACTGGTGGACTATCCCTATAGCGAATTGGGACCCCGCATCAAACAGGCCCGGCAAGACTCCACGCTAGTCAAACAATGCCAGGCCAATGCCCGCAATTACCTGCGGCAATCGGGCGTTTCCCTTCATACCACCCGCCTATTTGTCGAAAATGCCTTTGTGCTGCGCGAGGTGTTGAACGATGTCATGGACGAGGCGGGAACGGACGCCATGACCATCAACTCGTGCATGGGGACAATCATGCCCATGTCCGAAACCACGGCGTGCCTGCCCTTAAGCCTTCTGAATGATGACGGATACCTGGCCTTCTGCGAATCGGATTTTGTCGTGATCCCCTCAGGCGTGTTGCTGCATTATATCTCCGGGAAACCGGTCTTTTTAAATGACCCCACCTATCCGCACGACCATGTGGTCACGTTGGCGCATTGCACCGCCCCCCGGCGCATGGACGGCCGGCGAAATGAACGGACCAAGGTGCTCACGCACTTCGAATCGGATTACGGCGCGGCGCCCAAGGTCGAGATGCGTCTGGGACAGCAAACCACCAATCTTGTGCCCGATTTTGGAAACCGTAAATGGGTTGGATTCGACGGAACCATCATCGGCAATCCGTTTCTCGACATCTGCCGATCCCAAGTCGACGTCCGGATCAATGGCGACTGCACGGCCCTGCTCGAAGAGATGAAAGGATTCCACTGGATGATGTCGTACGGGGATTACCTGAAGGAGACGGGGTATGCCCTGAAGAAAATCGGCGTCGCCTTCCACAACGTCAGCGCCAAGAAAACGGCCTGAGAGTTCAGCGACCAAGATGACAGGACTTCTTCTCATCCGCGACCTGGCGATCGTGCTGATTATCGCCGGGGCTATCGCGTGGTTTTGTCAAAGACTTGGGCTGTCGGTTGTGGTTGGGTATCTGGCGGCCGGGGCGGTCATAGGCCCGCACACGCCTCCATTTGCGCTGGTGAACGATCTGGATCGGGTGCAAACCCTGGCCCAGATGGGGTTGGTATTCCTGATCTTCTCGATTGGACTGAGCCTGAGTTTGAGCCGGCTGAAACGTTTGGGCCTTTCCATCATCCTGGCGACGGCCATCGGCGCCATCGTGGTGTTAAACGGAGGACGTTTCTTTGGATGGGCTCTGGGATGGAATGCCACGGCGAGCCTTTTTTTGGCGGCAATGCTGATGGTGTCCAGCTCGGCCATCATCAGCAAAGTGCTGGACGAACTGAACCTCACTCACGAGCGCCCCGGCCAAATGGCCTTGGGCACCACCGTGCTCGAGGATGTCGTGGCCATCCTCATGCTGACGCTCCTGACTTCCTGGATTCGATTCGGCGGAGATGCGCCCCCGTCCCTTATACCGACGTTGGGGACTTTGGGGGCATCGGTCGTTTTCCTGGTGCTGTTATCGATGTTGATCGTGCCCAAGCTGCTCTCACGCGTGAGCCAGGGGCCGATGTCGGAGATCCGAACCCTGTTGGTTGCCGGACTGGCGTTATTGCTGGCGTGGCTGTCGGTCCGCGCGGGGTATTCACTGGCATTGGGCGCATTTATTCTGGGCGCGATCGTGGGCAGCACCCGATACAAGGCCGATATCGAGCGTGTGTTCGAAGGGTTGGACCAGGTTTTTGGGGCAGTGTTTTTCGTCGCAGTGGGCATGTTGGTGGATTTTCGGATGTTGTTGGATGCCTGGCCTTTGGTTTTGGGAATGACGGCGATGGCTTTGCTGCTTCGTCCTTTGGCGTGCGCTTTGGGATTCCTGGCGGTTGGCAACACCAGCCGGGACTCCATCCAGGCCGGCTTGATGCTGACACCGCTGGGCGAGTTTAGTTTTATCATCGCCCAGCTCGGGGTCGAGAGCGGGGCGATCCCGAAGTCGGCTTATCCCGTGGCTGTGGGCGCATCGCTGTTGACCTCTTTGGCATCGCCGTTGATTGCGCGTCATGCCGAGTCTCTGAGCCGGCGTATGGTCCAAGCGGAGCCCCGTCTGGTGCGCGCTTGGGTGGCGTTTTACCACGATTTTCTGGTGCGCCTGCGCACTCGCCAAAGCAGCAATGTGCTGTGGCGCCTCACGCACCGGCGCGTGTTGCAGGTCGGAGTCCATATGCTGTTTGTCTCAGCGCTGCTGTTGCTGGCCAAACCGCTCTACGCCCAAATGACACAGCGATGGGCCGCCGACTGGACTCTGGCGCACACGATTCCCTTCCTGTTTTGGAGCGGATTCGGCGTATTACTCCTGGGCCCCCTCATTGCGTTGTGGCGCAATATTTCGGCGCTGGCCATGATCTTGGCCGAGGCGGCGACATCCGGCGCGCGCAGGCAAAAGCGCCTGAGACTGTTGTTGGAAGCCGCCCTGCGAGGGGTAGCATTTGTCGTCCTCGCCGCCTGGCTCCTGGCCCTCCTGCCTGCCGGCTGGTCGTTGCTGGGAGCCGCGGGCGCGGTGCTGCTCGTCCTGGTCGTCGTGGCCACGGTTTTCTGGCGGCGCTTTGTCCGTCTCCACAGCCGCCTCGAGATCGAGTTGCTGGAGGAATTTAAACGCGCCAGCCAAATGACCTCCACCTCGGCCTGGTCGTCGTCGCTGCCGCAACAGTCGGCCGATTGGAACCTCGATATTGACGAGGTCACGCTGCCAGGCGATTCGGCGCACACAGGAAAAACCCTCGGACAACTCGCCTTGCGCAAGAAGTTCGGATGCTCGGTCGTGGGCATCGACCGTCAAGGCTATGGAATCGTCAACCCAAGCGCCGACACCGTCCTGTACCCCCAAGACAAATTACTGTTGCTCGGCACATCGGAGCAATTAGTTCTGGCCGCCCGCGCACTCAGCAGCGTCACAAGCGCAACCGGCCGATCCACCGATTTCGATGAACTCACCATGGAAACCGTGGTGGTGCCTCCCGGCAGTCCCCTGGCGGGAAAAACCTTGCTCGAACTGGACTTGATTCGACGCGTGGGCGTCCAGATTGGCGGCCTGCGCCACGGCAAACAAAGCCAGTTGTCCCCCACCAGCCAGGATCGCTTCTCCGTTGGGGACGAACTCCTCGTCCTCGGCACGCACGATCAGATCAAGGAGTTTAGAATTCTGTTGGCCGCAAACCCGGCTTAACCGGTGCCGCGCCGGCTGGAACAAAGTGACTGCCGCAGACTGGACCGCGGGATTCATCCCGCCTCGCCGGTCGACGCAAGGCGCCTCTGCCATCAGGCATACCAATGTATACTAAAATTACATATTACTTATAAACACAATATAAAATAAATTAATATAAAAACTAACAATATTATAATAAAACAGCCTCAGAGCTCCTGATCTCATATCGAGAGGCGAGGATGGCCGTGGAAAACGAGTGACCCCAAAAACGCGTGTTGACCAGGAGTTTTGGTCAGGAGCGAGGCGTGCCGACCGCGCATATCCGGAATGGATCTGTAAGGGAGGCGCAACGAAGT
>JAKLHY010000047.1 GCA_022709905.1 Verrucomicrobiota bacterium | reverse complement strand
TCACCGGCAAATGTCCCGACAAATCTGCGTTAGCCCTGTTGTTCCTGCTTCAGGGCACTTTCATGCATAGCCGCTGCTCCGCGCGGGCCGAGGCATGGCAGCGGGGGTGGCGCTTCTTGCTGGCGGGGCGGTTGCGCTTCCCCCGCCAAGTTGACCGTGGCTTTGAATTGCCAGGGGTCACATCTCACAATTATACAATTCATTCGAAAACGGGAATGTTAATGGAGCGGGCATGGCACAACCGTTAAGGATTAAGAGACTCGTCCTAGCCCGGAGGGATTACCCGGCTGGGGGGAGGGTTTCCATGGGCAGGTCCATGCGTCGTCGGAGCAGGCTCTTCGCCAGGCCGTAGCGGTAAAGCGTCCCGATGGGATCGGGGAGGCCGTCCAGGACTTGGTCGATGGCCTCTTCTTCTTTGGGGACAAGGTTCGCGCACAGCGAGGAGAGCATTTTGGCGCCTTGATCCTTGACGCGCGTCGTGCCGCCGAAACAACCGGTGCACGGCATGTTGCCCTTGGTGCATTGGGCGTCGCAACCGCTGCGGGTGGATGGGCCCATGCAGATGATTCCCTGGGCCAGGAAGCAGAGGGAAGGATCGAGCAGTTTCTGGTGGGGACGATTGAATTCCGCGAAGGCGAGGTCCGCGGGCTTGGTGGCCTTTCGCGGGCATTCGTCGCAGAGGGCGATGTCCGGGGCCAGGACGGTGCCTTTGGGAGGAAGACGGCCGTCCAGCAACGCCGTCAAAGCCGACCGTGTAATGTTCGGGGTTGGGGGGCAACCTGGAATGTAATAGTCGACATCGACGACCTGGTCCAGGCTGCGAACCACATGGCGGAATTCCGGAAGGTCGACCTCGCGATCGGCCTCCGCAAACCGCAGCTGAGGGCGGGTTTTTTCGTTGTTGATGGTGGTTGGCGTTTCCTCGTAGACATAGCGGAGGATATGTTCGCGCGAGAACTGGTTGGCCAGGCCGGGAATGCCTCCGGTATGCGCGCAGGAACCGAACGCAATCATATACTTGCTCTTGCGTCTCAACATGCGGACCATTTCCTCCTGTTCGGACGATCGAACGGCGCCGTTGAGCAAGGTGGCCAGCAAGGACAAGTCGGGCAGGGCTTCAACGTCTTTCTTTTTAAAATCCATCGCCACCGGCCAAAAGACGATGTCGACTTTTTCGACGACGCCCAGGATGTCTTCGGCGAGATCCACCACGGTTTCCTCGCAGCCACCGCACGAGGCGCACCAGTAAATGCCAATCTTGGGTCTAGTGGGCATGGGTTACCTCCTGCCCCTGTCGGGCTTGAATTGCGTGTTCGAACTCCTCCATTTCGCGGTCCCAATCCCGGAACTTGTCGGGTGCGCCCAAGGGACCCAGGGCGCGCAGCTTTTCCACCATCTCGGTCATGACAGTCTTGACCTTGTCACCTTCGGCGGCGGAGATCCACTCGAGGCGGACCCGGTCCGGCGCGATGCCCATGCCGTCCAGTACGCGCCGGAGGAGGCGGAACCGGCGCAACATTTTGTAATTGCCTTCGGCGTAGTGACAGTCATTGGGATGACAGCCGCCGATGAGGACGCCGTCAGCTCCTTTTGCCAGGGCCTCCAGGATGAACTGGGGGTCGATACGTCCGGAGCACATGACGCGGATCACGCGGGCGTTGTGGGGATATTTCATCCGGGAGACGCCGGCGAGATCGGCGGCGGTGTAGGTGCACCAGTTGCAGAAAAAGGCGATAATCCGCGGTTCCCAGGAACCGGCGGTCTGAGCAGGAGAATCACTCATAAGATTGGCATAAGGGATCGCGGTTCAGGCTTTGATTGCGGGTTCTTCGGCCGGCATCTCGACCGATGCCAGGAGACCATCGATTTCACAGAAGATTTCCTCGTCTTCAAACAGGTTTTGTTTGATGGAACCGGAGGGGCACGAGCCGACGCAGGTGCCGCAGCCTTTGCACAAGGCTTCGTTGATGAAGGCCTTTTCCTTGACGGGATCGAACAGGATGGCGGTGTAGGGGCAGAGCGGCAGGCAGGATTTGCAGCCGGAGCATTCGTCTTCGAGGATGAAGGCGGTGTTGGGCTCCTGTTCCATGGTTCCCTTGTCAATGAGGGAAAAGGCCTCGGCGGCGGCGGCGCCGGCCTGCGCGACCGAATCGGGAATGTCTTTGGGCCCCTGGCAGCACCCGGCCACAAAGATCCCATCCGTGAAAGTGCTGACGGGGGCGAGCTTCGGATGTCGTTCGAGGAACCAGCCTTCGCTGCTGCAGCTCATGTTGAATTTGCGCCGGACCTCGTCGGAATCGGGATTAGGTTCCATGCCCACGGAGAGGACCACCATGTCCACCGGAATTTTGAGCACCCGGCTCATGAGGGTATCCTCGGCCTGGACGATCAGGCGCTCGCTGTCGCCGTTCGAAGTGTCGGGATAGACATCGGCCACCTTGCCGCGAATCATCATTACGCCCTCTTCCGAAATCCGGTCGTAGAATTCCTCCATCATTTTGCCGGGAGTGCGCATATCGATATAAAAGTTGATGATTTGCGCCTCGGTGCGTTCGTGAATCAGGTGGGCCAGCTTGAGCGAGTAAAGGCAGCAGACGCGCGAACACCAATGGTTGGTGTTGACATCGCGGGAACCGATGCAGTGGATGATGGCGACCTTTTTGGGGATCTTGCCGTTGCGCAGGATGATTTCGCCGCCGGTCGGGCCCGAGGCGTTGACGAGGCGCTCGATTTCGAGCGAGGTGTAGACCTGCGGGTATATGCCATGCCCGTAGAAGGAGTAGTAGGGGGACTGGCTGGGTTCGAAGGTTTTGAATCCGGTGGCCACGATGATAGTGCCGACCTGGATTTCCTTGATTTCCGCCGTTTGTTTAAAATCGATGGCCTTGCGGTCGCCGCAGGCCTCGACACAGGTTTTCTTGCACTTGCCGGTTTTGGTTTCGATGCACGTTTCGGGATCGATCATGACGATGGGCGGCACGGCTTGTGGAAACGGCAGGAACACCGGTTTGCGCTTGCTGAATTTGAGGTTGAACTCGTCGGGAAACTTCGGCTCGCGGTAGACGCAGGAGGCGACGCATTCCTGGCAGCCGGTGCAGAGATCCTCGATGATATACCGCGGTTTGCGTCGGACAGCGACTTTGTAATTGCCGACGTAACCATCCACCTTCGTGACCTCGGAATAGGTCCACAGGGTGATGTTCGGGTGGTTGCCGACGGCGGCCATTTTGGGGCTCAGGACACACATGGCGCAATCGAGCGTGGGAAACGTCTTGTCGAACTTGGCCATGTGCCCGCCAATGGTCGCTTCGCGTTCCACCAGGTAGACCTGTTTGCCGGCATTAGCCAGGACCAGGGCGGCGTGGATGCCCGCGATGCCGCCGCCCACGATCAGGACATTGGGATTGATCGGCACTTTCTTAACCTCGAGCGGCTTATGGAGAGGCACGCGGTTGATGGCGGCCCGCACCTGGGCCATGGCCTTGCGAGTGGCATCGGCGCGGCTGGTATGCACCCAGGAATTATGCTCCCGGATGTTGACCATTTGGAAAAAGAAGGGATTAAGCCCGCCTTTCTTGGTGGCGGAACGGAACGTATGCTCGTGCAGCAAGGGCGAGCAAGCGGCCACCACGATCCGGTTCAAGCGATGCTCGGCGATGTCTTCCTGGATCAATTCCTGGCCGGGATCCGAGCACATGTATTTGTAGTGACGCGAGACGACGACATTGGGAAGTTTCTGCGCGTACCGCGCGACCGCTTCGACATCAATCATGCTGGCGATGTTGACGCCGCAATGACAGACGTAGAATCCAATCCGGATGGGATCTTGTCGTTTTGGCAGCATATTAGTCCTCCAAAGCTTCGGCCAGCAGTTCCATCACGTCCCGCACGAGAATCGGCTTGTCGTGCGGCACGACTTTGAGGGCGTCCTCGAACCGCGAGATTTCGTAAGGGCAGGAGACAACGAGGACATCAGCGCCCGTTTGGATGGCCTCTTTGACCCGCCGTTCGCTGAGTCGTTCCATGCCTTTTTGTTTGAAGTAAGTATCCAGCCACATGCCGCCGCCGCCGCCGCCGCAACAGATGGCGTTGACCCGGTTATGGGTCATTTCGACGAGTTTGATGCCCGGGATGGCGTGGAGAAGCTGCCGGGGTTCCTCGAAATGACCGGCGCGACGTCCGAGGCAACAGGCATCGTGATAAGTGACTGTATAATTGAGCGGTCGTTTGAGTTTAAGTTTCAGGCGGTCGATCTGGCGGGCGAAGAAAGGCGTGGTATGTTCCACGACGTAATCAAAACCATAGAGGGGATATCGGATTCGGAAGGCGTTATAGGCATGGGGATCTCCAGTCACGATCCGGTTGAACCGGTATTTGCGGAAGATTTCCATGTTGTAGTCGGTGAGCGTCTCGAACAGGCCGGATTCCCAGGTGAGCTGGCCGCAGTCGCCGGCGCATTTTTCCTCGTTGCCGAGGATGGCGAAATCGACATCGAGGGCTTTGAAGAGCCGGGCGACGGCGCGGCTGTTGTCCTGGCCGCGGGCATAATAGCTGGTGTAACACTCGACAAACCAGAGGACATCGACGGGGCGCTGAATTTCGGCCATGATGGGCACCTTGACCGGCGAGGTGGCGGTCCATTGGGCGCGTTTGCGGGAAGATTCGCCCATCGGATTCCCGTAGCGGAGGGTGTTTTGGAGTCCTTTCTGCAATTCGGCCGGCATCTCGGGGGTATTGATCAGGGTCTGTTCCTTGACCAAGGGCAGCAGCACATCGGAAAGCCGGATCCCGCGCGGGCACTTGGCCATGCACGAGTAACAGGCCACGCAGCGCAGCATGGAATCGGATTTAAAGACCTCATCAATATAGCCACGCCGGAGCATGTTGATGATCCGGCGCGGGGTGAATTCCATATGTTCACCATAGGGGCAGGTTCCCGAGCAGGTGCCGCACTGGATGCAGGACATGATCCGCCGGCCTTCGGGCGTGGCCAGGACGGTCTCCAGCGTGGTGCCAATGCTGCAGACCTCGTTTTCAAGGGTTGAGACCATGAGATTTCCTTTGGTTGCCGGTTATGGGCTGTTGGCGATCATTTCATTGCGGATTGAAGTTCTTCGGCGGCGATGGCTTCCCACACGAGATCCGCCACGTCTTTGATTTGCAGCTTGTCCTCCTGGCCGGTCGTTTTCACGGCGTCGCGGAACATGGCAATGTCCTTGGGACATGCAACGATCATAGTGGAGACGTTCGGCAGGGAAACCGCTTCGCGGATCCGGCTTTCGGCAGGCCGTTCTTTGACTTTTTCGGTATCTTCCATCCAGATCCGTCCGCCGCCGGCGCCGCAACAATAACTGTGTCCCCGGTTGCGGGGCATCTCGACGAGGGTGATCCCCAGGCGTTGCAGAATGCGCCGGGGTGGATCGTAGACTCCGTTATAACGTCCCAGGTAGCAGGGATCATGGTAGGTGGCGCGCAGATCAACCCGCCGGGAGACCGGGAGCCGCCCCTGGCTCATCAACTGATCCAGGAGTTCGGTGTAATGAAGAACTCGAACCGGATCTTCCCAGCAATATTCATTCTTGAGGGTGTTATAGGTATGGGGATCGGTGGTGATGATCGTCCGCGCTCCATTCTTCCACTGGACCTTGGCCAGGGCCTGGAGGTTTTTGTCATGGAGGACTTCAAAGAGGCCTTCTTCGCCGATCCGACGGATGTCGTTGCCGGAGTTGCGTTCTCCTTCGAACAGCAGGCCAAAATCGAGGCCCGCCTGCTGAAAGATCTTGGCAGTCTTGACCGTAATCTCTTCGCAGCGCGGATCGAAACTGGCGTAATCGCCCGCGAACCAGACATAATCCACCGGTTCTTTGCGGGCATCTTTGATTTTGAGTTTTGCGTTCTGGACCCAACGGGCGCGCATGCGATCGGACTTGCCAAAGGAGTTGCCGTAGCGGTTCATGCGGTCCAAGACGTCCTGGACACCCCGATCCACGGCGCCCTGTCCAACGAGGTGGCGGCGCATCTGCACAATCACCGGGATCTGTTCGTTCCATACGGCGCAACATTCCATGCAGGCCATGCACGTGGTGCAGGCCCAGACCTCCTTGGCCTGAATCTGGCCGCCGGCCAGGGTTATCTCGCCGTCAGGGATCTGGCCGGCCGGGGGGCTGTGCCCGGCCTTCTTATCCACAGCGGCGTCCAGGAAATGCACCTTGATTTTGTGCATGATGTCCTGGGGCGACAAGGCATAGCCGGAGTTCTGAGCCGGACAGGAGCGATCGCATCGGCCGCATTCGGCGCAGGCGAATCCCCCCATCAACTGGCGCCAGGTGAACTCCTGCCAGGATGATGCGCCCGCCGAATATTCCTCGGGAACCCCCGCCATGGTCAGGCTGGCCGCCGGACGCAGGTTGGTGAAGAAGACGTTGAACGGAGAAACGATCAGATGGGCGTGCTTGGAGTAGGGAAGGTAGCAGAGAAAGAAAAACACGCCCAGCATATGAGTCCACCACATGGCCTTGGATCCCGTGGCGGCGGTGGCAGGCGTCAGGCCCGAGAACAGGGGAGCCAGCAAGGACCCCACGGGCGCCCAGGCGTCGGCGTGGCCACCACGGGCCACAATCCGAAAAGCCGATCCCAACACGGCCGTCACCATTAAAAGCCCGATCAAAGCCAGGATCAGATTGGCGTCCAGGCTCAGGTGCAGTCGGCTGGGCGGAAAAAACAATCGTCTGGCCAAGGCGATACCCAAGGCCACCAACACGACGACCCCGAAGATCTCGAGCCCCAAACCGATCAGGGGGACATCGTCCGGGTACGGGATAAACGAGATCGGGAACAGACCGCGCAACAGGGACCAGTTGAAGCACGTGGCGTACAGGACGAATCCCCAGAAGATCAAAAAGTGCGGCCAGCCAATGGCGCGTTCGTTAAAGATGCGGCGTTGAAGCAAGACATCCCTGAACACGCGAAAGATTCGTTCCCCCCATCGATCGAAACGATTTTCGGGACGCGCGCGCCTTAACTGAGCCACAATGCAGCCCACTCGCCAGCCGAAGATCCCAAAACTCCCGAGGGCGATCAGCCATAACAACAATCGGGCAATGGCGCCGGCGACGGGATCCAGATCCGGATGGGGCAGCGGGTTGGTTGGCATAGGACTTGACGGGGATTGAGGTCAGGATAAATCCGCGTTCGCGTCTGGCGCCATGAATCAGCCTTTCTTTGCCTTTACCTTTTCCGTAAGGATCGGCACGAGGTCCAGGGCGTCGACGGTCGTTCCGTAGTGAGCCCCGTCAAAGATCGGAGCTTTGGGATCGGTGTTGACCGCAACAATCAGCTGCGATCCCTGCATGCCTTCCCAGTGTTCGGGAGCTCCGCTGATGCCAAGGGCCAGGTATAACCTGGGCTTAACATTCATGCCGGACTTGCCGACCTGCCGGCTTAATGGCAACCAGCCTTGGTCAATGACAGGACGCGAGGCGCACACGGCGCCGTTCAAGGCGGAAGCCAGGTCTTCGGCGATGGCGAGGTTGTCCTGGCTTTGGATGCCGCGGCCGACGGCCACGAGCACTTCCTGCTTGGTGATGTCCACATCGCCTGTTTCCGGTTCGATGTAACCCTTGAACTGCACCATGGGGCTTGGCGCCGAGAGACTTAAGGACTCGATTGGCGGTTGTCCTTCGCGGCGGCCGGGGCCGGCCGGAAACGCCCCCGGATAGACACTGACCACCCCGCAGGCATCCGGCAGCTTGACATCGGCCTGGATCTTGCCCCCAAACAGCTGGCTTGTGAACAGGATCGAGCCCGCTTCCACGGTGACCGATTTGCAGAAATTGACATAAGGCCGTCCCAACCGCCCGGCCAGCACCGCCCCGATTCCCAGTGATACGTTGGTCCCGGCTACCAAGACCAGCGAAACCGGTTGGGCATCGATCGCGGCCTTCACGATCGCGGCAGCCTGGTCAGGCGATGGCAGCTGCAACCCGGACTGTTCCACGAGGAATACCTGGTCAGCCACCGCCAAATGTTGAGCCAGCGCCCGGACTTGCTCTCCCATGAGCAGAGCCCACAGGGGTGCCTGCAGGGCATCCGCCAGTTGACGACCCAAGCCCAGCATTTCGAACGTGACTTCCGTCAGCTCACCCTTGAGGTGCTCAGCAACAATAAGAACAGGATTTGCCATAGGTATGCTCCTTACACCAGACTCTGCTGGCTCAAGATTTCCAGGATTTGATCGGCAACGGATTCAGGGGTTCCTTCGAGCATTCGAGCGCGTCCCGCCGCCTCGGGTTTGTACAACCGGTCGACCATTTCGACACTGGCCTGCTCGGGCGCGGGCACTTCGACTGTCTCGATCCTGGCGGATTTCATCACGGCCCGGACCTTGGCAATCGGCACATAACGGGGCGGTTTTTCGGCGGATTGAATGCCCAGAACGGCGGGTAATCCCAGCGTGAATTCTCCGCGCAAGCCCCCTGAGAACTCCTTGATGACCTCGAGGGTAGCGCCCGCGACCTTTACTCCGGTGACAACCCCCACATAGGGCAGGCCCAGGTTTTCCGCCAGGCAAACCCCCACCTCACCCGCCAATTCGTCGCTCGCCTGGCTCCGCAACAATACCAGGCTGTCGGCGGCCAGGTTCTGACCGCCGCCCATGAGGTATTCGCGAAAAACCCGGGCCGTGGCGGTGCTCGAGAGCCGCGCCCAATCCCCGGCGATTTTCACAGCGCGATCGGCTCCTTTGGCCAGCGCCGTAAACAGGACGTCATCGATCTCCGGCATCTCGAGGGCGATCGCGGTCACGGTCCCGCCCTGTTTTTCCTTGAGCAACAGCGCCTGCTCGAGCGCATGCTCATCCGGATCACTGAGCCGGTAACGCAACACCTCGGCGTCGAGGGACTTCTGGTCAGCGGCAATCTCCAATTCCTCCACGGTATCGGGCACCATCCTCAGACAGACAATCAAGTTCATATGCGGGAAGGGTTGGGTAATCGTTTGGATTGAAACTGATTTTCTTGAAGTGAGTTTTGTGTTTTGAACATCGCTGTCAACCGAATGATCGGTGTTATTGACTGCTCAGGGTTGCAGTCCCCTGGGCGAGGCGCGGTCATTCGACTGGAGGCGGGAATGTCGAATGGTGCCAGATCGAGCTTTTTTGCACCGCATGGAGATCATATGGAGACTCCAAAAATGGTGATGATTTTTCCGAAAACGCTCTTTCTTTTACCAGTTATAATACAGCTATCAGAGGTGAATTCATACAGCCAACCGGCATTTGTCGTTTTATAAACCTTTTTTGCCCAATCGGCGGCATCAAGCCCTTGCCAAACAAAGGAGCGCATTGGATCCAAGCCTATCGACTCCGCCACGGGTTGCCACCACACCAGGACGGCGGGCCGAACGATCAGGGACGAGAGGAAACTTTCGTCTGGCCATGGGTTTAATACTGAGGTCAGATTAAGGGTATGCCGCATTTCTCTTACAGAGCCCGGCGCAAATCCGGCGAATTGGTGCAGGGGACGGTCGAGGTCACGGATCGTTCCGCGGCGCTCATGCAGATCGAGCGGCTAGGATTGTTTCCGGTATCCGTGGAAGCGGCCAAGGGTGGGGCGGCCCCCAAACCGGAACGCGCGGCGGGATCCACGAAAGACGGTTCTTTGCCATCGGCCTTTCGGGAATGGTATCAGCGCAAGCGCAAGCCGCGGCTCCAGGAGCTGGCGACCTTTACCCAGCAGCTGTCGAATCTTCTTAATGCGGGCATGCCGCTGACGGTGGCCTTGAACAGCATGACGCACCTGGAGTCCAAAGGGATTCCCTCGGACGTCAGCAAACAGCTGAAGCAGGATGTCACCGAGGGAAGAAGCCTGTCCGATGCCATGAGCAAGCAGCCGCTGATTTTTTCGGATATTTACGTGAACATGGTCCGGGCGGGCGAACAGAGCGGAGCGCTGGTGGACGTTCTGCGCCGACTGGCGACTCATTTTGAACGCTTTGCCGAGGTCCAGTCCAAGTTCACTTCGGCGATGATCTATCCGGCGATTGTTGCGGCGGTAGGCGTGATTATCGTGGTCTTTTTCATGACGGTCATGCTGCCCAAATTCATGAGCATCTTCCAGGGGATGCAGGTTGAGCTGCCACCCGCGACGAAGGCCCTGATGGGAATTAGTCATGCGTTCAGTGCCTACTGGTGGTTGATGCTGCTGGTGTTGATCGCCCTGGTCGTATTGATCCGGCGTTATCGGGCCTCGACCAACGGCCGCCGCAACATCGATGAATGGAAAATGAAAGCGCCGGTGCTTGGAAAGGTCGTCAAACTCAACTTGTTCGCCCAATTCGCCCGGACACTTTCCACCTTGCTCCACAACGGGGTTCCGGTCCTCACGGCTTTGAAGATTACGGAGCAGATCATCTCGAATGTGATTGTCAAGGAAGCCATTGCGCGAACTCGGGAGGGGGTGACCGACGGCAAGACTCTGGCTCAACCTTTGGCTCAGAGCCGGATCTTTCCCCAGCTCCTGATTGATTTGGTCAAAATTGGCGAGGACACCGGCGATGTGCCGGGAGCATTGCAACGGGTGGCGGATGCCTACGAAAACGAACTCTCGATCGCCCTGCGCGTGTTGACCAACCTGATTGAGCCGGCGCTGATCATTGTGATGGCTCTTGGCGTTGGGTTCCTGCTGTTCACCGTCCTATCGACCATGTTCGCCATTACCTCGAACCTCAATCGTTAAGATTTCGAACAACCATGGACTTCGCGCCCCAATTTGAGCATTCGCCGCCTGTCAGCCAATGGAAGGCGGGGGGGTCACGGGGCGCAGAAAGGGGGGGTTCGTCAGCGGGATTCACCATGATCGAGATTATGGTGGTGGTCGCCATTATTGGAGTGATTCTAACGACCGCGATCCCATTCGTGGCCAGCAGCCTGCGAAAAGATCCCATGCGGCAGGCCGTCAGTGACGTTGTGGAGGCGTGCAGCCAGGCACGGGCGGCGGCAATCCTCAGCGGAAATCCAGCCGAACTCGTGCTGCGACCTGGCGATGGGAGCCTATCGGTGTCGGCCTCATCGGCCCCCTCGGCCGCCGCGTCCGAGGATGATCGGCCGGCGAGGACAACTCCGGCCATGCGCCATCCGTTTTCGGCGATCTTGTCCGAGGAATTGATTATTGAAATGCTCGATGTGAACCTTCGCGAGTTCAAGGACGAGGAGCAGGCGCGGGTGCGTTTCTTTCCCAACGGGACTTGCGATGAGTTTACGCTGATTCTGCAATGGGAGAGCCGCCAGTGGCGGAAGATCTCCGTGGAGGTCTTGACCGGGCTGGCCAACGTGGAGACGTTGCGATGAATCTCCCGCTCTTGCCTGAATCCAGCCGTCAGCGGGTGCGACCTGTGGGGGGACCGATCGAGAGACGATGGCCCCGGCAGTCCGGCGCTCTTTTCGGCAGGATCTGTTTGTCGGGCGCTGATCGGCGCCTGCGGGCGTTTACACTCCTGGAAGTCATGGTGGCGATGGGGATCTTTTTCGTGGCCATCTTCACCATTCTGGATCTGGTTTCTCAGAACCTTCGAATGGCCCGCAGCCTCAAACTGGAAACGGTCGATGTAACCAGCGCCATCTCGGATCTCCTGCTCACCAACCGGCTGGAGGAGGGGAGTGAGTCGGGGGATTTTGGCGATTTTGCGCCTGGCTACGTGTGGTCACGAAGCGTCATGGAAGTGGCCACGAATGGATTGTTCCGGGTGGACGTCACCATCACGCGGCTGGATCCTGCTTCCGAGACCCAGACCAGCCTGCTGCTGTTCAAGCCGGACTCCCAGCGGCGGCCGGGGGGATTCGGCGGCCGTGGAGGCCTTACGACGCCGGGGGGACGATAATGCGCCGGACGTCCCTCCATCGCCGATTGGCTGCCTTCACGATGATCGAAGTGATGATCGCCATTTTCATCATGAGCTTCATCATGGCGGCGATTTACTCGAGTTGGACTGCGATCACTCGCAGCGCGAAGGTTGGCCTGGAAGCGGCCTCCCGAGTCCAACGTTCCCGAATGGCCCTGCGGACCATTGTCGATTCGTTGCTGTCCGTCCAAATGTTTGCCCAGAACCTGAACTATTATTCGTTCATAGCGGATACCAGTTCGGATTTTGCCTATCTCAGTCTGGCGGCCAACTTGCCCCAGTCGTTTCCCCGGGGGGGACTATACGGGGATTTCACTGTGCGTCGCGTGACTTTCTCGGTCGAACCCGGAGATCTGTCGGGCAACCAACTCGTCATGTGGCAGGAACCCATCCTCATGGAAACCAACTCGGCGGACGAGGTCGGGCCGCTGGTACTTGCCAGCGATATCAGCCTTTTCGTGCTCGAGTTTTGGGATGCGCGCGCCGGTGAATGGATTGAGGAATGGCTGTACACCAATCAATTGCCGAAGCTGATCCGTGTGACCCTCGGCTTCGGCGAATCCGGTTACCGTCAGCCTCAGGAAATCGTCTCCCGGGTGGTGGCGCTGCCCGCCATGGCTGTTCCTCGGGAATACCAGGTTCCCCCTGCCAGCGGTGCGCCGCGTCCCGGCGCGGGTGTCCCCCCCGGCACGGCTCAGCCCAGGCCGGGACCCCGGGGCGAAGGACCAACGCAATCACCGGGAGGCATCCCTGCCAACCGCGGCGGCTTTCCGATGCGCGGCCAGTAAAAAGCTCTTGCGCACTTGCGACCCATGAAAATACCTCCATCACGAACAGACCGCGGCATTGCGCTGATCATTGTGATGACGGTGTTGTTGATGTTGAGCATTCTCGCGGGGGGGTTTGCCTATTCCATGAAGGTGGAGACGCGGCTGGCCCAGAACCAGGGCCATGAGGATGAAATGGAGTGGCTGGCACGATCCGGCGTCGAGCTGGCCCGGTACGTTCTGAGTCTGCAATTGAGCCTTTCCCGAGAGCCCTGGGATTCCTTGAATCAGAAATGGGCCGGCGGTGTGGGGGTCACCAACGAGGCGCTGGCTGACATTACCCTGGAAAACAATCCTCTCGGCAACGGGATTTTCTCAATCAAAATCATCGATCAGGAACGCAAGTTCAACATCAACGCGGCCGACATCATGATCCTCCAACAGGCGATGACGCTGTTGGGTGTCGATGCGGCCGACTCTCCCACGATCGTGGATTCGATTCTGGACTGGCGCGATCCGGATGATGATCCGCACTTGAGCGGAGTCGAAAGCCGGTTTTACCAGAGTCTGAATCCACCTTACTACGCCAAGGACGGTCCGATCGATGACATTTCGGAGCTGTTGTTTATCAATGGGATCACGCCAGAACTCTATGGTGGGGCCGGCTACGATACCAACGCCTTCGAGACGCCCAGCATGGTGGGCGCGACGGTTGTGGCCGGATCGGTGAATAATCCAATGACTATTGGCGGGCTTGGCGGCGCGCCCAGCGTTGCAGGCGGTCTCAAAGAGCTTTTCTGCGCCATTTCCGGCCCGCAAGTCAACATCAACACAGCATCGGCTTCCGTGCTTCAACTCATTCCGGGCATTGATCCCAACGTGGCCCAAGGCATCTTGACGTTCCGGGCGGGACCCGACGGCGTTGAGGGCAATGAAGACGACATACCCTTCCGGCAGCCTCAGGATCTTATTAACGTCCCGGGCGTCAACCGGCAGTTTGCGGGCCAGCTTTCCCGCTACTTCACGGTGCGCAGCACGACCTTCGAGGTGCTGGTCGAGACGCGCCTCGGCAGTTACAAGCGATACTACGCCGCCATGCTCAAAAGGGTCAGCGCCCGAGATGTCCAGATCCTCTACTTTCATCCCATCTGACGAGCGAGGTCTCACAGCGGCTCCGCGGCGGCCGGTTTTTTCTGAAGTCTTCGCCTGAGGGCGCGCATTTTTGGCTGGCTCTCATAACGCTTCCCGTTAGGCTCGATGCTTGTGCACCAGGAATTCGTCATCGACATCTCGATCTGCATTATTCTCGCGTGGATCCTGGCCGTCTCAGCCCAACTTTTGCGTCAGCCCCTGGTTTTGGCCTACCTGGTCGCGGGCGTCGCGGTGGGTCCGATTGGTTTTGGATGGGTTCAGGATCGCGATGCCATTGCGACGCTGTCCGATTTGGGGTTGATGTTGTTGCTGTTTATGATCGGCCTGGAGATCGACTTGAAGAAGATCCTGGGATCGGGCCGGATCATTCTGGGAACAGCGGCCGCGCAGATCCTGGGTTCATTCGTTCTGCTCTGGTTGATTTTCCTGGGGCCGTTGAGAGGAATGATCGACACCCCGCTGACGGCGCTTTATCTCTCGGTTTGCCTCGCCTCGAGCAGCACGGTGATCGTGGTGAAAATCCTTTATGACAAACGGGAGCTCAACACGCTCCCGGGCCGGATCACCCTCGGCGTGCTCGTGTTGCAGGATCTTTTTGCCATCCTTTTTCTGGCGATTCAACCCAACCTGAATCGACCCGGCACGGGGGCAATCCTCTTCTCGCTTGCGAAGGTCTTATTGCTGGTTGCCGTGGCGTTTTCCCTGAGCCGATATGTGTTGCCTTCCTTGTTCAAGGCGGTGGCGCGCCTGCCCGAGTTGGTGCAGGTGGGAGCTGTTGCGTGGTGCTTCATGGTCGCCGCGGCGGCCCATGTGCTGGGGCTTTCGCGCGAAATGGGCGCGTTGGTCGCTGGCGTCGCGGTTTCGACGTATCCTTACGCCCTGGATGTCACAGCAAAAGTGACCAGTCTGCGCGATTTTTTTGTGACGCTTTTCTTTGTGGCTCTCGGCATGGGGATTCCGGCGCCGACGTCCGGTCTGCTGGGTTTTGCGCTGCTCTGTTCGGTGTTGCTGGTGAGCTCCCGGTTCCTGACGGTCCTCCCATTGTTGCACGGATTGCGCCAGGGCCATCGGGTGAGTCTCCTCGTGCCGTTGAATCTCGGCCAGTTGAGCGAGTTTGCGCTTGTGATCATGGCCTTGGGACTGAAGAGTGGTCACTTGAAGGAATCCACCATCGGTGTGGTCGCCTATACGTTTGTGTTTCTGGCCATCCTGTCCAGCTACGCGATGAACCGATCGGATGGCTTGGTGCGCCAGGGGGGACGATGGCTGAGCCGGATGGGCTTGCGCGACCTCGATAGCGACTCGGCCGGAACCCCTGAGCCGGGAGGGCATCCCTCGGTTTTTCTCCTCGGTTTTTCCTGGACCGCCAGTTCGCTGCTGGAGGAGATCCAGCGGCATCATCCGGCCCTCCTCGAACAGCTGGCCGTTGTGGATTTTAATCCCCTCGTTTATGAACGGCTCAAACAACGAGGCCTGCGGGTCAGCTATGGGGACATCAGCCACCGTGACACCCTGATCCACGCCGGCATCGAGAAAGCCAAAATCATCGTCTGTTCCCTCCCCAACACTTTATTGAAAGGCACTGATAACCAGCATCTGCTCCAGCAATTGCGGGAGCTGAATCCGCAGGCTCGGATTCTGATGCATGCCGAGCTGCTGACCGAAGTGCCCCGCCTCTACGAAGCCGGCGCTGACTTCGTCCATGCGCCACGGTTGGTTGAAGCTCTGGATCTGTTTGAAGCCATTCAGGCTGCTCAGCAAAACCTGCTGGCCGAAAAACGAGCCGCTCAGGAACAGTTGCTTAAGAACCGCGACGAAATTATGTCCTGAGAACTCCCGCCAGCGAGTTTACATGCTGATGCCCTGGGCCTGTCCCAGTTTCACGAGGTGGGCCTTGGCCAGATCGTATTCCTGCGCGCTGGAAAGATGCTCGAGCATGAGGGGGGGGGTCTGGCCAAGGCTGGAAATTAACCTCAGGTATGCGGAATAGTCCAGGTCGCCCTCGCCGGGGCGAACCTCACGGAAATGCAGATTCATCTCGAGGTTCCAGGAAAGGTCTTTGGCGTGGCAACTGACGATATGAGGGCCGAGTTTTCGAAAGCATTCGTGGAGCAGGGCGGTGCTTTGGTAGTATCGTTCCGGGCAATTGATGAGATTGCAGGGATCCAAATGGGCTGCAAAGGCCTTTCGATCGACTGCTCGGATCATTTTGAAATAGCTGTCCGGACTGTCGGGCAGTGCCCAGCCCATCATTTCATAGCAGAACTTGGATCGTATGGGCTGAACGGCATCAATGATCTTTCGGGCGTTTTCAACGGCGGCATCGAAGAAATCACGGCTCAGGTTCTCGGGATGCGGGCCGTACCAGGTCTTGGGATTGAACGAACCCGCGATGTCGACACAACATAGAGCGCCCAGGGCCTCGGCCAAGGCCAAACCCTCGATGACGTTGTCCAAGTTCTTTTTGCGCTGCGCCGGATCGGGATCCAAGAGGTTGCACCATCGGCCGACCTCGGCCAAGACCACGCCCTGCTCGCAAAAAGCCCGGATCGTCGCGGTGATTCGATCTTTGTCGTTCAGGGAAATGGCCGGACAATACGCAGCCCGGTAGCCCAATTCACTGTGTGCGCGCGCCAATTCGTCGGGATCATCCGATTTGACAAACACCGGGCCGCCAAGGCGCACCATGCGTTCTCGGCCGTTGGATCGGGGAATCGCGGGTCGGAGGCTGGCCGAGGTTGGCGCCAAGCCGGCCAGGAGAAGGCCGGCGGTGAGGTTTTTCGCAAAGGATCGGCGATTCACGGACGCAGTGTTTATCATGGTTTGCCAGATCACGGGAAGTAGTTTGTTGATTGAATCTTACGAAGGTTTTTGCCAGAACCAGAAGCGTATTGCAGCCGGTTGTCGATGCCCAGGGGGTTGAAGGGGCTTGGAGCATCGAAGACAAACGCATCCGCTGAGGTTTGCTCATGTCGATTTGCATTATCTTCAATCCTGCGGCCCGAGGCGGTCGCGCCCACCAGTGGGCGCGGTTCCTCAAGGAACAGCATCCGCAGGCGGCGCTCAAACCGACCGAGAGCGCTCATGGCGGCCAGCAGGCGGCCGCCGAAGCGGCCCGGGAAGGTTTTGAGGTGATTGTTGCCGCAGGCGGGGATGGAACCGTGCATGAGGTCATCAATGGACTGGGCGAAGCCTCGGATTCCCAGGATCGAGTGCGCCTCGGGGTTTTGCCCATGGGCACGATGAACGTCTTCGCCCGCGAGCTGGGAATCCCCTTGCGCCTCGAGGAGGCCTGGGGCGTGATCCTTGCCGGATACGAACGGGGTCTTGATTTGCTTTCCGTCCAGTATCGAGCGGGCGCGCATCCGGCGTGTCGTCGATTCATCCAAATGGCCGGCGCGGGGTTGGATGCCCGCGCCACCGAGAAAGTGACGTGGCCCTTGAAGAAGAGACTCGGGTGGCTGGCCTATTTGTGGACGGCCTGCAGTGCGATGGCCGAGGAGCATCCGGTGATTCGGATTGAAGGACCTGAGATCCAGACCAAGGGACAACTCGTGTTGATTGGCAACGGCCGGTTTTACGGCGGATCCCTGGTGGCGTTCCCCGCTGCCAGAAACGATGATGGCTGGCTGGATCTCCTGGTCCTGCCGAAAGTCTCATGGATGGCCGTCCTGTTCTTGTCGGCTCAACTGCTCTGTCGAAAGCAGGGAGCCCTTCGGGGCGTTCAAAGCTTGAGAGCAACCCACTTCACCCTGAGCAGCGCCCAACGGGTGCCGCTCGAATTGGATGGCGAAGCGGTGGGCGAACTCCCAGCCGCTTTCAGCCTTGCGCCCCACCGTTTGAGGGTGCTGGCCCCCCAGCCTCGCGAATCACGCTCCTGAGTGGACCGCTGAATTCCTCATCCCCCAAGGTGACGATGTGTGAAGGAGGCAAAGGATAACATGGCTCCGGCAGCGTTCTAGACCCGGGGTAATGCCCAGGGTTTCCGGCGTTTCCGGTCCAGGTATTGATTGGCTTCCTTGTCCCCGATAAAAACCTCTTGGCCCGGATCCCAGCGCAGTTTGCGACCCAAGCGCCGGGCGAGGTTGCCCAAGTGACAAATCGTGGCCGAGCGATGGCCAATTTCCACATCTGCCACCGGCGTGGCGCGTGTTTTGATGCAGTCCAGCCAGTTCTGAATATGGTTCTGCTTCAGGCTGCGAGGCCCCTGCTTGATGGCTTCGTCGATCAGTGCGTCCGGCTCGGATTCACACACCCCGCGGTCGATGGTCACCTTGCCCTTCTCGCCAAAGAAGATGGCCCCACCGGGAGGTCCGTCCCCCAGCTCCATTACCGTGCCGCCTGGATAGCGGAAAAACACCTTCGGCTGAGAACAAATCTTGTCTCCCCGTGTCTTGGGCTCGGAGACCGCATAGGTTGGCGGATCAAATTTCGGGCCTTCCACCCAGATTTCCAAGGGACCGGTGGCGTCCATTCCCAGAGCCCACTGGACCTGGTCAAAACCGTGCGAGCCCCAGCCGGTCATTTCGCCCCCGGAATAGGGACGGAAAGAGAGCCAGCCCGGATTCGCGCGCGGCAGATAGAGGTCCTTATTGTACGGCACCGGTTCGGTCGGTCCACACCACATGTCCCAATCCAGGCCATCGGGCACTTTCTCCGCCGGCAAGGCGCATTCCCAAGGACTTGGATAATTGCTCGCGACGACCCGATGAACCTTGCCCAAACCGCCCCGCCGGATGAACTCGCATCCGATGTGGTTGTGCAGCATGGACCGCTGCTGGCTGCCGGTCTGCAGCACCCGCCCGTATTTCCTCACCGCCTTGACGATCTGGCGTCCCTCATGAATGGTCAGGGACATTGGTTTCTCGGCGTAGATATCTTTGCCAGCCTGGCAGGCTTCGATGCAGATAATCGCCCGCCATTGCTCCGGAGTCGCGGTGATGATGGCATCGACGTCCTTTCGTTCCAGCAGCCGTCGGTAATCCTGGTAGGCTTCAGCCTGGCGCTTGCCGGCCACGTCCCGGGCACGATTCAGATTTACATCCGCCACCGCCAGCAACCGGGCTGTCGCCTGGCCCTGGAGGATCCTGAGCAAATCCCCTGCCTGGCGCCCCATGCCGATGATCCCAATGCCAATGCGTTCATTGGCCCCCGGCCCTCCCCCGGCCCCCAAAACCCCGGAAGGCAGCACTTGAGGCAATACCACACTCGCAGCGAGCCACCCGCATCCGCGTTGCAGAAACTGACGGCGAGAATAGGAAGTCATGGCGTTCATGCCCCGAGTATAAAAGCTTCGGGAACGAACGAAAACAGAAATCGCCGCTTGGCTCGTTCCTCAGTCACAGACCCATTCCGGGTATGCTTGTTTATCGCGCCTCGTTTGCGCGGAAAACCTCTCGCCGCGAATGTATAGCTATTTGCGGGACATGACACTAGCGGGTGTCGGAGATTTGCTGGAGCTCGGAGACCGTCCAAGCCGTCCATAGGCCACGCGAACCCCGGTTCGCAGTCTGCTCGCGGATGGTGCGAACCTCCTCGAATTCCACCGGGGAAGCTTGATTGCCCCATTCCTGCCGAATAAAGGTCAGGACAGCGGCCACTTCGGCATCGGACAGATCATCCCGCCAGGCCGGCATGGCGTTATCGTATGTCTGGCCGGCGACCTGGATCGGGCCGCTCAGGCCATTCAGAACAATGCGAATCAATCGAGCCGGGCTGGGGGCCTGCACCCATTCAGACTGGGCCAGAGGCGGATATTGTCCTGCCACGCCCAGACCATTTTCCTGATGGCATGTCTGACATACCTGCGCATAGACGCGGCGACCGAGTTTCAAGGGATCCAAAGGGGCATTTGTCGGCGCGGCTGTCATTCCACCCCCCAGTTTCAAGGTGGCGCGTTCGTCATAAACCAGCGGTTCATAGTTGCCGCTATACCGCTGGAGATACCAACCGCCCCAAAACAAAAGGGCGCCCATAAACGCGATCACCCAAAGGGAAATCGGTTGGTGCCCCTCGCCGGGTTCCGGTTTCTCCCGCGACACCGCCGCAGGCGCGCCGGAGACCTGCCGGCGATCTTCGGCAGGATTCACGCCGTTTCTGGCGTTGCCTGACGGCGTCTCAGGTGGAGTGGGTACTTCGGGATTCATTTCACTTCAGGCAGCGAAGCGGAGGATTTGAGACTCAACAAATAAGCCACTAGAGCCCTGGCTTCCGGTGAGGGGATGATCTCATATCCGGGATCGGGCGAAAACTTGCCGGACAAGGGCAGGGCATCCGGAGACTTCTGCAAGCCCTGTTTTTGTCGATCGAAAAGAAAGGCATACGGCGGCATGATTGATCCGGCGGATGTCATCTGCGGATCATAAAGATGAAGGAGATGCCAGGAGACACTGGGCTGCCGCATCCCGATGTTCGTGAGATCCGGACCGGTCCGCATGGTGCCCAGCAGCACCGGTTTGTCCCGAAGATAATCGCGTGCCACGCTGCGCCGTTTTCCCCAGCCCCGCTGGATATCGGCGCCAAAATCCTCGGCCCGCACCTGCTGGCTGTGGCAATAGACACAGCCATAGGCGCGATACAGTTCGCGCCCCTGCTCCGCCAAACCGGACCGGGCCATCGGATAGATCTCTCCGGTCTCCTCGATCTTCACAGGTTCAAGCCTGCCAAATTGGATCTGGGGAACCAGCACCAGACCCACCCAGGAGCTGGCCAAAGTCAAAAACACGCCCAGAAATAAGAGGGGACCGTAGTTCATGCGGGAGCTCCAGTACTTTGAGATTTCGAAGAACCGAGCACGACGGCCGATGGATCCCGGTAAGGTCCCAGTTGCCGGATCAGAATCCAACCCAGACTCCATGCAAAAGCGATGTGACCCACCGTCATGAGCATGCCGGAAAGACTCCGAAGAACCAGATAAGGCTTGGTGACCGCCACCACTTTTAAGAAAGCCAGATTGGGATCATTCATGGCAAAACCTTGCAGCACCCCCCCCAACGTCAAAGCGCCGACATACAACATAATCCCCAGTCCGCACGTCCAGAAATGCAGGTAAATCAACCGGGCCGACGGCCATTCCCTTTGGGTTAGCCTGGGCACGATGTAGTACATCGAGCCAAACATCACCATGGTGAAAAAGGCGTACATCCCATGATGCGCGTGGCCGATCGTGTGGTGCGTGAAATGGGTCACCTCACTGACTGACCGCAACGCGCTCAGCACGCCATGCACGCTGGTCGCCGTGTAGTTCATGGCCCCAAAAACAATAAACAAGAGGGTTGGACTGGATTTCAGGTGATGGAAATGGCCGCGCATCGTGAGATGATGATTGATGGCCACCGTCACCACGGGGATCAGCATCATCACGCTGGCCACGATGCTGACGGAGACCAGCCAGGCCGGCATGGGTCCGCCGACCAGATGATGCATGCCGTTCCAGTTGTAAAACAACGCCAGCGACCAGAAACCAAGCGCGGACAGGTAGTAACTGTGGATCGGCCGGCCAATCACCTTCGGGATGAAATAGTAGGCGGCCGCCAGGCCAATCGGCGTAAACCAAAGCCCCAGCACATTGTGCGCGAACCACCAGTTGACCGCCGCCTGCACGGTGCCTCGCACCGGCTCGAGCACCAACAGAATCTCAGCCGCCGAATACAGCCACGGAAACCAGAGAAAAGCCGCCAACAAGTACCATTGCGACACATACAAATGCGGTTCCCGCCGAAACCGGAACGTGATCACCGTCCACACCCCGATCAGCGCATAGGAAAAAAACAGGATGGGCGCCGCATAGGGAGGAAACTCGAGCCACTCGATACCGGTGCTGTCACCGGCCAGGATGCCCACAGCCCCGACCAGGACACCGATATTCCAGAAGACCGTCGAGACGATAATCATCCACCCGTGCATCAGCGGCACCCGGCACAGGCGGCACATCAGCCAAAGTGCGGTTCCCACCGCAGCCTGATTCGCAAATCCATAGACCACCAGGTTCAGGTGCACAGGGCGGACCCGGCCGAAGGTCAGCCAGCCATATCCGGCCAGAAACGCCGGATCGTGCATTTTCCAGGACGTAATCAAGGCGAAGACAGTGCCCGCCAGCAGCCACACCACGCCGCACACAAACATGAACAACACCGGCCCTCGACAGGACTGATCAATTTCAGCGAGGGCCGCCGGCGGGACCGCCGGATCCGGCCGGCTGGCCGGCGAAAGGCTTTGAAGAAAGCCAGGGGCGGTAGACGTCTTCATGGTCGGGGAAAGCGATCGGTCACTCGGCCAACAGGTTCTTCGTCATTGAAGATGACCAGGGCGCCCTTGTTCAGATTTTCCAGCTGCCCGGTTCGGATCGCCCAACGCAGGGCGAACAAGGCCGATACCGGCAGCACAACAAAGCTGCCAATAAACAATATCCAGTTCACCAGGCTCATAGAAAAGTCGGGGTCATGCAAGGTTCACGGTTTGACCTCAGCCGGCGGAACCGGCGGAAATGCGCTCCTGACGCGGCGCAGCAGATTGGATCGGCCGGCGGCCGGATTTCTCCATTCCTCGACGCACAGTTCCATGGCCCTCTGGATCGGCAACCGTATCCGGCCCTTGGCCTCGTCGAGATAGGCGTAATGGTCGAGCTCATGCGCGGCCTGGGCTTGAAGTCCAGCCAGGTTTTTTCGCCTTTCCTCGTAGCGAGACGTGTCGATCGGCGCGGGCATCGTGTAATGGTAAAGCAAAAGGATCGCGCCGATGACGAGGCTGAATGCGGCGATCGTTCCCAGAAAATAGACCGGCAGAACGATCGAGTTGGGGAACAGGCTTTTCATTCGCGCACACTGTGAACCGCCTCGGCAATAGCGGGCGGCGGCACTTCGACATAAGTTAACGATTCCAGCAGACGGGGATCTTGTACCGGATAGACCGGGTGAGCCGCCAAGCTTCTCAAGACATGCCAGGTCAAGAGTCCGCCTATGGCCAGAAAACAAGAGACATCCAGATAATGCAACCGGAACCCCTCGGGATGCAGCGGCGGCATGATATTGAACGCCAAATCGACATAATGCATCAGCCAAACCCAGACGCACAGCGGAATCATCAAGGGCAGACAGTGTTTGGCATCAATGCGCAACAGACACAGGAACGGCACCAGGAAGTGTCCAAAAACCAAGATCAGCCCCACCGTCCACCAAGTGCCTTTTTCGCGTTGCACATACCAGAAGGTTTCTTCGGGTATTGCCGCGTTCCAGATCAGGAAATACTGGGAGAAATGGATGTAAGCCGAAAAAATCGTGAAGGCCAGCAGCAGAACCCCCAGGTCCCGTAATTGGCGCTGATGAACCACCGCAGCCAAAGGACCGGTTCGTTTCAACACCACCGTCAGGAAATAGACCAGGGCCAGGGTTGCCCATACGCTGCCCGAGAAATAATAAACGCCATACATTGTGGAAAACCACTGATGCTGCATACTCTTCATCCAATCAATCGCGGCGAGCGTCACGGTCACGGCAAAGAGGAATATTCCCGCGGCCGAGTACCGCCGCAAACGATAGGTGCAGTCGGCCCCTCCGGTCCGGTCTTGTTGCAGCGACTCATATCGCAATTTCCAGGCGAGCACGCTCCAAACCAGGAAATAAAACGCCGCCCGAGCGTAAAAGAACGGCTTGTTCAAATAAGCCGCTTTGGCGTGCAAGGCATGGTCGGCGCCAGCGGGGGTCATCCAGGCATACACCTGCGGCGCGGCCCAGACCAGGGGCAGAAAGAGCAGAGCCATCACCGGCAGGACAAACGCCAAATGCTCGACAAACCGCCGCACCGGCACCGACCAGCTCGCATCAAATATGTGGTGCAACATCACCAGGCACAAGGATCCCAGCCCCACGCTCAGGAAAAACATGTAAGCCAGCAAATAGGAATACCCGAATTGCCGGGGATCCCGGATCGCCCCCACGAGGATTCCCAAAACTCCGAGCGCCACCAGAACCAGCGGCACCGGACGCCACCTGGCTTCCGGGAAACCCAGGCCAGCGGGTGGGATTGCAGGATTCGATTTCATGGCTTTTGGGTCAACGAGGTTCTGGCGGCGGCGGGCACATCGTCCAGGATCCCCAAGCGGCTCCGCTGCAACGCGCGCAGATAGGCGACAATCGCCCAGCGGTCTCCCAGGGCAATCTGATCGGCATAGCCTGCCATCAATCCCTTGCCCTGAGACATAATGTGGAATAGCTCTCCATCCGGCATTTGCACGATGCGAGGCTCATGGAGATTGGCGACCACCGACATGCCGTACTTGCGCGTGATGCCGTTGCCATCGGCCAAAGGGCTGTGACAGGGCGAACAGTGAATTTGATAACGCTCGCGTCCCCGGGAGAGAAGCTCCGCGGTGATCGTCGTCGGATTCCAGGCCACCCAGTTGGTTGTGCCGGGTTCCCGGCCGGTGTTCCAGGGTATGTCTTCGAAGGGGGCCCCCCGAGCAACAGTATGGGGCACCGGGAGCCGCGAACTGCGATGGTCGGCAAAAAAATCGCTGCGGGCCTGCGGCCGCAATTTGATCTGCCGATCCATATCGGGGAAGACCTCCAGCGGCGGCTTCCGAGAGATCGAACCGCGAAATCCCGCCAGTCCCACCAGCAGGACGACGACTAGGAAAAAAATGGCGGTGAAATAGCGCATTATTCCTCGACCAGTTCAATGTGAGTGCTGCCGCTGGATTCCAGGATCCGGCGGGTGAGCGGATCCGCATATCGGGGATCCCGGGTTTCAACCACAATGAAGAACCGATCATGCGTCGCCTGGCGAAACCGCGGATGTTTCAACAGCGGGTGATGCCACCGCGGCAGCCGGTTCAGCAATAACATTCCGATTATCGATCCAAAGGCGCCAAACAGGATCGTCAGTTCGTAGGAAATCGGCAGCGCGAACAACGGACTAAAGAGCGGTTTTCCACCCACGGGAATCGGAAAATCGAAGGCGTTCATGAACCAGATCATCAACATGCCACAAGTGAAGCCAGCGCAGCCCCCCAGGAAGGCAAACCACCCCACCCGCGAGGGACGCAGTCCCATGGCGTCGTCCATTCCGTGGATCGGACACGGCGTAAAAACATCCCAGTGCGTGTATCCCGCGTCCCGGAACTGTTCGGCCGCCGTTTTCACCGCCGCCGGAGTCTGGAACTCCGCCAGCACGCCATAGATGGCCGCCGGGGCGCTCATGACGCATGCCCTCCCTGGGCTCCTCCCAGTGTGTGATGCGGATCGGCCTGCGGGGTGATGCTTTTGATCTCCGCAATCGCCAGCATGGGTAGAAATCGGATGAACAACAAAAACAAGGTCAGGAACAATCCAAATGAGCCCACAAAAATTCCAACATCGACCATCGTGGGACGGAAATATCCCCAGCTCGAGGGCAGGAAATCCCGGTGCAGCGACGTCACAATGATCACAAACCGTTCAAACCACATGCCAATGTTCACCACGATCGACAAGATAAAGACCGCGACCATGTTGGTCCGGATTTTCTTGAACCAGAACAGCTGCGGCGAGATGACGTTGCAGGTGACCATCGTCCAATAAGCCCACCCATACGGACCAAACGCCCGGTTCAGGAACGCAAAGCGTTCATAAGGATTCCCCCCGTACCAGGCGATGAAGAACTCCATCGCGTAAGCGTAACCCACCATCGAGCCCGTCGCCAAGACCACCTTGCCCATCAGCTCCACGTGACGCACGGTAATGACTTCCTCCAGGTGAAATAAAACCCGGATCGGAATCATCAGCGTCAAGACCATCCCAAACCCCGAAAAAATCGCGCCCGCCACAAAATAGGGCGGAAAGATCGTCGTGTGCCAACCCGGGAGCTGGGAAACCGCAAAATCGAAGGAAACGATGCTGTGCACAGACAACACCAGCGGCGTCGACAAACCCGCCAGAAGCAGATAGGCCTTCTCGTAATGGCTCCATTGCCGATTGGATCCAATCCAGCCCAGGGCGAAGAGTCCGTATAAGAATTTTCTTAAGGGAGTCCGCGCCCGATCTCTCAAAGTGGCCAGGTCCGGAATCAGTCCGAGATACCAGAACATCAGCGAAACGGTTCCGTAGGTCGACACCGCGAAGACATCCCATAACAAGGGAGACCGGAACTGCGGCCAGATGGCGTTGGCATTGGGCAACGGGAATAACCACCAGGCAAACCAGATCCGGCCCACGTGGATGAGCGGGAAAATCCCGGCGCACGCGACCGCGAACAAGGTCATCGCCTCCGCCGCCCGGTTGATCGACGTCCGCCACTTCTGCCGGAGCAGGAATAAAATCGCCGAAATCAACGTCCCGGCGTGGCCAATCCCAATCCAGAAAACGAAGTTCGTGATGTCCCACGCCCAGCCCACCGGGCGATTCAATCCCCAGACTCCAATTCCCGTGGAGATCAAATAACCCACAAATCCAAAACACATCAACATCAGCAACGCGCTGACGACAAACGCGCCCCACCACCATCTCGGAGTCGGTCCTTCGATGATTCCCGCCACCTTGTCCGAGATCCACGCAAAACTGCGCCCGTTCAGAACCAGCGGCTGACGCTCGAGCTCGGGCGGCGGTGGTGGCGCAAAGACTTGGGGGGATATCCGGGCCATCAGTGAGCTCCCTTCCTTTCTTCGCCAGCCGCGGGCCCATGTCCCGCCCCCTCGGACATGACCCCATGCGCGAAGGGATCTCCATGCCGGCGCGAGTATTCCTCCAGGCTCAGAGGCGCCTCCCGATAGTCAGGCATCGCCGGATTCGGATTCCGCACCCGGGCCAGATACGTCGTGCGCGGTTTGACATCCAGGAAACCCAGGACCGAGTAGTTGCGTTCGAGCGCTTTCAGTTGGGACACGCGGCTCTGCGGATCGGAAATGTCCCCAAACACGATCGCTTCGGCCGGACAAGCCTGGGCGCAGGCGGGCGTGATCGTGCCATCAGGAACCCGGACGGCATCCGATGCGCCAGCCTTGATTTTCCGCGCAATCTTGGCCTGCTCGATGCGCTGGACACAATAGGTGCATTTCTCCATCACCCCCCGCATGCGAACCGTCACATCCGGGTTCTTGATCAGGCGGATTAGATCGAGCTCTTCATCAGGCCTTCGGGCCAATGGCCCGCGATAGAGATGCCCGATCGGACGCTTGTTATAATCGAAAAAATTGAAGCGCCGCACCTTGTAAGGACAGTTGTTTGAACAATAACGTGTCCCCACACAACGGTTGTACGCCATGACATTCAAGCCTTCCTCATCATGCACCGTGGCGTTGACCGGACACACATTCTCGCAAGGGGCATTCTCGCAATGCTGGCAAAACATCGGCTGGTAAACCACCTGGGGATCGTCCATCTGCTCGCCCGCCGGCCGTTCAGGATCTCCCGCGTAATAACGATCGACGCGGATCCAGTGCATTTCCCGCCCCCTCGAAACCTGCTCCCGTCCTACAATGGGGATATTATTCTCGCTCTGACAAGCCATGACACAGGCCGAACAGCCCACACACGCGTTCAAATCGATCGCCATGCCCCATTGATGCAGGCCGGTGAGCGGCGGGTGCGCGTAAATGGGACCCGCATTGGGCGCGTGCGCCTCCAGACCCATCCGATTTCTCGCGAAATCCGGCTGCTGGCGGAACTGCTTGAGGTTGGCTTCCCGAATGATCGGCCGGCCTTCCATGGCACCGTGATTTTGCGTGCAGCCGATCCTGTAACTCGCATCGGCCAGACTGCCGGTCTTCCGTATCTTCGCGTCGACGGCCAGAAAAGGCTGATTCCGCGTCCGCAACTGGTAGGCATTATAACCCGAGTTGGTCCCCACGCGACCGGTCACCTGACGGCCATACCCCAGCGCGAGCCCCAAAGTTCCATCGGCCATCCCGGCCTGTATCCAAACCGGCCCTTCGATCTTGCGCCCCGCCAACTCAACCTCGATCAGATCAAAATTCCGCAGCCCATTACTTGCCGCCGTCGTCCGGCTCAGCAGGATCGCGTTCTCCCAGGTCAGCTTGGTGATCGGATCCGGCATCTCCTGAAGCCAGCCGTTGTTGTTGTATCGACCATCGTCCAGCCGGTAATCCCGGCAAAAGACCACCTCAACACCCCCTGCCTTGCCACTCCCCCCGGAATCCGCCAGGAGCCGAGACAACAAATCCCCCATGGCAACGGTCTGAAATGGCGCGTCAATTACCGGGCTTTCGCTCTTTTTCAGAAAACCATCGTGCAAATACTCGCTCCACGCGCTATCAATGCCGGGCACGCCAGTGATTTGCTGAAACGTCTCGCGCACAATCGCGTAGGGATTCGTTTCCGGCAATCCACCGGCATGCGCCAGAAACTCCAGCTCCCCCATGCCTCCAAAAAGCGGCGCGATTAAAGGTTGAATCGAGGTCAGCGTGCCATCGCCACTCCGAACATCCCCCCACGTCTCCAAATAATGCGCCGCCGGAAAATGCCAGTCCGCAAGAGTTGAGGTCTCGTCCTCCCAGTATCCCAATCGGACAACAGTTTTGGCTTTGCGTTGAACGGTTTTCCAGTCCAGTTCAGCCGGGGCGCTGTAGACGGGATTGCCACCCACTATAAACAACGTTTCTATCCGGCCCGCGTTGAGTGTCTCGGCAAGCTCGGCCAAACCGGGCACTACGGTTCGTGGGGCGTCGCGCAGAATCAAGGTCGAACCGATATTGCCAAGCAGGTGGTTTGCCCAATAAGCCAGCAGGTGAACCGCCTGAGGTTGACGATGTCCGGCCAGGACTAAACTGCGGCCGCGGTGCTCCCATAAATCGGCCGCACACGCTTCGATCCATCGTTGATAGCCTTGAGCCGGGCCGGCCCCTCGTTTGAGGGCCTCAGTCGCCGGATGCGAGATCTGCGATAGCCTCAGGAACTCGAGACTCAAGCCGCACGCCACCGCTGTGATCATGCCCGGACTTGCCCGCAATCGATGATCCGCAGCGGCCCCCGTCAACGTCATCAGAGATTCCACCGCATACAATCGGTTGATATCGTCCTGACGACGCACCAGCCTCCGACCTTGGACAAATCGTTGAATCGACCAGCAAGCGTCCGGTTCCGACCCGAGTAAGTCCGCATCCAAAGCCAGGATTCGGCTCGATTTTTCAAAATGATAGTCCGGCTTCAGCGGGCGGCCAAAAGCCGTGCCGGTCGCATCCACACCAGCCCGAAGATCCACTGCTTCGTCTTCATGCCATTCGGCCTTGGGCCACCGGGCCAAGATCAATCTTCGGAGACGCTCCCGCGACGGCGAAGAGCTTTGCGTCACGAGAAAGGCCACCCCCGCCCCCTCCCGGCCCGCCGCCGCCCGGGCCTGCGCCTCCAGAAATCGGACCGCCGCCGCCCGGTCAACCGGACCGCCTTTCTGAAGAAACCGCGTCGAACGATCCGGGTCGTACAAGTCCAGAATCGACGCCTGCGCAAACGGATCCGTGCCCCCGCGGCTCGTGGGGTGCTGAGGATTCCCTTCAATCTTTATTGGACGACCATCATACGACTTCACCAGCAGAGGCACGGCATAGTCCCGCATGGGCATCGCTGTGGCGTAATACTGCGGCACCCCATGCGCATAACCCTCCGGCATTTTCCCAAACGGCAGTATGGTCTCCTCGGGGCGGCGACAACCCGTGCCCGTGAGTCCAATCCCCGCCAAAAGAAACGACGCCGACATGATCCTTATAAAATACCGTCGCGTCACCGGATCACGCAGCTCACTCGCGCTTTCGGGAAATTCACGCTCTACCCAATCACGGAATTCCGGCGTGTCACTCAACTCCTCCGGACTCCGCCAGTATCGACGGTTCCAAGGCGGTTCAAGACAGGTTCGTGATAGGCTATTCATCGATGGCATGCGGAACAGTTCTGCGATGTCATCACTTTCCAGTCGTGCACATACCGCGCCCCCTGGACCGCCCCATAACGAGCGTCCTCGGCCCAATCCATCCGATAGACCTGCTCGATGGGACGCAACCGGGACGCCGGATCCCGATGGCAATCCAGGCAAAAACTCATGCTCAGAGACTCCGCATGGCGCACCTCGGCCATCTGATCCACCCGGCCATGACAGGAAACACACCCCACCCCCCGATTCACATGCACCGCATGATTAAAATATACATAATCCGGCGTCTTGTGGACCTGAACCCACGACACCGCACGCCCCGTCTGCGCGCTCTCCCGAACCTGTCCCAAACGCGGATCACCCGCCAGAACCTGGTTGTGACACCGCAGGCAGGTTGAGGCCGCAGGTATGTTGGCATACCAGGCGGTCTCTACCGCGCTATGACAATACCGGCAATCCAAACCCAGCTGTTCGACATGTGTCTGATGCGAAAAAGAGACCGGTTGCATCGGCTGATAACCCACGCGCGTATACTTCGGCGTGAAATAATACCAGACCCCCGCCCCCGCCGCCGTGCCGGTAATGGCCAGACCGGCCAGTATCTTCCATGGCAACTGATTCGTCCACTTGGGGAATATGTCGGACATCGCTTCGTCGGTTGATCCCCCCTCCGGATTTCATCCATCGGTACACTCGTTGGCGCCTTGTCTTATGCCGGGAGTAGCATCAACTCGGGTTTTTTTCATGATAAGCCATGCCTGGCTGGCGTAAACTTAAGTAATCCACGATGCCCGACCTCGCAAGGGCGAGACTGCCCCGGGAAAAAGATTTTTGTTTTTCTAATATAGAATATTAATATATTTTATTAACGAAGGGTCGAATCGGCTGGATCAGCCGGGGGGGATGTGCGGGATCGCGGCCGAAAGGCCGGTGGTGCGTGTTACCCGTTGACGCGTAAGGTGAAAGCCAAGGCCGTCTCGGTGGCCTTGTCCCGGGTGCGATTCAACTTATTCTCGGGATTCGGCTCGTTTCAGGTGGCCCGGAGCATCAGGGTCACGGTTTGGTTTTTTGGAAGCCGGTAGTGTCGGAGGTTTTGCCCTGTCCGGCCGATGGGCTGCAAGGGGATATTTTCCTCGGAGGAAAGGACCAATTCTCCCTGTGCGTCCGGTGGCAGGGTCAGTCTCAGCATGCGATTTCCTCGAAGTCCTTGGCTTTCCACGATAATGGGACCGGAAACGGTGTGAGCGGTCAACTCGAGGCGTTCGAGGTCCGCGGGCTGCGGCCGGATTTGGAACCGTTGAAAACCCGGCGCCACCGGTTGGATGCCAGCGACGCTCATGAAGAAGAAGTAGAGTGGCACAACGGCACAATGGCTCCATTGGGCGCCGGAATCGGGTTGGGCGACCCAATCTTCCTGGATCGTGTTGTTCAGCAAAACCGATGGCATCGTGGCCCAACGATCGCGCAGGGCCTGCAAGACTTCCCGGACATGACCGTATTTGGCCAAGGCCCAATAGCGCCAGCCGGCGTTACAGGGATAAGACTGGCCCATGGTCGCAGGTGTTTCAACGAGGGTCTTGACGGCGGCCTCGGTTCGGTTGCCGGGACATTGATCATAAAGCAGCGCTGTCGCGAGGGAACGATCGCACAGCCGCATCTGCCCTTCCTCGCCGAGCCATGGCAGGTTGTTGATGAACAATCCGTGATCGGAGCTCCAGAATTTTCGAGTGGCCGCTCGTCGAAGGGATGCGCCAAACTGACGGACCGCCCGTTGATTCCGCGCATCGCGCATTGCACCGCAGAGCACCGGCAGGGCGTTCTCGAGCATGGCCGCCGCATAAAGGTTGAAGGCGCATTGTTTATGGCGGGGTCGTTGGTAGGCTTGATGATCCATCCATACGGCCGGCACCCCCATGTCCTCGACCGGCAGCAAGCCATCTGATCCCCGCAGGGAGTAGAGATAGTTGGCAAAACGCAGCAGCCGGGGATAGGCCTCTCTCAGGGGCTCGAGATCACCGGTGTGCAGGTAAAAATGGCAACAATCGAAGTTGAATCCGACGCCATGATCCAGCAAGGGTCCCCAAGAAGTCAAACCGAGCTGGCGTTCCATGAGCCGGGCCAGGCGATCGAAGGCAGGCCAGCAATCCAGGAAGTAACCGTCCAAGGTCATCCCCTGGCTGAAGGTCCGAACAAACCGGGCCGGCAGCCGGGTTTCACCAAAAGCAAAGTAGATCCCGTGCAACTGATGCCCGCCATCGCCGCTGTATTGCTGGCGCTCGCGTCCCATGCCGTCGACAACTGTTTCCTGGGCCGAGTTGTGCAGCGTGTTAAGGGAGGCGTCGAGGGTTTTTTGGATGGCGGGATCGCCACATTGAATGCGAGGAACGTTCGGCCAGGGATATTGCCGGCGGCGCAAGCCGACGTCGCGCACCGTCACGGGTCCCTGAGCATTTCGAATATGAAGTTGCAGCCAGCGCAGGCTCTCGAAATCGAAGGTCTCAAACCGGTTTTCACCGGCGCGACAGATGAAGCGGGTCCAGGCATGAAAGTGGGTGTTCAACAAGGGGGGGCCCTCGGGTGCGTGTGCTTCCTGCACCATCAAATCGATCGTGGTGCCCTCCGGCGCATCAATGGTGAAATAAGGCCAGCCAACCATTTGCTCCTTGAACTCGAAGGTCAGCGCCGCTGCCCGATGTCCATCCAGCTCGACTTGCCAGATTCCTGGCCGGCTCGAGGCCACGGTAAGCTCCCGATCGATTCGGTATGCATCGGAGACCAGGCACTCGAAATATTCCTCCGGCGGCCGCCGCCATTCCACCCACAGGGACTCCGCAAGCCGGGACACCGGTATGCAGGCTTCGTTCAGAAGCGGGATGGTTCGCGCGCGGAGTTCAGCTGGCGTTGACGGGGCTCCGACATCGAGCGCATAATCCGAATAATCCGTCGCCAGCGAAGAGGCCTGCGATGATCCTATTAGCAGGCGAGGCGGCAGCCAATCCTCGTTGAGCTTGAAATCGGGCAGTGTCCAACCGTGCGGGTAACGCCGGGCATCGAATTCTTCCTGGAACGCCCTTAAGTACCAACGTTTATACTGTCCCGGTCGCCAGGCCCGGGCCATGTGGCATCGCCAGGAATCGTCAGAGACGACGCGTTGTTTTTGGCCATCGGCGGTTTCGGTCTCGAGCCAAAAGAGAAAACCGGGCTTGCCAGCCGGCCATGTGCCTTCACCATGACCGTAGTAAAGCACCTCGGCTCCGATCACATTCGGCCCGGATTTCAGAACTGAGGTCAAATCCACCGGATCCGCTTCCTCGAAACGGGGATCGGACGGCGCGGGCCCGAATTGAATCCGCCGGCCATTGACGAAGAGGCGATAGCGGCTGCTTCCTAAGATCCAGCCCCGGGCCCGCACAGGCTTCGAGGAAAGAGCCAGGGCTCGCCGAAACAAGACCACCGTGTTGGCGAGGCATCGCTCGGAGGGGTACCAGAGCCATCGGGCCGGCGTCAAATCGGGCAATGCGAATGGAATAGCCTTTACCTGGCCTGCGGCGGGGGTTCTGGGCGATATTTCGCAGAGCGGTCTTGTCGTCTCAGAGGCTAAGGCCGAGCCAGGCAACAACGTTGCGCCACCCGCCAACGCGGCGCCCTTGAAGAATGATCGCCGAGATACAGACAACCCGAATGATGCTGGCCCAGAGTCAGGAGTCTTTGATTCCATGCGCTGCAGGTCTTATCTGAAACGCGGAGAAAATCCAAGGCTGCATCTTTGGATCCGGCACTGTGGAGTATAGCTGTTCTGTATCGCGTGCCAGGAACTCCCGGGACCGCGCAAGTCCATGAAGCTTCTCCAGGGCTCGAAATGGCAAGGCGCAGGCTAACCAGCGCAGATTATTCAGCCGCCATTTTTCGAATGGCCTTCCCAACGAGCTGAGAAATTTTGAGGTTCCCGGGACCCTCGAGGCGCTCGCCAAGCAAGGCAAGCTGAGCGTCACACTCTTTTGCATGCGCGGCGTTCCCGGTCGACTTAGCCTGCTGACCTTTGGCCTTCACCCCCCGGACCAACTGCTTGACAAGGGCGAGATCTGCCAGCGCCTGTTGCTGGACCTTTTCCATAGCAGCCTGAGGCAGTTTGATAAATTCCACCTCCGAATAGGATAGCGGCGTTCCCGAGGAAAACAACGCGCCTTTCGAAAGATCCAATTGAAGAAAGGCTTCCACAGCAGCATTGGTGTCACTCTTTGCGAGGTCGAGGCACGATTCAAAGCCGGAAGCCGCAGTCTGATTTGAAGGGGTTGACTGTCCGCTATTCCCGGAAGCACCCCCGGGCTTGCACCCCGCGGTTAATGCTGAAAACAACATCACTATCATCAGAATAGGGACAGCGTTCTTGATCGATCTTTGCGATCGGGCAATCCATAACCCCACGGCGAACACCATCGCCGTCGTGAGGATGGCCTCCCCCCACCTCGCAACTAAAAAGTAGCCCCCAAACACGGTCGCGCTAATCATCCGTACCGCCTGAACTTGGACGAGACCTGAGCTGATCCTGACGACAACTGCCGTCACTAAGAGACCTATCATCAGGCCTGGGATGCCAAGCCTCCTCACACCAGATAATGGCCTGTTGTTCTTGACGGACGCCTGGGCCAGTTGCCGCTGCCCCAAACATGCAAAACCGCCTAACAGCAGTAATTGCACTGCAAGCCCGCCGTATCCCAATGCCACTCCATTCGCGGCATAACGCCCTCCCAGGAGCAATACCAAGTTCGAAGCCAGATGGCTTACTCCAGAAACCACCCACATGGCCATGATCCCAACAATCATCCATTGCGCCCGATCCCGCCAGACGGCTGCCGGCCGAACACATCGGTATTGTTTCTCGAGCTCCTCCGGATGCCCAATCCGATGCGCGGCGACAAGAAATGCTTCTTCCTCGCTCAGCCGCGCTCTTCGCATGGCGTCCATGGTATCGAGCAAATGGGATTCCAGTTCTTGAATATCGTCGGAGCCGATCGCAGAATGGTTTTTCAGTCCCTCCCGCCAACTGGCCAGGCGCGCCTTCAGGTCAAATGTTGTTCCGGTTTCCATAGTTTCTCCAAGGTTTCGTGAATGACAAACCATCGCTCCCGCTCCACCTTGAGCTCCCTGCCGCCCTTCCTTTTGATTCGATAGTATTTCCGCCGCCGGCCTGTCTCCGCCATCTTCCACTCCGATTCAATCAATCCTTCCTTTTCCATCCAGTGAAGAAACGGGTAAAGCATCCCTTCACTCCATTCGATTCTTTCCCCGGAAAGCTCCTTCATCTGCTGGATCAATTCGTAACCATAGCTTTCCTGACGGGCCAAAATGGCCAGGACCAGCGGTTTCGTGGACGCCGCGATGAGCTCCTTCGACAACATGCAACCCTCTATACCCTAGCATTGCTAGGTATGTCAAGCGCGCGGCGCGGATCGCAGCGCCATAGGATAGGTTATTGTCGGGATGCAATGAAGCGTTCAGCCGGCTGTTTTGGAGTCCAGCCGTGCCCGATGCAGGACAATTTTGTGCTGCACCTGCAACAGGAAATTGGCTGGATCGCATGCCAACAGAATTTGCGAGAAATCCAGATCAGCTGAAAATCAGCCAGTAGCCGATAACGAAGATGGGCATATCCACGATCGCATGGCTCACGTATCCTGGCCAGATGGAGCGATAGCGTTGATACAATCCGCTCCAGGTTGCCCCGCCGATGAAGACGCCCAGCGATGCGAGCAGCGTGATGGGCGCGTTGAACTGTGCCGACAGTGCAATCACATGATGCGCCGTAAAGGCCAGGCCCGCGGCGATGACGGCCGCCTTGCCACCCAGCAACACCTCGCATTTTCGAAAAACAAACCAGCGCCAGACATATTCCTCGATTAGCGAATTGACCGTGATCCAATAAAACGCGCCGGCGAAATAGATGCCCGGCCGGTTCAATCCAGTCCGAGCGGCGCGTTCAGCCACCATTTTGGGATCGATGGCGCCGTAGTGTTGCGCGATGGCGTAGGCGGCAAAAATAGACAATGTGATCAACAGGCCAAGCGCAATGCCAAGTCCGAAACCGCCTCGACGAGGCGGCGACCAGCTTAGGGGTTCTCGGTCCACAAACCTAAGCCAGATCACCGGCAACAGGACGAGCCAGATTTTTGAGGCTAAGAAGATGATCTTGCCCGCCAGCAGCTCCGGCCACCAAAACATCGCTGCGGCCGTTCCCAGGCTGGGCGCAGGAACGAGCAATAGCAGGGCCGCGAGAGTGTGCTTCCGGTTGTGCTCCTGTGTCTTTGGCGTGAATGCTTCTCGAGGTTGCGTCATACAGGATTAAAGCGGAATCACGTGGGTAAACACTCAGTGCGACCTGCATTCGAGGCTCCTGGGTTAGGGAACCGGCCGACAGGCGCTTGCAGGCCGTGAACCCAAGCGCAAACTGTCTTTTGACGTAGTATATACCTATACATTGTGAGCCGATGGCTAGTGCGTGATCCAAAGGATAAATTGTTTCCGGCAGACCGGAGCGAGCTGATCGAAGAAATCCTTCGCTCGCTTGTTTTCCATAAGGGCATCTGACAAATCCGGTGGCATTTCCGTTTGGATTACGGGGCGTTGGCCCCCTTCCCAAGTCCCCAGCCTCTTTGCGGCCTCAATCTTGGCCAGACCACAAGGTGTCATCCTCCCCTCCTGGATGGTTCTCTCTGCCCGCTGGCGGTTAAGGCTGGACCAGCAGCTGTTCTCCTTTCTCGGCGAAAACTTCCTACAATAACTGACGTCATCAATTCTTTTGACAATACTGTCGATCCATCCGTAACAGAGGGCTTCTTCAACGGCAGCCCCATACTCAAGTGAGGGTTTGCCGGTTTCCTTCCTACAAAAGACAAGCCAGATGCCTTTTTTTTCTTTGCCGTGATTTTCAGCCAGCCACTGTCGCCAACCATCCCGTGATGTAATGTGCACTTGTTTCATGTCCCAAAGCAGGTCCTTCTCCACATCCCATGGAGCAATCCGAAAAACTTACCGGGTTGGCATCGCCACCGATTGAAGGGCTTTCAGGTAAGTTCCGTCCGGATCCTCCTTCGTCGGTGCAATGTATCCTCCTTCGCCGAACTCGTTCCAGGCATAGATCAGAACCAGGCGTTCGGCGGTTGTTTGTTCCGGGTGCTGGTTCATCCAGGAGAATGCATCGCGCAGGAATTCCGCGAACTGCTGCGGGGTACGATCGGGGTAATAGGATCCCGGTGGCTGATTCAGACCTTTGGGGCCTTCCCACGGCCGCTTGTCCCAACCGGCAGTGACGATCGGGATATAGGGTTGGTCGCGGCTGCCGCCCCAGGCCGCACGGTTGGCTGCGACGAGTTCGGCGTACTGGTGCTGCGCGGCGCCCGTGGCGTATCCCGGGACCACGTTGTAATGGGTGCGATGGGTGTAACCGGACTCAAAGGTTCCGGCACCGCATCCGGCGATGGCCAAGCCAACCAGGCCGGCTTGGCGCGCCGCATCTTGCATTGCGGCCAAATCCTCTTTTTTGCAGCCTTCGGCACTGAAGATGACGACGAGAGGCCGGCCATCGATTCGGAGATGTTGCGGATGCTTCAGATACGGCATCCAGAAATTCACGGCCTGCTTCCAATGCACGGATCCTTTGATTTCGAAGCCCTGGTGGTTCGCCACCAAGAGGCAGAATTTCAACCGATCGCGATTCTTTGCCTTCAGAAACAGATCGAGACAGGTGTGTTTGGGATCTTCCTGGATCTTTTGCGGATGGATGGCGAGACCGTTTTCATGCCAATACCAGCAGAACGCGAAAAAAGCCAAACCATGGTTAGCTGCGAGGTCGATCTGGCGCTCCATGATCTCCAACGAGTCATCGCGCCAACCCCATACAGGTTCGCGACCGGGAAACTCCTCCAGCATCCGGAGAGTTAAATGCGTCGGCGCGTTTCTGGCCCACGGTTGGTTCGTATCATTGGCGAACTGACTCCGCCCCGCCCATCCCTCGAAGTAATAAGCCCCCACCCTCGGGGGAGGGAGGGAACTCTGGGTATCGGGATCCGCTCGGATCGTAACCAGTGCCAAAACGAAGATTCCTCCCATCCGGGAAACCATCCTCAATGCATTCAGAATGTGGGGCATAATTCAAAATTACGGGACTGATTTTTAGGACTTGGAACGTCGGGCCTGCATTCGTTTGAGAGACTGGTCCTTTTTGTGGAATTCAAGAGATAGAACAGCGTCTTCTGGGAATTGGATCTTGCCTTTGTTGACCCAAAACCTGATCCGGATCTTCTTGCCCGCGATGGAGTGGAATCGAGGTCCGACCATTTCGGGCACGAAATCCGATTGGGAGTCTCCACCCGGGCTGATTTGCTGAGGACCCCAACGGTAATACAACTGGTCGTCCTCGAAGCGAACCTCGTAACCGACGCGGCCGCCGGACTCGACGACGGGATGCTTCCATACGAACCGCCAGAAGTCGAAGGCCTCGGGGACCGGCTCGGTGGCATGGAACGTCACGGTGTCACTGATATTGGTCATGAGCCGGGCCAGCTCGCGATCATCAGCGGCGAGTTTTTCCTTCCAATGGGCCATCTCTGTCTCGGTCGGCGGGCGCTTGGTCAGGAACTGCTCGAGTTTGCCGAAGAAAATGCCAGGTTCATCCTGGAAGGGCGCATGTCCGGAATTCTCGAACAACACCAGTTCGGCTCCCGGAAAACAGGCCTGGAACTTCTTCGGTTTGTCGGTATTCCAGGTCAGGTCCCATATGCCTTCGGCGATGAGGACGGGGACCGGACAGCCATGAAATCGATCCGGATTCGGAGGCTCGATTTGATGGCTTTGGATGGCGCGTCGAAAATTTGGATCGTGTTTCCAGCCATACAAGGCCCCACGCGCCAGTTGTTCGACGGTGGGCCGATAGTAGTGTTGCCGCTTCCAGTCACCGGCGGCGTGCGCGTTGAAGATGGCTTCGACGGGCGTGAGGGAAGCATCGTCGTAGATTTCCTGAATCCTGCGCCGTTCCTGTCTGGAGAGGAAATCATACTGGCGGGTCGAATCGAGGTTCAGTTCAGCGGCGGGCGACGCGCCCACCAGAACGAGTCCTCGGACACGCTCAGGATAGCGGAGCAAGTAGTGTTGCGCGAGCCATCCGCCGTAGGACCATCCCAGCACCGCCCAACGCTCGATCTTCAATTCCTCGCGCAGCCGCTCCAGGTCGTGAACGGCCTGTGTCAGAGAGTAGCCGGTTCCTGGGCGATAGTCCGACTGTCCGCAGCCCCGCTGGTCGTAATAAATAATCCGCGCGAAATTGGCGGCCCGGGAAAACACCGGGTGGAAATCGTGATGCGTGCCCCCGGGTCCGCCGTTGATGAGGACCAAGGGAACGCCGTCGCCTTCGGTTTCGACGTGGAGCCGGCACTCGCCGATGTCCACCTTCATTTTCTTGAGCGACGGGATCTCATCGCAGAGCGGTGGCAGGGGCGTCAGCTTTCTCAGGGCGTTGGTTCGAAGGTCAATCGAGTGACAGAAGATCGTCTCGCGTTCCAGAGGCGCTTGGCTGCCGTCGATCGAACCGATCAGCGCCGGCAAGAAAGCCGCCAGTAACCAGTGAATCTTCATGATGAGGTTTTCGCCAGGATCACCACGTAGTTCTTTCCGTGCTTTTTCGCGCATCTCGGACAGGAGGTGTAGAAGAACCAAGGTCTTGCCTTGGCTACTCACGAAGGATTTCATTTCCTCGATCCATTTCCTCATATTCTGGTACGGGCCTTCAAACACCTTGGTGAGGAAGGTGCCAGATAGGGTTGTCATATTACTCCCAGGAACTTCTTTCGCGGCAGCAATATACACATCAGCGGCCCACAGGGATTTTTCATCGGACAAAACAATCATTTGGTCCGGTACGGCGTTCGCTTGCTCCATGGCAGCTATATTGCGTTTCATCACCGCGCCGAAATTGAGTGGGATATGGAAGACGCTCCGAACGCGATCTTTGAGAAAGAGCTTGTTGTCCCACGTGATGGTTTGGTTGTCCCAAGGCGCGGGTTCGAATCGGGAACAACATTCGTTAGGGTTTTGTTTGCTCATGTTTATTTCTCCTGGCTTGGATTGAACCATGTTGTTCGGCTGGGGGCTGCATTGGGATGGGATGAGCGCTGAGGCTGGGAGACGTCGATTCGGGCGTTTATAAGGGCCTGAGCGATCCGGCGTGGAACACGCAGCACGCTGCCATGCCGATGGCCGGGGGGAAAAACCATGGAGGCCGAACAGTCCTCCCATCGCACTAAGTCCCGCGAGCGCACGGCCCCGTAATAATGGCGTCCGGAGTAGTGATCGAAGTAGACCAAATATTCCCCTTTGATTTGTATGGCGGAAGGACCTTCCACCCAATGGGTGGTGAACGGGCCATTGACGGGAATGAAGGGACCTTCAGGATCGTCAGCAACGGCTCGAAGCAGCTGTTTCTTCAAGGGGCTTTTGCGTTCGTCCTTGAAAAGGAGGTGATACTTTCCTTCGGCCCCGAGCAGGGTGGCGTCGATGACGTTGAATCCGGGATCGAAGAACAGGCGGCAGGGCGCAAAGGTGTTGAAGTCGGTCGTCGTGGTCGCGTAAACGCGGTGGTTGTAGCGATCGTCCCCGGTCTGGTCAGTCTCGGGAAAACGACCGGGGATCGTGGAGGACCAAAACAGCAGCCAGCGCGACCGGGTGCGATCATAAAAGATCTCGGGGGCCCATAAGTTCCGGGTTTCAGGCTCGTTCCGCATGAGGGGGATGGCGCGCTGGGGAGACCACCGCAGGAGATCCCGGGAAGAGGCGTAGCCGATCACTTTGCCCTTGTCGGCCGTCCAGCTGGTGGTCCAGACCAGGTGGTAGGTTCCCTCCGGCCCCCGAACCAAGCATGGATCCCGCATCAGGGGCTCGGCTCCAATCTCCGGCCGCAGAAACGACCGGTCCTGGTTCAAAGCGGTCCATCGGTACCCGTCGGGGCTCCAGGCCAAATGCAAACCATCCTCTCCGTTGCCTCGAAAAGAGGTGAACAGGAAATCATCCGCCGACAACCACACGGCCCACGCGAGCAGGATAACCCAGGTGGATGCCCCCCATCGGGGGGGCCGAATACTTATCCGAAGAGAATTCATATTCGGTTGCCAAGATTAAGGTTGGATACCATGGTAACGCTTTTACGCAGTTCGTAAACATGAATCCGTCGTGAAACGCATTCCGATCGGAGGCAGCCTGGGCTCGAGGAGGGGATCCGACGGCGTTTTGAAAGGCGGTCGTGGGTTTCGGCTTGCCCGGATGGGATCGGAGGCTATGGTGTCAACCATGTTGAGTGATCAGATTGACGCAAAGCAGTGGGAACGGATCCGGGCGTTGGGGGAGCGGGTTCTGGCGGGGCAACCGCTGGAGCGGGCGGACGCGGAATGGTTGTTTGGATTGGAGGATCCGGCGGACATTCAGGAGCTGATGGTTTGGGCGGGCCGGGTGAGGGACCGGTGCTTAGGCCGTCGGATCCACCTTTGTTCCATTGTGAACGTTAAATCGGGGGGGTGCCCCGAAAACTGCAAGTTTTGCGCGCAGTCGGCCTTTTACGAGAGTGGAACAACGCGACATGACCTGATGGAGCCGGGGTTGATCGTGAGAGCGGCGGAGGAAGCGGCGGGGCACGGCGTGCATGCGATGGGGCTGGTGGCGGCCTGGCGGGAGCTGCGCGAGGGTCCGTTGCTGGAAGAGATCTGCGGCCGTTTCGAGGAGATGGCGCGGCGGGTGCAAATTCGGCCGGACGCGTCGCTGGGTCTGATTCGCAGCCGGAGAGTGGCGGATCGTTTGAAGGCGTCGGGAGTGGCCTGTTACAATCACAACCTGGAGACGTCGCGCCGGTTTTTCCCCCAAGTCTGCGACACCCATGCTTACGACGAGCGTCTGGAAACGATCGGGCACCTGCGGGCGGCGGGCATCGGGATCTGTTGCGGGGGAATTCTGGGCCTGGGGGAGAGCCGTGAAGACCGGTGTGATCTGGCCTGGAGCCTGAGGGACGTCGATCCGGATTCCGTCCCGATCAACATTCTGAATCCGATTGCCGGAACGCCGTTCGAAAAAGTGCCCCCGCTCAGTCCTTGGGAAATCCTAAAAACGATCGCCTGTTTTCGGTTGATCCTGCCCCGGCCTCAGATTTTGGTTGCCGGCGGGCGGGTGGTGAATCTGCGGGATCTGCAGCCCTTGATTTTCCTGGCGGGCGCCAGCGCTCTGATGGTGGGCAACTACCTGACCACGGTCAATCAACCTGTGGAGCAGGATCTGCGTCTATTAAAAGATCTGGAGCTGGGACTAATGGAGAGTCCCTGATCCGCGGCGCCGGATGCGGCGCGCCTTAATCGCGCCTGGACTCCGAGAATGCGAGGTAACGCTGTTCCGGGCGGGCCAGAGGAGCCGGCTTCCAGTCGCGCGCGTTACTCACAATTTGGTGCATCTGATCGAACCACCATCGGGCGCGGGAAGCGCGGCGCGGGTGACGGGAGATTGGATGGTTTCCAGATCCAGCGCACAACCTAAGTTCCAATTGACGGTCAATCATGGGCAACCTTTCTTTTTTGCCCCTCAGTGTAACGAGGGGGGTAAGACAACTACCGTCCAAGGCCCCATTTTTTCCCTACTAAAAGTTATATCGGTTCGACGCGCGGTCAACTTTAGGAGAGGGTTTTTCTTTCTCCCGATGGCCCGGGGAATCTTCCTGCAGGAATACACGTCTCCAAATGAACGAAGCGGGGCTTGTCCGGCACGATTCCTGCGAGTAAAATGGCAACGTGAAAGGGAAGCCCCTGACCAATCTCTTGGGAAGTCTAAGGCGGAGGCAGAACCAGCGTGTTAACGGTTTAAGATCCGATGCTGGGCATTCTGGTTTCAGTCTTGGCGAAGCACCGGTTTCGAGATGCGAAGGAGATAACGGTGGGGAGCGGTTTTTGCTGCCCCGGCGGGACACTGGAGATAGTGCTGACACGCCATGGAGACTTTCGACATGGTTTCTCTGGGTGTTCGTGACATTTTCCCTGTCGGTCAACGCGCAGGAGGCGAGATACATACGGCTGAGAAACGCCCTGATTTCGACGCCGGACAAACCGACACTGCTTGCAAGCAAACAGAGCGTTGAGTCGCCGGTGAGTGGTTTGTACCTCGTTCAATTCAGTCATCCCTATCGCGAGGAGTGGCGAGCGGCTCTGGAACAGGCCGGAGTTTCATTGCTCCGCTATGTCCCAGAGAATGCTTTCGTGGCTCGATTCAGGGAGAGTCAGCTCTCAAGAGTCCGGGTGTTAGATTATGTTCGTTGGGTAGGGGAGTATCGGCCCGAGTATAGACTGCAGCGATCCCTGGACGCGTCATCCGGGTGGATGGTTGGGGTCAATCGATTGCCTGTTAAGCTGTTACTGACGCCTGACGCCGGAGAGGCTGAGGTATTATCGTTGCAGGAAGGTTTGGGCGCAAGCCGCCGAGTTGGATCTCAACGATCCGGGACCGTGCTTGAGGCGGAAGTTGACAGGCAGCAATTGGAAGCATTAGCCGGGTCGACGTGGGTCATGTGGATTGAGCCGGCCTTGGAACCACAGCTTCACGATGAGGTCAGCTCGAGAATAGTCGGGGGGGACAATCCTTTTGGGGAACACGGGACGACGACTCAGGCGTTAGGTTTTGACGGTCGTGGGGTGACGGTGGCTGTTGCGGACAGCGGCCTGGATCATGGGAATGCGAGCTCGACGCATCCAGATCTGAAGGATCGGGTGGACGCCTTCTTTTACTATGGAGATTTGGAGAATGCAGCCGACGAGCACAGTCACGGGACCCATGTAGCCGGGATTATTGCGGGAGATGGCGCCACCGGCGAGGTGGATGAGAGCGGTTATTCTTATGGTTTGGGGATTGCGCCTGGGGCCCATCTGGTAGTGCAACGCATCTTTGACCGGGAGGGCAAGTATGAAGCTCCACCCAGCCATGAAACCTTGACGCGAGATGCGGTGAGGGCTGGAGCCCTGATTGGCTCGAATAGCTGGGGAGAAGACAACCAGGGACGATATGATCTGTCGGCGGCTGAATTTGACGCGTTGGTGCGGGATGCCGATTTTGCGACCCCAGGAGACCAACCCTACCTCCTGGAGTTTTCCTCGGGCAACGCCGGGCCCGGATTGCAGACGATTGGCAGTCCGGCGGTTGCGAAGAATGTGATTGCCACGGGCGCGACACAAAATGGCCGTATGGATTTCCCGATTTACCGGGCGGGGCCTGATGCGATGGCGGATTTTTCAAGCCGGGGGCCCTGCGAAGATGGCCGGATCAAACCCGATTTGGTTGCCCCGGGCACATGGATCGCCTCGCTAAAGTCAGCGGCAGCCCCGGCCGAAAACGCGCTATGGCCCATTTCATCATTCTACCAATACCAGGGTGGAACCAGCCAGGCGGGCCCCCAGGTATCGGGCGCGGCGGCGGTTTTTATTCAATATTATCGGGAGGTGATTACCAACACGACGCCTTCTCCGGCGCTGGTGAAGGCTGCTCTGATCAATTCAGCCGTCGATATGCCGTCTGAAAACGGCACGGATCCGGTCCCCAATCACGACGAAGGATGGGGACGGGTGGATTTGACACCGATCTGCGACTCGAGGCGGCGTTATGATTTTTTGGATCAGGGGGTGTTGTTGACAACCGGTCAGTCCTTTGAACGCCGGATCTATGTGGCCAGCCATTCGATGCCATTGAAAATCACCCTGGCTTACACCGATGTGCCCGGTCTGCCCGCGGCCATTCCCGCTCTGGTCAACGACTTGGACCTGGAGGTCACCGGCCCCGACGGGATTCTTTATCGCGGCAACCAGTTCCTTCTCGGAGAATCAGCACCCAACCCGCTCGACACGGACAACATCAACAACGTCGAAGCGGTGCATCTTCAAGATCCGTTGCCCGGGGAGTACCGCATTCGAGTCCATGCGCGCAGTGTTTCGGAGGATGCGCGACAGGATACGACCGCGCTGGACCAGGATTTTGCCTTGGTAACCTCAGGAGATCTACCATTGCCCGGCGTCGGTTTTGTGATCATGGATCGATTGGCCTACACCGCGCCATCAACGATTGGACTCAAGCTGGTTGATCTGAATCTCCCTGCGGACACTCGGGTGCAATTAAAGTTGCGAAGCACAACTGAAACAGAGGCTGAGACCGTGGAACTCGTGCCGGACGAGGTTCCCGGCGTATTTGTCGGTCACATAGAAACCGATGCGGGTCCGCCCTCGGCGGATGGCCGGCTGCAGATCCAACATGACGATTCCATCAAGGTCGAATACGCCGACTCGAATCCTCCGATCCATCGGATCACTTCAGCCCGCGCCGACCTGAGGCCTCCGCTCGCCACCGATGTGGCGGTGACGGATCAATTCGGCAAAATGACCCTCAGCTCCCAAACCGATGAACCCGCCTCCACTCGGGTTTATTACGGGACGAACCAGTTTCAGCTGGATCAGGTGTCGATTCAACCGGTTCTGACCCAGGTGCATTCGGTGGTCTTGGACAATCTCCGGTCCGGGATTCCTTATTGGTTTTACGTGGTTTTCTTGGACGTGGCGGGCAATTCCTTGACCAACGATAACAATGGAGAGCTTTACTCGTTCACCACCTTGCCGGTGGCGACCGTGTTGCTCGTCAATGCTTATGTGGAGGATGATCCCGGTTTTCAATCCGAGTTTATTCCGCTGGAATCATACACGGATGCTTTGGATCAAACTCAGGTGACCTATGAAGTCTGGGATGTCATTGGACAGGGGCGCACTCCATCCCCCAACGACCTGAGCCCGTTTCGAGTGGTGATTTGGCGCGTCTCAGACTCGGTGTTCAACGAGGTGAGCTTGAGCCCATCCGACCAGGAGACTTTACAGGCTTATGTGGAGGCTGGGGGATCACTGTTCATCGCTTCGATGGAACTATTGACCCGTTTGGGAGATAGCTCGTTTCGGCGCAATGTCCTGCATGTGGAGGATTTCTTTGAGGATGAAGGTTTGCCCTCTGTTTCGGGAGTGGAATACGATCCAATTACCAGCGGGCTGGCGATGACCTTGGATTACACGCACTACCCGGGTCTGGATATCATCGGGATAGGTCCCGATTTTGCGGATGGATTAATCCCCACCACCAACGCTGTGCCGATACTGTTCGGCGGCGCATCGAACCACGTGGCCGGGGTGCGATATCCGCGCACGGGCGAAGACAGCGTTGGCCGGGTGGTGTTCCTTTCGTTTCCTCTAGATGCGGTGCCAGTGGACGGTCCAGAGCCCAACAACCGGGCCAACTTACTGCGGAACATCCTGAGTTTCCTGGCGCCAGGCGTCAATGGTCTGGGAACCATCGCTTTGGATAACAGCACTTACACGATCCCCTCCCGGGCAACCGTCGAGGTGGCCGATTCGGATCTGGCCGGAACCGGCACGCTCAACATCCGATGTTTCAGCGACACCGATACCAATGGCCAAATCATTGTGCTGCGGGAAACCGTCCACCGCGGGTTGTTCCGGGGTTTTGTTGCGGTCACGGCCACGAACCATGTTCCTGCTGTCGGGCAGATTCGCGCTCGCGAGGGGGATACCGTCCGGGTCGAGTACCGGGATCTATCGGCTGCCGGCCTGGTTCGGGCCGGCGCCTGGATCGATGGCACTCCTGCGGTCGTGAGCAAGGTGCAAGCCGACCCCGGTTACGAACAGGCTGTGGTCCGGTGGTCAACTTCGGAAATGACCGATGCGCTGGTGCAGTTCGGGGAGTCCGCCTTTCTGGGGCGCACGGCTTATCGGTCTGACTTGCTCGTTACCCACGAGCTCACGCTGACCGGTCTGCAGCCCGATCGCACCTATTACTTTCAAGTCGTGAGCCGGGATGCCGCCGGCAACGCCACTGTGGACAACAACGGGGGGCGCTTTTACGCCCTCAAAACCCTCAAGCCGTTTCGCGTCCCGTGGACGGATGACCTGGAGGCCTCAGACACGCATTGGACCGTCCTCAACAATGATTTGGACGAACCCGCCGACAGCGCGACCTGGCGACTCGGCCCGCCGAATAACGGTGCATCCGATGTCCACTCGCCAGTGAATGCCTGGGGAAGCAACCTGGACGGCCAGGCGCTGAATTACGGCGACACGACTCTGATCAGTCCGGCATTTGAGCTGGCGGGCGGGAACGGCGCGACGCTGAGGTTCTGGCATCAATATGATTTTGAACCCCGGTCCCCCTTGGATTTCCATGAAGTCGGTCATGTCAGCATCTCGACAAACGAAGGGGCCACTTGGATCCCGATGGCCGAGTATAAAGGTCTTGTCACCGACTGGGAGGAAGTCGAACTCGATCTGACACCCTATCTGGGTAACGTGATCAGTATCGCCTGGAACTATGGTTTGTTCTCTCTGGACGCCCTGCCGAGGACAGGCTGGCTGATTGACGATATCTCGATTGGCGTGACAAACATCCCCTTGGGCACAATTATTATCTCGAACAACCTGTCCCAGGCTCAATTCAAGATCACAGGCCCTATCAACCAGACCGGACGCGGACGCGTATCCGTGCTCACCAACGCTGTTGAAGGCCAATATATTGTGACCTTCGGCGCGGTGCCGTACTATGTCACACCCCCGCCTGTCACCAATTCCTTGATTCAGGCCAGCACCCTCGTCATGAGTGCAGCCTATGGCATCGTCGATGACAACGGCAACGGTCTGCCAGATTCATGGGAAACGGCATTTTTTGGCAATGCCGTTGTTTCCCCATGGGATGATGCCGACGGGGATGGGCTTTGCAATCGGGATGAGTTCATCGCCGGAACAAGTCCGCTGGACGAGGCGTCGTCCCTCACGCTATTGCTGCCAGCTCGAACCAGTGACCAGACCTACCGATTGCTGTGGCCGACGTGTCTGGGATATTCCTACCAGGTGGAGAGCAGTCACGATGCCCGCTTCTGGGAACCCTATTCGAACTGGATTCGGGCCACAGGTTCGAGCGCGAGTTTTTCTTTCCACACAGGGCAGGAATCCTCGCCCTTGTTCTTCCGGATCCGGGTCATTCCCTGAAGATTTCCGAACTGCAGCGATGGGGGTCGGTGACGGATTGGACGGGATCGGGATGGCGGCGGATCCGCCAGAAGGCAAGGAGGGTGTAGACGGTGACGGCCAGGGCGTAAGCGATCATGCCCACACCGATGCCAAACGGGATCAGGCGGTAACCGCTGAAGAGGGTCAGGGCGAACCCGATCGACCCCACCAGCAACGACTGCGCCAGGACGCAAATCAGATAAAGGCCGAGCGGCACACGCCTGATATGATTGGCCATCCACGAACGGTAGTTTTCCTCGCCCAGGTATCGCATCAGCCATGCGGATTGAAAATTCCTGGCGGCGACCAACATGCTTGTCGTGGCAATAATGATGGCGGGCAACGGCCAGAAGCTGAAGGCCAAGCACAGAACCCCGTTAACAATCAGACCCCATTTCCAGCCCAATCGGCGCGCCAGGGGATTGGCTTCGAGCAGGAGACGCGGCGTCGCCAGCCAGGTGCTCAGAAAATCCATGCCTCGCGATGCGATCAAAAGCGCGAGGCAAATCCCATAGCCTGTCCAGCCCCAAGCTAGGAACTGTTCGTTCACTATCGCTTGTAGATTTCCTCGGGCCGGGCCATGAGTTCCTCGCCGATGAACAGCTCCCGTGTCCAGGAGTTCACCGACCGGAAAAAGCACGACTGATATCCCTCGTGGCACGCCGGCCCCCTGGGATCGACCTTGATGAGCAACGTGTCGCCGTCACAATCCAGGGCAATTTGCTTGACGATCTGGATATGCCCGCTGGTTTCTCCCTTTCGCCACAGCTTTTGGCGGGACCGGCTCCAAAACACCGTGTTGCCTGTGGCCAGCGTCTGTTCCAAAGACTCACGGTTCATCCAAGCCATCATTAATACGCGTCCGCTGCGATTGTCCTGAACAATAGCGGGGATTAACCCCTCGGTGTTAAAACGTAATTGTTCCCAAAAGCTCATAATCTCACCACGATTTTCTGTTGGGCCAGGAAGGATTTCACCTCGCGCACGGTGTGCTCGCCAAAGTGAAAAATGCTGGCCGCCAAGACGGCATCGGCTTTTCCCTGGATAAGGACCTCGGCCAAGTGCTCGAGTTTTCCCGCGCCGCCGCTGGCGACAACAGGAACGCCGACCGCCTCACTGATGCGCCGGGTTATGACCACATCATATCCGGCTTTTGTTCCGTCCGAATCCATGCTGTTCAAAACGATCTCTCCGGCGCCAAGTTCCACGGCCTCGACAGCCCAGGCAAGGGCGTCGCGTCCCGTGGGACGCCGGCCGCCGTGGGAGAAAACCTCCCAGCGGTCGGGAGCCACTTTCTTGGCATCGATGGAGACCACGATGCATTGGCTTCCGTACTTCTCCGCTCCGGCCCGGATCAGTCTCGGCGAAGCCAGGGCCGAGGAGTTGATACTGACTTTGTCGGCGCCAGCCATCAACATTGCATGCATATCCTCCAGCGATCGAATGCCGCCTCCCACAGTCAGAGGCATGAAACACTGATCGGCCACCCTTTCCATCACTTCGACCATGGTGGCGCGTCCATGCGCGCTGGCCGTGATGTCATAAAAGACCATCTCATCGGCTCCCTGGTCGTTATACTGCAAGGCCATGGCAACAGGATCTCCGACATTTCGGAGCTCGCCGTTCTCGGCGCGGCCGAACTGAAAACCGCGGGTCACCTGGCCGGCGTGAACATCCAAACACGGTATGACTCGTTTGGCCAACATGGCATCAATTGGGATCTAGCATGACATAAAATCTATCAAAGTCCAAGGCTTCCTGCTGCTGCAGACGGGAGGGCCGGAGGGCATCAGAACGGAATGGATTCTTTTGCGTTGACCCGATGATATCGGGCGAACTCGGGCAGGGCATAGGGAGGCAGCCGGACTGCAAGGTGAACCGCACCGTCTTCGTAACGGCGCTCGATCACCTGGCCCAATTGATGAACCCTGGCGATCAGGGCGGATTCGTGGTGGGGTATAGTCAAGTCCACGACTTGACGGATGGGGCGCAACAGGTTGGCCAGCTCAGCCATGAGTGCCGGAAATCCCGCTTTCTCGAGGGCGGATACAGCGACGCTCTGCGGATGCTGGGCGAGCAGATGCCGGATTCGATCGGGCGCTTCGACACGGTCTGTTTTGTTGAAAACCATCAGCGTGCTTTTGCCCGTGGCTCCGATCTCCTCGAGCACAAGGTTTACCGCCTGGATCTGTTCTTCGGCTTGAGGATGACTGATATCGACCACATGAATTAACAGGTCGGCTTCAACCACCTCCTCCAACGTGGCCTTGAACGCTTCGACAAGTCGATGGGGCAGCTTTCGGATAAAACCCACGGTATCTGACAGCAATACGTGCTGATTTGTCGGCAGCCGAAGTTGGCGAGTGGTCGGGTCCAGAGTAGCAAAAAGCTTATCCTCAACCAGAACCTCGGCGCCCGTCAAAGCATTGAACAACGTCGATTTTCCGGCGTTCGTGTAACCCACGATGGAAGCCAATGGCCAGAGGTGCCGCTGACGTCCCCGCCTTTGAATACCGCGCTGGCGCCTAACCTCTTCAAGCTCAGAGACAATCGTCTCGATGCGCTCCTGAACGCGGCGTCGATCGGCCTCCAATTGCGTTTCTCCTTCGCCTCCTCTGAGCCCGATGCCTCCCTTTTGCCGCGACAGATGGCTCCAATACCGGGTTAATCGCGGAAGAAGATGCTGAAGCAAGGCCAGTTCCACCTGCAGTTTTCCCTCTCTCGTCCGAGCACGATGAGCGAAGATGTCCAGGATCAATGCCGTCCGGTCCAAGACTTTGCGACAAAATATTTTCTCGAGATTGCGATTCTGCGCCGGTGATAACTCGTCGTCAAAAATAACAGTGTCCACATCCAACGCGTCGCACTGCTTGGCAAACTCGGCCGCCTTGCCTGAACCAATAAAGGTGGAAGCCGTCGGACTGGGAATGCGTTGAATGCCCTGGCCCACGACGGTTGTTCCAGCCGTCTTTGCCAATTGAAGCAGCTCTTCAAGGGATTCTTCGACTTCCCAAGTTCTTCGATTTTTCAGTTCCACTCCGACCAGGAAGACTCGATATGAACGTTGTGTTGCCAGTGAAATGAGTGATTTCATGAGGTTTCGATCCGTGAAAGCCGCTTTGCATCAGGGGTTTTGTCGCATGCCGCGCCCTCTTGAACCAGGAGACAGGCAATCCGTCGGGCTGTTTCTTCTGGAGATTCCGCTGGAGGCAAATCCACCCAACGCACAGGAAGCTGATGACGAAACCACGTCATTTGGCGTCTGGCATAGCGTCGCGTTGCGGCCTTGATCTGCTCGAGGGTATCTTTGAGCAACGTTTTTCGCTGGAGGTGATCCAATACCTGGCGATAGCCAAGGGCGAGCGAGACCGATCTGTTTTCCCGAAGGCCAGCATCCAGCAACCGCCGTGTCTCCTCGACTAAGCCGTTTTTGATCATGGCTTCAGTCCGCGCGTCAATCCGCCGCCAGAGATCCTCTCTGGAACGACAGAGTCCAAGCATGATCACCTTCGGATGCGATTCCTCGCTCCCGACAGGTGCCCAGGAGCCTTTCTTCCATGGGGCGCGTTGAGACAGCAGGCGTTGTCCGGTCAAACGGACGATTTCAATGGCCCTGATCACGCGTCGCCTGTTGGACAAATCAATGATTGGGGATGCTTCAGGATCCAATGTTGCTAGCTCAGCGACAAGGTCGGGGAGGGCTCGGGCCTCCAGGTCCTTCCGCATGGCAGGATCAGAAGCTGGCGCTGTCCCAAGTCCCTCGCACCATGCCTTCAGATAAAGCCCCGTTCCCCCACAGAACAAAGGCATTCTGCCCCTACATTGGATTTCAGCTACCGTGGACTCGGCGAGACGGCTGAACTGATGGACATCGAACGTTTCGTGCAAATCTAGAATGTCGATCAGATGATGCCTGACACGTGCTCTTTCAATTAGGGTCGGTTTTGCGGTTCCAATATCCAAGCGCCTGTAAACTTGCATGGAATCCACCGATATAATCTCGCCTCCCAGCATGTTGGCGAGGTGGAGGACAACGGCGGATTTTCCCGACGCAGTGGGCCCGACCAGGGCGACAGCCTTTCCCAGTTGTCGGTTGCTCATCTCCATTGTACCCTCGGAACTCAGATTAATCGTATCCCAACCTACTTTTTTACAGCGGAACTGAGCGTCTCTTTTCCATTAAATGATTGGTAGAAGATCAGCGCAACGCCTGAGCAAATGGCCGCGTCGGCCACATTAAACGCCGGAAAGCCGAGTTCTTCGCCATTTTTCCGAATCATGTAGAAATAGAGGAAGTCGATCACGTGATTCACCACGAGACGGTCGGTCAAATTGCCTAAAATGCCACCGGAGATGAGACCGAGCGCCACTTGACCGGTAACCCGATGAATATCAAAATGATGGCGACTCAGGAAAAGGGCCGTGAGGGCCGCCAGAGCAATGATGGCTAATATCCGGTTGTTTCCATAAAAGAGATTCCATGCGGCACCGGTGTTCCCCCAATGGACAAGTTTAAAAAAACCCTCCAGCAAAACCCATTCCTGTCCAAAACCCAGAGCAAACAATACCATCCGTTTGGTGATCTGATCGATGAGGAAGATCACCAAGCCAACGGTAATCATGCGCCGTGTCGGCCCGAGGGCAAAATACGACGCTAAATGCCGAACCCTATCCGTTACACTTCTCGTCACTAGTTCGTCCGCATGGGCATGATGACATAGAGGAACGGACCATTGATCTTCATGACGGCCGGACTGAGCTCGTCTGAAACCTCCAGGAAGACCTCGTCATTCTCCAGAACCTTCAAGGGATCCATCATGAAACCCGGATTGAATGCAATGGCCATCTCCGGTCCCCTGTAGTTGATGGCCAAGCTTTCCCGCGCCTCGCCCACGTCCGGAGAATTCGCCGTGATCGCAAGATTGTTGCGACCAAACGTCAGCTTGACGGAATTGGCCTTGTCACTAGTCATGATCTCCGCTCGTTTCAGCGACTGCAACAATTCCTCTCTGACCAGAGTGATCCGTTCCTTGGACTCGGCGGGAATAACCTGCCGGAAGTTGGGGTAGTTTCCCTCGATGAGTTTGGTGACCAAAACCGCCGAGTTCTTCTGATCCATCTGCAGCTGGAAAGCGACTTGATTGCTGCCACACCGTATTTCCACATCTCCGGTGCTCTGCAGGAGCCGACTCAACTCATTAATGGCTTTGGTAGGAACAATGAATTCGCTCTGGCTATTGATCGGGACATCGACATCCTCCTCCGCTAACGCCAGTCTTCGACCATCCGTTGCCACCATTGTCACCTTATGTTCCTTAATGCTGAAAAAGATGCCATTCAGAACATACCGCGCCTCGTCATTTGAAATGGCATACGACGTTTTCCTCAACATGGACTTGACCTTGGATTGAGGGAGGAGGATCCGCTTGTCCTCGGCAATCTGGGGCAAGGGAGGAAACTCTTCGGGCGCCAGTCCGTGGATTCTGTAGTAACAACCACCGGCGCGAACGATCAATCCATGCCGATCGTCGCTCTCAATTTCAATCTCTTGAACAGGAAGCTCCCTTACGATCCCAAACAACCGCTTCACCGGAACAGTCGTTACCCCGGCATCCTGGACCCCCGCCTCCACCCGGGCGGATATGGTAACATCCAGATCCGTCGCCGTCAGGTCCAGCGCCGAATCACCTGCCCTCAACAAAACGTTGGATAAAGCTGGCAGAGTACTCCGTGTTCCCACAATGTTCTGAACCGCCTGAAGCCCGTTGATGATTTGTTCTTTGGCGATGGTCAGTTTCATGTCGCGCTTAATAATAGATGGTATTGATCTTACCTGAAATCTTATTATGCCCTGTGAATAATGAAAACAAATAATGCTGTCAAGGTTCCGACAAGGATTTACAGAAGAAATTCCCTGTGAAAAAGTCGGAATCCATAGACTGGTTGCGCGCTGGATTCGAAGTTTTTGACGGTTTTGGCAGGTTATTCACCGATAGCTCCCAGCGGTTTGTGAATAGGCTGTGGGATTGCCATTTGCCTTATAATGATTACAGTGACTTGTGCGCGGCTGAAAGGCACCTCCTATGAGCATTGTGATTTATCCGGGAAGCTTTGATCCGATTACTTTCGGACATCTTGATGTCGTGCAGCGAGCGTCCAGGATGTTTGACCGTGTGATCATCGCTGTCGCTAATAATTACTCCAAGACACACCTCTTCTCCCAGCTGCAAAGAAAGCGACTGGTCGAGAAGGCAGTTGCGGGATTGGAGAACGTTGAAGTCGATTGCCTTTCAGGCCTGTTGGTCGATTTTGTGTCCAGGAAGAAGGGCGATGCAGTTCTGCGCGGGCTCCGGGCGCTGTCGGATTTTGAGTTTGAGTTTCAGCTGGCACTGACCAATCGCAAACTGAAAGAAGAGGTTGAGACCATCTTCATGATGCCCAAAGACATTTATACCTTTTTAAGTTCAAAGATCGTTAAAGAAATTGCCAGGTTAGGAGGTGATATCAGGGATTTTGTGCCTGCGCATGTTGAGAAGGCATTAAATGCGAAAATGAAACGCTCGAACAAGACCTCACATTAGAAAGGTAAACCTATGGCTATTATCGTTAACATTTCTCAACTCAAGAGCGGGAAGACCCTTGAAATTTCTGGCGAGGTTTCAGTGGCCGAGTTGGATATTGAAAAATTCGACGAGTGTGCTTTTCCAGAATTACCGTTAAAGTATTCCTTGGAAGTCAAATTGATGGAGGGTGGTATTTTGTTGGAAGGGAGCCTGGAGATCGAGGTTGGTTTTGAGTGTGTTCGTTGTTTAAAGAAATTCAATCGGAAGCTTGATTTTCCGTCATGGGCAGGTTTTGTTCCCTTGAGTGGAGAAGACAAGGTCGAGATAATTCATGACTGCGTGGACTTGACGCCGCTGTTGCGCGAAGATATTTTGCTCGCATTTCCGCAACATCCGTTGTGTGAAAGTGAGTGTGCTGGCTTGACGGTGAGTAACTCCGGCAGGTCCGGCGAGGGAAGCGGTGCTCCGGAACCTGGAAGTTCCGCGTCAGTATGGGCTGCGCTGGATAATTTGAAATTTTAAGCTGAACCAGAAGCGAAGACAATATGGGTGTACCAAAGAGAAAACCTTCGAAAAGCCGTCAACGGATGCGAAGGGCGTATAACAGTGTCCGTCAACTGCCTCAATTAACCACCTGTCCGCAGTGTGCATCCCCTTATCGCACACATCGAGTTTGTCCTTCCTGTGGATATTATAAAGGCCGGCAGGTGATTACGGTACAGGCGATGGCCTGATCAGTTTAAGAGCGTGGATAGGAGCGACAGGAGTATCTGCGCTCTTTTTCTTTATGCGTATCGCAGTGGATGCGATGGGCGGCGACCACGGGTGTGATGTGGTCGTTTTGGGGGCTCTGCAGGCCTTGGGGAGGGACGCCGCGATCAGCCGCATCTTTCTGGTCGGAAATCAAGATCAGATTCAAGCAGTGCTGGACCGACATCATTGCCGGGACGCGCGTATCTCCGTTATTCATGCGACGGAGGTCCTCACCATGGAAGACAAGCCGGTGGAAGGACTGCGGCGCAAGCGGGACTGTTCGATTGCCAGAGCCGTGGAGCTCATCAAGGAAGGACAAGCCGAGGCTTTGGTTTCGCCGGGCAATACTGGGGGTGTCGTTGCCGCGTCGACCATTAAGCTTCGACCACTTTCGGGGGTTGATCGGCCGGCCATCGCAACCATCATCCCGGCGCCCGAAAATGAGTTTGTGCTTTTAGATGCGGGGGCCAACGTTGAATGTCGGCCCGTTCATTTGGCGCAATATGCTGTCATGGGGAGTGTCTACGCGCGTGACATTCTCGGAATTCAGAAGCCCCGGGTGGGGTTGCTGAGCGTGGGAACCGAGGCCGTAAAAGGGAATGAGCTGACCCTGGAGACCTACCCGCTGTGTCGGATGCTGCCACTCAATTTTATTGGAAACATTGAAGGACACGATCTGTTTACCAACCGGGTTGATGTTGTGGTCTGCGACGGTTTTGTGGGGAACATCGTGTTGAAATCATGTGAAAGCCTGGCCATCGGAATTTTCTCGTGGCTTCGTAAAGAATTGACTCGAAATCCACTGCGTATGACCGGTGCCTTTCTGGCCAAAGGCGCGTTTCAAACGATCAAGAGACGGGTGGATCCCGATACTCATGGTGGAGCGCCGCTTTTGGGTCTCAACGGCACCGTGGTGATTGCCCATGGATCGTCGCGGGAGAAAGCCATCATGAATGCAATTCACCTGGCCACGGAAGCCGTGCAGAACCGGGTGGATGAGAATATTGGCCGTGAGGTGACCGCTGCAAACAAGCTCCTGGTTGCGAACAAAGACCATACCGCCTCCTCTGCCCTATGAAAACCGAAAAGTCCCAGACATTTGTCAATCCAAGGATCTTAGGTGGAAATGCCACGCGGACGTGTTCCATTGCCGGAGTGGGGTCCTATGTGCCGGATCGTGTCTTGTCGAACATCGAGTTGGAGAAGATTGTGGACACCTCCGACACTTGGATTACCACGCGAACAGGAATCAAAGAGAGGCGGATGGCCGGCCCGGAGCAGTATACATCGGACCTGGCGGCTGAGGCCGCTCGAAGGGCAATGGCTCATGCCGGGATCACACCGGACCAGATCGATTTGATCATCGTCGCCACCATAACTCCGGATACGCCCTTTCCGTCGACCGCCTGCTGGTTGCAGCACAAGATTGGAGCGCACCGCGCGGCCGCTTTTGATGTGGAAGCGGCCTGCTCCGGTTTTCTTTACGGCCTGGAGATCGGTCAGCAATTTGTCATGACCCAGACCTACAACACGGTCCTGGTGATTGGCGCCGAAAAGCTCTCCTCCATTATCGATTGGAAGGATCGAAACACCTGTGTCTTGTTTGGGGACGGAGCCGGGGCGGTGATCCTCAGGAATCGGCCTCAGAGTCACGGACTGCTGACTGTTTGCATGGGGGCCGATGGATCAAAAACCGGCCTGTTGGGCATGCCCGGGGGGGGAAGCCGTTGTCCCGCGTCACATGAGTCGGTCGATGAACGGCTCCATTTTCTGCGCATGGACGGCAAGGAGACCTTCAAGCATGCGGTGACCGCCATGTGCAACGCCGCCAGGGAAGCCCTGCATCGCTGTCACATTGAGATCGGCCAAGTCGCCTGCATCATCCCGCACCAGGCCAATCGCCGCATCATCGACGCCGTCACCGAACGGCTTCATGCAAGGGCCGATCAGGTTTTCGTCAACCTCGAAAAATATGGCAACACGTCAGCGGCGTCGGTGGCGATTGCATTGGACGAAGCGGTTCGGGCAGGTCGGATCCATCGAGGAGATCTGGTGCTGATGGTGGCGTTCGGGGCCGGATTTACTTGGGCCTCGGCCGTCATTGAATGGTAGAGCCGAATTTGACGATTACATGGACTATGATAATCTTATTGTGAACCAATCACTATGAGCGCTAGTAAACTTGACAGGTCCGGTGCTTTCAAGCCCGTCTCAGTCGAATCTCCCCAGATCCAGTTGTCCCTTCCCTCCCACGCCGTTCGCATTCACAAGGGCGGCATCGAATTCCGCGCCGCCAATCCGATCCCGGTCTGGAATGAAATGACGGTTTCCCTCCAATCCCCAGGAGACCGCAAGAAGGTCAACTTTAATGGTGTCGTTGTCGCTTGCCATGGCAACCGGCATTCGGGATACCTGGTTTCGATGGTAATTACCAGTCTGTCCAAACAATCCCAGGAACGGCTGCAAGTGCTGGCGAGTTCCTCGCTGGCATAATTCATGCTGTTTACGGGTTTGTTTGCATGGATATTTTTTTACGCATATTACAGACCGCCGTCGAAGGCGGGGCCTCCGATGTTCACATTAAGATCGGGTGCCCCGTCGTTTTTCGCATTCATCGTCAACTCATTGCCATTGAGTGCCCGCTGCCCACGGAGGATTGGGTCAACAAGATTGTGGGATTGATCGCGCCCCCGCATGCCAAGCAGCTGCTGGAGGAGCAGCGGGAAGCCGACTTCTCCTATCTCGTTCCCGGGATCGCCCGATTTCGGACGAATGTGTTCCAGCAGCGTGGTCAATTCTGTTTGGCCATGCGTTATGTGAAAAAGGACATCCCGTCGATAGAGGAGTTGGGTTTGCCCGATACCCTGAAACGGATTGCCGAATCTGCGCGCGGCATTGTCCTGGTGTCGGGATCCACAGGCTGCGGTAAATCCACCACGCTGGCAGCCATGGTCGAACACATTAACGCGAACTTTAAGAAGCATATTATCACCCTGGAAGATCCCATCGAGTACATGTTCGAAGATAACCAGTCGGTGATCGAACAGCGCGAGGTGGGATTGGACACGCTGTCATTCCAGCTCGGGCTCACCCACATTCTGCGTCAGGATCCGGACATTATTGTCATCGGTGAAATGCGAGACAGCACCAGCTTCATGGCCGCCATGAGCGCGGCCGACACCGGTCATCTCGTGCTTTCGACGCTGCACACAACCTCGGCCTCCCAATCCGTGAGCCGCATTCTGGATTTCTTTCCGTCCGACGAACGCGAGCAGGTGCGGCGCCAGATTGCCGCCACGCTGCAATCCGTGGTTTGTCAGCGCCTCGTGACAACCCTCTCCGGCAAGGTCACGCCCGCCATTGAAATCATGATCAACAACGCCACGGTGCGAAAGTTGATCGAGGAAAACCGATTGGAGAAGCTTCCCGCGGCGATTGAGACCGGCACCGACGAAGGCATGATCAACTTCAATCAGTCCCTCCTCCAATTGGTCCAGGAACGAAAGATCTCGGAGCAGGAGGCGTTGTCCAAGGCATCGAACCCGCAGGTTCTCGAAATGAACCTGAAGGGGATCTTCCTCGACGAAGGCCGCCGGATTCTGACTTGAGGCCGCCGCTGGTTGGGCTCAAGATTGCGCTCCTGCGTCCGGGGGACGCCCGGCACGGGCGCCCCCTCAGTGGGAGATAAAAACATCCTCTTGACTAAGATGGTGGATGATCATATCCACTGTACGTTCCAGCGATCCCCGGTTTTTGCTGACCACCTCGAGGGCGCGTTTTCCCATGGCCCTCGCCTCATCGGGATGAGTCAGGAGATGGGCCAGCGCGGATTCCAGTTCCGCCGGAGATTGCACCTGGATGGCAGCTTTCGAGGAGAGAAAGGCGGGAACGATGGAGGGAAAATTTTCCATGTGAGGGCCAAAGACTATGGGTTTGCCCAAGGACGCCGGCTCGATGGGATTCTGACCCCCTTGGGAGGTCATGCTTTTGCCGACGAAGACCGCGTGAGCGCACTCGTAGAAAAACCGCAGTTCTCCGGTGCTGTTGACCAGGAGGCAATCGATCGATCCGGGAGGGTGTGGAGTATGGGGGAGAACCAGGCTTCGATAGACGAAACGAACGCCCCGTTCTTCGAGCATGCGGCCGACCTCCCTGCCTCGTTCCTGGTGTCTCGGGACCAGGATCAGGAAAAGACCGAGGACTCGCGCCCGAAGGCGGAGAAAAATGTCGACCAGCAGGGCCTCCTCGCCGGTGTGTGTGCTGCCACCGAGCAGCACGGGGGCTTCGGCAGGCACTCCCAGATGCTTTAACATCGCTTCCACGTCCAGATGGCGATTCTCGTCGAGCCGGGCCGCATCGAATTTAAGATTGCCGACCAGACGGATGGCCTCGGGACGGCAACCCAGTTCCTGGAGCCGCAATCCATCCGCCTCGCTTTGCACGCCGACGCCGGCAAATGAGGCGAATAGCCGGCGGAACAAAAACCCGAAACGGCGGTAGCCGCGCCAGGACCGTTCCGACAGCCGGGCATTTACCAGGAAGGTGGGCACCCGTTGTCGTTGGGCCTGCCAGAGGAAGTTGGGCCAGATTTCCGCTTCGACCAGGACGATGGCTTCGGGGCCCAGGACACTGAACGCCCTTTTTACATAGGATCTGCGATCGATGGGATAGTAGATCTTGAGGATGTGCGGCGGGAGCCGGCGCTTCAACTCCGCCATTCCGGTGCTTGTGGTGGTGGAGACAACGATTTTAAGGTTGGGGACCCGAGGCTCCAGGGCTCGAATTAATTGGGTGCAGATATTGACTTCCCCAACGCTCACAGCATGGAGCCAGATGACATGACGGTTCGTCAGCGCCTGTTTGATCTTCGAATCGTAGTGGCCAAAGCGCTGTCCGAATCCCTCGCGCCACTGGCCGCGCCGCCACATCTTCAGAAAATAATACGGCGAACTCAGCCAAAAGGCGCAGGTAAACAATATATTGTACCACGTTTTCATCTTGCTGGACACGCGAACAAGGATCTTCCTGTCACAAAAAGCTTTCTGAGCAAAGGAAAAAGTGGTGCAATTTCCCCACCAAGCGAGGTCTGATCCGCAAAGCCAATGATGCTGAGGCTCCTGCCGTCCTGGAATTCGAAGCCGCCGACCCGAGGCTAATCTGTGAGGTTCCTTACTAGGACGTCATCGATCCATCCGTCGAAGTTCCCCATCTCCAGGCTCACCGTGCCGGTCTCCGGCCACAGGCGAAGATCCTGAGACGCGACCGTGGCGATAATAGCGCCGTCCACGAATAGCATGTAGCCCTCCTGGTTGAGTTCGATCACCAAGTGATGCCATTCATGGAGGCTCAGGCCGGTTTTCAGCAGGCTGGCTGAGGCGATGGAGGTGGAGGCGCCCCCCAGGCAGCTCGCGCTGGTCGACCATTTATCCTGGCGAAAGAGCAGCTGGGCGTTCCAGGCGCGCTGGAGGCGCAGCAAGGGATATGTTCCCACGCCGTAACCGACATATCCGTTGAGGTAGAGCCGAGCCTCCAAGCGAATGGCTTTGGTTTTCCCCGGAATACAGACGTTCGGCATCGTCAGGCTCATCCGGGCCCCGTCGCCTGCCTGGCGAATCCGAAGCGCGTTGGCCTCAACAAAGGCGCCACCCAGTAGTGCCGCAGCCGGATGGTTACCTGTGGAATCCTCCGTATTTCCCTCAAAAAGCAACAAGGCCCCCGCGCCCGTCAGGCAACGCTCGACCGTTATCTGGACGGTTGCCACGGCCGAATCGGCTTGGCCATCGCTGGCCTTGAAGGCGAATTGGTCCGCTCCGATGAAACCTGGTTTCGGTGTATAAACCCATTCGGTTCCCTCGGCGGTGAGGTGACCATTGGCCGGGGCCGACACCAGGAAGAAGTGCAAGGGATCCTGATCAGGATCGGATGCTTGGAGCCTCACGGCAAGCGAGGTGTTTTCCTGGATCTGGAGTTGTTGGTTCAACGCCCGAGGCGCGTCGTTGACGGATTGCACGCTGACCTGAACCGTGGCCACAACTGGAGTTGCCTGTCCATCATAGACTTCAAATGAAAATGTATCCATGCCAAAAAAGTTTGGATTCGGGATATAAATGAGGTTAGGAATGGAGCCCTCCAATCGGCCGTTTTTGGGCGCGTCCACAATCCGGCAAAGGAGGGAGTCTCCTTCCGCATCCGAGTAGGCAAGAGTCACTTGCACCGGGGTGTCTTCCTCGGTAGTCCATACGCTATCATAGGCCAGAGGGGCATCGTTGACAGGATGCACATGGAGGGAGACCGTGGCCGAGGCGGAATCCATTTCTCCATCGTTGACCTTGAATGAAAAGTGGTCAGTTCCACAAAAGTCGGCCGCAGGAGTGAAAACCAACCGGGGCGGCATTCCGGAAAGAACGCCATGGGCTGGACCTTCCACAAGGGCGAAGGACAATCCTTTGCCTTCGGGATCACTCCCCAGAAGCTGAATGTCCACCGCGGTATCTTCGTTCAGTTCAACGGTCTGGCTGGCTGCCGATGGCGCGGCATTAGGCGAGGGAACAGTGGATTGCGCGTCATAGAGGGTCACTGTGGCGGACATGGGATAACCCACATTATAGGCCGCGTTGGTTTTGAAAACGACGGTGATCGTCTCCGGATTTTCAAACGCCGCATCGACTTTGCCGATCACCGGCATCGTGATTTGGGTAACACCGGCTTTCATTGTCAGAGACCCGCCGTACACCGAATAACCCGAGCCGGTGAGCCAGGCACAATCGGTGCCATTGCGGGCGGTCCCGCACAAGGTATACTGGACGACCAGATCGGAGTCGGTGTTGCCCGCGCGGGTTACGATGAATAGACCTTTTTCGGTGGTCGATCCTTCTTTGGCGATCGACGGGCAGGCCGTGATGGTCACGATGGGCAGGTTAGGATTTTGCGTGGTCAGGGAGAAAAACTCCTTGCTCGCGAAAAACCGCCGGCCATCGGGAAGCAGGGCTTCGGCTTCGATCCATTGGTCTCCCGGGATCTTGGCGGTGAAATTCAGATTGAGTCCCGTTGAGAGCTCTTGATGAGATCCTTCCCAAACGACCGTCGCGTAACTCAAATCCACTCCGCTTATGGCCAGTTGGAATGAGTGTTCACCTACCGCTGCGCTTCCACACTCCACGATAGATCCGGCATGTGGACTCCAGGGCTGCGATCGCAAGGCCGTTTGTCCCATGAGCCAGCTTGAGACGGCCAGGGCGCGGGCCTGATCGACAATGACGAATTCGGTCGAGGTATTGAAGG
>JAKLHY010000046.1:48781-63147 GCA_022709905.1 Verrucomicrobiota bacterium | reverse complement strand
GCGCCTCACGACCTACAACGGACCGGCAAATAAGCCCAAGACTTAGGTTAATTCTTTTCCGTGGAAATCCAGGCTAGACTCGTTCGGGTGATGTATTCGTATCGTTTGTAACTATCGTAATCTTCCTGGGTTAGGATGTAGCCAAAGGCATCGTTGGTCAGGCCAAAAAGAAGGTTGTGTTCACCCCGCATCTTGCGTTTCAGATAATACCCGATATTTGGCAGGGCTTCGCCGGGAATGGTCAGGATCTGCGCGTTGCCAAGGTTCAACAGGTTGAGTTGCGTTGTGACTGTGTCGCCTGAGGCTGAGACACCGGGAACAGACGGCAAGGCTTTCAGGAGCTGGCGCATCAGCGGAGAATCCACGGGGAGAACAAGCGATCGGGCGGTGCTGTAAATCTTGGGTGCGATTTGCACAGGCGCATCGGCCACAATCCGCAGCGCTTCATCCGCTAGAAGACGCCCGATCCGCTGGCATTCAGCCCAGTCATTGGCCTCGCCGCCGCCAGGACGCCGGTTGTCAGCCGTCACCATCCCGCCTTGGGCGCTGTTCATGAAAAGGGCGGTTCCCCCACCCTTCTCAGTGATTCGCTCGTATAAAGGCCCTGCAAGGTCGGGGCTGCAAACGCCGCGGCCATTACCGATCACCTCAGGATGAATGGCGTAGTTGACCAGTGTGGCAATGGTTTGACCCGAATCGTCCAGGGCTTGAATCACATGGCATCGCGGATCGTAGAGCTGTTCGGCGTAGTAGTTGTAGGCGATTCTCCCCCGGGCCTCGCCCGTCGCAATTTTGAGCTTCGCAGGCTGGAGCTTCGCCACCGCGTCGTTGATCGCCTCAGTCATGCGAACACAAACCGACTCGAGGTATTTGCTGTCAGCCCCGGTCCCGCCTTTGCCATCCGGAAACCCATAGCAATCAGGCCCGCTGTGGGTATGCGTCGCGCCAATCAGAATGTTCTCGGGTGAAATCGTCGGAACCCCGGCGCGGACTTTGTCCCCCAACACGGCCGGGAAACCGAGAAAGTCCGCCCCGACAATGGCCACCCGGTGGGTGCCGTCCTCGAGAACCAGGGCGCGCACGGTCAATTCTCCCAGTTTGCTTGTGGCCGGTTCAGAAGGACCGACACCTCCCGACAGGGGCAGAAGAGGATCCGGCGTTACGATCCGAACGGCAACGCCCGCACGAAATCCGGCTGCGAAGGACTCAGGCGTTATTGTGGCGAACAGAGCAATGCAGAAAAGGCGGATCAGATTCCATTTCATGGCCCTGAATTAAATCCCAATCCTTGGAAAAATTCGAGCGAAACCTTGGAAGGACTGGCGCCTCAATCCACCCCGCGCCAATGTTCGGATCAAAGATTGCAGCCATGTCGGGCTGGAATAAATCATTTCCCTATGCGGACAGCCGGCCCCAGAGTGCGAAGTTCGATCTTCAAGCTCGAGTCGGCGGTTTGGGCGCACGCAATCTTCACTTGCTGGATTCCCGGACGGACGCGGATTGAGGCAGAGTCCACCGGCACGCGCCCTGATTCTTTCCAGGTCGCGTCGTAAACCACCGCCTCGGCCCCCCCCATGTATTTCAGGCTGCCGCCGGGCAACAGGTCGTGGTCCTTGAGAGCCACCGCGAGCTTATCGTTGATTTCCAGCGTCAGATCCTTGATCGCTTTCTTCGATGTCGATCGGACGATCCAATGCAGGGGCTGTTCAGCGTTTGAATTGGTGTAGTATAACGCGGTTTTGACCGACTGGGATGCATCATGAATGGCTTTCAACAAATGACTTTCGTAAAGATCCCATTGGTTGGGTCCGGCAGATGCCAGATGAAACTCGCGGCTGTTATCACGCAGCCGGGACTTCACCTCAGGGGAAAATGCCTGGGTCCTCCGGGCCGTTTCCCACTGCTTAATCGCGGCGAGGATGGCGGGGGTGGCGCCAAACCGCTTTGCGGCACCGGTGGAAGCCGGATCGGCGGCCAATTGCGCCGTGCTGGCCAGACTTGCGGCCAAGGCGAAACCGGCGTCGAATCCCGCCGCGCGCGCCAGCAGCCATTCCGCATCCTCGATGCTGGTATCCGGGCGCAACGCGAACCAGCCGAGCATGCGCGGCATGAGGTTCCGCTCGAAGTGCAGCTGGTTCTTGAAGCGATACAGGGTTTGGCTTTCCCGAAAGCCGGCGTACCACGGCTCACCCCAGTTCATACGGCTGTAAATGTGCCAATTGAAATGGCCCGGATTGCTGGCGTCGTTGATCTGACCTCGCAACGACGGCAACAACGCGTCAAACCAGGCCTTGGTGAACAAAGTCCGTCCGTATTGCCCGAGGCCGGTGGACCAATTGCCTTCCAGGCCGTCCAGCGAAATTTGGAGGGTGCCGGTGTGGTTGCAGAACCGGGCGATGTTGCGGGCAACCTCCTGTGCGAGATCGGCGTCTGTAAGAAACACTCGGTATCCGTGATCCATGAGTTTCGCCACAACTTCCCTCTCGGCATGCGCGGATGCCTGTGTGCCCCAAGCCCCGCGCTCGCATTCGAGCAATCGCCATGGCGATTCCGGCGAAACCGTGCCGTAGCGAATCAATTCATCGCCGATAACCACCGTATTCATATCGGTCTTCTTGAGGAAAAAGTCGGGCGCTTTGATGGGGATCTCCGTCTGAGTGGCGTCGATGTTCGATCGTAATACGCTCGTTCCCACGCGGGCCAGGCGCGGATCGGGCTTTGGCGTGACGTAGGCATCGTTGGGCGTGATGAAGTTCGAAAGCGTATGAAACCCGATACGAACACCGGCTTTCCGAGCTTGATCCACACAGGTCCGGAAGCCATCCCAGCCATTCGGAAATAGGGCCGATTTGAGTCTGAAGTGCCCCCAGGTCTCGAACGGCGAACTGTGATAGAGATAATTCAGTCCAGCCCGAGTTGTCATCTCGATGGCGCGATCGATTGTTTGTTCGCTGAAATCGACGATGAGATAAGAGCAGTTGGCATTCGAAGCGGTTTTGACCCAAACGCCATCGATCGTGGGGTGCGGCAGGTCTTCAGCAACTTCGATGGCGCCAATCGTTTCGAGGGCTTGCCCCGCCGGACATGCAAAGAGCGCAATCTTGCTGCCAATCGGACCACCGTCCTTGAAGGCTGGCGCGTGATACCGCTCGTGCCCCCAATTCGCAATCCAACGATCGCGATCACGGTTCCGGCAATAAGCCTGCAGCACACTGCCGAACTCGGTGCGCCGCGCAGTATCGCCCCGAAAAAGCTGGTCTTTCATCAACTCGGCCGGCAGGTTCGCGTAGGGGCCAGGATCGTCGGCGGTGTAATCCGCTTCAAGGTCGTTTTCCCGCGTTGGGTACCCTCCGAGAGTTTTGGGATTGAGCGCTTGGATTCCAAGGGCTGTCTCGTCGTCACGCACCACCCCAACCACCTCGCCGATCCTGTCGCCGATCGTCGTGGCATAAGGCCCCCACAGGATTAATTCGACGCGATTCATGGGCTTGATGTCCATCAACTCCAAAACGACGTGGGTTGGCTTGATTTCTACTCTCACCCCCGCCTCGACTTGGGCTTCCTTGAAGCGCAAGCACAGGCATTTTCCCCCGGCATCCCATGCCGCGTTGTCCGGCGGGTGGAGTTTACCTGCAACCCGGACACTCAACAATGGCGACGGCTGGCCGGTGGCCAGGTAGTTGAGACCATCGGTATTTCGAGACAGCGTTCGGAGGGATCCCACCGCATCAACGCCGAATGTCGCATACCGAGTGCGAAGGATCACAAGGAGATCCTCGGCCCCGGAGCCCGTCACAGTGATCAGGACGATTATCCAAAGGGCGATCAATCGGCCGCAGGGTCGAGCAGGACTTCGATTCATGGTATGAGTGGGGGTTGCTCTGCTGTGTCAAGGACGAATCGTCTCTGAACGCGTGCAAAAATTGCAGGATCAGGATGAGGGGCTTTCTTCTCTCGAGAAGGCAGGCGAGGCGGGCCTAGATGCATGAGATGGCTGGGATTCATTACTTGGAGGAAATCATGTTCCTGAGGGCAAGGACGATTCAAGGCTAAACCGTAAGAGCCTGCCCGGCTCGCCAAGCGTTGTTTCAGGGTGTCGAAGGCGTTTGAGGACCTTTTTTCCCAGGGACGCCACATCCTGCACATTCGGGGGGGGCCAGAATGCCCCATAGGCAAAAAGCCGCAGCCTCGTTCTGGCTTGCAAGACCGGCCCTGTGGCTTACTATATTGATGTGACGCATCCCGACAGACTGCCGGGGTTTGACGCGGTTTTCCCAAACCAGTTCCGAGACTGATGGGATGCAAATTGGTGATCCTCTCATGAGCCCGCAGGAAAAAGGATTATCACTTGACCCGGCGAGTGAGGCGATTTCCAAAAGGACGTTTTCGGACCGCGCCTCATTCTTTACGCAACCGGTGGCCTGGGTTGTCTTGGGCATTTCACTGGCTGCCAGCGTTGGCGGCTGGATTCTCGCCTGCCGACACGCCGACCTCGAAGCTCGAAGGCGCTTTGACGAAGAGGTCAACCGCATCACGACCGCGCTCACCGAACGGATGTTGATTTACCAGGACGTGTTGCATGGGGCCGTGGGTCTTTACGCCTCGAGTTATTCGGTGGAACGCGCCGAGTGGCGCGCTTACCTCGAGAGCGTCGGGATTGAGAAGCGATTCCCCGGCGTGGACGGCGTGGGCTTTGCCGCGAATGTGCCCCGGGATAAACTCGAGGAGTTCCTTCGGATCACACGCCAAGACAATGCCCCGGATTTCAGCGCGCAGGAACCGGGCACGAATCAACAACTGATCATCGTCAAATACCTGGAGCCCGAGCAACGTCACGGGGCCTGGCTTGGCGTGGATATCGGCAGAGATCCGGAGCAACGGGCGGGGGCGGAACAAGCCCGGGACACCGGCAAAACCATTATCACAGGAACAATGACAGGGCTTAGGGATGACCGAGGCGCCCAGGGGGGATTTCTGATGCTCTTGCCGGTGTATCGGCATGGGGCGCCCACCGCCACAGTCGAAGACCGGCGGGCCGGGATCGAGGGTTGGGTGTTTTCCCGATTCATCACGGCCAACCTGATGCGAGGGATGCTCGAGGGCCAGGATTCAATCCTTCATTTCCAGGTGAACGATCCCCAAGGCACCGGGATCGATAAAATAATTTTTGCCAATATCCCCACTCCAGTCGGCAGGGAATCCCGCTTTACATCGGCATTGCCGTTGCCGCTGGGCGGGCGCTCCTGGCTGTTGAAGTTTTCGACAACGCCCGCTTTTGAAAAGGCCGTGGTGAGCCGGGCGCCGGTCTTGGTCGGGATCGCCGGCGGATTCATAAGTCTGTTACTCTATGCCATCGCCTGTTCCCTGAGCAGCACCCGGATTCGGGCCCTGAAGATCGCCTCGGACATGACAGCCACGTTGCGAGGCACGAACAGGCGGTTGGAACGGGAGATCGGGGTGCGCCAGCGCACCGAGCAAGGGCTGAGGGATTCCGAGACGCTCTATCACTCCCTGGTTGAGAGCCTGCCCATGCAGATCTTCCGGAAAGACTTGGAGGGGCGATTCACGTTTGCCAACCAGAGGTTTTGCTCTGAGTTAGGAAAACCGCTTGCGGAGATTCTGGGCAAAACCGACGCGGACTTCCAGCCGTCCGACATGGCAGAACGGCAACGGAACGAGGACCGCCGTGTCCTCGAAACAGGCGCCACGATCGAGAACATTCGGGAAATCCCGCAGCCGGCTGGCCTGCCACGATTCCTCCAGGAGATCAAGACAGTCATGCGTGACGGCGCGGGAAACGTCATTGGCCTGCTGGGCATCTGGTGGGATGTAACCGATCAGCACCGCGCCGAGCAGGCGCTCGAACAAGAGCGGTTCCTGATGAATATGCTGATTGATCACGTCCCCGACCGTATTTACTTCAAGGACGCGCAAAGCCGTTTCCTCCGGATCAATCGGGCCCTGGCCAGGTTGTTTCACCTGGCGGATCCGGCGGAGGCCGTCGGCAAATCGGACTTTGACTACTTCGCCCACGAACACGCCCAACAGGCCTTCGAGGACGAGCAACGGATTATTCGCTCCGGCCAGCCCGTGATCGGCCTGGTGGAAAAGGAATCTCTTCCGGATGGCAATGTGCGGTGGGCGCTCACGACCAAAATGCCGTTACGCGACAAGGCGGGTTGCATCGCGGGGACGTTTGGCATTTCGCGGGATTTTACCGATCTCAAGCAGACCGAGGAAGCCCTGCGACAAGCCAAGGAAGCAGCCGAGGACGCCAACCGCGCCAAGAGCCAGTTCCTCGCCAGCATGAGCCACGAACTTCGCACGCCGCTGAATTCTGTGATCGGTTTTGCCAATATTCTCCTGAAAAACAAGAGCGGCAACCTCACCTCCACAGAGCTGAATTTCCTCGAACGCATCGCCGCCAACGGCCAGCATCTGCTCGGGCTCATCAACGAGGTGCTTGACCTCTCGAAGATCGAGGCTCGCAAGGTTGAAATTCAGCGCAGTCCCGTTGCCCTGGAGGTTTTGGTCCGCAACACCGTGGCTCAGGAGGAAGGATTGGTGCGTGACAAGCCCATCCGGCTGCTGGCCGATCTGCCGGCAAACATGGCTCCGCTGATGACCGACGCGGACAAGCTCAAACAGGTCTTGATCAACCTGATCGGCAACGCCCTGAAGTTTACGGAAAGCGGCAGTGTCACCGTGCGAGTGAAGACGGATCCGGCCACGCGCGAACCTGTGCAACTCGATGTGGTGGACACGGGCATCGGCATCCCTCACGACAAGCTTCGAGTCATCTTCGAGGCCTTCCAGCAGGCCGAGGCCGGCACGGCGCGCAAATATGGCGGCACCGGGTTGGGCCTGACTATTTCTCAGGCTCTCTGCCGGTTGATGGGCTATCGCATCGAAGTCACGAGCGAACCCGGCAAAGGCTCCACCTTCAGCGTTTATTTTAACGGCACCGCTCAGGAGCCCAAGGACAGGCCCCTTGCCGTGCATCCCGTCAAGCCATCGCTTGCCCTCGAGCCGCCCGCCGAGTTTCGGCGCAAACTGGTGCTGGTGATCGACGACGAATTGGACTCCCGCACGCTCCTCGAACACATGATCGAGGAACTTGGCTGTCGCGTTATTACAGCGCCCACCGGCGAAACCGGCTTGCGCATGGCCAGGGAGTTTCGTCCGCAACTCATCACGGTGGACCTCATGATGCCCCGCGTCGATGGCTGGGAAGTGGTCCGTCTCATCAAGGCCGACCGGCAATTGCGCGAGATCCCGGTGGTCGTCGTCAGCATGGTCGCGGGCGAGAGTCGCGGCCGAATTCTGGGGGCGGTCGATGTGCTGCAAAAACCGGTCTCCCACGAGGATTTGCTGGATGTCCTCCAACGCAATTTGTTGCATAGAAAATCCCGGATTCTGGTGGTGGACGACGATGCGGACGCCCGCCGCCTGCTGGTTTCTCAACTCGAGGATGTTGCCTGTGAGATCCGCGTTGCCGGGAATGGAAGGGAGGCTCTGGCAGCGATCGAAACCCAGGCGCCGGATCTGATTCTGCTCGATCTCATCATGCCCGTGATGGACGGAATCAGCTTCCTGAACGCCCTTCGGGCGGAGCCCCGTTTTGGATCGGTGGCCGTCGTGGTCATCACCGGCAAGGAACTGACCCTCGCGGAAATCGCGAGTCTTCGAAGCCAGGCTTGCGAGGTTCTGCCGAAGGCCGAAGTATTCGCCTCGGACTTGAAAAGCCTGATGGCGGGATTGCTGAACCCGCCGAAGCTTGAATTCACAGAAAAAAGCCGATAAACATGTCGCCCTTCTCTTTGTTAATCGTTGATGACGATCCGGTGTTTTCGCGTTATGTCCGACAACTGGTTCTCTCTTTGAGAAACGACATGTTGTGCGAGCCTGAATGTGTCGACACCGCGGATCGCGCGATCACCGAACTCGGCCACAAGACGTATGAACTCGTCTTGTTGGACTATAACCTGCCTGATTCCGATGGGCTGAAGGTTCTCGCTCAAATCCGCGAGCTGCCCGTGGTCCAGCAACCTGCCGTGATCATGCTCACCGCCAGTGGCAACGAGTCCATCGCCGTCGAAGCCATGAAACGCGGGGCGCGGGATTACCTGACCAAGGCCGACCTGGATGTCCTTCCCTTGACGAGGGCGATCCAGAGCGCCCTGGCGCAAAAGCGGCTGGCCGACCAGGTCGCCGCCTACAATCTGCAGATGCAGGAGGATCTGGCCATGGCCCGTCAACTCCAGCAATCCCTGTTGCCCACCGTTCATCCCTCCTTTCCCCCTTCGGCATCGCGCGAACAATCCACTCTCCGTTTCTATCATCGGTTCCAGCCGGCGACCGAGCTGGCGGGGGATTTCTTCAATGTCATGGCCCTCTCGGATCACCGGGCTGGCGTCTTTATCTGCGACGTCATGGGTCATGGCGTTCGCTCCGCTCTTGTGACCGCGATCCTGCGCACCCTGGCGGATGACCTGGCGCCGCGCATTCACGATCCCGGCCAGTTTCTGGCGGAGATGAACCGCAAACTGACCGCCCTCATCCAGCCAGCCGGCACGCCATTGTACGCCACGGCGTTCTATCTCGTTGTGGATATCGCCGCCGGAGACATGCGCTTCGCCAATGCCGGACATCCGCGTCCGCTCCATCTGCAATCGCGCTCGGGCAAGGTCACCCGGCTGGAAGTGGAACCGCGCTCGGGACCGGCATTGGGTTTATTCGCCCATGCGACATATGCCACCTGTTCGAGTCCGCTAACCCCGGCAGACCTGGTCCTGCTCTTTACCGACGGTCTGTTCGAGGTGCTCTCGGCTGACGGCAGAGAAGATTATGGCCAGGCTCGGCTTCTGGCCGCCGCCCAACGACATCTGCATCTGTCACCCCAGGAGATTTTGGACGCGTTGTTCTCCGAGGTGCTAGCCTTTTCCGGCGTCGCCGAGTTCAACGATGACGTCTGCCTGCTGGGCATGGAGGTTGGACAGATCGAGGCTCCCGGATCTCCCATGAATTAGACCATGAAGACCATTGCCGTCATCGAAGACAATCCCGACAACCGCCTCCTGGTGCGGGTGATTCTCGAGTCCCTTTATGAGATTATCGAATACGAGGATGGTTTCGAGGCTCTGACTGGATTGCAGAAACAGAGGGCCGACCTGGTGCTGTTGGATATCTCCCTGCCGGAAATGGATGGCACGGAGGTTCTGCAACGAATCCGCGCCGACGCCAGCTTGCGTCACCTGCCAGTCATCGCGTTAACCGCCCATGCCATGGCCGGCGATCGCGAGAAATACCTGGCGCAGGGCTTCAATGATTATGTCACCAAGCCGATTGTGGACGAAAACCTCCTGCTCGAAGCCATCCGGCGGACGCTGGCGTTCGAGCCGCCGACTGAGGACTCACTATGAGCGAATCCGCTCCACTCGATCCCGCCGCGATGGAACGTCTCTGCCGGCTAGGCGGTAAGAAATTTGCCTGCGAGATGATCGACCTGTTTCTAAATTACGTCGGGACGAAAGTTGCCGAGGCCCGCCAGGCCGCAACGGCGGGAGATCTGTCCCGTTTGCAGAAGGCCGTGCACCCGATCAAATCCAGCGCGGGAAACGTCGGAGCCACGCGTCTGCAGGAACTGGCAAAACGCCTGGAAAACGAGGCCTATACTGGACAAGCCCAAATGGCGGCCGCCAGCCTGAACACGCTCGAACAAGCCTTCGCGGACGCAAGAATTGAACTGACTGCCGCGAAGGAAAAACTCGCGGATCCGATGGCTTAGGCCTATTTTGCCGGCACCTCCCCCGTTTCGGACGCAGCGAGCACTTCTTGGGGCTTCCGGTGGAAACGCTCCGCCAGATTGCTGAATACAGTATAGACCACCGGCACAATGAGGAGCGTCAAAAAAGTGCTGGTCAGCATCCCGCCCACCACCGCGACGCCCATCGGGCGGCGGCTTTCCGCGCCCGCTCCGAATCCGACGGCGATGGGGAGGATCCCGGCGATCGTGGAAAACGCCGTCATGAGAATCGGCCGGAGCCGAATCAGGCCGGCCGCCAGCATCGCTTCGTGGGCGGGGATTCCCTTGATCCGCTGTTGGTTGGCATATTCCACGAGCAAAATGGAGTTCTTGGTGACCAATCCTATGAGGAGGACCAGACCGATCTGGCTGAACAGATTGATGTTCATGGCCGAGATGGGCGGATACAATCCCGCCTTGCCTCCAAGGTCCAGCAGCCAGAGCAACCCAAACGCGCCCACCCCCGCCAGCGGCAGCGACAGCATGACGGTCAACGGATGGATGAGGCTCTCGAATTGCGCGGCCAAGGTCATATACACGATGATGGCGGCCAGACTCAACACCCACCAGAGATCGTTCGAGGCATCCCGCAAGTTCCGGGCATCGCCCCCCCAGGCATAGAGAAAGCCCGGCGGCAATTCTTTGGCCAGGATCGCTTCGACTTCTTTGACGACGGTGCCGATCGGCACGGTGCCCGGCGAGGCGGAAATGCTGGCGCTGCGCAGCCGGGCGTAGTGGCTGATCGAGTTGGGAGCCGCCCCCTGAGTGTGGCTGACCAGGCTGCTGAGTTGGATCAGCTCGCCTTTGCTGCTTCGGATGAAGACTCGATCCAGGTCCTGGGGCCGGAGTCTGGATTTACGTTCGAGCTGCGCCATGACATAATACTCTTTGCCGGACACTTTGATCCGGCTCAGGTCCAATCCCCCAAAGAGAACCTGCATCGTGCGCGAAATATCCTCGATGCTGACGCCCAAGGTGGCGGCGCGATTGCGGTCCACCGCCACGCGAATCTCGGGTTTGTCCACCTCGAAACCGACCCGGACATTGCGAAGGGTGTTCAAACCGCGAATCCGGTTGGCGATGTCCTGAGCGGTCCGGCTCAAGGCGTTCAGATCCTGGTTCTGCAGAATCAACTCGAACGAAGCCCCAAAGCTCACCTCGATGGCCTTGGGCAAATTGGCCATGGCCAGACCGCCCTCCACCTCGTTCTGGAAGCGTTCGGCCACGCCTCCGGGGCCGTAGACGATCTCCTGCACACTCCGCTGGCGCAGATGTTTCTCGGTGAAGGTGACGAAAAGCACGGCGAAACTGGCTTGGCCGGCCCCGCCGAAGCCGGGCGCCACAATCGCACCATAGCTGATCACCTCGGGAACGGACGCGATGATGCGTTCGGCTTTGCGCAATTGGCGGTCGGTGTATTCGCTGGTCGAACCATTCGGCGTGATCAGCAAACAAAACATCCGCCCCTTGTCTTCCTGCGGGAGGAAATCCTGCTCCAGACCGCGATAGGCCATCACCATCAGCACCAGCGATCCAATCGCCACCAGGAGAACGACCGCGCGATGCCGCAACGCCCATCGCAAGGTCCGTCCGTAATCCCGGGCAAGACGGTCAAAGGCCCGCTCGAAAAAATTGAAGAGCGGACCGTGCCTGATCCCCGCCAACGGCTTCAAGATGCGGGCGGACATGGTGGGCGAAAGGGTCAGCGCGACAAACGCCGAAATGACAACCGATCCGGCCACAGCGACCGCAAACTCGATGAACAGGCGGCCGGTGGTCGTCTTCTGAAAGGCCAGCGGCGTAAAGACCGCCACCAGCGAGATCGTGATGGCAATGACCGCAAAACTGATTTCTTCCATCGCCTTGAAGGCCGCCTTCATCGGAGGCATCCCCTCCTCCATGTGACGATAAATGGCCTCGAGGACCACGATCGCGTCATCGACCACGATGCCGATGCTCAGGACCAGAGCCAGCATGGTGAGAATATTGACCGAATACCCCAGCGCGTAGAGCAACGCGAAGGTCCCGACAATCGACACCGGTATCGCCACCGAAGGAATCACCGTCGAGCGGACATTGCGCAGGAACACAAAAATGATCAGCACGACCAGGAGGAAGGCGATCCCCAAGGTCTCCCAGACCTCCAAAATCGCGCGTTCCACGGAGAGGCTCGAATCATAATTCATGATCAGGTCGCAGCCCTCGGGCAAGGTCGGTTGAATGGCCGCAATCTCGGACCGGACCGTTCGCGCCACGGCCACCGTGTTGGCCTTGGCCTGTTTGACAACCCCCAGGAATATGCACGGTTTGCCAAAAGTCCGGGCCGTCGTTCGGTAATCCTCCACGCCGGCTTCGGCGCGCCCAATATCCCGCATCCGGATCATGGCCGCCCCATCGGTCCGGATGACGAGGTTGTTAAACTCCTCCTCGGTCTTCAACTCGCCTCGCGTCTGAATGGTCATCTCGCGGTCGATGTTTTCGACCCGGCCACTGGGCAGCTCGATGTTCTGTTCCCTCAGGGCCCGTTCGACGTCCAGCACCGTCACCTGGCGTGCGGCCATTTTTTCGGAATCGAGCCACAGCCGCATGGCAAATCGTTTCTCGCCCCCGATCATGATCGAGGAGACACCGGGAATGGCCTGCAGACGGGGTTTGATTTGTTGCTCAGCGAGGGTGGTCATCTGCATCGGCGAGTAACGGTCGCTAAACATCGAGATCCAGAGGATGGGCTGCGCATCGGAGTCCTGCTTGGCAATGATCGGCTCGCGGATATCCTGCGGCAACCGTCCCCGCACCCGCCCCACCCGGTCCCGAACATCCTGGGCCACCACATCGATGTCGCGGGACAGATCGAACTCGATCGAGATGTTGCTGGCTCCTTCCCGGCTTTCGCTGCGGAGGGTCTTGATCCCCTCAATGTTGTTGATCGCCTCCTCCAATCGCTCGGTGACCTCGGTCTCGACCACTTGGGGATTGGCCCCGGGGAAGATGGTGCTGACTGAAATGACCGGCGGATCAATGTCGGGCAGCTCACGCACCGGCAACCGCGATAGGCCAATCAAACCAAACAATACCAGCACCAGATTCATCATCGAGGCCAGGATCGGGCGCTGAATCGAAACCCGTGAGAGAATCATGGGGTCATGTTCGATTGTTGTAGATGGCCGCCGCTTCGGGGGGCGACAACTTGACCGGCGCGCCGGGACGCAGCTTTTGCAGCCCTTCCACCACCACCTTTTCTCCCGCGCTCAGCCCTTGAGTCACTTCCACGCGCCCCGGAAGGCGATAGCCCAATTCCACCGGGCGCATCTGGGCCTCGCCCTTTTCATCGACCACAAAGACGGAAAAGCGGTCGCCATTGCTCATCAAGGCCGGCTCCGGTATGACGATGGCGGAGTCCCGCAACCGCAGGGTCAAGTCCAGGCTGGCGAACATGCCTCCGCGCAATTTGTGCTCGGGATTCGGAATGCGGGCTTTGACGAGGGCCGTGCGGGTCTTCTCGTCAATCTGGGGGGAAATGAAATAGACTTCGCCCCGGAATTTTTCGTCCGGATAAGCGGCAACGCTGAACTCCATGGATTGCCCCACATGCAGTTGGCGGAGGTATTTCTCGGGGACCTTGACCTCGACCTTGACCGTGTCCAGATCCACGAGCCAGGTGAGTGTCATGCTGCGGCTGATAACCTGGCCCGGGCTGATCTGTCGCGCGCCCACGATCCCACTGAATGGGGCCACAATCCGAGCGTCCTGAAGCTGGCGGCGTTTCAGTTCCAGCCCCGCCTGGTTCACGGCAAAGGTCGCCGTCGCCTGGTCGTAGTCCTGCTGCGAAATCAGTTTGTCCTGAAAAAGCTGTTTGGTGCGTTCGTGATTGGCCTGGCTCAATTTTAAAACCGCCTCGGCTTCCTTCACCTCGGCGGCAAATTTGCTGTCGTCCAATTGCACCAAGACCCGGCCTTTGGCCACCTGCTCGCCCTCGGTAAACCGGGTTTCCAGGACAATCCCATCGGTTTCGGACTTAATCTCGACGGTTTCATTGGGTGTGATCGACGCTGTGAGGGAGAGCGACTCAGCCACAGGCTCCGTTTTAGCTTCCACCACGATCACCTGCACCGGCGCGGGACCGGCCGCCGCATCTGCCTTCTGTTTTCTGCAACCGGTCCCGGTCATCATCAACAAAATTCCCAGGACGGAAATGAATCTGGTCAAACGGTCAGTGCTCATGCGCGGCTGTCTTTTCAAAAAACCTAGGTAAGCCCACTCTTGGGAGCAAGCCTAAACACGCGACTTTTCCAATCCCGACGGCCAATCCTATGAAATGCCACCCCGCTTACCGGACCTGGCCCTGGCCGAGGCGCGGCTCCCAAATCCGCGCGTGAGGCTGGAGTGCGGATTTATCCGGCAGCGCCGGTTGTCGCAGGATCTCAGACATTCCATGGATGTTCCCAACACTTCAGGAACTTCCTATTTAGACCGGTTGCCATATTAAATTTCCGAATGGCAGGAGGAATTTTGGCCTGGGTCAAGGCGGCAAGGCCGGCGCATCCCTGAAACGGGCTGTAAC